>NZ_JAUYFA010000040.1 GCF_030691135.1 Phreatobacter sp.
CGGCTGACGATCACGGCGGCGGCAACGCCTCCGGTGGCGCTGGCGGAAGACGGCACCAATGGTTTCGGCCGGAAGATCGGTCTCGTCTCGGGCGCCGTCGACGGGCTCACGGCGACCCGGACGGCGGGCCCGCCCGCCTCCGTGTCCATCGCCGCGGGCGCCGGCAACGCCACGCCGAACCAGTCCCTCACCATCGGCTTCACCCTGCCGGACGGCAGCATCGAGAACATGACTTTGACGGCGGCCGCGGCGGATGCACAGGTAATCGCATCCGACCAGTTCCGCGTCGGCGCAACCTCCGCCGAGACGCTGGACAATCTGCGGACCGCACTCGGCACCCAGGTCAGCCGGATGGTCGGCACCAAGCTCGCGGCGGCATCGGCGGTAAAGGCCGGCGACGACTTCTTCCACGGCGAGACCCAGGCCGCGGCCCTCGTCGGTCCGCCGCCCGTCGAGCCGGGCGTGCCGAAGCGGCTGGTGGCGGGCGTGTCCGGGACCATGGCGGATGCCGTCGCCTACGACACGCCGCAGAATGCCGAGGCGCGAACGGTGCGGTGGTATCAGGGCGACAGGGTCTCGCCCAACCCGCGCGCGACCGCTTCGGCGCAAGTCGACAATTCGCAGGCGGTCTTCTACGGCGTTCGCGGCGACGAGGAAGCGCTGCGTACCGCGGTTCAATACATGGCGGTGGCGAGCTCGCTGCGCTTCAGCGAAAGCGACCCGAACGGGCTAGAGCGCTTTCAGGCGCTGACACCGCGGGTCGTCTCTGGCCTCAGCATGGACAAGGCCAACCAGAGCTTGCAGTCGATCCAGATCGAGATCTCTGCCGCCAACTCCGCCGCCGATTCCGCCAAAATCCGCCATGGGGACCGGCGCTCCATGCTCGGCGGGCTCCTCACCGACATCGAGGGCGTCGACGACAACGAGGTCGGGGTGCAGATCCTCGCGCTGCAGACCAATCTGCAGGCGAGCTACCAGACGAGCTCGATGCTCTCCAAGCTCACCATCATCAACTACATGTAACAGCTGCCGGGCCAGTGTCGGCCGCATCAAAAAGGGCGCGGCCGGGTTCGGCTGCGCCCTTCATGCGTTCTGCCGTCCGGCCGGGCTCAGCCGCGGCCGGCGAGGCCCGCGGCGATGTTCGAATTGATGGTCACGAGGATGCCGAGCTTCTCGGGAGCGGGCGCGATCTCGATGTCGATCGTCCGCTGGAAGATGAACAGGCCGAGATTGGCGATGTTGTTCTTGATCGGCAGCGGCAACGGGTTGTCGGGCTGGGTCGCCGACGTCGACAGGATCGTCCAGAGCTTGCGGTTGTAGGCGAGGGCCGGGCCGAGCTCGGCTTTGCCGGTGTCCCAATTGTCCTTCACCGACTGCAGCCTGGCCGCTGCCCGCAAGAGCAGACTCGCCTCCAGGTCGCGGGGATTGGTGGTTGCCGTGACCTTAGCGGTCGACGCGTACGCCGCTGCTCCGTGATGCATGACCCAACAGAGTCCCTTCGTACTCGATCAGGCCCTTCGTGGCCTTTAGAGCTTTATACAGCGAACCGGTTAATATGTGATTGTTGATGTCGTCGATGAACCCGAGAGTCGACGGCGCCGCCTTCACCACGTCGTTGACCAGGTCGAAATACATTTTGTGGTGGCGACCGGGATCGCGGGACAGATACATCAGCTGGACGAGGAGATAGATCTTCTTGCAGGGCGTGTCGGCGGCCTCGACCGTCATGACGTCCTTTTCGCGCAGGATCGGCGCTTCGCCCTCGATGGTCAGCCGGGTGCGCTGGTCGTCGTTGACGATGACGCTGTCGCCGAGAATGAACTTCTCGCCGGGCTTCAGTTCAACCTTGAGCGCCATTCCCCCACCTCCGCACGATTCGTCATCGCGCGATGCTAGCACATGCACAGATCATGACAGATCGACGTATTGCACCACCATGTCGGACTTTGGGCGGTATTGTCGATCCCGTTTTAATGCTGGCCGGCGCGATGGTCTAGGCCATCGCCGACCTGCCGAACTCTTGGTCGTTGAGTTGCCGCCGCAGCCCCTTGAGGAAGCTTGCGACGACCGGAATGGTGTTGCGACCGGGCGGCAGCAGGGCGAAGATCGCGACGTGTCCGGCGACGATCTCGGGCAGGACGGGGACGAGCGTGCCGTCCTTCACCAGGCCGCCGGCGAGGAATGTCGGGAGCACGGCAAAGCCCCCTCCGCAGGCAGACATGGTGCAGGCGGCTTCCGGGTCGTTGACCGTGCATCGGACCCGCACCCTGATCTCGTGTGTCGCGCCGAGACCTGCGAGGCGCAGAAGGACCGCGGGGCTGTGCTGGTTGGCGACCTGGATGAAGGGTATCCGGGCGAGGTCCTCCGGGCGCGCGATCTCCGCCGCGAGGGACGCAGGAGCGAAGAGCCTCAGTTCCGCCTCGGCCAGCTTGGACGAGATCAGATAGGGTTCGGTCGGCGCGGCGACCCGGATCGCCAGATCGACGTTCTCCCGGAGCGGATCGACGTGGGCGTTGTCGAACCGGACGATCGCCGTGACCTGTTCGTTTTCGGCGAGGAACCGCCCGAGAAAGGGTGACAGGACCAGCCGTCCGAACAGGAAGGGCGACACGATCCGCAGGGCGCCCTGCGGTGTATCGCGTCCGGCCTCCGCCAGCGCGCGTGCCTCCGCCAGCGCAATTCCGACGGCCATCGAGGGCGCTCGCAGCGCCTCTCCGGCCTGGGTCAGTCGCAGCTTGCGGCCAGCCCGGTCGAACAGGGCGACGCCCGCGGCCGCTTCCAGCCGGTTCAGGCGTCGGCTGATCGTCGTCTTCGGCAGGTTCAGCTTGCGCGCCGCTGCCGAAACGCCGCCGGCGGCAATGATCGCGTCGAGGAGAACGAGGTCGTCGGCATCCATCATCGGCCCATTCTTGGCACATGACGTTGCAGAAGGAAGCACTTTTCGGGACAGAGGGGCTGCCTATCTCCTGCTGCATCGTTGCCGCAGGAAAGGAATTCCCCCGCCATGCCCGCCCCCCTGAAAAACGCCGCCCTGACCGGTTTCAAGCCCACGGACACGGCGCTCGTCTATGTCGACTATGTGACCGGGCTCGACAACCTGATGACGACGATCCCCGGCAAGCAGTATCGCAACAATATCGCAGCCTTCGCGAAATTCAGCAGCCTGTTCGGAATGCCGACGGGGGTGCTCGGCGAGGAGAACGACTATTACGGATCGTTCCTGCCCGAGATCAAAACCCTGATCGATGCGGGAGCGCGGACGTTCCAGTCCCGGACCACCCCGACCGGCTATACGGCGGAGCTGGCGGAGTGGCTGCGGCAGACGGGGTGCAGGAACGTGCTGATCGGCGGTATTTCCATCGACAACTGCACGCTGCACACGTCGCTCGACCTGCTGCGCAACGGCTACGACGTCTTCTTCGTCGTCGACGTGTCGAGCACCAACAGCAAGATCGCCGAGGATGCGGCCATCATGCGCCTGGTCCAGGCGGGGGCCGTGCCGGTCAGCTGGCTCAACGCCCTGACCGAACTGGGGACTGATTTCGCCGGTCCCCACGGCAAGGGGATGATGCAGATCATCCAGACCCATTGGCCGGCCTCGACCATCGGCGCGGTCGACGACACGACGCCCGACGGCCACGGCATGCAGTTGCCGGCCTGAGGCCTTAGCCGAACAGGCTGAGCACGCTCTGGTCGGCCTGGTTGGCGAGCGACAGGGCCTGGGTGGAAAGCTGCTGGCGGGTCTGGAGGGCGAGCATGTTGGCGCCTTCCTCGTTCATGTCCGCCAGCACCAGGTTGTCGGCGCCGGTCTTCAGGGTGTTCGCCATTTCCTGGGTGAACTTCTGCCGGATCTGCACCAGGGCGAGGTTGGAGCCGAAGGCGCTCGACTGCGAGCGCAGCCGCGCCATGGCCTTCGACAGGTCGGCCATCGCGACGTTGATGTCGCGATCGGTCTGGAAGTTGTTCATCTGGTCGCCGATCGCCAGGTCTTCGTTCACCGAGAAGCGCACGCCGGTGATCGTCAGCGACGACGTCTGCCGCTCGTTGAACATCGCCTGGAGCGTGTCGGCGTTCAGAAGATTGACACCGTTGAAGCCGGAATCCTTGGCGAGCTGGTCGATCTGCCGGCGCAGTTCGGAAAACTGGGCGGCGATATTCGACCGGGTGACGTTGATTTCGCCGGCGGGCTTGGTCCGGTCGTTCAGCGCGAAACCCATGTTCGTCAGCGCCGCGCCGGCATTCGACGAGGACAGGGTGATGGGCTGGGTGCCGATGGATTCGAGCACGAGACGGCCGTCGGGGGAGAGCAGGGCTCTTGCATCGGCTCCCGACGTCGAGCCGATGGTCACGCCGACGCCGCTGGCCGCCGCTTCCGAGGTGTTGTCGTTGATGGCGTTGATCAGGTCGCCGACGGTCATGCCGGCGCCGATTGTCAGTGTCGTCGAACGGTTCGTGCCGGTATTGAT
Organism: Phreatobacter sp.; assembly: GCF_030691135.1. Classification (GTDB taxonomy): domain Bacteria; phylum Pseudomonadota; class Alphaproteobacteria; order Rhizobiales; family Phreatobacteraceae; genus Phreatobacter. Next base: position 4,467 of record NZ_JAUYFA010000040.1, read on the forward strand.
CGTGATCGTCTCGGGCGCGGCGAAGCCGAGGGCGGTCAGCGGCGTCGTCATCGTCATGGCGCCCTGGGCGCCGGACACCATGGGCAGAACGCCGCCGAGGCGGGCGGTGCTGGCGGCCGACCCCTGAGCCTGGCGCGCGAGGGCCTGGGCGTTCTCGACGACACGGACGATGGAGCGGATGCCGTTGTCGGCCGCTTCCAGCGTCTTGATCGCGGTGCCGATGCCGTCGAGCAGGTTGGTGATGTCGGTGGCGCGCGAATTGAGCATCGACGCCGAGAAGAAATTGCCGGGATTGTCCAGCGCGGAGTTCACCTTTTTGCCGGTGGAGAGCCGGAACTGGGTGCGGTCGCGCAGGTCGGCGGTGCTCATCAGCGAGAGAAGATTGCCGCGAATGCCTTTTGAAAGGACGATGTCGCTCATGGGTGGTCCTCGGCCGGGCCCGACGATTCTCACGGGCCTTTGACGCACCCTGCCGCGTTAACCCTAATCAAAGGTTAATTTCCGTCTCTGATCCAAAATCCTGCACGATTTTAAGGGGTTGAGCCCAGCCCCTGTGTCCTCTGCGACACGGCAAGAGTTAACCGGCAGGAATTGCCGGGTGGGGTGGGGGCCTCCTGTGGCGGGGTCGCCTCGATTGCGCGCCGCGCCCTTCGGGTCTATCCCGACGGGCGTATCGAGACCGCGCGGGTTCTCCGCGACGTCGATGGCCCGTCCGCCGCCGGAGGGCCTCCGGAGACCGATCCATGGCGAAGACCCGCACCGAAACCGACACGTTCGGCCCCATCGAGGTCGCGTCGGACCGCTACTGGGGCGCCCAGGCACAGCGCTCCCTCGGCAATTTCAGGATCGGCTGGGAGAAGCAGCCGGCGCCCATCGTGCGGGCGCTCGGCATCGTCAAGCGGGCCGCCGCCGAGACCAACATGGCGCTCGGCCGGCTCGACCCCGCCATCGGCGGGACGATCGTAACGGCGGCGCAGGAGGTGATCGACGGCAAGCTCGACGATCATTTTCCGCTGGTGGTCTGGCAGACCGGCTCGGGCACGCAGTCGAACATGAACGCCAACGAGGTGATCTCCAACCGCGCCATCGAGATGGTCGGCGGGCAGATGGGTTCGAAGACGCCTGTCCATCCCAACGACCACGTCAACATGAGCCAGTCGTCCAACGACACCTATCCGACGGCCATGCATGTCGCCTGCGTCGAGGAGATCGTGCGCCGCCTGTTGCCGGCGCTGAACCATCTGCATGGCGCCCTCGACGCCAAGGCGCGCGCCTGGGCGGACATCGTCAAGATAGGCCGCACCCATACGCAGGATGCGACGCCGCTGACCCTCGGCCAGGAGTTCTCCGGCTATGCGCAGCAGGTGGCGAACGGCCTCGCCCGGATCGAACTGACGCTGCCGGCGCTGATGGAACTGGCGCAGGGCGGCACCGCCGTCGGCACCGGGCTCAATGCCCCGGTCGGCTTCGCCGAGACGGTGGCGGAGCGGATCGCGGCGATCACCGGCCTGCCGTTCACCTCGGCGCCGAACAAGTTCGAGGCGCTGGCCGCCCATGACGCCATGGTCTTCTCGCACGGGGCGATCAACACGGTGGCGGCCTCTCTGTTCAAGATCGCCAACGACATCCGCTTCCTCGGCTCCGGCCCGCGGGCCGGCCTCGGCGAACTGGCGCTGCCGGAGAACGAGCCGGGCTCATCGATCATGCCGGGCAAGGTCAATCCGACCCAGTGCGAGGCGCTGACGCAGGTCTGCGTGCAGATCTTCGGCAACCACGCCGCGCTGACCTTCGCCGGCAGCCAGGGCCATTTCGAGCTGAACGTCTTCAACCCCGTCATGGCCTACAATTTCCTGCAGTCGGTGCGGCTGATGGCCGATGCGGCGGTCTCCTTCACCGACCATTGCGTCGTCGGCATCACGCCACGCGAGGACAATATCCGCGCCGGTGTCGAGCGGTCGCTGATGCTGGTGACGGCGCTCGCCCCGACCATCGGCTATGACAACGCGGCGAAGATCGCCAAGACCGCCCACAAGAACGGCACGACCCTGAGGGAAGAGGCGCTGAAGACCGGCCTCGTCAGCGCCGTGGACTATGATCGCCTCGTCGACCCGCGCAAGATGATCGCGCCCGGCTGATCCGGGGCGGGATCTGCGACCAGGACGGCGGCGCGGCATGACTGCCGCGCGGTCCAGCCGGTTGCGCCCAGGGCCGCGCTGTCGCAAGCGGGAGTTATGCTCCTGCGCGACTTCGCCCTCCTGATGCTGGTCTGCCTGATCTGGGCAACCAATTTCATCGTGACGAAGCTGGCGCTCGTCCATCTCGACATCCCGCCGCTGCTGTTCTCGTCGCTCCGGTTCGTGCTGGTGCTGCTGGTGGCGCTGCCCTGGCTGCTGCCCTGGCCGCGTCCGCGCTGGCGGATCGCGCTGGTCGGCCTGATGATGGGGGCGGGGGGCTTCGGCCTCGTCTCCATCGGCCTGATGACGGCGACACCGTCGAGCGCGGCGGTGGTGACGCAGCTCGGCGTGCCGATCACCGCGCTCCTGTCGGTGGCCATGCTCGGCGAGCGGATCGACTGGCGCCGCGGCACCGGCATCGCGCTCGCCTTCGCCGGCGCCGTCCTCGTAATGTACGACCCGAAGGGCTTCGTGCTCTCGGTCGGGCTGATCTTCGTCCTCGGCAGCGCCTTCGCCTCGGCTTTCGGCGTCGTGCTGATGAAGAAGATGCACAATGTCCAGCCACTGCAGTTCCAGGCATGGGTAGGGTTCGCCTCGTCGATCCCGCTGGCCTTCGGCTCGATGGTGCTGGAGACGAACCAGTTGGAACGGGCGGCGCATGCCGGCTGGCCCTTCCTCATGGCGCTTGTCTACACGGCCCTCTTCGTCTCGCTGCTCGGACACAGCCTGTTCTTCAAGCTGATCATGAAATACGAGGCCAACCTGATCTCGACGCTGACGTTGATGTGCCCGCTCATGGCCATCGGGCTCGGCGTGCTGATCACCGGCGATGCTTTCGACATGCGGATGATCGCGGGAACGGCGGTGGTCCTCGCCGGTGTGGCCCTCATCCTGCTGGCGCCGCGAAGCGGCAAGGGCTGACCTGCCGGCCGCCCAACGCCAAATGCCGCCCTGCGGGGCGGTCGCGGTGGTCAGGGTGCGGCGAGGGTCAGGCGACCCGTTCGACCCGCGGATTGTCGGCCGCCTCGCTCTCCTCCTTGCGCGCCATCTCGCGCGCATAGGCCCTGAGCTTCAGCACCATCTCGTCAGGATATTGCCGCACCACCTCGCCGGTTTCCTTGTCGACCGTGCGATAGACGAGAAGCCCTGCGGCCTCGTCCTTCTCGATCCGGCGCTGAAGCGATTCCCGGATCGTGTCGGCGATGCGCTCCATGCGAGCCCGGCGGTCGGCGAGGATGCGGTCGTCGCGCGCGGCGGCGTCGCCGGGGCGTCGATCGTCCAACGCCGAACCGGCGCTGTTCGAAGGAGGCTGTGTCACCCGCTGTGCGCGGGGCAGTTCCGTCCGTACCGCTTCGCGGTACTGGACGGGGTCCGGCCGCCCGGTAGAATTCGTTCCGACGGCCGGTCGTGAGGACGGGATGTCCATGACCGGTACTCCCTGTGGGGGAAGGACCTCGTGGTCCCTCTTCTCCCAAGTGCCGGATCATGAACCCCAGAGCCTAAGCTCTCGTTAGGACATATGGTAAATGTTGCGACGCACTATTCTTTAAAATCGAGCGCGAATGCACGCCACCTGCCGTCAAAGACTCCGGACGACGGCGACGGGTGCAGCCGTGCGTGGCCCCGGCGCCGTGGCACGGCCGTTGGCACCGTAGCCGGGTGGGGCGCGGCGCGCCTGAACCGCCTGCGAGACATGGCGGATGATGCCCTCGGCGACCGCATGGGCGGTGGCGAGGACCGCGAGGTTCACCTGCAGGGCGTCCTGCAGGGCGGCATGCTCGGCCTCCAGACGGGCAAGCGCGTCGCCCGCATGGTTCCGCAGGGCGGCGCTGTGGAGCTTGAGGCGGGTGAGATCGGCGAGATAGCGATGCGAGAGTTCGTTCTTGCGCGCCTCGAAGGGCTGGGCGGCCTTGATCTTGGCGGCACGGACCAGAGCCGTTTCGTCGGCCAGCACCGCGCGGAGCTCGACCATGGTGGCCCGCAGCCCTTCGGCGAAGGCGGCGGCTTCCGCCGCGCTGCCGAAAGGCGGCGGGGCAGGTCGGGTGACGGGCTGCTGCATGGCTCAGCTCCTGGCCGGAACACGGCGGGGCGCGGCTTCCTGCGCGCCGATCAGTTCGCGATAGACGTGGTTGGCGAGGCCGACGCCGCCCTGGCCGGTGACCGACTTGGCGTATTCGTCGACGAGCATGCCGCGCCAGGCTTCGCTCTGCTTCCCGCCGAGCGGCGATTCCGTGCCGATGCCGGTGAACATCTGCGAGAACATCGTGTTGAGGAAGACCTGCTCGAAGTTCTGGGCCTGCGACCAGGCGCGCTGCTCGCGCGAGCCCGTGACCCTGGCGGCCTGCGGTGTCGCAGCGTTGACGGCGGTGACTTCGGGGGTAAGGCTTCGCATCACAGCACCTCGATCTCGGCCTGCAGGGCGCCCGCGGCCTTGATGGCCTGCAGGATGGCGATCATGTCGCGCGGGCCGATGCCCAGCGCGTTGAGGCCGTCGACCAGTTCCTGCAGCGACACGCCCTCACGCACCAGGGCGAGGCGCTTGCCCTCCTCGGTGGCCTGGATCTGCGTGCGGGGAACCACGACCGTCTCGCCATTGGCGAGGGCGTTCGGCTGGACCACCTGCGGCCGCTCGGACACCGTGACGGTGAGGTTGCCCTGGGCGATCGCGACGGTCGAGACACGCACGTCCTTGCCCATGACGATGATGCCGGAGGCCTCGTCGATGACGACCTTCGCCACCTGGTCGGGCTGGACGCGCAACTGCTCGATCTCGGTGAGCAGCGCGACGATGTTGCCCTCGAAGCGGGACGGCACCTTGAGGTGAACGGTTGCGGGGTCGGTCGGCTCCGCGGTGGGGGCGCCGATGAAGTCGTTGATGGCGGCGGCGATGCGGCGCGCCGTGGTCAGGTCGGGATTGCGCAGGGCGAGCTTCAGCGAGGCCATGCGGTTGATCGAGAAGGCGACCTCGCGCTCGACGATGCCGCCGTTGGAGACGCGTCCGACGGTGGGGACGCCGCGGGTGATGGTGGCGGCCGCTCCCTGGGCCTGGAAGCCGGCGATGGCGACGGCACCCTGGCCGACCGCATAGACCTCGCCATCGGCGCCGACCAGCGGGGTGACGAGCAGCTCGCCGCCCTGCAGCGAGCGGGAATCGCCCATGGCTGAGACCTTGATGTCGATGCGCGTGCCCTGGGTCGAGAAGGGTGGCAGGTTGGCTGTGACCATGACCGCGGCGACGTTGGCGGTGCGCAGGTTCATGCCGCGCGTGTTGACGCCGAGGCGCTCCATCATCGACTGGATGGACTGGCGGGTGAAGGGCGAGTTGTTGAGCGTGTCGCCGGTGCCGTTGAGGCCGACGACGAGGCCGTAGCCGATGAGCTGGTTCTCGCGGATGCCCTCGACGTCGACCAGGTCCTTGATGCGCGAGGTCGTGGCCCCGGCCGGAGCGGCGAGGACCAGGAGGCTCAGAAGGACGGCGAGACGGCGGAACATGGAGATCCCCTTGGGTCGACACGGACCAGCACGCGCCGTGCCAACCCGGATGGGGCCTATAACTCATTGATTTGCTAACAAAGTTTTTTCCAACCCGGCGGATTTCGGGGTTATCCGGCCTGCCGCCCGGCAAGACTTGCCGGGCATTAACGGCCCCTTAACCATGGCGGGGCTCTCTTAACCTGCGCTCAACACCTGTTGCGCTTTGCTGAAGCGGCCGTTCCGGAGAGGGACCTATGCGGATCATCACGCCGCCTGCCATCGGCGCCGTCACAACCGGACAGCCGGCCCAGAAGGCCGATCGTCCGCGCACGTCCTTCGAACTGCCGGGGGCCAGGACGGAAACGCCGGCGACCGCTTCGAGCCGTCCGGCCATGGCGGCCGCGGGGCTGGAGACGCTGCTGGCGGTGCAGGGCATGCAGCCGGAGGACCGCCGCGAGAAGCGGCGCCGCGCCATGCAGCGCGGACGGCTGTCCCTCGACCTCCTCGATGACCTGAAGCTCTCGCTGCTCGCCGGGGAGCCCTTGCCGGCGGTGCTCCTCAAGCTGCGCAGCCTGACCGCGGCGAACCTCGAGGATTCGGGCGATCCCGGCCTCGACGGCGTCCTGGCGGAAATCGACCTCAGGGCCCAGGTGGAGATCGCCAAGCGCGAGGCCGCGGCGAAAGCCTGAAGACTCCTGACTGGCTCTCGCAACCCTGAATATCCCGCAAAGCCCACCCGGTGGCACGGTTCCTGCTTTTGGCGATCGCGCGTTCAGGTCCCGATGACGGTCGCATGACCCGCTTTCATGTTGTCTGCCCTCCGGACGAGTGCTATGAGCGCGCCGAAACACGGAGACTTTAACCGTGAATCTTGAGGGGTTCGGCGCATGACGTTGGAGTTGGAAGCGGATTACCGCCCGAATGACTCGGAGCCGTTCATGAACGAGCGGCAGAAAGAGTTTTTCCGCAAGAAGCTGCTCGCCTGGAAGGACGATATCCTTCGCGAAGCCAAGGGAACCCTGCAGAATCTGCAGGACGAGAACCAGAATCATCCCGACATCGCCGACCGCGCCTCCTCGGAGACAGACCGTGCGATCGAACTGCGGGCCCGGGACCGCCAGCGCAAGCTGATCTCCAAGATCGAAGCGGCGCTCGCCCGCATCGAGGACGGCACCTACGGCTTCTGCGAGGAGACCGGCGATCCGATCTCGCTGAAGCGCCTCGAGGCCCGCCCCATCGCCACCCTGTCGCTGGAAGCCCAGGAGCGCCACGAGCGCCGCGAGCGGGTCTATCGCGACGAGTAGACCGCCGCACCGCGTCGGGACAATCCGGCCGCCCCTCGGGGCGGCCGTTTCATTTTGGGGCGGCGGAGGAGCCCTCTGCGCCACAAATGAAAGGCCCCACCCTTACCCTCCCCTCGCCGGGGCGAGGGGAGGGGGACGACCGCATCGCCTTTCGCCGGTGACGGAGCGTCTGGCCCGTCCGGCCGCCTGCGTCCTGCCCGGCACTCCGCGGTGCGATCGGGCATGACGCCGAAGTCCCCCTCTCCGCGCGCAGCGCGGGGAGGGTGCGGGTGGGGCATCCTTGTCGCCCTGCAACCGTCGGGCTGTCCCCCAAATGCCGACGCCGCCCGCGTCGGGAGAACGCGGACGGCGCCGGACTTGCCGTATTCGCCTGGGGAGCGGGGACGGCTGGGAGCTCTGGGATCGTCAGAAGGGCAGGAGGACGTCGAGAACCTGCTGGCCGTAGCGCGGCTGCTGCTGGTCGGTGATCTGGCCGCGACCGCCATAGCCGATCCGGGCCTGGGCGATCTTGTTGGAATCGATGGTGTTGTCGCTCTCGATGTCCTCCGGTCGGACGACACCGGCGACGATCAGCTCGCGCACCTCGAAATTCACCCGCATCTCCTGCTTGCCTTCGAGCACGAGATTGCCGTTGGGCAGAACCTGCATGACGACGGCAGCGACATTGGTGGTGAGGTTTTCCGACCGGTTGACGCTTCCCCTGCCTTCGTTGGAGTTGGAGCCGGTGGTGGATACGAGGCTGGCGGGGTCCGCCCCGGTCCGGGCGATCAGCCGCTCGGCGCCGAAGAGGTTGGGCGTGCCCATGCTCTGCGAGCCGGTGCGCGACTGGTTGGTGCTGTTCTGGATGTTGGCCTGGTCCTGAAACCTCACCTTGACCGTGAGGATGTCGCCGATGCGCTGGGCGCGCTGGTCGCGGAAGAAGGCGCGCGATCCATTGCGCCAGAGCGAATTGGGATTGTGCGAGATCGGCTGCGGCTCCGGCATCGGCATGGAGACCGGCCGGTAACCCGGACGGGTCTGCGAATTCTCCACCGCCGAGAGGGCAGGGGTCTGTCCGATATTGCGCAGCCGGTCGGGCGCACCGCAGGCGGCCGTCGAAAGCCCGGCGAGGAGAACGAGGAGGGGGCGGGCGTTTCGCATGGCGGTTCCTGACGCGGAACGAGGATGAGGTGTGGCGTGCGGGCGGGTCATCACGGTGTCCTCGTGGCGGCGACGACGGTGGTCTGCCGCGTCGCCAGCGAGACGCGGTTGAGGCCCGTGACCACCGCCTGCATCTTCTTGCGCGACTGGTTGTTTTCCACCTGGATGACGTCGCCCTCGGCGCCGGCCTCCAGCGCCTTGCCGCGCATGGTCAGCGACAGGCCGGGAAGCTCGACGATGATGAGGATGTTGGCGTTGCGCTCGACCAGTTCCGGCTTCATCAGGTCGCTGGTGCGGAACGGGCGCTCCGGCGACAGGGGGCGGCGGGCGGCCAGGCCGACGGCCTGGGCGAGCGACACGACGGTGTCCGCCGTCATCATCGGCAGGGCGCTGCGCGGCTTGCGGTCAATGACGAGGTCGGAGGCGCGGACGATCTCGCCGCGGCCGATGGTGCGGGCCGGCGCGGCGAACTCGACCAGTTCGTTGGCGGTGCCGTAGACGCGGAACCCGCCGTTGCGCTCGGAGCGCCCGGAGCCGCGGATGCCGAGGACGGCGTCGAAGCGGCCGCTGCGCGGATCATGCTCGAGGCGCAGGATGTCTACCTGGCCGGCGGCCTGCCGCTCCACGGTGAGCGGGCGGGTGCCGCGGTCGAACACGACCTGGACCCTGCTGGAATCCCCGAGGCCGAGGGTGCCGGCGAGCGACGCCGCGATCTTCTCCTCCATCTCCGCCAGAGGCACGATGCGGGCGTCGCGGGTGACGCTGACGTCGCGGTTGCGGTCGGAGGATTCGGGTTCGAGCCCGGCCCGGCGCGCCGCCTCGACGATCCGCCAGGCCGCGACCTGGCCGGTATGGCCGGGATCGGGGGAGCGGAAGACGGCGACGTCGGCATGGCGGCCGGCATTGTCGAAGAGGTCGCCGAGCCGCACGACGTCGCCGACGACGGTGACGTCGAGTCTGAGGACCGGGCGGCCCATGTCGGCATGGGCCGGCAGGACCAGTCCGGCGAGCAGCGTGGCGGCGAGGAGGCGGCGGGCGCGGGACATGATCAGTCTCACCGCATCAACTGCGAGGTGGACTGCAGCATCTGGTCGGCCGCCGAGATGATGCGCGCGTTCATCTCGTAGGCGCGCTGGGCGGCGATCAGGTCGGAGATTTCCGAGACGGCGGTGACGTTCGACTGTTCGAGGTTCTTCTGCAGCAGCGAGCCCATGCCCTCGTTGCCGGGCGTGGTGGAGATCGCCTGCCCGGAGGCCGCGGTTTCCATGAAGAGGTTGTCGCCCATCGATTCCAGGCCCGCCTTGTTGACGAAGCGGGAGAGCTGGATCTGGCCGATGACCTGCGCCGCGGTCTGGCCGGGCAGCGTCGCCTGGACGACGCCGGCGGCGCTGATGGTGACGGCGCTGGCGTTGTTCGGCACGGTGATGCCGGGCTCGATCTGGTAGCCGTCGACGGTGACGATCTGGCCGTCGGCATTGCGCTCGAAGGAGCCGTCGCGGGTGAACGCGGTGCGGCCGTCGGGCAGCTGGATGCGGAAGAAGCCCTCGCCGCGGATGGCGACGTCGTAGTCCTTCTCGGTGGAGAGGACGTTACCCTGGGTCATGATGCGGGAGGTGCCGGCCGCCTTGACGCCCGAGCCGACGGAAATGCCGACCGGGAGAAGGTTGCCCTGCTGCGAGTTCTGGGTGCCGGCCCGGCGCTGATGGTCGTAGAGCATGTCCTGGAACTCGGCGCGCTGGCGCTTGAATCCCGTGGTGCGCATGTTGGCGATGTTGTTGGAGATCACCTCGACGGTGAGCTCCTGGGCCTTCATGCCGCTGGCGGCGGTGTGGAGTGCGCGCATGGTTCAGCCTCCTCAGGTCGACGTGTTGCCGAGGGAACGGATGGCGTCCCGCCGCATCTGATCGTGGCGCTCGAGGCTCGATGCCAGCGACTGGTAGGAACGGGTGACCTCGATCATCCGCGACAGGGCGAGGACCGGCGTGACGTTGGACGCCTCGAGAGCGCCCTGGCGCACGTCAGCGTTGGGCACGGCCACCGCCTGGGTGCCGTCGCGCAGGCGGAACAGGTTGTCGCCGGCCTTCTCGAAGGCGCGCGGCACGTTGCCGTCGACCACCCGGAGCCGGCCACGGGAGCCGCCGGAGGAGGCGACGGAACCGTCGCGGCCGATGGTGATGCCGACATCGTTGGCTTCGAAGGCGATGGGGCCGCCCTCACCGAGGACGATCTGGCCCTGCTTGGTGACGAGCTGGTTCTGGGCGTTGAGCTCGAAGGAGCCGTTGCGGGTGTAGCGCTCGCCTTCCGGGGTCTGCACGGCGAAGAGGCCGCGGCCGTTGATGGCGGCGTCGAGCGAATTGCCGGTCTGGGTGACGCCGCCCTGGGCGAGGTTGGTCGTGGTCGCGCGGTCCCAGACGAAGGACATGCGGCGATCGGCCCCGCGCTGGAACGTATCGTCCCGCGCGACAGGCATCAGGTACTCCTCGAACACGACGTCGTCCTGCTTGAACCCCGTGGTGTTCAAGTTGGCGAGGTTGTTCGCAATGACGTCGAGCTCCCGCTGCAGGGCGACCTGCCGCGAAAGGCCGACGAGACCAATGTTCTCCATCGGACCAGTCCCTTCGTGTCCGCCTCGCCGGACCGTCTCTCCCAAGACGATCGTCCGAAGCGGTGCTCCCCAGTGGCCCCCGTGTCCGTTCTCCCAAACGAGCCCGGCGACCGAAGACCATCTCGCAGTCTTCGTGCCAACTCGCCGATGTGAGGAAAATCAATTGCTTAACCATGTTCTGAGGCTGGGAGGAGGGCGGCACGAATGGTCCGGCCGGCCGTTTCGTCCCGGCAAATCTTGCCGCGCGCTTAACGAAAATAAACGAGCCGTTAACTATTGCGGCGCCATTGTCCCATTCAGAGAATCCGGGACCCTAAGTGATGGCGAAGAAACCGAAAAAGCCTGAAGCCGACGGCGATGACGCCGACGAGGGTGGTGCGGCGGAAGCCGGTGGTGGCAAGAAGAAGATGATCATGATCGCGGGCGCCGCGGTCGCTGTCATCGCGCTGGGCGGCGGAGGCTGGTTCTTCTTCCTCAGGAAGAAGCCTGAAACCACGGCCGCGCGGCCGGCCGAGGTTGTCCGGCCGGTGGCCTTCGTCGACCTGCCGGACATGACGGTGAACCTGTCGGTGGGGCAGGACCGGCCGCAATATCTCCGGGTCAAGGTTGCCCTCGAGGTGACCGATTCCAAGGTCGCCGACCAGATCAAGCCGATCATGCCGCGGGTGGTCGATGCCTTCCAGCTCTACCTGCGCGAGATGCGGCCGTCCGACATCGAGGGCTCGGCCGGCATCTTCCGGCTGCGTGACGAACTGACGCGACGGGTCAATACCGCCGTCCATCCGGCACGGGTCAACGCCGTGCTGTTCCGCGAAATCGTCGTGCAGTGACGGTCTGACCATGGCTAGCGATATCGATCAGGACGCTCTTGCCGCCGAATGGGGCATGGCGCTGGAGGAGCAGGGCTCCTCGGGATCGGATTCGGAGCAGAACTGGGAATCCGTCGGCGAAGACGGCATGGCCCATGTCAGCGCCGGCTCGAAGGGCGGCGCCGAGCGTATCCTCAACCAGGAGGAGATCGACAATCTCCTCGGGTTCTCCATCGAAGACCTGGCGCTGTCGGACAATGGCGGCATCCGCGCCATCATCGACTCGGCGATGGTCGCCTACGAGCGTCTGCCGATGCTCGACATCGTGTTCGACCGCCTCGTGCGGCTGCTCACGACATCCTTGCGCAATTTCACCTCGGACAATGTCGAGGTCTCGCTCGACCGCATCCACGCCGTCCGTTTCGCCGACTACCTGAACTCGATCCCGCTGCCGGCCATTCTCTCGATCTTCAAGGCCGAGGAATGGGACAATTTCGGCATCGCCACCGTCGATTCGAGCCTGATCTACTCGATCATCGACGTGCTCCTCGGCGGGCGCCGCGGCGTCACCGCCATCCGCGTCGAGGGCCGCCCCTACACGACCATCGAGATGGGCCTCGTCAAGCGGATGATCGAGGTCATCCTGGCGGATGCCGAGGCGGCCTTCCGTCCGATCTCGCCGGTGACCTTCAAGATCGACCGGCTGGAGACCAATCCGCGCTTCGCCGCCATCTCGCGTCCGAACAATGCCGCCATTCTGGTGCGCTTTCGCATCGACATGGAAGAGCGCGGCGGCTCGATCGAGATGCTGCTGCCCTATGCGACGCTGGAGCCGATCCGCGATCGCCTGATGCAGACCTTCGTCGGCGAGAAGCTCGGCCGCGATCCGGTCTGGGAGGGCCATCTGGCGACCGAGATCTTCCAGTCGCAAACGCATGTCGAAGCCGTGCTCTACGAGGACATGTTTCCGCTGCGCAAGCTGATGAACCTGAAAGTGGGCGACACGCTCATGCTCGACATGAAGCCGGACGCCCTGGTCAAGGTGCGCTGCGGCGCGGAGACCCTGACCGAGGGCCGGATGGGCCGGGTGGGCGACAGGGTCGCCATCCGTATCCAGAAGCCGCTGCGGCGCGGGCGCACGTCGATGACACAATTCGAACAGATCTCTTCGGGCGGACAGGAGGCATGATGACCAGCTTCACCGTGTCGATGGTGGTGGAACTTCTCGTCGCCGGGCTGCTGGCCGCGACCATCGCCTATTGCATCACCCTCAACCGGCGCCTGATGCGGCTGCGCTCGGACGAACAGTCGCTGAAGGCGACGATCGCCGAGCTGATCACCGCAACCGAGATCGCCGAACGGGCCATCCAGGGCCTCAAGGTCACCGTGCGCGAATGCGACGGCACGCTCGGAGAGCGGCTGCGGACCGCCGAGCGCTTCCTCGTCGACATCGAGCGCGAGGTGAAGTCCGGCGAGATCGTGGTGGAGCGCATCAGCCGGATTACCGAAGCGGCGCGTGACGCCGGTCGGCCGCGCATGCCGCCGATCCCGGTGGTCGAGCCGATCATCCCGGTCATGATCCGCGATCCCGGCGACACGCATCAGGCGAGCGCCGCCTCGACACTCGCGGCCGCCAAGGCTTTCACCGCGCGCCTGCAGACGCGCGCGGCCTAGAGGACAGCGCCATGCGGGACCTGCGCCTTCTTCCCATCGTCACCTTCGCGGCCGGCGGCCTTCTGTTCCTCAAGGTCGTCGGGCTCCTCAGCGGGGATCTCGCCGGCCCCCGGCAGGTCAGGGCGCAGGATACGACGATCCCGGGCATCGAATCGCCCGCCGACGCCGACATCACCACCGGCGCGACACCGGCCGCCGCTCCTGGAAGCACGCTCTCGAGGGCGTGAGCCCTGATGTTCTCTT
>NZ_JAUYFA010000041.1 GCF_030691135.1 Phreatobacter sp.
GCATCACCCGGCCCAGTACCTGCCGGAGATCGACGAGGCCGCCCTCGGCGGCGGCGTCGTCAGGATCGACCTGACCCGGCCGATGTCGGAGATCCTCGAGACGCTGTCGAAGCACCCGATCAAGACCCGCGTCCAGCTCACCGGCCCGATGATCGTCGCCCGCGACTCCGCCCATGCCAAGATCCGCGACCGGCTCGACCGTGGCGAGCCGATGCCGGACTATTTCAAGAACCACCCGGTCTATTATGCCGGTCCGGCCAAGACCCCCGTGGGCTATGCCTCCGGCTCCTTCGGCCCGACGACGGCCGGCCGCATGGACGGCTTCGTCGACCAGTTCCAGGCCGCCGGCGGCTCCATGGTCATGCTCGCCAAGGGCAACCGCTCCCGCGAGGTCCGCGAGGCCTGCGCCAAGCATGGCGGCTTCTATCTCGGCTCGATCGGCGGACCGGCCGCCCGCCTCGCCCAGGACTGCATCAAGAAGGTCGAGGTGCTCGAATATCCCGAGCTCGGCATGGAGGCGATCTGGAAGATCGAGGTCGAGGACTTCCCCGCCTTCATCGTCGTCGACGACAAGGGCAACGACTTCTTCAAGGAGCTCAATCTCGGGTGAGGCATTGACCAGGTCGGAGCGGGTGTGGCCGGGCTGTTTCTGAGCGGAAACATGGCGATCCCCGGCTGAAATCCCGGCGAAACGGGCGCGGCGCATTGCTGCCGCCATCCCGGAGCCCCTCGCCATGCGCAGCCCGCACGTCACCATCGCCTCCGCCCGCGCCACCAGCGCCGACGCCCATACGCTGGGCCTGATCGCCTCCTCGCTGGTGGCGGCCACCGTCATCGCCTTCCTCGCCATGGTGATCACCGCCTGGCCGGCACGGGCCGGCGGCAGCGCCGGCACGCCGGCCCTATTGGCGCTCGCCAGCCAGGATACCGGCCGCTGCGAGGCGGACCTGGTCCTCACCGAGATCCGCCTGCGCCAGACCACCGAGCGGCTCGCCGCCACGCAGTCGGCGCCGGTGCCGCAGCGCTGCACGGTCTTCCGCAGCCATGTCGAGGTCATGCGCCGGGCATCGCTCGTGTTCGGCCGCTGCACCCACGGCCGGCACCGCCAGGAGAATATCGGGCAGATGGAGGGGTCCATCGTCGACTGGAACGAGATCATCGCCCGCAACTGCCGCTGACGCGCCTCACGCCGAGAACAGCAGGTCCTTCACCGTATCGCCGACATGGCCGAGGGCGTGGATCGCCGCCTTCAGCCGCGCCTGGCCGGCCCGGTCGAGAATGGCGGGATCGACGCGGTTGCCCGGCGGGCGCCCCGCGCCGAGATCGGCCACCTGCTGGCGCAGGATGGCGTCCACCAGCACGCCGTGGGCCTCCATCCAGCGGGTCAGGTCCTCCGCGGCGCCGATCTTCTTGTCGCGCAGCGCCTCCAGCCTTTCGCGGGTCGAACGCAGCCGGATGTCGTGGCGCAGCGCCAGGCAGCGCGCCGCCGCCACCACCGGGAACAGGCCGCCGATCTTCAGGTCGATCCGCCCCTCGCTGAGCTTGAAGCCGCCGAACAGGGTCAGCGGCGGGCGATGGGCGCCGATCTGTTCGGCCAGGAGCTTCGCCAGCATCGGCGCCTGGTGCGCCGCCTCGTAGGCCTCGTCGAACAGCATCGCGGCAAGCGCCATGTCGCCGTGGACGGCGCGGAAGTCGAAGACGATGTCGACGGCGAGGAGGTCTTCCGGCCGGGTCTTGGCGATCCAGCCGGCGATACGCGCCCGCCAGTCGTCGATCGAGCCGCGGAAGCCGGGATTGCGGGCCATCACCCCGCCCTTGCAATAGACGACGCCGGCGGCGTCGAGCACGTCGGAGAGATGCACGCCGAACCGCGCGAACCAGCGGTCGGCGGCTTCCGGATCGTCGGGAACGGCGGTCACCACCGCATTGTCCTGGTCGGCGGCCAGAAGGCTCTCGCCGCGCCCCACCGAGCCCAGGACCAGCACCGCATAGGCGACCGGCGGCGGGCCGGCGCCCTCGGCCAGCATCATCGCCTCGGCCTCGCGGGCGGCGCTCGCCGTCAGCGCGCCGATCTCGTGGCTGACCACGGCGGCGATCGCGGTGGCCGCGACCTCCTCCTGGATCAGCCGGCGGGCGACCTCCGGCATCCGGGCGAAGGCCGCCGCCAGCGCCGGCGCGCCCCGGGAAGCGGCGATCGCATCGCCCAGCATCAGGGCGTCGCTCGCCCGCATCCGCAACAGGTCGCGCGCCGACAGGGCGCCGACGATCCGCCCGCCCTCGTCGGTCACCGCGAGGTGGCGCACCTTCAGCCGGTCCATCCGGCCGATGGCGCGATAGACGAAATCCGTCGCCGCGACGCTCTCCAGCGGCCGTGAGGCGAAATCCGCGACCGGCCGTTCCAGCGCGGCAGCGCCACCAGACGTCACCGCCCGCATGACGTCACGCTCGGTCAGGATGCCGGCTTCCGCCGCGAAGGGCATGTCGGAGCCGGCGACGAAGACCGAGGAGACACGCCGGTCCATCATGATGCGCGCCGCCTCCGCCACCGTCGTCCCCGGCGGCGCGACCAGCGGCGGCCGGCCCATGACGTCGCCGACGCGGTGGCGGAACGGGTAGGGATCGATCCGCGCCAGCGCCGCTTCCTCGACGGTGCGCGGCACGAGCCCCTGCGGCTCGACCCAGCCGGCGCGGGCGAAGCCGTCCAGCGCCCCGGTCAGTAGCCGGCAGGCGGCATGGGCCTCGCCGACGGTGCGCACGCCCTTGTCCTTGAGGACGGGCAGCAGCCCGACGAAGATGGTGCCGGCGCTCTCCGCATCGCCCACCGCATCGTGCCGACCGCCGTCGTCGAGCGTGACGCCGAGCCGGCTGGCGAGGATTTCCAGCGAATAGCCGGCAAGCGAGGGGAAGCAGAGCTCACCGAGAAGGCGCGTGCAGAGCGAGGGCGGCGGTTCGTAGACGCGGCCGGCGCGCTGGCATTCGCCGCGGAACAGGGCGAGGTCGTAGCCGATCGTATGGCCGATCAGCGGGCGGCCCCGGCGGAACAGCTCGAAGGCCTCGAAGGCTTCGGCGAAGGCCGCAGCTCCGGCCACGTCGGCGTCGCCGATACCGTGGATGGCGGTGGCGGTGGCGGGGATCGGCACGCCCGGATCGACCAGGAACTCGAACCGGTCCTCCCGCACCAGCCGGCCCTGGCTGAGGGTGACGGCGCCGATCTGCACGATGCGCGCCTTGGCAGGATCGAGCCCCGTCGTTTCCGTGTCGACGACGACGGCATCGAGGGCGATCAGCGGCTGGGCGGAATGGGCCGACATCGGAACAGCCTAGTCCCGGCCGGCCGCGCCCGCCAGTCAGCTTTTCGCCTGTTCCTTCACCGCCTCGATGAGCTGTTTGAGCGAGAAGGGCTTGGGCAGGAAGGCGAAGGCCTGGCCTTCCGGAAGGTCGTTCTTGAAGGCCTCCTCGGCATAGCCGGAGACGAAGATGACCTTGATGCCGGGATTGGTCTTGCGCAGCTCGCCGAGCAGGGTCGGGCCGTTCATCTCCGGCATGACGACGTCGGAGACGACGAGATCCACCGTACCACCATGCTCGGCCATCACCTCCAGCGCCTCGACGCCGGAGCCGGCCTCGAGGACCGTGTAGCCGCGCGAGGCGAGAGCCCGGGAGGCGAAGGCGCGTACCGCCTCCTCGTCCTCGACCAGCAGGATCGTGCCGGCTCCGGCATCGTCGCGCGGCGGCGAAGCGGCAGGGGCCGCCGGCGCTGCCGTAACCGGCGCCGGGGGCGGCTCGGTCGACGGTGCGGCGCTGCCGTCCGGCCCGCCGGCGACGAGCATCGCTGCCGGGGCGGCAGGCGTCTGCAGGGCCAAAGGTGCCGGCTCCGGCACGGCCGGCTCGGCGCTCTCGACATGGCGCGGCAGGAAGACGCGGAAGACGGTGCCGCGGCCGACCTCGGTGTCGACGAAGACATAGCCGCCGGACTGCTTGACGATGCCATAGACCGTCGAGAGGCCGAGGCCGGTGCCCTTGCCGACCTCCTTGGTCGAGAAGAACGGGTCGAAGATCTTCTGCTTGATGTCGTCGGGAATGCCGGTGCCGGTGTCGGTCACCTCGATCATGACGGCATCGCTCTCCGGCATGTCCACCGGGTCGTCCTTGGAGCGATGGCGGGCGATGTCGGCGGCCGGGACATTGGCGGTGCGGATGGTCAGCTTGCCGCCGTCCGGCATGGCGTCGCGGGCATTGACCGCGAGGTTGAGGATCACCTGCTCGAGCTGGGTCACGTCGGCGCGGATCGGCCAGAGGTCACGGCCGTGGATCATGTCGAGCCCGACGCGCTCGCCGAGGGAGCGGCGCAGCAGCATCGACAGATCGGACAGGACGTCGCCGAGCTGGACGACCTGCGGACGCAGCGTCTGCTTGCGCGAGAAGGCGAGGAGCTGGCGCACCAGGCTCGCCGCGCGGTTGGCGTTCTGCTTGATCTGCATGACGTCGTTGAACGACGGGTCCGCCGGCTTGTGGTCCATCAGCAGCAGGTCGGCATGGCCGATGATCGCCTGCAGCACATTGTTGAAATCGTGGGCGACGCCGCCGGCGAGCTGCCCGACCGCGTTCATCTTCTGCGACTGGGCGAACTGCTCCTGCAGCTGGCGCAGCTCGGTCGTCTCCACCGCATAGACGATGGCCGCCTCGCCCGGCTGCTCGGGATCATCCACCGGAGCGACGAAGAAATGGCAGAAGCGGTTGGCATTGCCCTGCAGCGCGCCGTCGACAGCGGCGAGGTCGCCCTTGCCGGCCGCCGCCTCGCCGATCGCCTGGGTCAGGGCCGGGCGCGAGCTCTCCTTGACCAGCGACAGGATGGAGCGCGGGCCCGCCTGGGTCGCCGGAGCGACATCGGCGAGCATGCGGGCGAAGATCGGGTTGGCGCGGCCGACATGGCCCTCGCGGTCGACGGTCGCGATGGCGAGCGGCGAGGAATTGAAGAAGCGGGCGAACCGCACCTCAGCGGCCCGGAGGCTGTCGCCGCTGTCGGCGGACCGGCCACGGTTGATGACCAGCGTCCGCGAGGCACCCGGCGTGCCGTCGGCCGAGAAGGCGACCTTGTGCAGCAGGCGCACCGGCAGCGCCTCGCCGGAGCGGCGCTTCAGGTCGAGATCGAAGGTCGCCGTCGTCACCTCGGACGGCTTGGCCGGGACGGTGCGCAGGAGGGCCGCGGCATCGGCGGCGAGGATGTCGGCGAGGGCGAGGCCGCCGGGGCCGACCTCGGTCAGGTCGTGGTCGAGCCAGCCGGCCAGCGTCGCGTTCATGTAGGCGATATCGCCGCTCGGCTCCATGGAGAAGAAGCCGGCGGGGGCATGGTCGAGGAAGTCGATCGCCTTCTGCAGCGTCTCGAAGGCGCTCTCGGCGCTCTGCCGGTCGCGGGTGATGTCCTCGACGGTCCAGACGCTGGCACGGCCGACGCCTTTGATGCGTGCGGCCCCCTCCCCGGTCATCGGGCGCACCCTGAGGCGCAGCCAGCGGGCATCCTCGGCCTCGGCGCGGCGCACCTCCTCCTGGTGGCGGCGCCCCTCGCGGGCGGCCTGCGACAGCCGGTAGATGGCCTCGGAAACCTCGGGAGCGCCGGTGAAGGCCCGTTCGACGGCGCGGACGTCCTCGTCGCCGGTGGCCCCCGTCATGGCGAGATAGGCCGGGTTGGCGTAGAGGACGCGGCCCGAGGGATCGCTCACCACCACCGCCTCGCCGGCGCTGTCGACCATCGCCTTGGTGAAATCGTTGCGGTTGTCCTCGCTGGCGAAGCGCAGGATGCCGGAGGCATAGGCGAAGAGCGAGAAGACGCCGCAGACCGCAAGGCTGGCGAGAAGCCCGATCACATAGGGATAGGCGTTTTCACGGCCGATCATCAGGAAGAACAGGGCGGCCCCGACCAGGACCACGGCGACGACCAGCACCATGGCGGTCGAGCCGGACTGCTCGGAGCGGTCGACCGCACGGCGCGCCGCGGCGAGGGCCGGGGGCGCACGGTCGGTGCGGATGTTCTTTTCGGCGAAGGCCATGGCAGGGAAGAGCCGTTGGTCAGGGTCAGCGAGAATCCAGGTCCGATTCTCGCTTCCTAGTGGTGCCGCTTCGCCGTCCGCGAGGCAAGGGCGGCGACAGGCGCGGCATGCGCAATTTGCTTCGGCCCCGCGCTAGCTCAGCTGCCCCTTCAGGCGCATCACGTAGCCGATCACCTCCGCCACCGCGCGGAAATGCTCCTCCTGGATCGGCTGGTCGACCTCGACGCTGGCGTGCAGCGCCCGGGCCAGCGGCACGTTCTCGACAATCGGCACGTCGTTGGCGGTCGCCAGTTCGCGGATCTTGAGCGCGATCTGGTCCATGCCCTTGGCGACGCAGACCGGGGCCACCATGCCGGCCTCGTATTTCAGCGCCACCGCATAATGGGTCGGGTTGGTGACGACGACGGTGGCGGTCGGCACGTTCGCCATCATGCGCTTGCGCGAGCGCTCGCGGCGCAGCTGCTTGATCTTGCCCTTGACCTCGGGATTGCCGTCCGACTGCTTGAACTCCTCCTTGAGGTCCTGGAACGACATTTTCTGCCGGTTGTACCAGCGCCGGTACTGGTAGACGAAGTCGGCGAGCGCGGTGATCGCCAGGATCGCCACCACCGCGATCAGCACCGTCATCACGATCGTGAACGTGTGCGGCAGGAGCATCTCGACATCCATGCGCACCAGGCTGTCGATGGTCCCGCGCTGCGGCCACAGCACTGCGAAGATGACGACGCCGAGGATCAGGATCTTGGCGAGGCCCTTGACGAAATTGACGATGGCATCGAGGCCGAAGATCCGCTTGAAGCCGGCGATCGGCGAGATCTTCGACATTTTGGGCTTCAGGCTCTCGCCCGAGAAGACCAGCCGGTGTTGCACCAGATTGGCGCCGACGCCGGTGAGGAAGAGCCCGAGCATCGGCAGGCCCACCGCCACGACGATGGCGAGGATCAGCGACATCATCAGCTGCATGAGCGCAGAGCGGTCGATGGTGACGAGGTCGGCGTTGGCGATGAGGTTCTTCAGCGGCACCGCGAGCCCGCTGGCCGACCCGGCCGCCATGGTCGCGATGATCAGGGTGGACGCGAACAGGAGAAACCACGCGACGAGGTCCTGGCTCTTGGCGACGTCGCCCTTGTTCAGCGCGTCTTCGAGCTTCTTCTGCGTCGGGTCGAGTGTTTTCTGGTCCTTGTCCTCTCCCTCGGCCACCGGCTACCTCCGGTTGACCGCCAACTCGCCCAGGATCGCTTCGAGACTGCCCATGTAGTGGGACATCATGACCGACAGGACGAGAAGGAGGATGAAGAAGCCGACGCCGATGGTCACCGGCATGGCGATGAAGAAGACCTGCATCTGCGGCATCAGCTTCGACAGGACGCCGAGGCCGATGTTGAAGACCAGCGCGAAGACCAGGAACGGCGCCGACAGCTGGATGGCGATGACGAAGGAGCGGGCCATCACCATGGTCAGGAACTGCGCCGCATCCCCCGAGGCCGGCAGCTGACCGGGCCGGATGATGGTGAAGCTGTCGGAGATCGCCGCGATGATGAGGTGATGCAGGTCGGTGGCGAAGACCAGCGCCAGGCCGACCAGCGACAGGAACGTGCCGATCACCGCGCCCTGCTGGCCCTGCGTCGGATCGACCTGCATGGCGAAGCCGATGCCCATCGCCTGGGCGATGACGACGCCCGCCGTCAGCAGCGCCGACACCGCGATGCGCGCCGCCATGCCGAGGGTGAAGCCCACCGCCATCTCCATGAACAGCACCATGAGGACGCCGCCCGGACGGCCGATGTCGATGTCGTAGAGCGGCCGGTGCAGCGGAAACAGCACGAGCGTCAGGAGCAGGGCGATGCCGAGCCTGACCCGCATCGGCAGGGAACGCTCTCCCAGCCCCGGCATCAGCGCCATCATGGTGCCGACCCGCGCGAAGACGAGCAGGAAGACGACCATCAGTTCCGGGGTGATCGGGACGGTCACGAGGGGGAGCCCCTCCTGGAGCTGGCCGGAGCGCGGCGGGCCTTGGCCCAGCCGATCAAAGCTGATTCACCCGCCGGAGACCACCCTGGCCATGATGCGCGCCGTGACGCCGTACATCATGTCGCCCATGAACGGCAGCGCGATGATGAGGGTGGCGAAGATCGCCAGGATCTTCGGCACGAAGACCAGGGTCTGTTCCTGGACCTGCGTCAGCGCCTGGACCAGCGAGACGAGGACACCGACCACCAGGCCGACCACCATGAGCGGCGCCGAGACCAGGATCACCGTGAGGATGCCGTCGCGGGCGACATCGAGAATATCTGCGGGATTCATGGCCGTTTCCTAGATCTGCATCCGCATGATTTCCTCGTAGGACTGCACGACCTTGTCGCGCACCGCCACGAGCGATTCGATCGCGACCTCCGTCTCCGCCACCGCCGTCACCACGTCGATGAGGTCGGCGCGGCCGTTGGCCATCGCCCGGCTGCGCTGGTCGGTGGTGCGGGCGGTCTGGTCGAGGTTCTGCACGGCACCGCGCAGCAACTCGCCGAAGCCGTTGCCCTGGCCGGCCGTGGCGGTGCCCCCCGACGCCGGAGAGAACAGGCGGGCGGCTGTCGCATAGGCATTGGCTGCGATGGAGGAGGACGACATGATCTCAGCTTCTCAGCAGTTCGATGGTGCGCTGGATCATCCGCCGGGTGGAGGTGACCACGTTGAGATTGGCTTCGTAGCTGCGCTGGGCCTCGCGAAGGTCCATGCTCTCCACCAGCGAGTTGACGTTGGGGATCTTGACGTAGCCGCGCGGGTCGGCTGCCGGATGCTGCGGATCGAAGCGCGTGCGGAACTCGCCCTGCTGCTGGCGCACCGGGCCGAGCTGCACGGTGGTGGCCTGCAGCTCGCGGTCGAAGGAGGTGCGGAACGTCGGAACGCGGCGCCGGTAGGGATCGCCGCCCGGCGTCTGCGCCGTCGAATTGGAATTGGCGATGTTTTCCGCAGTGATGCGCATCCGGCCGGCCTGCGCGCGCATGCCACCGGAGGCGATTCGGATCGATTTGAGGAAGTCCATGGACATGCGCTGTCTCCTCAGCCTCTCTTGCCGATGGCGGTGCGGATGAGCCCCAGCGAGCGCTGGTAGAGCCCGGCGACCGCCTGGTAATCCATCTGGTTCTGCGCGACCTTCAGCATCTCGTCCTCGAGATTGACCCTGTTGCCCTCGGGCGTCGCCACCAGTCCGGTGTCGCGCCGCACGTCGAATCGTGTCTGGGAACTGGAGGCCGTCTGGATATGACGCGGGTCGGTGCGCATCGGCCCGGCACCGATGCTGGCGCCGGCGGTCGCGTTCGCTGTGGCATAGCCGCGGGCCATGCGGTCGAAATTGGGAGCCCTGAGGTCGCGCGAGCGAAATCCCGGCGTGTCCGCATTGGCGACATTTTCCGCGAGTATCTTCTGCCGGTCCTGATGCCAGCGCATCCGTTCGCGGAGCATGGAAAAGATCGGCACGTCGCTCGTCGCCATGGAATCCCCCTCGCCCCGTCGATAGGCAAAGGATGCCGGGTTCATGGTTAACGACCGGTTAACTGTTAAGGGACTTTCAACCTCTGCCCCGCCGGGTTAACCATCCGGCGAGGTGGAAGTCGGCAAGGCTTGCCGGGTCTGTTAACCTCAACATAGATTTAACGCGCGCTCTTCCGGGGCGGGCGTCCGAAATGCCATGGGATCGGTCTCGATGAACTTTCTCACCAATCTGCTCGGTCCCAACGCGCCCCTCGCAGCCACCTTCATCGTCGCCTTCGCGGCGGTCCTGGTGCTGATCGGCCTGACGGCCTGGATTTTCCGCCTGATCCGCGGCCGGGGCCTTGGCATCGGATCCGGCGGCCGTGGCCGCCAGCCCCGCCTCGCCGTGCTCGACTATGCCGACGTCGACCAGCGCCGCAAGCTCGTGCTGATCCGTCGCGACAATGTCGAGCACCTGCTTCTCCTCGGCGGCCCGACGGACGTCGTGGTCGAGACCTCGATCGTCCGCGGCATGCCCGTCCAGGCCACGTCCCTGCGCGAGGCCCCGCCCGCACCGGCCTATGTCGAGCCGGAACCGCCGATGCCGCAGCAGCGCCCGTCCCTGCGCGAAACGGCACGCCAGGCCGCCGGCGAGCCGGCTCCGGCGCGGCCGGTCAATCTCGACATGCCGCTGGCCCCGATCCGATCGGAGCCGATCCGTCCCGAGCCTGTTCGCCCTGAGCCCGTTCGTCCAGAGCCCGTTCGTGCCGAGCCTGCGCGCCCGGCGCCGATGCCGCCGG
>NZ_JAUYFA010000045.1 GCF_030691135.1 Phreatobacter sp.
CCCACCCGCACCCTCCCCTCGCGGCGTGAGGCGAGGGGGCCTTCGGCGTCCCCGCTTGCCCCGACCGGGTCGTGCCTGGCGCTGCCCTCGGCCGGACGAGGTGCAACGTCAACGCCCCCCTCTCCTCGCGCAGCGAGGGGAGGGTGCGGGTGGGGCCTTGTCTTTGGAAAGTCCCCTAGACGAAGGTCAGCCGCATCGGCTGAACGTCGAGGCCTTCGACCTCCGTCGACCAGGTCTCGCCCGCTGCGATCGGAAAGGCGCGGGTCACTGTGCCGGTGGTGATGATCTCGCCCGCCGCGATCGGGATCGCCTGCGGGTCGGCGGCGAGCACGCCGGCAAGGTGCCGGACCGCCGAGAGCGGTCCGTCGAGGACATTGGCGGCGATGCCGCGGTCCACCCTCTCGCCGTCCCGGTAGAGCGCGACGGCAAAGCCGGTCAGTGCCGCCATCCAGGCTTCGGAATCGCCGTCGACCGGGGTGCGCGGGCCGCAGTGGAGCGCGCCGTGCAGGCCGAAGGCCGCCTGGCAATCGGCGCCCTGGAACACCCATCCGGGAAACAGCGACTGGACGATCTCGAAGCCGTGGGCCACCCAGCCGACGCTGGCGAGGATCGCCCGCTCGTCCATGTCTGCCGTCACCGGCGCCCTGAATCCGAGCACGATTTCCGGTTCGATCCGCGGCTCGACGAGATGGCCGATGGAGGCGCGCGCCGGTCCGGCCACATCGTGGAAGGTCGTGTCGTAGACCGGTCCCCAGATCGGCGAGTAGACCCCGTATTCCTCCCAGATCGTGCGGTTCGTGAAGCCGATCTTCCGGCCGATGGCGGTCTCGCCGGCGGCGACCCGGCGGCGCGCCACTTCATGGCCGACCCTCTCGCCGTCGGCGACGGAGAACGTCGGCTCGAGGCGCGTCAGCGGAGCGATCTGTCGGCCGGCACGATAGGCGGCGAGCACTTCGTCGGCGAACATCCGGGTCTGTGAGGAGCAGAGCGACATGACGCGATCCTGGGGGAGGCTGAGGTAAAAAAACCCCGGCACGCGGGCCGGGGTTCTGGAAACGCAGGTCGTTGCCGACGGGCCTCAGCGGGGGGGCGTCGCCGGGGCCGGAGCGGCAGGCGCGGCCGGGGTCGGGGCGGCGGCCGCACGCTGGCTCGGCGGGAAGGCCGGGTCCGTCGCGGTGCCGCGCAGCAGTTCCAGCGCACGGTTGATCTGGGCGTCGTCCTTCTGGTCCGGCGGCACATAGACCGAAGAGGCGGAGCGCTCCTCGGCGCCGTCGGCATTGTTGCGCAGATGGCCGCGCAGACCCGCCTCGCCGCGGTTCTCCTGCAGGCGGGCGCGCAGTGCTTCCGGCACCGGCTGCTCGAGCATGATGTCCGGATCGATGCCGCGCGCCTGGATCGAGCGGCCCGACGGCGTGTAGTAGCGCGCCGTCGTCAGCCTGAGGGCGCCCTGGCTGCCGAGCGGGATGATGGTCTGCACCGACCCCTTGCCGAAGGAGCGCGTGCCGAGAACGGCGGCGCGCTTGTGGTCCTGCAGCGCGCCGGCAACGATCTCGGAGGCGGAAGCCGAGCCGCCGTTGATTAGCACGATGATCGGTTTGCCGGCGGTCAGATCACCGGCGCGGGCATTCCAGCGCTGGGTCTCCTCGGCGTTGCGGCCGCGGGTCGAGACGATCTCGCCGCGCTCCATGAAGATGTCGGAGACCGACACCGACTGGTCCAGCAGGCCACCCGGATTGTTGCGCATGTCGATGACGTAGCCGCGCAGCTTGTCGGACGGCACCTTTGCCTTGATGTCCTCGATCGCCCTGCGCAGATTGTCCGTCGTCTGCTCGTTGAACTGCGTGATGCGGACATAGCCGACGTCGTCGCCGATCACCTGGTGACGCACGGCGCGAATGACGATGCGGTCGCGCGTGATCTCGATGTCGCGCGGCTGGGCGCCGGTGCGGGTCACACGGATGGTGATCTTCGAACCCACCGGGCCGCGCATCTTCTCCACGGCCTGCTGCAGGGTCAGGCCCTGGATCGGCTCATTGTCGATATGCGTGATGATGTCGTTGGCGAGGATGCCCGCCTTGGAGGCCGGCGTGTCGTCG
Source organism: Phreatobacter sp. (assembly GCF_030691135.1). GTDB lineage: Bacteria > Pseudomonadota > Alphaproteobacteria > Rhizobiales > Phreatobacteraceae > Phreatobacter. The sequence goes on from NZ_JAUYFA010000045.1 coordinate 2,097, forward strand.
ATGGGGGAGACGACCTTGATGAGGCCCTCCTCCTGCGTCACCTCGATGCCGAGGCCGCCGAACTCGCCGCGCGTCTGCACCTGCATGTCGCGGAAGTTGCGCGCGTCCATGAAGCTCGAATGCGGGTCGAGCCCGGTCAGCATGCCGTTGATCGCCGTTTCGATCAGCTTGGCATCGTCCGGCTTCTCGACATAGTCGGTCCGCACGCGCTCGAAGATATCGCCGAACAGGTTGATGTGCCGGTAGGTGTCGGAGGCCGCGGCATTGGCGGTCATCCCCAGGATCGCCTGGGGCTGCGTGACCGCAACGGTAGCCAACGCGCCCATGGCGGCGCCGGCGAGGAGGATCGAAGCTCTGCGCATCATCCGCGAACCCTTTCAGTGGCCTGCACGCCCGGTGTCCTTGTGGTCCACCATGGCGCTGGGTCGACACTCGACCCGTCTTTCCGGAACTCGACGTAGAGAACGGGCTGGGATGAGCCCGTCGTCACCGCGGAGGCTGGCGGCGGGGCGTGGCCCATCACACCGACCGGCTCCCCCGCCAGAACGAATTGTCCAAGATCGACTGTGATCCTGTCCATTCCGGCAAGCACGAGATGATACCCGCCGCCGGCGTTCAGGATCAAGAGTTGCCCGTAAGTCCTGAACGGACCCGAATAGACCACCCAGCCGTCGGCGGGAGCGGTAACGGAGGCCGCCGGCCGTGTCGCCATCGACAGGCCGCGCTCGGCGCCGCCGAGGCCGTCGGGATCGCCGAATTCACGGAGCCTGACCCCCAGAACCGGCAGCGAAAGGGCCCCCTTGGCCTGTTCGAAGGGCATGGCGGGATTCATCCGCGCCGCATTCTGTAGCGCCGCCATCTGCTGACGCCGGTCGAGAACCGCCGGGCCGCGGGCGACCGTGGTGGTCCGGGCGGCCTCCGCGGCGCGGTGCGCGGCGGCGATCTCCGTCTCCATCCGGCCTATCAAATGTTCGAGATCGGCGGCCTGGCGGGCGAGCGTCGCCGCCCGCGCCCGCTCCGCCTGCAAAGACTGCTCGCCGGCGGCGACCTGCGTGCGGCGCGCGTCGGCGAGCGCGTCGAGGCGGACGCGCTCCTCGCGCAGCGTCACCGCCTCGCGGCGCAGGTGGTCGCGCTCGGTGCCGATACGGCTGCGCAGGGTCGACAGTTCCTCCAGGTCGCGCGCCAGCACTGTCACCGCATCGCGCATCTCCGGCACCAGCGTGCCGAGCAGCATGGCGGTGCGTACGCTCTTCAACACGTCGTCGGGGCCGACCAGCATCGCCGGCGGCGGCCGGCGACCCATGCGCTGGAGGGAGGCGAGAACCTCGGCGATCAATTGACGCCTGTCGTGCAGAGACTGGCGCACGGTGAGCTGGCGTGCGTCGAGCACGGCGAGATTGTCCTCGATGGCGGCCATGCGCACCTCGCCGGCACGCACCCGGGCCGCCGTGTCGATGCTGGCGCGCACCAGCGCCGCCCGGTCGTTGCGCAGGGCGGTGACCTCGGCCTCGGCACGCGCGCGTTCGGCCTGATTGCGGGCGATATCGGCCTGGATCGCATCGAGCTCGCGCTGCCGCTCGCGGCGCTCGGTGTCGGCCCGCTCGGCCGGCGTCGCGGTCTCGGCCTGCGCCAGCGCGGCCGGGGCGAGAACGAGGACGGCGGCGAGGAGGAGGTGCCTGGACAGCATCGGTCCCGAATCAGCAGGCGGCGAGGGGAGGAGCAATGTTACATGGCCGATAGGCCCGGCGGAATCGCGGCGTCGGCTTGCTGATTTGAAGGCAGTGCCCGGCCATCGAGACACGGCAAGTCATGGCGCGCCCTAGGCGACCGTCCGGTAGACTTCCGTCTCGAAGGCGCGGAACAGCTTGATCGCCCGTGGGTCGAAGAAGGGCATGATCTGCGTCAGGAACAACCCGGCGATGCCGTTGTGCGGGTCGATCCAGTAGAAGGTATTGGCAAATCCCGCCCAGGACAGCGATCCGGCGGGCCGGCCCTCCGCCGTCGGCACGCGGTTCTGCTGGAAGCCGAGGGTCCAGCCGGTGGGCTTGCCGCCGAAGAAGTCGGCGCTGCGCAGGCCCATCGGTGACATCAGCCCGAGGGCGGGAACGCTGAGAGCCGGGATCTGGTCCGTCATCAGCCCGGCGATGCTTTCGGGGGACAGGATCCGCGCGCCGTCCAGCGAGCCGCCGGCCAGGATCATCCGCAGGAAGGTGAGATAATCGCCGGCCGTGGCATAGAGCCCGCCTCCGCCGGAGACGAATTCCGGATCCTGCACGACGACCATGTCGGTCGGGACATAGGTGCCGTCCTCGGTGACGCCATGCACCGTGGCCCGGCGCGCCATCTGATCGGGGCCGAGCCGGAACATGGAATCCGTCATGCCGAGGGGGGCGAAGACGCGTTCGCGGAACACCGTCTCCAGCGGCTTGCCCGTCACGATCTCGACGATGCGGCCGGCCCAGTCGGTGGAAATGCCATAGATGAAGGCCTCGCCGGGCTCGCCGACCAGTGGCGCACCGAGGGATGCGAGCTTGCCCGTATTGGTCGCCGGCAGGCCCGTGGCCTTCATGTATTTGCGCAGGGCCGAGGAAGCGAAGTCGTAGGAATAGCCGGCCGTATGGGTCAGAAGATGACGGATGGTGACGGGCCGGGCGGGCTTGCGCGTCAGCGGCCGGCCGTCGGTGTCGAAATCGTGGAGCAGCAAAGCCTCGCCGATCTCGGGCGCGTAGGTCGCGGCGGGGGCGTCGAGCGCGACCTTGCCTTCCTCGACGAGTTGAAGGAGCGCCGCCGTGGTCACGGCCTTGGTCATCGAGGCGATCCAGGTGACCGTGTCGGCCGTCATCAGCACGCCGCCGCCGAGGCGACGCTCGCCGAAGGCACCGGCATAGCGAACGCCGTCGCGGTCGGCGACCATGGCGACGACGCCGGGAACCTCGCCGGCCGCGGTCGCCTGGCTGAGGATGGTGTCGAGAGCGGCTGTCATGCGAATTCCAATCGGGCGGCGAGAAGCGGCCCTACATTCGGCGGGGCCCGCCACCGGGTCAATTCGGCCGAACCGCCAGCCCGGCGTGGCACCGTGCGGGCGACCAAAGTGTGAGGCCGGCCCGACTTGAGCCGCCGAGGGCTGCCGACGTATGGTCTCGGCGGAAATTGCGAGACAGCCGGCCACAACAGGCTGTCCGCGACAGGAAACGTCGCCGCCCGGTCCGCGTTGCGGGCGGCTGCCATCGAGAGGGGACCCGCATGTCCGACAAGCTCTATCCCGTCAGTGACGCCTGGGCCGCGCGCGCCTATGTGGACGATGCCAAGTACCAGGCGATGTACCGGGACTCGGTGGCCTCGCCCGATGTCTTCTGGGGCGAGCACGGCAAGCGCATCGCGTGGATGAAACCCTTCACCCGGGTGAAGAACACCTCCTACGATCCGCACAACGTCTCGATCCGCTGGTTCGAGGACGGCACCACCAACGTCTCCTACAATTGCGTCGACCGGCATCTCGCCACGCGCGGCGACCAGGTGGCGATCATCTGGGAGGGCGACGACCCCAAGGACGACGCGAAGATCACCTACCGGCAGCTCCATGCCGAGGTGATGAAATGGGCCAATGTCCTGAAGTCGCAGGGCGTCAGGAAGGGCGACCGTGTCACGATCTACCTGCCGATGATCCCGGAGGCGGCCTATGCCATGCTCGCCTGCACCCGCATCGGCGCCGTCCATTCGATCGTCTTCGGCGGCTTTTCCCCCGACAGCCTCGCCGGGCGTATCGAGGATGCCGCAACCTCGGTCGTCATCACCGCCGACGAGGGGCTGCGCGGCGGCCGCAAGGTGCCGCTGAAGATCAATGTCGACGCCGCCGTGGACAAGATTCCCGGTGTCGTGTCGAGCGTCATCGTGGTCAAGCGGACCGGCTCGCCCGTCGCCATGACGGCCGGCCGCGACCACTATTACGCCGACCTCGCCGCCACCGTGCCGGACGACTGCCCGACCGAGGAGATGAACGCCGAGGATCCGCTGTTCATCCTCTACACCTCCGGCTCGACCGGCAAGCCGAAGGGCGTGCTGCACTCCACCGGAGGCTATCTCGTCTATGCCTCGATGACCCACCAGTATGTCTTCGACTACAAGGATGGTGACATCTATTGGTGCACCGCCGATGTCGGCTGGGTCACAGGCCACAGCTACATCGTCTACGGGCCGCTGGCCAACGGTGCGACGACGCTGATGTTCGAGGGCATTCCGAGCTATCCGTCGATTTCCCGCTTCTGGGATGTGGTCGACAAGCACAAGGTCAACATCTTCTACACCGCCCCCACCGCCATCCGCTCGCTGATGGGCGCCGGTGAGGACCCGGTGAAGAGGACCTCGCGCGCCTCGCTGCGCCTCCTCGGTTCGGTCGGCGAGCCGATCAATCCGGAAGCCTGGGAATGGTATCACCGCGTGGTGGGCGAGGGCCGCTGCCCGATCGTCGACACCTGGTGGCAGACCGAGACCGGCGGCATCCTCATCACCCCGCTGCCCGGCGCCACCGCGCTCAAGCCGGGATCGGCGACGCGGCCCTTCTTCGGCGTCCAGCCGGAGATCGTCGATCCCGAGGGCAAGGTGCTGCAAGGCGCCTGCGAGGGCAATCTCGTCATCGCCGATTCCTGGCCGGGGCAGATGCGCACCGTGTTCGGTGACCACGAGCGCTTCGTGCAGACCTATTTCTCCACCTATGCCGGCAAATATTTCACCGGCGATGGCTGCCGGCGCGATGCCGACGGCTATTACTGGATCACCGGCCGCGTCGACGACGTCATCAACGTCTCGGGCCACCGCATGGGCACGGCCGAGGTCGAATCGGCCCTCGTCGCCCATCCGAAGGTCTCGGAAGCGGCCGTCGTCGGCTATCCCCACGACATCAAGGGCCAGGGCATCTACGCCTATGTCACGCTGATGAGCGGCGAGGACCCGACGGAAGAGCTGCGCAAGGAACTGGTCGCCTGGGTGCGCAAGGAGATCGGCCCGATCGCCTCACCGGACCTGATCCAGTTCTCGCCCGGCCTGCCGAAGACCCGGTCCGGCAAGATCATGCGCCGCATCCTGCGCAAGATCGCCGAAAACGAGTTCGGCGCGCTCGGCGACACCTCGACGCTGGCCGATCCGGCCGTCGTCGACGATCTCATCAACAACCGCCAGAACCGCAAGGGCGCCTGACGATGCCCGACAGCTCGGGCCGGGCCTGACAATGGGGAGGGCACCCGCCTTGCTGGCGGTGGCCCTCTCCTGCGCCTCCTGGCCTGGGCTCGCCTGCGCGCCCGAGCGGGCCGAACCCGTCGCGGGCCTGCGCGCCGACACGCCCCTCACCCTCGCCGCACCCGACGGCCGCCGCTTCCGCCTGGTGACGCTCGCCGGCGAGGTCGCGGTGCCGGCGGCCGCGGTGTCCCGCATCGCGATCCTCGGGGCGCCCGACCGTCACGAGCGCATCCCGGCCCTGGCGCTCGGCGCGTCCGGGCCGGTCGAGGCGGATATCCTTCGCGAGGGTCTCGCGCGCCTGACCCCGACCCGCCTCGTTCCGCGCGACTGCTGGCGGCTGATGGAGGCGGCGGAGACGGAGGCGGTGGCCGCCCGGCGTGGCATCTGGGCAACGCAGCATGCCATTGTCGATGCAGGCGATGCCGAGGCGCTGAAGGCCGCGGACGGCCGCTTCATCGTCGCGACGGGCCGGGTCCGCAGCGTCCGCACCGTCAATCGCATCACCTATGTCAACTTCGGGCCACCTCGCGCCGGAGCGCTGACGGTCACGGTCCACGAGCGCGACATGCCCGTCTTTCGGGAATTCGGGCTTGAACCCGCCGCAATCCGTGGGCACATGCTGCGGGTGCGCGGGGTCGTCACGATCCGGCGCAGCCCCTTCATCGCGGCGGCGATGCCGGAGGCGGTCACCATCGCAGAGGCGCCCGCCCGGGGTGCAAGGTAGCTCAGGACCGTGATCCGGTTCGACGGAGCAGCAAAAGTGCATTGGCAGTCGCCGAAGACGGCGATGCTGGCGCTCGCGCTGATTCTGGCGGGCTGCGCCACCGCTCCGGATGCCACGTCGCCGCTGCCCGAGCCGATCCCCACCGAAACACGCCTGCCGCCGCTGACGACCCGCGACCACGGCCGCATCCTCGCGGCCTTCGGCGGCGAATACAGCGCCCCCGGCATCGAGCGGCTGGCGATCGAGGTGCTCGACCGGCTCGGCGCCGCCTCCGACCTGCCCGACCAGCGTTACCGCCTCACCGTCCTCAACTCGCCGACGATCAACGCCTTCGCGCTTCCCTCGGGCCATCTCTACATCACCCGCGGCATGCTGGCGCTGATCAACGACATGAGCGAATTCGCCGCCGTTGTCGGGCACGAGATGGCGCATGTGTCGGCCCGCCACGCCAACCAGCGCGAGGACCAGGTGCGCACCAGCGAACTGGTCGCGGTGATGCGCGCCAGGCTCCTCAACGACATGGCCGGCGCCGAGGCGCGGCGCGAGGCGGCGCGGGTGTCACTCGCCAACTTCTCGCGGACCCAGGAGCTGGAGGCCGACACGATCGGCGTCGCCCTTATCGCCAAGGCCGGGTTCGACCCCTACGGCGCCTCGCGCTTTCTCGAGACCATGGACCGCAACGCGGCACTGCGATCGCCGTCCCAGGCCTCCGGGGGCGGGCCGGACTTTCTCGCCTCCCACCCCTCGACGCCCGAGCGCATCCGCCAGGCGGTTCTCGCGGCACGCCAGCACATGGCGCCCGACGGCCGCCCGCGTGACCGCGAACGCTATCTGCGCGCCATCGACGGCATCACCTTCGGCGAGGACCCGCGCCAGGGCGTCGTGCGCGGCCGCAGCTTCATCCACCCGCGTCTCGGCTTCACGGTCACGGCGCCGGAGGGCTTCACGCTGGAGAATTCGCGCCAGGCCGTCACCGGCCTCGGCCCCAACGAAATGGCCATCCGCCTCGACGTCGTCAGGGTCCAGGCCAACCAGACGCTGACCTCCTACCTCGCCTCCGGCTGGATCGACGGGCTGGCCCCGGAGACGGTGGAGGCGGTGACGATCAACGGCTTCCAGGCGGCCACGGCGGTGGCCCGCGGCAGTGACTGGTCGTTCCGCATCTTCGTGGTGCGGTTCGGCAGCGAGGTCTACCGCATCATCTACGCAGCGCGTGACCTGAACGGGGAGGTGGACGGCAGCTTCCGTGCCTCGATGGAAACCTTCCGCCGCCTGACCAGCGCCGAAGCCGCCGTAAAGCCGGCCCGCGTCAAGACGTTGCGCGCCGGCGAGGGCGATACGGTGCTGACCTTCGCCCGACGCATGCAGGTGCCCGACCGGGCCGACGAGCGTTTCCGCGTGCTCAACGGCCTCGGCGACGGCGAGCAGCCGCGCGGCGGCGAACTCGTCAAGGTCATCGCCGAGTAGAAACTACCATACAAGCCACGCCAGACCCTTGCATCGACGCCGCCCTTGGCCTTTGCTCCTCGCCCGACCGAGGAAACGCCAAGAGGCCACCACCATGACCCTGAAGACATTCGACCTGACCGGCCGCCGCGCTCTCATCACCGGATCGGGCAGCGGCATCGGCCTCGCCTATGCCGAAGGCCTCGCCGACGCCGGCTGCGAAATCGTCCTCAACGGACGCGACAAGGCAAAGCTCGCCACGGCCGAGGCGGCACTGAAGGCGAAGGGCTACAAGGTCAGCGCTTGCGCCTTCGACGTGACAGATCCCGCCGCCGTGAAGGCCGGCGTCGACGCGATCGAGAAGGACATCGGTCCGATCGGCATCCTGGTGAACAATGCCGGCATGACCATCCGCCATCCGCTGGAGGATTTCCCGGACGATGCCTGGCGCCGCGTCATGGCGACGAACATCGATAGCGTGTTCTACGTCTCCAAGGCGGTGGCCCGGCACATGCTGCCGCGCGGCTACGGCAAGATCATCAACACCTGCTCGGTGATGAGCGAACTCGGCCGGCCCTCCATCGCGCCCTACACCGCCTCCAAGGGCGCGGTGAAGATGATGACGCGACAGATGGCGGTGGAATGGGGCCGCCGGGGCATCCGCTCCAACGGCATCGCGCCCGGCTATTTCAAGACCGAACTGACCGATGCGCTGGTGAAGGACCAGGCCTTCTCGACCTGGCTCGAGGGACGCACGCCGCTCGGTCGCTGGGGCAATGTGGAGGAGTTGCAGGGCGCCTGCGTGTTCCTCGCCGCACCGGCCTCGGACTATGTCACCGGCCATGTGCTCTTCGTCGACGGCGGCCTGACGGCCTCCGTCTGAGCCCTAGCGGACGATCATCACAGCCTGGCGCGACAGGCGCGGCAGGATCCTGGCGAAATCGGCGATGCGGATGGCGACGCAGCCCGCCGTCGGTGTGAAACCGTCGCGGGCGCCGTGCCAGAAGATGGCGCTGCCGCGATGGCGCCGCACCGGCGCGTCGTTCCAGCCGAGCTCGACGATCGTATCGTAGAGAGGATCGGCGCGGGTGAGGCGTTCTTCGGCCGGGCCCGGCGGCCGGCGGATCAGGCGGTTGTAGCGGCGGTCGGCGGCATCGTCGCACCAGGCGTCCTCGGGACGAATGGCGCGGACCGGCCGCAACACCCGCGGCCGCACCAGCCGGTCGGCGCGATGGAAGACGCGGCGCAGCGGCAGCCGCGCGCGCGGTGTCGAGCCGTCGCCCTCGCGCTTGTCGGTGCGGATGCCGGCGCGACCGAGCGCACAGGGGAAGGCGGCGAGGCCGACATGCAGCATGCCGCGGGAGCGTCGGCCGGGCAGGGCGTGGACAAAAATCCGTGTGACCCGGTCTTTCGCCATGAAATTGTCATCCATATCTTTACGAAGCGACAGGCAACCGATGTGTAACGCCATTGGCAGCGCGCGCGTAGTGCTTTTTCCCCCCTCGACCTCCGGGCACGTCCTTGCGGCAGCCCCAATCTTCCCCGGGTGATTTGATGAGCCAAGTCCGCAAGATCCTGCTCTGCGACGATGATGCCGACATGCGCGAGGCATTGTCCGAGCAGCTGGCGCTGCACGAGGAGTTCGAGACCGTCAGCGTGGATTCCGCCACCAAGGCGATCCAGACGGTGAAAGCGGATCATTTCGACCTCCTCGTCATGGATGTCGGCCTGCCGGACATGGACGGCCGCGAGGCGGTCAAGATCATGCGCAAGGGCGGCTTCAAGAGCCCGATCATCATGCTGACCGGCCACGACACCGATTCCGACACGATCCTCGGTCTTGAGGCCGGCGCCAACGACTATGTCGTCAAGCCGTTCCGCTTCGCGGTCCTGCTCGCGCGCGTACGGGCGCAGCTGCGCCAGCATGAGGCCAGCGAGGATGCCGTGTTTCAGATCGGCTCCTATTCGTTCCGCCCCTCGTCCAAGATCCTGATCAACGACAAGAACGGCAAGATCCGGCTGACCGAGAAGGAAACCGCGATCCTGCGCTACCTCTACCGCCAGGGCATCAAGCCGGTGTCGCGCGAGATCCTCCTGTCCGAAGTCTGGGGCTATAATTCCGGCGTGACCACCCATACGCTGGAGACCCACATCTACCGGCTGCGCCAGAAAATCGAGAAGGATCCGGGCAACGCATCGCTTCTCGTCACCGAAGGCGGCGGCTATAAGCTCGTCCCCTGAGAGCGTTACCGAATTCCAAACAGATTTCGGTGCATTGTCGTCATCGGCGGTCTGCCTTCCCGGCGGATTGCCGCGTTGCCGTCCGATTCTCCTGAAGTCGTGCTAAGCGGAGCCCATGGCCCTCGACGACGACATCGCCCTTCTGGCGCGGGTTCCGCTTTTCGCAAGTCTCGGCGGAGAGCCCCTGCGTCTGCTCGCCTTCTCCACCGAGACACGCTTCCTGCGCGCCGGTGATGTGCTGTTCAAGGAGGGGCAGGCGGCCGACTGCGGCTACGTGGTCGGCGAAGGACGCATCGGGCTGACCAATGACGGCGGCCTCACCGAACATCTCGCCGGGTCCGGCAGCCTGATCGGCGAGATCGCGCTGATCATCGAGACGCTGCGGCCGGCGACTGCGGTGGCGCGGGACCCCGTCACCGTGCTGCGCATCCCGCGGGCGCTGTTCCGCCGCGTTCTGACGGAATTTCCCGAAGCGGCCCAGCGGATCCATGAGGATTTCCGCGAAAAGATGCGCGCCACCACCGCCGATCTCGTGCGCGTCGGACGGCTTTTCGAGCGTGGCTGAGGTGGCGCCCGTCGCTTGACGTGGCGGCAGCGGCGCACCAATGTCCCGACCGGTGTCCGGTCCCCGGCCGTGACCCTTGTCGCGGAGAAGGCGATGGCCGAGACCGGCACGCGCGGTGTTCCGCCCGGCAATGGCGGCACGGACCTGTCACGTCGCTTCGCCGGGGTCTTGATCCTGTGCGGATTGCCGCTCCTGCTTCTCGTCGCGGCGCTCGGCTGGTCCACCTATGGGCGGGCCGAGGTCACCGCCCAGGCGCGCGACCATATCGTCGAGCATCTCCTCCTCGTCGCCGGCATCGTCGCGACGTTCTCGATCCTCGCGACCGTCGTCTGGCGGCAGTTCGTCTCTCCCGCCGTCGCCCTGGCGCGCGCCGGAGCACTCAACGGGCGGGGGGCGGCAACGGCCTTGCCGGACGTCCCGGCGCCCTGGGCGGGCCTGCGGCATCAGCTCGAGATCTCGATCACCGAGCAGCGGGCGAAGATTCACCAGCTCCGGGCGATGATCGACGGCATTCCGCTCCGGACCGTCTATGTCGATCCCGACCTCGTCTACCGTGACGCCAATCGCGAGTTCCTCGAATTCGTCGGCAAGAGCCGCGACGAGGTCGTAGGCCACTCCGTGGAGGAAATCCTCGGACCGGAAGTGGTCGAGCAGTACCTGATCATGGGCGAGCGGGTGAGGGCCGGCGAGACCATGCGCTGGGAGGGCTGGATCCCCTTCGTCACCCGCGGGGAGCGCTATCTGCAGGTGTCGCTCATGCCCTATGTCGCCGTCGGCGACACCCGGGTCGGCTTCCTCACCTTCACCCGCGACCTCACCGAGCTGAAACACGGCGAGCAGGAACTCGCCCGCAACATGGAGGCGCTTGCGCGCAGCGAGGCGATGAACAAGGCCGTGGTGGTCTCGGCGCTCGACGCCATCATCGTCTCCGACGAGGACTGGCGCATCGTCGAGTTCAACCCGGCGGCGGAGGCCATGTTCGGCTATGCCCGGACCGAGGCGATCGGCCGGCACGCCTTCGACATCGTCGTGCCCGACGACGTGCGCGATCTGCAGATCGGCACCATGACCCGCTACAAGGCGAAAGTGGACGTCGGCAACCTGGCGCGCCGGTTCGACACGGTCGCGAGGCGGCGTGACGGCACGGTGTTTCCCGTCGAATATTCGGTGAACACGATCCGCACCGGCGACCATCGTCTGTTCATGGCCCATGTCCGCGATCTCACGGACGCCAAGCGCATGGAGGCGGAGTCGCAGGCGAGCCGCGAGCGCCTGCACCAGGTGGAGAAGCTCTCGGCGATGGGCTCCCTGCTCGCCGGGGTGGCGCACGAGCTGAACAACCCGCTGGCCATCGTCATCGCCCAGTCCTCGCTGCTCGTCGAGAAAGCGGCGAGCGACGACGTCAAGCGGCGCGGCGAGCGCATCCATGCCGCCGCGGAGCGCTGCGGGCGCATCGTCAAGAGCTTTCTCGCCATGGCGCGGCAGAAGCCGCCCCAGCGCGAGCCGGTGGATGTAGCGCAGGTGGCGACGGGCGCCGTGGACATGGTAAGCTACGGCATCCGCAGCTCCGGCATCGCCATCGCCATCGACATCACGCCGGATCTGCCGATGATCAGCGGCGACCGGGACCTCCTGACCCAGGTCATCGCCAATCTGATGATCAATGCCCAGCAGGCGCTGATGGACCGTCCGGCGCCGCGTCAGATCACGCTCCGGATCGCGCGCGCGGGCGCGGACATCGCCATCCGCGTCGCCGACAACGGACCGGGCATCCCGCCGGACATCATGCGGCGCGTCTTCGAGCCCTATTTCACCACCAAGCCCGCGGGGGTTGGAACCGGTATCGGCCTGTCCATCTGCCGCAACGTCGTCGAGGCTCACGGCGGCAAGGTCGTGCTGAGCAACCGGGCCGAGGGCGGCGCGCAGTTCGACATCACCCTGCCCATCGCGGAGGGGACGAGCGAGGTGCCGGATCTCGTGAAGGAGCCAGCGGCGCGGGCCGGCCTGTCGATCCTCATCGTCGACGACGAGGTCGATGTCGCCCGCAGCCTCGCCGAGATCGTCGAGGGCCTGGGCCACAGGCCGGTGACCGTCGACAGGCCGGCGGCGGCGCTGGACGAAGTGGCGAACGGGCGTTTCGACGTGATCTTCGCCGATCTGCGCATGCCTGGGCTCGACGGCATCGATTTCCGCGACCGCATCCATCGCCGTGATCCGGCGCTCGCCGATCGGACCGTCATCGTCACGGGCGATACGGTGGCAGGTCCCGATCGGCTGGCCCGGGCCGAGGGGTCTGAGGCCGTGGTGCTGGAGAAACCCTTCACCTTCGACGATGTCCGGATGGTTCTCGCCAGGGTGGCGGCGGCCGGCGAGGCCCGGGAGGGCCCGCCTCGCCTCTGACCGCGTCAGGCGGCGGCCGCAGGCGCCTGTCGCCCCGCCTCGATCATGGCGTCGGCGAGCGTGCCGTAGCAGAGCGCCCACGCCGCCTGCGCCTCGTCGTCGAAGCGGTCGCCGAGGTGATCCCCCAGGGTCGTCAGAAGGGCGATGCCGACCGTGTCGTAGTCGGTGATGGTTACGCCGTAGCTGGCATGGCGGGCACCGAGCGCCCGGACGTCGTCGATCACGGCGCCGAGGTCGTGCAGCGACAGGATGACGTGGGCGAGCACCTTGACGAGCTTGCCGCGCTGGGCGGACAGGTCAGCGGGAAACATCGGCCGCAGCGTGCCGTCGAGCGTGAACAGCGTGTCGTAGAAGCCGGCTGCGAAGGCGTCGGAGCTGCGGGCTATGAGGCCGAACTGCTGGCGGACGAGGGCAATCTGTTGGGGTGTCATGGTCGAACGGGTTCCGGTTGGAGGATCATGGCCCTGACCATCGTCCCGTCGTCCTTCGCCATCGTGCCTTGGGCGCGGGCCCGCTGTTTCCCCTGTTTCGGCAGCGGCGCGCGCCACCGTTCGTCGCGCGGCTGAAACATTCGGCGATGCCGCACGACATGGGGCAGCACGAGTGCCGCGGCTAGCCTGTTCCCGCCACCACCTCAGACCCTGCCAGGGCGAAACCGAACTGATGCCGCCGCACCCGATCTTCCGCGCGCCTCGACGGCCCGGCTCAGGCCACCTCCCCGCCAGGGCCGGGGGCATCGTCCGCATGGCTCGGCATGTCGAAGACATAGCCGTGGCCCCTAACCGTGCGGATCGCCTCGGTCTCCAGCTTGCGCCTCAGGCGCGCGATGCGGGAATCGATGGCCCGGTCGAAGGCCTCTTCGTCTTCCGCAGGGGCCTGTTCCATGATCTCCTCGCGGGTCAGGACCTTGCCGGGATTCTCCGCGAAGATGCGGATCAGGGCGACCTCGCCGGCGGACAGCCGGTCCGTCGAACCGTCGACCTTGAGGATGCGCGCCGCGACGAGATCGACAGAGGCCTGTTCGAAGACGACCAGGCTGCGGCGGCGGCCGAGCCGGCGCTGCAGGATGCCGGCCACGCGCGCGGCGAGTTCACGCAGTTCCACCGGCTTCTGCACATAGTCGTCGGCGCCGAGTTCGAGGCCGAGCACCCGGTCGATGGGATCGGGATTTCCGGTGAGGACCAGAACGGCGATATCGCTGGCCAGGTCCGTGCGGATGAGAATGTCGATGCCGTTCTCGCCAGGCAGACCGATGTCGAGGATGATGAGATCAGGCGTCTCGCGGGCGAGGTAGGGCTCCAGTTCCCAGGCCGCCTTGAGGCAGTCGACGTCATAGCCGAGGTCGGTGAGATATTCGCGGACCGCGTCGACCCAGTCGGGTTCGTCGTCGAGCACCGCTATCCGGCCGCGCCGCGCCATGGTCATCCCCTTCATTGCCCGTCGCCGGACCCGCATCCGCGTGCGACATTTGATCCTAATGCGCAGCCCGCCGGGCTGTCATCAGCACTTGCAACACAAGGGCACCTGCAATGAGAGCCACAGTGGCCATCGTCGACGACGAGGAACATCTGCGCGAGGCGGTCGGAGAATACCTCGAGATGCAGGGTTTCGAGGTTCTGAGCTTCCGCAACGCCCAGTCCTTCCGCGAGGAAAGTCCGGGAAAGGCGATCGACGTCGCCATCCTCGACATCGCCATGCCGGGCGAGGACGGGCTGTCGCTGGCCCGGTTCATCCGCAAGTCCGGCCAGACCGGCATCATCATGGCCACGGCGGCCGGCCGCCCCATCGACCGGATTGTCGGCCTCGAGATCGGCGCCGACGACTATCTGGTGAAGCCCTATGAGCTGAGGGAGCTGCTGGCCCGCATCAAGAGCGTGCTGCGCCGGGTCAATGCCGCCCCGCCGTCAGCCGAGCCGCAATCCGCCGCTGTCCGCGAGGGGCGCAGCCTGCGGTTCGGCGCCCTGACGCTGGATCTCGACGCGCGGCGCCTCATCGACGCCGCCAACGGGCCTATCGAACTGACGGCGATGGAGTTCGACCTGCTCCAGGCGCTGGCAACCCGGCCCAACCGGGTGCTGTCCCGCGGGCAGTTGCAGGAATTCGCCCATGGCCGCTCCACCGACGAAAGCGACCGGTCCATCGATATCCGCGTGACGCGTCTGCGCAAGAAGATCGAACCCGATCCGGAACATCCACGCTTCATCAAGACCGTACGCGGCGAGGGCTATGTCTTCGTTCCCAACGGAGCCTGAGGCGCATGTCGGCAGCCGACGGGGAAACCGTTTCAGACCTGCAGGACGGCATCGCGGCCATGGTGCGCGACGAGGCCGTGGCGCCCGGCGGCCGTTTCGACACCGGCATCCTCGGCCGGCTGTTCGATGCGATGCCGTTGCGCGTCACGGCGGCCGATGCTGAGGGCCGCTTCGTCTATGCGAACCGCGCCGCCCTCGCCATGTTCGAGCTGAAGCGCGAGGAGGTCGTCGGGCACACGGTGCGCGACATCCTCGGCGCCGACATGGTCGCCCGTACCGCTGCGATGCTGCTGGCGCTGCAAAGAGGCGAGACGCCCCAGTGGAGCGACTGGGTCACCGACGCCAACGGCGCGCGGCGCTATCTCGAACAGGCCTATGCACCCTGTTTCGATGGGCAGGGCGGCCTGGCCGGCTTCATCGCCCTGACGCGCGACATCACCGCCCTGAAGGAGCGGGAGGAAGCCCTTGAGGCGCGGATCGCCGCGCTGAACGTCGCGGAGACGATCAATACCGCGATCATCAAGACCTCGATCGACCCGATCATGGTGGTCGACGAGGAGGGCATCCTGATCGACCTCAATCCCGCCGCCATGGCGACCTTCGGCTATGCCCGCAGCAATGCGGTGGGCCGACCGATTTCCGACCTGATCATTCCGCCGGCCATGCGGCGGGCCCATGCCAACGGCATGGCGCGCTACACGAGCACTGGCATCAGCCGTGTCCTCGACCAGCGCATGTCCATGGAGGCGCAGAGGGCCGACGGTTCGCTGATCCCGATCGAGCTTACCATTTCCGAGATCAGCCTGCCCCAGCGCCGGGTCTTCACCGCCCATCTGCGCGACCTGTCCCAGATTCGCGAGGCCGAGCGGCAGATGGAGCAGCAGCGCGATCGGCTGCACCAGGCCGAGAAGCTGTCGGCCATGGGCTCCCTTCTCGCCGGCGTCGCCCATGAGCTCAACAACCCGCTGGCCATCCTCGTCGCCCAGTCGACGCTCCTGATGGAAACGGCGGTGGATGCCGCACAGAAGCGCCGCGCCGAGCGCATCCACGCCGCCGCCGACCGGGCCGGGCGGATCGTCAAGAGCTTCCTCGCCATGGCGCGCCAGCGACCGGAGAAGCGCGAGACAGCCCAGCTCAACGATCTTGTCCGGGCCACCGCGGAGATGCTCGCCTATGGCCTGCGGAGCCACGACGTGACGCTCGGGCTCGATCTCGACCCGCATCTGCCGACCATCCTCGCCGACCAGGATTTCATCGGCCAGGTCGTCGCCAATCTCGTCATCAACGCCCAGCACGCCCTCATCGAGATGGAGCCGCCGCGGCATGTCACCATTTCCACGCGCCGCAAGAACGGCCATGTCCGCCTCGTCGTCAGCGACAACGGACCGGGCGTGCCGGATGCCATCGTGGGGCGCATCTTCGATCCCTATTTCACCACCAAGCCCGCCGGCGTCGGCACGGGCATCGGCCTGTCCATCTGCAAGTCCATCGTCGAATCCCACGGTGGCTCCATCGCCCTCGACCGGGGCGAGGAAGGCGGCGCCCGTTTCACCGTGTTGCTGCCCGCGGCGGTGCTGGCGGAAGCGGCGCCTGAGGCGGAGGGTCCGGACGACCGGAACGGCCTCACCATCCTCGTGGTGGACGATGAGGTGGATGTCGGCGCGAGCCTCGCGGAGATGCTGGAACTCTTCGGCCATCGCATCCTGCCGGCCCAGACGGCGCGCGAGGCCCTCGACGAGGGCGCCATCGCCGAGGCGGACCTCGTCTTCGTCGACCTGCGGATGCCCGGGATCGACGGGCTGAAGTTCCGCGATCAGGCCATCGCGCTCAATCCGCGCCTCGCCGACCGGGTCGTCATCATGACCGGCGATGCCGTCGAGGGGCCCGGCGCGATCGAACGCCATGCCGGCGACGGCAACATCCCGGTAATGGAAAAGCCCTTCACGCTGAACGACGTGCGGCGGATCCTCGCGGCCTTCACCTGAGAATCCGCAGGGTCGGCCGAGTCGCGCAGCCCAGGCCGGCGAATCCTCGCGCGGAGGCGACGAGTCTTGCGGATGACCGGCCCGCCCGCCGCCAACACTTTCGGAGTCGACGTTAAGCATTCGTCAACCGAAACGACTCGCGGCGGAGCCGAAATGACTCTGTGCTCTGCGGACACGACTCCGTTAGTGGGCAGATCAACTCTGACCCACCACATCTGGTCGTGAACGAAACGTGATTCGGCAGGAGTCAGCGATTCGGTCCCGATTCGTTCCCACCCCGTTCCAGCCGTGAATGCGCCGGAGGTCTGCACTGAATTGTCACCCATTCGGCGTGCCGGCATGATACAGGTTGGGCGAATGACCTTGTCTCTTCCGCCATTGCCCCCCGCCCTCCGCGGGCGAGGGGTCACCGCAGTGCTTGGCCCGACCAATACGGGCAAGACGACGCTTGCTATCGAGCGGATGCTCGCCCATCCGTCCGGCATGATCGGCTTGCCGCTGCGCCTTCTGGCGCGCGAAGTCTATGCCAAGCTGGTCGCCCGCGCCGGCGAAGGGGCGGTCGCCCTGGTCACCGGCGAGGAGAAGATCAAGCCGCCCGGCGCGCGCTACTGGGTGGCGACCGTCGAGGCCATGCCGCTCGATCTCGACGTCTCCTTCCTCGCCATCGACGAAGTGCAGATCGCCGGCGATCTCGAGCGCGGCCACATCTTCACCGACCGGATCCTGAACCGCCGCGGCCGCGACGAGACCATGTTGCTCGGGGCTGCCACGATGCGCGGCCTGATCGAGAAGCTCATCCCGGGCGCCAATATCGTCACCCGGCCGCGTTTCTCGAACCTGTCCTTCGCCGGCGAGAAGAAGCTGACCCGGCTGCCGCGTCGCTCGGCCATCGTTGCCTTCTCGGCCGACGAGGTCTATGCGATCGCCGAACTGATCCGCCGACAGCGCGGCGGGGCGGCCGTCGTGCTCGGAGCGCTGTCGCCGCGCACGCGCAACGCCCAGGTCGAGATCTACCAGGCGGGCGACGTCGATTACCTCATCGCCACCGACGCCATCGGGATGGGCCTCAATCTCGACGTCGAACATGTCGCCTTCGCCGCCGACCGCAAATATGACGGCTACCAGTTCCGCCGGCTGAACCCTGTGGAATTTGCCCAGATCGCCGGTCGTGCCGGCCGTTCCAACCGCGACGGCACCTTCGGCTCGACGGGCCGCTGCCCGCCGCTGGAGGATGATCTCGTCCGCGCCCTGGAGAGCCATGCCTTCGACGGGGTGAAGGTGCTGCAATGGCGCAACACTCATCTCGATTTCGCCTCCGTCGAGACGCTGCGCGCCAGCCTCGACCAGATCCCCAGCGAGCCCGGCCTGACCCGTTCGCCGATCGCCGAGGACCAGCGGGTGCTGGAACTGGTCCTGCGCGATTCGCTCGTGCGCGAGCGTGCCGTCGGCCGCAATGCGGTGACCCGTCTGTGGGAAGCCTGCATGATGCCGGACTACCGCAAGATCTCGCCGGCGAGCCATGCGGACCTCGTCATGACCATTTTCGGCTATCTGACCGGGCGTTCAGGCCGGTTACCGTCCGACTGGATCGCCTCCCAGGTGGCCTTCGCCGACCGGACCGACGGCGACATCGACACCCTCTCCACCAGGATCGCTCATATCCGGACCTGGACCTTCGCAGCCAACCGCCCGGACTGGGTCGACGACCCCGTCCACTGGCAGGCCGAAACCCGTCGCGTCGAAGACATTTTGTCAGACGCGCTCCATGAACGCTTGACGCAGCGCTTTGTCGACCGCAGGACGAGCGTGCTGATGCGGCGCCTAAGGGAAAACACCATGCTCGAGGCCGAGATCACCAAGACCGGCGACGTCACCGTCGAGGGCCAGCACGTCGGCCGCCTCGAGGGTTTCCGCTTCGCGCCCGATCCGCTCGCCGGCGACGGCGAAGCCGGCAAGGCACTGCGCGCCGCCGCCTCCAAGGCGCTGGCCGGCGAAATCGACTCGCGGGCCGAGAAGCTCGCGGGCTCGGGCGACGAGGCCTTCATCCTGTCGAATGACGGGACGATCCGCTGGCGCGGCGAGGCTATCGCCAAGCTCGCCGGCGGCGACAAGGTCCTTTCGCCCCGTGTCCGTATCCTGTCGGACGAGCACCTGACCGGCGGGCCGCGCGACCAGGTCCAGGCGCGCCTCGACCTGTGGGTCCATGCCCAGATCGCCAAGCTGCTCGGTCCGGTCCTGGCGCTGGAGACATCCGAGGAGCTCACCGGCCTTGCCCGCGGTGTCGCCTTCCAACTCGCCGAGGCGCTCGGCGTCGTCGAGCGCCCGAAGGTCGCGGAAGACGTCAAGCAGCTCGACCAGGAGGCGCGGGCGGTGCTGCGCAAGCTCGGCGTGCGCTTCGGCGCCTATCACATCTACCTGCCGGCGACGCTGAAGCCCGCACCGCGTGCCATGGCGCTGCAGCTCTACATGCTCAAGCACGACATGCTGGAGAAGAAGGGGCTCGCCGAACTGCCGGCGCTCGCCGCTTCGGGCCGCACCTCGATCGCGGTAGATCCGGAGATCGAGAAGGATCTCTACCGCCTCGTCGGCTTCCGGGCGCTCGGCGCCCGCGCCGTGCGCGTCGACATTCTCGAGCGCCTCGCCGACATCATCCGCCCGGCGCTTGCCTGGCGTCCCGGCACGCCGTCGCCTGAGCCGGCCGGTCATTTTCCCGGCGGCGGCTTCACCGCGACGGTCGGCATGACCTCGCTGGTAGGCTGCTCGGGCGAGGACTTCGCCTCGATCCTGAAGGGTCTCGGCTACCGCGTGGAGAAGCGCCCGGCACCGCCGCCGAAGCCGGTCGGCGAAAGCGTGGCGGCACCGGTGGAGGCTGCTGTCGCGCCCGACGAGGGCTCGGAGCCGGTGACCGAGGTGGTGGATGCCGATGTCGCATCCCAGATCGAAGACAGCGCCGCGGTCGAGCCTGCCGCGGATGTAAGGGCGGCGGATGTAACGGCCGCGGCAATCGAACCGGAAACCACGGACGTGGTCGCACCGGGCTTCGAGGCGCCCGCCCTGAGCGAGCCCATAGCTGCCGACGGCCAGGTGGAAGCTGACATTCCCGTCACGGTCGAGGAGGCACCTGCCCCCGATGCGGAGCCGGAGACGGCCGCTGCGGCGACCGAGAGCGATGCCCTATCGGACGCCGAGGCGACGGCGCCGGAAACCGTCGTCGCCGAACCGGCTCTCGTCGAGGTCTGGCGTCCCGGCGGCCGGATGGACGGCGAGCGCCCCGCCCGCCGCGACTTCCGCCGCGGCGGCGAGCGTGGCGAGCGCGGCGAAGGCGAACAGCGCCCCCATCAGGGACGTCCGCGCCCCGGCCAGAACCAGCGGGGCGGGCAGCGCCCGCCTCAGGGACCCCGCGAGGGGCAGCCGGCGGGAGAACGTCCGGCACCGCGCGAAGGCGCGCCGGAGGGCGAACGCCGCGAAGGTGAGCGCCGGGACGGCGGACGTCCGCCGCGCCGCGACTTCTCGAAGTTCAAGGACTTCGGCGGCAAGGATGCCCGCGGCCCGGACTCGCGTGGCCCGGACGCGCGCGGCCCGGACGGACGTGGCAAGAACCCGCGCGGCGAGGGCGAGCGCCGTGATCGCCCGCAGCGCGACGACCGGCCTGACCAGCGCGGGCCCCGTCCCCAGGACCGCGCGCCCCGCAAGGACAAGGAACCGGATCCGAACTCGCCCTTCGCCAAGCTCGCGGCGCTGAAGGAAGCGCTGACCAAGAAGCCGTGATCCAGAAGCCCTGACCCAGGCGACGAGGACGCTTGAACGACACCGGCAAGCTACGGATCGACAAATGGCTGTGGTTCGCCCGGGTCGTGAAGACGCGGAGCGCTGCGACTGCACTCTGCACGGACGGTTCGGTGCGGCTGAACGGCACCCGCGTCGACCATGCCCACAAGGCTGTCCGGGTCGGTGATGTGGTGACGGTGGCGGTCGGCGACCGCATCAAGGTCCTGAAGATCGTCTCCCTCGCCGAGCGGCGAGGGCCCTATGCGGAAGCGCAGCACATTTATGAGGATCTCTCGCCGGAGCCGCCGCGCTTCGATCTTCCCTCGCCGGTGGCCGCACGCGAGGCCGGCAGCGGCAGGCCGACCAAGGCCGATCGCCGCGATCTCGACCGCCTCAGGCGCGGTGAGGATTGACCGGCGATGCGAATCCGCTTGCCAGGATACCGGTGTTCGGAATAACGAACGATCTGATTGACTTGTAAAACGCCAGAACCCGTGTCCATGGCCCACCCCCGGCGCATTTCCGACGAACTCGCCCGCCAGCAGGCAGACCAGCCGGCCGGGGAAGTCGCCCGCTTCGGCGCCGATGAACCTTTGATGCTGGATGCCGGCATCTCGCTCGCGCCGTTCCAGATCGCCTACCGCACCTACGGGACGCTCAACGCGGAGAAATCCAACGCCATCCTGGTGTGCCACGCACTGACGGGCGACCAGCATGTGGCCAGCAAGAATCCGGTGACGGGCAAGCCGGGCTGGTGGGAGATCATGATCGGGCCGGGCAAGCCGATCGATACGGAGCGCTACTTCGTCATCTCCTCCAACGTGCTCGGCGGCTGCATGGGCACCACGGGGCCGGCCTCGACCGACCCGGCGACCGGCGAGCCCTATGGACTGTCGCTGCCGCTCATCACCATTCCCGACATGGTGCGGGCGCAGTCCATGCTGGTGAAGCGCCTCGGCATCGACACGCTGTTCAGCGTCGTCGGCGGCTCGATGGGCGGCATGCAGGTGCTGCAATGGGCGGCCCAGTATCGTGACCGCGTCTTCTCGGCCATGCCGATCGCGACGGCGGCGCGCCATTCGGCACAGAACATCGCCTTTCACGAGGTCGGCCGCCAGGCGATCATGGCCGATCCCGAATGGCGCGGCGGGCGCTATCTCGCCGAAAGCGCGCGTCCCCTGGCCGGGCTCGCCGTCGCCCGCATGGCGGCCCATATCACCTATCTCTCGGACGCCGCGCTGCACCGCAAGTTCGGGCGCCGGTTCCAGGACCGCGATGCGCCGACCTTCTCCTTCGACGCCGATTTCCAGGTCGAGAGCTACCTGCGTTACCAGGGCGAGGCCTTTGTCGAGCGCTTCGACGCCAATTCCTATCTCTACGTGACGCGGGCGATGGACTATTTCGACATCGCCGCGGACCATGGCGGCTCACTCGCCAAGGCCTTCGCCGGGACGAAAACGCGATTCTGCGTCGTCTCCTTCACCTCCGACTGGCTTTTTCCGACCGCCGATTCCCGCCAGGTCGTCCATGCGCTCAATGCGGCCGGCGCCTCGGTCTCCTTTGCCGAGATCACCTCCGATAAGGGCCACGACGCCTTCCTGCTGGACGAACCGGAGCTCTTCGCCATCACGCGCGGCTTCCTGGAATCGGCGGCGCGCGCGCGGGGGATCGCATGAGCAAGGCGGGCATGACCACCGACCTCACCATGAGGGCCGTCCCGGGGCCGATCCGCGCCGACTACCTCGTTGTCTCGCAACTGATCGCGCCCGGCTCGAAGGTGCTCGACGTCGGCTGCGGTGACGGCGGCCTCCTGAAGCTGCTGCGTGACGAGAAGGGTGTCGACGGGCGCGGCATCGAACTGTCGCGCGAGGGCGTCAACCGCTGCGTCGCCGAGGGCCTCGCGGTCATCCAGGGCGATGCCGATACCGATCTCGCCTTCTATCCCGACGACGCCTTCGACGTGGTGATCCTGTCGCAGACGATCCAGGCGACGCGGGCGCCGCGCGTCGTGCTCGAGCACATGTTGCGCATCGGCAAGCAGGCCGTGGTGTCCTTCCCGAATTTCGGCCACTGGCGCCTCAGGCTGCAACTGGTGACCCGCGGGCGGATGCCGACCTCGGAGAACCTGCCCTACCACTGGTACGACACGCCCAACATCCACTTCTGCACCATCCGCGACTTCGTCGATCTGGTCCGCGAGGTCGAGGCCGTGATCGACCATTCGACCGCCCTCGACGGATGGGGTCGCGAGGTCCGGGTGAACGCGCCCTGGTGGTTCTGGAACTTCTTCGGCGAGCAGGCTGTGTTCAAGCTGCGCGGCAAGCGCTGACCCTTTCCCGCCGGCGCAACGCCAGGAGCAACCACATGACGCTCGTCGCCAAGGCCCTCGTCGCCCTCGTTGCGCTGATTCACGTTGGCATTCTCGTCATCGAGATGGTCTTCTGGAACACACCCTTCGGCCACAGGTCGTTCAACCTGACACCGGAATTCGCAGCCCAGTCGGTGGTCCTCGCCGCCAACCAGGGCCTCTACAACGGCTTTCTGGCGGCAGGGCTGATCTGGAGCCTGCTGGCGCCGAAGCACCTCGCCTTGCCGCTCAAGATCTTCTTCCTCGGCTGCGTCGTCGTCGCCGGCCTGTTCGGCGCGGCGACCGCGAAGGTGTCGATCCTCTTCGTCCAGGCCATGCCGGCCGCCCTGGCGCTCGGCGCCGTGCTCATGACGCGGGACCGCACCTGAACCCAGGCGACAGCCTTGGCAGCGCTGCGGGATCAGTAGGTCCCGGGATACTGGCCACCGTCGACCAAGAGGCTCTGGCCAGTGATGAAGCCGGCATGGGCCGAGCAGAGGAAGGCGATGGTCGCGCCGATCTCGGCGGCATCGCCATAGCGCCCCGCCGGGTTCTGTGCGGCGCGTTCGGCCCAGATCGCGTCGAAGGACCGGCCCGTCATGGCGCTGAGCTTGTCGACATGATGCTTCTGCGCGTCGGTGGCGACGATCCCCGGCAGCACGTTGTTGATGGTGACGCCGCGCGCGATGGTCTGCCGCGACAGGCCGGCGACGAAGCCGACAAGGCCTGAGCGGGCACCGTTCGACAGGCCCATCTCGGCCTGCGGGCTCTTCACCGAGCGGGAGACGATGTTGACGATGCGGCCGAAGCCGCGCCCCATCATGCCGTCGACCGTCGCCTTCATCAGGTCGATGGGAGCGAGCATCATGGCGTCGAGCGCGCTGATCCAGTCGTCGCGCGACCAGGCGCGGAAATCGCCGGGTGGCATGCCATCGGCATTGGTGATCAGGATGTCGGGCGCCGGGCAGGCGGCGACGAGCCGCGCCCGGTCGGCGGCGATGGTGACGTCACCGGCGACGACCGCGACCGGCACGCCGAAGCGACGACCGATCTCGGCGCCCGCTGTCTCCAGCCTTTCGGGATTGCGGGCGAAGAGGGTGAGCGCGACACCCTCGGCCGCCAGCATCTCCGCCGTCGCGCGGCCCATGCCGCGGCTGGCGCCGCAGACGATGGCCGACTTTCCGTTGAGCCCGAGATCCATTCGGAATTGATAGGCTGCGGGCGCGATTTTGTCTCGTCCCGTCGCCGCGGACCCTTCATGCGGGGACAGGACTTCCGGTGCGCGCGAGGAGCTTCCTGATTTCCGAGCGGCAGGAGCCGCAATTGGTGCCGGCCTTCGTGGTGCGGCCGACGGCATTGACATCGGCCGCTCCGGCTCCGATCGCCGCCGCGACGGCGGTGAGGCCGACGGAAAAACAGGCACAGACGGTGGGGCCGGGATCGGGAAGACCTTCGGCCGAGCGGCCGGAGAGCAGCGCCCGCCGGCTCGCAGCGTCGAGAACCGGCCGGCCGAAAAGCGCCTGCACGCCGTTCCAGGCGGCGCGGGCGCCGGGCCCCACGAAAACGACCGCCTCCAGCCTGTCTCCGCGGAAGGCCGCCGCCCGATAGATGCCGCGGGCGGGATCGCCCACCTCCGCCACCGTGGTCCCCGGGCCGGCGGTGCGGCGGATGAGGGCCGGCCCGTCCGTAGCTTCGGGGGCGGCGAAGAGGAGCCCCGCGCCGCCGCCGACGGCGACCTTCGTCCATAACAGGCCGTCGATCCGTGGTGCCTCGCCGCGGCAGAGGACGAAACCGTCGGTCGCCGTGGGCACGCGCGCCAGCGCGACCCGCGTCGCCTTCATCTCCGGCTGGCCGGAAAAGGGATCGTTCGCCGCCTGCACCAGCGCGCCGACGCGGGCCTCCGCCGACGTCTCACCGGTCCAGTGGATGGGGGCGAAGACCTCGCCGCGCGCCTGTCCGGCATCGTGCACGACACGCAGGCGAGCCGTGCCGTGGGCGGTGTCGAGCCGGGCGATGTCGCCGTCGGCGAGCCCTGCGGCCTCGGCATCGGCGGGGTGGATCGCGACGCAGGGCTCGGGACTGTGGCGGCCGAGCGTCGGCGCCTTTCCCGTGCGGGTCATGGTGTGCCACTGGTCGCGCAGCCGGCCGGTATTGAGCAGGAAGGGCCGGGCCGGATCGGTGGCCTCGGCGAGGGCCGGAGGGGCGATGGCGACGAGACGGGCCCGGCCGTCGGCGGTGAAGAAGCCGCCGGATCCGAAGAAGCGCTTGTCGCGCCTGTCGGATCGCGTCCGGACCGGCCATTGCACCGGCTGGAGAGCCGCATAGTCGGCATCCGACAGGGCAGCGAGGCCGGCAATGTCGAAATCGCGGGTGCCGCGGTTCTCGAAGCCGGAAAGCGCCGCATGTTCGCGGAAGATGGCGGCCGGATCGGTCCAGGAGAAGGCCTCGCCGAAGCCGAGGCGACGGCCGACCTCGGCGAGGATCCACCAGTCGGGCCGGACCTCGCCCGGCAGGGGCAGGAACGACCGCTGGCGGGTGATGCGGCGCTCCGAATTGGTGACGGTGCCGTCCTTCTCGCCCCAGGCTGCGGCGGGCAGGAGGATATGAGCACCGGCATTGACCGTGTCGTTGGACAACACGTTCTCCGAGACGACGAGGAGATCGAGCCCGGTGAGGGCGCGGCGGACATGGTCGGCCCGTGGCATGCTGGCGGCAGGGTTGGTGCCCATGACCCAGAGCGCCCGGATCGCGCCCGCAGCGACGGCCTCGAACATCTGCACGGCCTTGAGGCCTTCGCGTTCCGCCATCCGCGGCGCCCCCCAGAACCGGCGGACGCGGTCGATGTCGCCCGCAGAGAACCCCATATGGGCGGCGAGCATATTGGCGAGGCCGCCGACCTCGCGCCCACCCATGGCATTGGGCTGGCCGGTAAGGGAAAAGGGCCCCATGCCCGGCCGGCCGATGCGGCCGGTGGCCAGGTGGCAGTTGAGGATCGCCGAGACCTTGTCGGTGCCCTGGGCCGACTGGTTGACCCCCTGGCTGTAGAGGGTCACGGCGCGGGGCGTTGCGGCGAACCAGCCGAAGAGCCGCTCCACGTCGTCGGCGGCCAGCCCGGTGGCGGCGGCGGTGACGGCGATGGACGGCGCGATCTCGCGGGCACGGACGAGGGCGGCGTCGAGCCCCTCCGTATGGGCCGCGACATAGGCGTCGTCGAGCGCGCCGGTATCGGCGAGAAACACGAGGAGGCCCGAGAACAGCACGCCGTCGGCGCCCGGACGGATCTGCAGCACGAGGTCCGCCTCGGCGGCGCTCGCCGTCCGGCGCGGATCGACGACGACGATGCGGGCGCCGCGCGCCTTCTGGTTCGCCACCATCCGCTGCCAGAGGATCGGATGGCACCATGCGGCGTTGGAGCCGACCAGGATCAGCAGGTCGGCCTCGTCCAGATCCTCATAGGTCCCCGGCACGGTATCGGAGCCGAAGGCCCGGCGGTGACCCGCCACGGACGAAGCCATGCACAGGCGCGAATTGGTGTCGACATTGGCGGTACCGACGAAGCCCTTCATCAGCTTGTTGGCGACGTAGTAGTCCTCAGTGAGCAATTGCCCGGAGAGATAGAGGGCGGTGGCGTCCGGACCACCATCGCGGATGGCGCGCTGGAAACCGTCGGCCACCGCATCCAGCGCCGTGTCCCAGGAGACGCGCTGCATGCTGCCGGTCCGGGTGCGCATCATCGGGTGGAGCAGGCGACCCTCGAGGTCGACGGTCTCGCCGAGGGTCGATCCCTTGACGCAGAGCCGTCCGCGATTGGCGGGGTGGGCGGGGTCGCCGGCGACCGTCACCTGCCCCGCGGCGCCGACGCTGGCGACGACCCCGCAGCCGACGCCGCAATAGGGACAGGCGGTCGCGACGGGGTTCGGGAGCGAGCCGTGGATGGCCATGTCAGGCCGCCTCCGCCAGCGCCTGGCCGAAGATCAGGCGGTCGCGCAGCGGCCCGAGCGGCCGGCCCGATCGGATGAGGTCGAGATACCAGGGCGCGTCGGCGGTCTCCCCGCAGAGGATCGCACCGGCGAGCGCGCCGTCCCGCAGGACCAGCTTGCGGTAGGTGGCAAGGCCCGGGTCACGCCAGACGATGCTCTCGGTTCCAGCCGCGCCGAGAAAGTCCCCGGCGGAAAAGACCGGCACGCCGGAGACCTTGAGATTCGTCGCCAGCACCGTCCCCTCATAGGCGGCGGGCATTCCCGCGAGATGGCGGGCGAGGATGGCGGCCTGCTGGTAGGCCGGCTCGACGAGGCCGTAGCAGGTGCCGCGATGCTCGGCGCATTCGCCGATGGCATGGATGGCCGGATCGGAGGTCGTCAGATGGTCGTCGACGACGATGCCGCGGGCCGTTGCCAGGCCCGCCGCGCGCGCGAGCGTCGCGTTGGGGCGGATGCCGACGGCGGTCACGACGATGTCGCAGGGCAGGTCACGGCCATCGGCCAGGCGGACGGCCTCGACGCAGCCCTCGCCCTCTACCGCAGCGGTATCGGCGCCGAGCAGGACGGTGATCCCCCGCGCCTCGAGGGCCGCGTTGAGCAGGCTCGCCGCCTCGGCGTCGAGCTGGCGCTCCATCAGCCGGTCCATCAGATGAATCAGCGTCACCCGCGTCCCGGTTGCGGCGAGGCCACAGGCCGCCTCGATGCCGAGCAGGCCGCCGCCGATCACCACGGCCCGCGTCGCAGGACCCGCAGCCGCCAGCATGGCGCCGACATCGTCATGGTCGCGGAAGGTGACGACACCGGGCAGGTCCATGCCGGGTTTCGGCAGGCGGATCGGGTCCGAGCCGGTGGCGAGCACCAGCCGCGCATAGGGCAGCTGCGTCCCGTCCTCCAGCACGACGCACCGGCTCTCGCGATCGATGGCGCTGGCCCGCCGGCCATAGACCAGCGTCACGCCCTGCGCCTTCCACCACGTCAGCGGCTTCAGCTCGGTATCGGCGACTGGCAGCTCGCCGGCGAGAACGGAGGACAGCAGAACCCGGTTATAGGCGAGGCGCGGCTCGGCGCCGACGACAAGGACGCTGTGGCGGCCGAGAGCGACCTGCCCGAGCTCCTCGACTAGGCGCGCCGCGGCCATGCCGTTGCCGATGACGACGAGCGGTTCGGACATGGGCGTCGCCCGTCAGGCCGCTTCGACGAAGGCATGGCGCTCGTAGAGGAACTTCAGCACCGCCTCGCGCGCCTTGATGTAGGTGGTGTTGGTGACGAGTTCGAGCCGCTTGCGCGGACGCGGCAGCGAAACCTCGAGGATCTCACCGATGGTCGCCGCGGGTCCGTTGGTCATCATGATGATGCGGTCGGACAGCAGCACTGCCTCGTCGACGTCATGGGTGATCATGATCATCGTGTTCTTCAGCGTGGCATGGATCTGCATGACCGAGTCTTGCAGATGGGCGCGCGTCAGCGCATCGAGCGCGCCGAAGGGCTCGTCGAGCAGAAGGATCTTCGGCTCCATGGCGAGGGCCCGGGCGATGCCGACGCGCTGCTTCATGCCGCCGGAAATCTCGGCGGGACGGCGGTCCTTCGCATGGGTCATGTGGACGAGATCGAGCTTGTGCAGCGTCCAGTCGTGGCGCTCGCCCCGCGACTTCGTCGCCCGGAAGACCTTGTCGACGGCCATGCGGACATTCTCGTAAACGGTCAGCCAGGGCAGAAGCGAATGGTTCTGGAAGACAACGGCGCGGTCGGGACCGGGCGCGTTTACCTCCTTGTTGTCGAGGAGCACGCCGCCGGAGGTCGCCGGCGTGAGGCCGGCGATGATGTTGAGAAGGGTCGACTTGCCGCAACCGGAATGGCCGATGATGGAGACGAACTCGCCCTTGTCGATGCCGACATGGATGTCGGCGAGGACATGGTTGGACGTGTCGCCGCGCGCGAAGGTCTTCTCGACGCCGTCGATCTGCAGATAGGGGGCCTGTTTCATCGCGGCGCTCCTCAATTCGCGGCCGTGCCGCGGGTGACGATGGTCGCGAGCCCTGCGATCAGCCGGTCGAGGACGAAGCCGATGAAGCCGATATAGACGAGCGCGACGATGATGTCGGAGAGCTTGGAGGAGTTCCACGCGTCCCAGATGAAGAAGCCGATGCCGACGCCGCCGGTGAGCATCTCGGCGGCGACGATCACCAGCCAGGCCACACCCATCGACAGGCGGATGCCGGTCATCAGATACGGCAGCACGGAAGGGAACAG
>NZ_JAUYFA010000080.1 GCF_030691135.1 Phreatobacter sp.
CGTGTTCACGTCGTGGATGGCCGGGACAAGCCCGGCCATGACGCGAAGAGCGAACATTCGACCGTTCGCCCGGGCATAGAGCGGCAGCCCCGTCCTTGCCAGAGGCCGGCGCGACGACCTGCTATTCGTTGTCGGCCTTGATGGCGGCGATGACCGCCTCCGTCACCTGCGGCGTCGTCGCCCGGCCGCCGAGATCGGGCGTGTGCAGCGACGGGTCGGCGGTGACGCGCTCGATGGCGCGCATCAGCCGCGCCGCGGCGGCCGGCTCGCCGAGATGGTCGAGCATCATCGATGCGGACCAGAAGGTGCCGACCGGATTGGCGACGCCCTTGCCCATGATGTCGAAGGCCGAGCCGTGGATGGGTTCGAACATGGAGGGGAATTCGCGCTCCGGGTTGAGGTTGGCGGTCGGCGCGATGCCGAGCGAGCCGGCCAGCGCCGCGGCGAGATCGGACAGGATGTCGGCGTGCAGGTTGGTGGCGACGACGGTGTCGATCGTCTCGGGCTTGAGCGTCATGCGCATGGTCATGGCGTCGACGATGGCCTTGTCCCAGGTCACGTACGGGAACTCCTGTGCCACCTCGACGGCGATCTCGTCCCACATGACCATGGCGTAGCGCTGGGCATTGGACTTGGTGACGACGGTGAGCAGCTTGCGCGGCCGCGACTGGGCCAGGCGGAAGGCGAAGCGCATGATGCGGGTGACGCCGGCGCGGGTCATCAATGAGACGTCGGTGGCTGCCTCGATCGGCAGCCCCTGGTGGACGCGGCCGCCGACCCCGGCATATTCGCCCTCGGAATTCTCGCGGACGATGACCCAGTCGAGCTCGGGTCCCGTGACATGGCGCAGTGGCGAGGTGATGCCCGGCAGGATCCGTGTGGGGCGCACGTTGGCGTACTGGTCGAAGGGCTGGCAGATGGCCAGCCTCAGCCCCCACAGCGTGATGTGGTCGGGAATGTCGGGGTGGCCCGCCGAGCCGAAGAGGATCGCGTCGTGGTGGCGGATCTGCGCGCGGCCGTCCTCCGGCATCATGCGGCCATGGCGCTTGTAATAGTCGCCGCCCCAGTCGAAATGGTCGAAGGCCATGGCGAAACCGCCGTCGCGGGCGGCGAGCGCCTCCAGCACCGCGACACCGGCCGCGACGACCTCGGTGCCGATGCCGTCTCCGGGAATGGCGGCGATCCGGTAGCTCTTCATGGTGGGCTCTCCTGTCCATCGCCCAGTGCTCTGCCGGAGGTCGGCTGTCAACATTCCATTGCAGCTTCCATGGAAGTTGCTATGAGTCGGCGCACGAGGATGCGATGACGGCAGGGATCGGAGCGACGGTGGACAGGCGACCCTCGCGGGTCGACGACGCCTATGCCGCCATCAAGGCGGCGATCTTCGACGGAACCTTCGCGCCGGGCTACCAGGCCTCGGCCCAGGAGATCGCCCTGCGTCTCGGCGTCAGCCGCACGCCGGTCCACGAGGCCGTGCTGAAGCTGCAGGAGGAAGGCCTCGTCCGCATCGTGCCGAAGCGCGGCATCGTCATCTGCGCCCTGGCGCCGGACGACGTCCGCGAGATCTACGACGTCATGATCGCCATCGAGGGCCGCGCCGCCGAACTCGCCGCCGCCCGCCCGGATGCGGACCGCGCCGCGGCCGCCGCGCGTCTGGCGGCAGCCAACGGCCGCATGGGCGCCGCACTCGCCGCCGGGGACATCAGGGCCTGGGGCGAGGCGGACGATGCCTTTCACCGGGCGCTGGTCGAGAGCGCCGCCAATGGACGCATCAGCCGCATCGCCCGGACGGTCGGCGACCAGATGCACCGCGCCCGGATGCTGACGCTGCACCTGCGCGGCAATCTCGGTGCCTCCGCGGACGAGCACGCTGATATCATCGCGGCGATCCACGCCGGCGACGGCGCTGCGGCAGATGCTGCGGCGCGGCGCCATCGCCAGCGCACCCAAGGCGAACTTCTGCCGCTCCTTGAAGCCTGGGGGCTCAGACATCTCTAGAAGCCGACCGTCGACCAGAGCCGCGCCCCAAGCGGCCACCAACATCCTGTGGAGGACCCCATGAAACGCATCATCTGCAGCCTTGCCGCGCTCGCCGTCGCCGCCTTCGCCGGCCCGGCCCATGCCGATGTCTATCCCAGCCGCCAGATCACCCTGATCGTGCCCTTCGCGGCGGGCGGGCCGACGGACATCATCGCCCGCATAGTGGCCGACCACATGTCGCGCACGCTCGGCCAGACCATCGTGGTGGAGAATGCCGCGGGTGCCGGCGGCACCACGGCCTCGACCCGTGTGGCGCGGGCGACCCCTGACGGCTACACGATCATGATGGGCAATCTCGGCACCCATTCCGCCTCGGTCGGTCTCTATCCGCGCCTCGCCTACGACCCGCGCACCGACTTCGAGCCGGTGATCAACACGGCGGGGACGCCGATGCTGATCTCGGCCCACAAGGACTTTCCCGCCAATACGCTGCAGGAGATGATCGCACTCATCCGCGCCAATCCGACCCGCTACAATTATGGCCATGGCGGTGTCGGCTCGACCTCGCACCTGACCTGCGTCTTCTTCCACCATCTCGTCGGTGCGCCGGTCCAGCATGTGCCGTTCCGCGGCTCGGGACCGGCCATGGCGGCCCTGCTCGGCAAGCAGCTCGACTATGTCTGCGACCAGACCGTCGGCATCGTGCCGCAACTCGCCAACCTGAAGACCTTCGTGGTGGCGACGCCGTCCCGGTTGCCAACGGCGCCTGATGTGCCGACCAGCACGGAAGGCGGCCTGCCGGCCTTCCAGGCGGTCGGCTGGAACGCCATCTTCGCGCCCAAGGGCACGCCGCGGCCGATCGTCGACCGGCTCAACGCCGCCGGCCGTGCTGCTCTCGCCGACGAGGCGGTGCGCAAGCGGCTGCTCGAACTCGGCTGCGAGATTCCCGATCCGGCGGGCCAGACGCCGGAAGCGCTGCGTGCGCATGTCGCGGCCGAAGTCGACAAGTGGACGCCGGTGATCCAGGCGGCCGGCGTCACGGCGGGGAACTGAGGCCGTCATCCCCGCGTGATGACGCGACGCCGCAGGGCGTAACGCCGTCACTGCCTCATGCGTATCCCCTTTGAGAACCTGAGGGGGATTTCAGCGATGATGGTTTTGGCACGCCTGATGGTCGGCCTCGCCTTGGCGGCGGCCGGCCCCCTGACCGCGCTGGCACAGACGCCGGCGCTGCGGCCGATCACCCTGATTGTGCCCTTCGCCGCCGGCGGCCCGACCGATGTCATCGGTCGCATCGTCGCCGACAGCATGAGCCGGACGCTCGGCGTGGCGGTGATCGTCGAGAATGTCGCCGGCAATTCCGGTGTCACCGGGGTGAGCCGGGCGGCGCGGGCAGCCCCCGATGGCGCGACCATTGTGGTCGGCAACATGGGCACCCATGCCGCCGCTGTGTCGCTGCAGGCAAACCTGCCCTATGACCCGAACCGCGATTTCGCGCCTGTCGGCCTGATCGCCTCCACGCCCATGCTGCTGCTGGCGAGCCCCAAGGTTCCAGCCCGTGATCTCGGCCAGTTCATCGCCCATGTGAAGGCCAACGCGAACAGGTTGAATTTCGGTACGGCCGGTGTCGGCGCCACCTCCCATCTGGCCTGTGCCATGTTCAATGCGCTGATCGGGGTCGAGGTCACCCACATCCCCTATCGCGGCACCGCGCCGGTGTTGAGCGCGCTGATCTCCGGCGAGATCGACTATGGCTGCGATCAGACCGCAGGTGCCCTGCCGCAGGTTCTGGCCGGCACCGTCAAGGGCATGGCCATTGCCACGCGCACGCGATCGCCTGCCGCTCCAAACCTCCCGACCTCGGTGGAGGGCGGCTTGCCAGATTTCCAGGCGACGGCCTGGAATGCCCTGTTTGCGCCGCGCGGCACGCCGCCTGCGGTCATGGCGAGGCTCACGGCCGCGCTGCACACGGCGCTGGCCGATCCAACCGTCAGCGCCCGGCTGATGGAGCTTGGCGCCGACCTGCCTTTACCCGCTGATCGCGAGCCGGCAGCGCTCACCGCCCTGGTGCGCGCTGAGATCGACAAATGGGGCGGCATCATCCGCGAAGCCGGCATTGCCGCCACGCCCTGATCTCAGGTGAAGAAGGCGCCGAATTCCTCCGCCACTTCCTCCGGTAGCTCCTCGGCGAGATAGTGCCCGCCCGGCAGCGCCCGGCCGCTAACGTCCACGGCGCGCTCGCGCCACAGTGCGAGGGCATCGAAACAGCTTGCGATGACGCCGTTCTGCCCCCAGAGGACCCGCAGCGGGCAGGCGAGCCTGCGGTCGCCGTCGGCATCGTCATGGGCGATGTCGATGGTGGCGGCGGCGCGATAGTCCTCGCAACTGGCATGGATGACGGCAGGGTCGCGGAAGCAGCGCAGATACTCGGCCAGTGCGGCGGGAGCGAAGGGCGTCAGGCCGGCCGCGCCGGACCCGCATTTCTTCAGCCAGTAGGTGTCGGGATCGGCACCGATCATGCGCTCCGGGAAGGGCGCGGGCGTGATCAGGAAGAACCAGTGCCAATAGGCCCTGGCGAAGGCGTCCGTCGTGTCGCGATACATCTCCCGGGTCGGCGCGATGTCGAGGACGGCGAGCTTGCGCACGCGCGCGGCATGGTCGAGGGCGAGCCGGTGGGCGACTCGCCCGCCACGGTCGTGGCCGGCGAGGAAGAAGCGCTCGTGGCCGAGCGCGGTCATCACCTCCGCCATGTCCTGTGCCATGGCCCGCTTGGAATAGGGCGCGTGGTCGGCGGTGGTTTCCGGCTTGCCGCTGTCGCCGTAGCCGCGCAGGTCGGCGGCAACCACCGTGTAGCGCTCGGCGAGCCGGGGTGCGACCTTGTGCCAGAGGGCATGGGTCTGCGGATAGCCGTGGAGCAGCAGCAAGGCAGGACCGCACCCGCCGGTGCGCAGGCGGATCGTCGTGCCGGAAGTCTTGACGTCCTCCAGCCGGAAGCCGGGGAAGAGCCCTTCTGTTGCAGCCTGCGCGCTCATGCCTTCGTCTCCTTGCCGGGGCCAGATGCCGCCCCAGCTGCTTCTATCCAAGTCGTTCCAAATTGAGTATGCGAGATCGATAACCGGCCATCTGACGGCGCCGGGTCGACAACGTCCCTTTCCAGGAGGAATTCCATGAACAGACGTCATCTCATCGCCGCCGGCGCAGCCGCGCTCATGGCCGCCGCCGCACCCGCTGCGGCGCAGACCTATCCCACGCGCGCCATCACCATGATCATCCCCTTCGCGGCCGGCGGCCCGACCGACGTCGTCGCCCGCATCATTGTGGACGCCATGTCGAAGAATCTCGGTCAGGCGGTGGTGATCGAAAACGTCGCCGGTGCCGGCGGCACGACGGGCGCGACCCGTCTCACCCAGCAGCAGCCCGACGGCTACACAATCATGATCGGCCATACCGGGACCCATGCCGCGTCCGTCGCCCTCTATCCGAACCTGCGCTACAATCCGGTGACGGATTTCGCCCCGATCGGCCTGGTCAATACCAATGCCATCCTGATCACGGCGAAGAAGGCGCTGCCGGCCAACACACTGGCCGAATTCGTCACCTGGCTGAAGGCCAACGAGCGCACCGCCAACAACGCCCATGCCGGTATCGGCTCGGTCAGCCACACGACCTGCCTGTTGCTGCATGCCATCATCGGCGTGAAGCCGCAGAGCGTGCCCTATCGCGGCACCGGTCCGGCCATGAACGACCTCGTCGCCGGCCAGGTCGACTATCTCTGCGACCAGGTGGTCAACGTCGCCCCGCAGGTCCGCGCCGGCACGATCAAGGCCTTCGCCGTCGCCCAGGCGACGCGTAACGCCGCCCTGCCGGATGTCCCGACCACGGCCGAAGCCGGCCTGCCCGGCTACCAGGTGGTGGTGTGGAACGCCATGCTGGCGCCGAAGGGCACGCCGGAGCCGATCGTCAACCGGCTGAACGAGTCGCTGCGCGCGGCGCTCGCCGATGCCGGCGTCCGGGCCCGGCTGGCCGAGCTCGGCGCCGACCTGCCCGCCGACAACCTCGCGACGCCGGCCGGCCTGCGTGCCTTCCTTGAGGCGGAAATCGCCAAATGGACCCCGGTCATCCGCGCTGCCGGCGTCACCGCCAGCAACTGACCCTTCGGAACGGGGCGGCCGAGGGCCGCCCCGGCTCCTCAAAACAGCAACGGCCCCGTCGCTCCCAAGGCGCGGGGCCGTTTCGCATCGGCGTCGAAGGGGCGCCGCCGCTCAGCGCGGCGCGGGCATCCGGTTGTCGAAGCGACGCGACCATTCCGAGAGGATGCGCTCGCGGTTCTGCGCCATCCAGGAGAAGTCGTTGCGCAGCATGCGCTCCTCGGCATGGGGCGGGTAGTTGGCCGGCCGGTTGACCACGTCGCGATGGGCCACCACGGCGTAGAACTGCGCGTAGAGCTCGTTGGCGCGACGGCTGGTCGCCCAGTCGGCGATGCGGCGGGCGGCGTCGGCCTGCGGCACCGGGCGGTCGCGGACGAGGGCGAAGGCCTCCATTTCCCATCCCGCGCCGTCTTCCGGCACGATGACGTCGATGGGGGCCCCCATGCT
Organism: Phreatobacter sp.; assembly: GCF_030691135.1. GTDB lineage: Bacteria > Pseudomonadota > Alphaproteobacteria > Rhizobiales > Phreatobacteraceae > Phreatobacter. Next base: position 6,576 of record NZ_JAUYFA010000080.1, read on the forward strand.
CTTCTCGCGCGCGCCGCGCATATCGAAGGACAGGCCTACCACCCGCTCGCCGCGTGCCGACTGGACGCAGGGCGCGCTGCCGGAATGGGTGTAGATCGCGACATGGTCGTGCAGCTGTTCCATGAAGGCCCAGGCGGCTTCCTCGCCCATCATCTGGATCCAGCCGGCGACGAGCAGGAAGCCGGTGCCCGACGAGGCGGGATGGGGCATGACGATGCGCTGGCGCAGCGTCGGGTGGAGCAACTCGCGCCAGCGGCTGGGTGCGGGGGCGCCGACCCTGCGGGCCTCATCGCGGTTGAAGCAGATCGCCGCGACATAGGCGTCCATGCCGGTCCACCGGTGCAGGGCTGCGGAATCGCGGAAGGCCGGTTTGATCTCCTCGATGTTCTTCGGCTTGTAGGGCTCGAGAAGATCGGTCGCGGCGAAGAGCAGCAGGCTGGTCGCCGCCAGACCGAATATCATGTCGGCGCGCGGGTTCTCACGCTCGGCCAGCACCCGGGCGGTGATGACGCCGGTCGAATCGCGCACCCATCGGACCTCGATGTCGGGCAGTTCCTTCTCGATCGCCTGCTTGAACACGGCGAGCTGGTCGGTCTCGATGGAGGTGTAGAGCGTCACCTGCGTGCGCGCCTGGGCCCAGGTCTCCTGCCCGGTCAGGGTCAATGCCAGCAGGGCGAGGCCGAGGCGGATGCCTGAACCGACGAAGCGCATCGTCATTTGTCATTCCCTGAGCCGGACCGCGACGCCATCATTGCACAAGGATGGCGCGGAAATCGTTGACGTTGGTGTGTGACGGTCCTGTGACAACGAGGCCGTCGACCGCGTTGAAAAAGCCGAAGCCGTCGTGACGGTCGAGGAAAGTCCGCGGCGCCAGGCCCTGCGCCTCGGCAGCGGCGAGAATCTGCGGCGTCACCAGGGCGCCGGCATTGGCCTCGATGCCGTCGATGCCGTCGGTGTCGAGGGCGATGGCGTGGATGCGGTCGCGCAGGGCGGCCGGCAGCGGCAGAATGGCGGCGGCGAAGGCGAGGGCGAATTCCGAATTGCGGCCACCGCGGCCGATCGGGCGGTCCTTCGGCAGGGTAACGGTGGTCTCGCCGCCCGACAGGATCAGCAGGGGCGGCGCGGCGGGCAGGCCATGCTCCAGCACCGAACGAGCGAGGGCGGCATGGACCTGCGCCACGTCGCGCGCCTCGCCCTCGATCGTGTCGCCGAGGATGAGGGTCGGCAGGCCCGCCGCCGCAGCGATACTGGCGGCGGCGCGCAGGCTCTCCACCGGACGGGCGATGAGGCGGACATCGCTGCCGCCGGCGAAGGCTGCGTGGTCCGGCTTGACGCTCTCGCAGGCCGGGCTTTCGAGATGCGCCATGACCGCCGGGGGCATCTCCATGCGGTAGCGGGCGACGATGGCGAGGGCTTCCTCGCGCGTCGTCGGGTCGGGCACGGTGGGTCCCGAGGCGATGACCGCGGGGTCGTCGCCCGGCACGTCGGAAATGGCGATGGTCACGAGGCGTGCGGGATGGGCCGCCGCCGCCAGCCGGCCGCCGGCGACGGCGGAGACGTGTTTCCTGACGCAGTTCATGGCGGTGATGTCGGCGCCGGAGGCGAGCAGGGCGGCATTGACCGTCTTGAGGTCGTCGAGGATGAGGTCGCCGCCGGGCAGGGCGAGGAGGGCCGAGCCGCCGCCGGAGATCAGGGCGACGACGAGGTCGTCGGCGGTGAGGCCGTCGAGGCGCGCGAGGATGGCCCGGGTGGCGGCAAGGCCCGCCGCGTCGGGGACCGGGTGCGAGGCTTCCAGAACGTCGATGCGGCTGCAGGGCACAGCGTGGCCGTAGCGGGTGACGACCGTGCCCGTGAGCGGCGCCGGCCAGAGGCGCTCGAAGGCCTGGGCCATGCTGGCCGCCGCCTTGCCGGCGCCGACGACGATGGTGCGTCCGGACGGAACGGCCGGCAGGTGATCGGCCATGCGGTCGGGCAGGGCGGCGGCGATGGCGGCCTGGCCGAGCGACAGGAGAAAGGCGCGGGGATCGGAGACAAAGGTCATGGTGTCCTGCTTAGCCGGTGGATGGGATTTCGTCATCCGTGGCCGCCCGCGTCGATCTGCTGTCAGGAAGGCCCCATCCTGACCCTCCCCGCTGCGCGGAGAGGGGGGCTATGACCTCCGCGACCGGCCTTCGACCGTCGCGCCAGGCACGGCGCAAGAAACGTGACGCGACGTCGAAGTCCCCCTCTCCGCGCAGCGGGGAGGATGCGGGTGGGGCCCTTCAACGCCACGCACCGCCCCCCCACCGCCGTTTCGCCGGATTGCCGGCCCCCGCCGCCTCCCCTAAATCCTGATCATGACCGGAGGCCGCCCATGCTGTTCGCACTCACCGAGGAAGAGCTTCTCATCCGCGACACCGCGCGGACCATGGCGACGGAGATCGCCGCGCCGCTGGCTGCCGTCCTCGACCGCGGCGAGGGGCGCGCGCAGTTCCTCGCGAACCTGAAAGCCTTCGCCGAGGCGGGCTTCATGGCGGTGAACGTCTCTGCCGACTTCGGCGGCACGGAAGCCGGCACGGCGGCCTTTGCGCTGGCCATCGAGGAGCTCGGCTATGCCTGCGCCGCCACGGGGGTCACCGCCTCCGTCACCAACATGGTCGCCGAGGTGATCCAGGCGGTGGGCTCGGACGAGCAGAAGCGCGGCTATATCCCAAAGATCGCCGACGGCACCTATCCCGCCGCCGGCTTCTGCTTGACCGAATCCGGCGCCGGGTCCGACCCCGCCGGGATGAAGACCCGCGCCCGCCGCGATGGCGATCATTTCGTGCTCGACGGCGAGAAGATCTACATCACCTCCGCCGAATATGCCGGGCTCTTCATCGTCTGGGCGGTGACCGATCCGGAGGCGCGGAAGGGCAAGGGCATTTCCTGCTTCCTGGTGGAAGCGGGCACGCCGGGCCTTTCCATTGGCAAGGCGGAACGCAAGCTCGGCCAGCACGGCTCGGCCACCAACACGGTGCATTTCGACGGCTGCCGGGTGCCGGCCGCGGCGCTCATGGGCAAGCTCGACGACGGCTTCCGCATCGCGGTGGGGGAACTCGCCGGAGGGCGCATCGGCATCGCCGCGCTCTCCCTCGGCATCGCCCGCGCCGCCATGGACGCGGCCAAGGCCTATGTGAAGGAGCGCCGCCAGTTCGGTCAGGCCATCGCCGATTTCCAGGGGATCCAGTGGATGGTGGCCGACCGCGAGACCGAGCTCGAGGCGGCGCGCCTCCTGATCCTGTCGGCGGCGGCGAAGAAGGACCGCGGCGAGCCCTTCGGCCGCGAGGCCTCCATGGCCAAGCTCTTCGCCTCCGAGGCGGCGGGGCGGGCCACCGACACCGCCCTGCAGCTCCATGGCGGCGCCGGCTATTGCGCCGACTATCCCGTCGAACGGCATGTGAGGGATGCGCGGATCACCCGTATCTATGAGGGGACGAGCGAGGTGCAGCGGCTTATCATTGCGCGGGAATCGTTCCGCCAATGAGGCCTCGCATGAGCATCACCATCTATGGCATCGCCAAGTCGCGGGCGATCCGCAACCTCTGGGCCTGCGAGGAACTCGGCCTCACCTATACCCACGCGCCGGTGGTCTATGGGCCGGAGGGCTCGCGCAAGCCCGACTTCCTCGCCATCAACCCCAACGGCCGGGTGCCGGCGGCCGATGTCGACGGCGTCATCCTGTGGGAATCGCTCGCCATCAACCTGCACCTCGCGAAGAAGGCCGGCGGGCCGCTGGCGCCGGAAACGGTGGACGAGGACGGGCTCATGACCATGTGGTCGATGTGGGCGGTGACCGAGGTGGAGGCCGCGGCGCTGGCGCTGATGCAGCACGAGACGCTGAAGCCCGTCGCCGAGCGCGACCCGGCGGTGGTGGCGAAAAGCACCGAGACCCTGAACGCGCCGCTCGCCGTGCTGGAGGGCCATCTCGCCAGCCATGGCGGCTATCTCGTCGGCAGCCGCTTCACCATCGTCGACCTCAATGTGGCGGCCTGCGTCTTCTACCTGCGCTTCTCTAAGCTCCTCGCCGACAAGCCGGCGATCAGGGGCTGGTACGAGGCGGCCATGGCGCGGCCGGCGGCGAAGAAGGCGTTCGCGCTGAGGGGGGATTGAGGGGGGACTGACTGCCGGGTCGGCTCACGCCGGCAATTCATACCCGATTGAAGCCTCGATCTCGCAGGTGCGTCGGACTGCAGGGCGAGCCATCATCCGTTCATAATGCGCAAAGAGACGGGGAAATTCGGTCTTCGGCGGCTTCAGAGAGTTGTAGAAACGCCAGAAGAGTCGAAACAAGTGAATGTCCGCAATGGAATAGTTGCCGGTCGCCCACGGCCTGTCGCCGAGCCTTTGATCTGCCAGCGTATAAATCATTCGCGCATGGTCAAGGCCTTGTCGTCTGGCCGGATGCACCGTTGCGGCAATAAACGACATCCAGGAAACCACATGCGCTTCCATCTCGATGTCCTGCGGTAGCAGTTCTGCCGAAGGATATCGCTTGGCGAGATAGAAGAGGATAGCCGCGACTTCAGTCAGGGCGCGCCCGTCGATAATGAGGGTCGGTACCTTTCCTTCGGGATTAAGCGCCAGATAGCTTGCTTCCCGGTTGTCCTTTCTGGCGAAGGAGAGCGCACAGATCTCGAATGGCTTGCCGATTTCGTGGAGTGCAATGTGAGGGGCCATCGAACTCGCCCCCGGCGCAAGATAGAGAGTCAGCACGATGTTTCCCGTAGTTTGGCGCAACGCAGCCATTTGATGCAGAAAATGCGCGTCGCCGCCACCGGTGCGTTGGACTTCCGCGACATAGGTACCTGTCCGAGGTCACCCTTCCCGCCCCGCGCCGCTGCCGCTAAGGTCCGCGGCGAACCAGGCCGCGGGCGAACGCGGCCGGAAGCGATCCGAGGACCTCATCCATGCGCGCTGAAACCGTCACCCGCACCGGTGGCCAGATTCTGGTGGACCAGCTCGTCGCCCAGGGCTGCGACCACGTCTTCTGCGTGCCGGGCGAGAGCTATCTGGCCGTGCTCGACGCGCTGCATGACGCGAAGTCCGCCGTCACCATCTGCCGGCAGGAGGGCGGCGCCGCCATGATGGCGGAGGCCTATGGCAAGCTCACCGGGCGCCCCGGCATCTGCATGGTGACCCGCGGCCCCGGCGCCACCAATGCTTCACCCGGCCTGCACATCGCCCAGCAGGATTCGACGCCGATGATCCTCTTCGTCGGCCAGATCGACCACAGCATGCGCGGCCGCGATGCCTTCCAGGAGATGGACTACACCCAGTTCTTCGGCGGCATGTGCAAATGGGTCGCCGAGATCGACGATTGCGCCCGCATTCCCGAGATGGTCGCCCGCGCCTATGCCACCGCCATGCAGGGCCGCCCGGGTCCCGTCGTGCTGGTGCTGCCCGAGGACATGCTGACCGAGAGCGCCGCCGTCGTCGACGCCCCCTATGTCGAGGCCGCCGAGACCTGGCCGGGCCTCACCGACATGGCGAAGTTCCAGAAGCTCCTGTGGGCCGCGAAGAAGCCGGTGCTGGTGCTCGGCGGCTCGCGCTGGTCGGAGAAGGCGGTGTCCTCGGTGACGCGCTTCGCCGAGCGCTTCGACCTGCCCGTCATCTGCCAGTTCCGCCGTCAGATGCTGTTCGACCATACCCATCCGAACTACGCGGGTGATCTCGGTCTCGGCGGCAATCCGGACATGCTGAAGCTGATCAAGGAGAGCGATCTCCTCATCGCGCTCGGCGGAAGGCTCTCGGAGATCGCCTCGCAGAGCTACACGCTCCTCGACATTCCCCAGCCGCAGATGACCTTCGTCCACGTCCATCCCGGGGCGGAGGAAGTCGGCCGCGTCTATCAGGCGCATCTGCCGATCCAGGCGAGCCCGACGGCCTTTGCCGCCTCGCTGGAGGGCGTGCAGCCGCCGCAGGTCATCGCCTGGGCCGGCGCCGCCAAGGCGGCCCACGAGAGCTATCTCGCCTGGACCGGCAATCCCGCCCGCCTGCCCGGCGCCTTCCAGTATGGCGAGGTCATGGCCTGGCTGCGCGACCGGTTGCCGGACGACGCCATCGTCTGCAACGGCGCCGGCAACTATGCCACCTGGGTCCATCGCTTCCTGCGCTTCCGCAAATACGGCTCGCAGCTCGCCCCGACCTCGGGCTCCATGGGCTACGGCACGCCGGCCGCGGTCGGCGCCAAGCGCATGCACCCGGACAAGACCGTCATCGCCTTCGCCGGCGACGGCTGCTTCATGATGAACGGGCAGGAATTCGCCACCGCCTGCCAATATGATCTGCCCATCATCGTCATCGTTGTCGATAACGGCATGTACGGCACGATCCGCATGCACCAGGAGCGCGACTATCCCACCCGCATCTCGGCGACGACGCTGAAGAACCCGGATTTCGCCGCGCTCGCCCGCGCCTATGGCGGCCATGGCGAGACAGTGCGCGAGACGGCGGAATTCGCTCCCGCCTTCGAGCGGGCGATGGCCTCGGGCAAGCCGGCCATCATCCATTGCTTCCTCGACCAGCAGGCGATCACCCCGACAACGACGATCGACGCCATCCGCGCCAAGGCGCAGGCGGGGAAGGCCTGACCATGGCGCATCTGTCCACGGTCGACATCCTCGGCAAGCTCGTCGCCTTCGACACGACGAGCCGCAATTCCAACCTGCCGCTCCTCGACTGGGTGGAGGACTATCTCGCCGGTCACGGCATCAGCGGCGAGCGGGTCTATGACGAGACCGGGCAGAAGGCGAACCTCTGGGTCACCATCGGACCCAAGGATGTCGCCGGCTACGTGCTCTCCGGCCATGTCGACGTGGTGCCGGTGGACGGGCAGGACTGGTCGACCGATCCCTTCTCGCTGGTGGAGAAGGACGGACGCTATTTCGGCCGCGGCACCTGCGACATGAAGGGTTTCGTCGCCTCGGCGCTGGCCGCCGTGCCGGCCATGGTGGCGGCGCCGCTGGCCAAGCCCATCCATCTCGCGATTTCGTATGACGAGGAGGTCGGCTGCCGCGGCGTGCGCACCCTGCTCGCCGTGCTGAAGGAGAGGCCGCTGAAGCCCGAGGCCTGTTTCGTCGGCGAGCCGACCAACATGCAGGTCGTCATCGCCCACAAGACGGGGCGGCCGATGCGCGTCACGGTGAAGGGCTTCGAGGCGCATTCCTCGCTGCGGCCGCACGGGGTCAACGCCATCGAGGAGGCGGCCAAGCTGATCGTCAGGATCAACGAGATCGGCCAGCGGCTCGCCGCCCGCACCGATCTCGACCCGCTCTATGCGGTGCCGTTCTCGACCACCTCGGTCGGCGTCATCCGCGGCGGCACGGTGCGCAACATCGTCGCGGGCGAGTGCGTCGTCGATTTCGACCTGCGCTGCGTCGCCGGCGACGACCCGCATGCCATCGTCGCGGAGATCGAGGCCTATGCCTATCAGGTGCTGGAGCCGCCGATGAAGGCCATCCATGCTGGTGCCGGCTTCACCTTCCAGGAACTGGCGCTGGTGCCGGGCCTCGACACGGCGGCGGATGCCCCGGTGACCGTGCTCGCCAAGCGCCTCGCCGGGCGCAACGACCACGCCAAGGTCGCCTATGGCACTGAAGCGGGCCTGTTCCAGCAGATCGGCATCCCCAGCGCCATTGTCGGGCCGGGCTCAATCGAGCAGGCCCACAAGCCCGACGAATATGTCGAGGCGGGCGAACTGGCCAAGGCCGATGCCTTCATGGGGCGGCTCATCGCGCATGCCAGCGGCGCCTGATTGATCCGCATCAAGGCGCCCGCAGGCGCCCGTCGACATGATGGACCCATACCTTATCGGGCTCCATCCATTCGGGGGAACGGTGGTGCCTGAGAAACCGGGCGGTCGCAGCAATGCGGCCGCCCGGCGCTTTTCCGGGGCTATTTGGGGCGTTTTTCTTGGACGGGGCCGCCCCGATGGGGTAGAGACCCGCTCCGCCCTTCCGGCGGCGAGCGGAAGTCCATGAAGTTCCTCGATCAGGCCAAGGTCTATGTGAAGGCGGGTGCCGGCGGTGCCGGTTCCGTGTCATTCCATCGCGCCAAGTTCATCGAGTTCGGCGGTCCGGACGGCGGCGACGGCGGTCGCGGCGGCGATGTCGTGATCGAATGCGTCGACGGGCTGAACACCCTGATCGATTACCGCTACCAGCAGCATTTCAAGGCGAAGATCGGCATGCACGGCATGGGCCGCAACCGCGCGGGCGCGCGTGGCGCCGACGTGGTGCTGAAAGTGCCGGCCGGGACGCAGGTCTTCGACGAGGACGGCGAGACGCTGATCGCCGACATCACCACGGTCGGCCAGCGCTTCGTGCTGCTCACCGGCGGCAATGGCGGCTTCGGCAATGCCCATTTCAAGAGCGCCACCAACCAGTCGCCGCGCTATGCCAATCCGGGCCAGCCGGCCAAGGAAGCCTGGGTCATGCTGCGGCTGAAGCTGATCGCCGATGCCGGCCTGATCGGCATGCCCAATGCCGGCAAGTCGACCTTCCTCGCCGCGACCACCTCGGCCAAGCCGAAGATCGCCGACTATCCGTTCACCACGCTCCATCCCGGCCTCGGCGTCGTCCGCGCGCGGGCCCGCGAATTCGTGCTCGCCGATATTCCCGGCCTCATCGAGGGCGCGCATGACGGCGTCGGGCTCGGCGATCGCTTCCTCGGCCATGTCGAGCGCTGCCGGGTGCTCCTGCACCTCGTCGACGGCACCTGCGACCATGCCGGCAAGGCTTACAAGATGGTGCGCAAGGAGATCGAGGCCTATGGCCACGGCCTCGCCGACAAGCCGGAGATCGTGGCGCTGGCCAAGGTCGACGCGCTCGACCCGGAGACCCGCAAGGAGCAGATGGCGCGGCTGAAGCGGGCGGCGAAGAGGACGCCGCTCGCCCTGTCGGCGACGTCGGGCGAGGGCGTGGAACAGGCGCTCGTCGCCCTTCTCGCGGTGATCGACGAGGCGCGCGCCGCCGAGCCGAAGCCGGCTGCGCCTGATGACGACGTGCCGATGGAGACCGGCTGGCGGCCCTGAGGCCGATCCTGCCGGATCAGGTCGACTGCACCTGGCCGATGCAGCTGTTTGGCTTGGCCAGTGACCTCCGGCACCTCCAACCGTCATGGCGGGGAGAGGCCCGGCCGCCCCCGATCCGTCCGCCGAAGGTCACCCCTTTTCCCGCCACGGTCAGCGACTAAAGTCTGCGCCCGACCGAATGGAGGGCCACCATGCCGCTCGACCGCCGCATCCAGACGCTTTTTGGCATCAGCGTGCCGATCATCCAGGCGCCGATGGCGGGCGCCCAGGGCGCGCCCATGGCGGTGGCGGTCTCGGAAGCCGGCGGCCTCGGGTCGCTGCCGGGCGCGCTCCTGAGCGTCGACGCGATGCGCGCTGAACTGGGCCTGATCCGCCAGCGGACGGCGAAGCCGATCAATCTCAACTTCTTCTGCCATCGCCCGCCGGCCCCCGATGCGGCCCGCGAGGCGGCCTGGCGGGCGCGCCTGTTGCCCTATTACGTCGAGCTCGAGATCGACCCCGCCGCGCCGGTCCCGACCTCCAACCGCGCCCCCTTCGACGCGGCCTTCTGTGCGGTGGTCGAGGAGTTCCGGCCGGAGGTCGTGAGCTTCCATTTCGGCCTGCCAGCGCCGGACCTCATGGACCGGGTGAAGGCGACGGGGGCGAGGGTCGTCTCCTCCGCCACCACGGCCGACGAGGCGCGCTGGCTTGAGGATCACGGGGCCGATGCCGTCATCGCCCAGGGCTATGAGGCCGGAGGCCATCGCGGCATCTTCCTCACCGACGATGTCGGCCAGCAGCCCGGCCTCTTCGCCCTTCTGCCGCAGGTGGTCGATGCGGTCGAGGTGCCGGTGATCGCCGCTGGCGGCATCGCCGATGCGCGCGGCATCGTCGCGGCGTTCGCGCTTGGCGCCTCCGCCGTGCAGATCGGCACCGCCTATCTCTTCACCCCCGAAGCGACCATCACGCCCATGCACCGGGAGGCGTTGCGCGAGGCCAAGGACGACGGCACGGCCCTGACCAACCTCTTCACGGGGCGACCGGCGCGCGGGCTCGTCAACCGGCTCATGCGGGAGGTGGGGCCGCTCTCCACCGATGCGCCGGCCTTTCCGACGGCGGGCGGCGCGCTCATGCCGCTGAAGGCGAAGGCCGAGGCCGCCGGCAGCGCGGATTTCTCCTCGCTCTGGGCGGGTCAGGCGGCCTCGCTCGGCCGCGAGATGGGAGCCGGCGACCTGACGCGGACGCTGTGGAGCGTGGCGCTGGAGCGGCTTCGGGCCGGCTGAGACCCTATTCGTTGCCCATGGCGGAGCGGGTGAAGCGCTGGCGGATGCGTTGCATCAGCATGTCGCGCACCTGGCGGTAGGCGTCGAGCCGCTGCTCGCGGGACCCCTGCGCCAGGGTCGGGTCGGGGGTCGGCCAGTACTCGACCTCCATGTCATTGGTGCGGGTCAGGTCGAGGGCGGTGTGGTGGGCGTCGGGGGCGAGGGTGACCACGAGGTCGAAGTTCAGGCCTTCCCACTCTTCCAGCTCCTCGATCGTCTTCGGCTTGGTCTTTCGGGTGTCGATGCCGATCTCGTCCATCACAGCGTCGACGAAGGGATCGTGCTCGCCCTTGTGGACGCCGGCGCTCTCGACGAAAACCCGGTTGCCGTGGAAGTACTGCATGATCGCCGCGGCCATGGGTGAACGCACCTGGTTCATGCCACAGGCGAAGAGCACGGCCTGAGGGTTCTTGCGTCGATCGGAGACCACCTCAGCCCTTCCAGTGCAGGACCGAGACGAGCGTGAACAGTCGCCGCGCCGTGTCGAAATCGAAGTCGAGCTTCTCCTTCAGCCGCTCGCGCAGGATCTCCGAGCCCTCGTTGTGGAGGCCGCGGCGGGCCATGTCGATGGTCTCGATCTGCGCCGGAGTGGCGGTGCGGATGGCATCGTAATAGCTGTCGCAGATCATGAAATAGTCCTTCACGATCCGCCTGAAGGGCGTCAGCGACAGGATATGGGTGACCACCTGCCGGCCGTCCTGGTGCTTGACGTCGAGGACGAGTTTGCCTTCCGCCAGCGAGATGTGGAGCGCGAAGGGCCCGGTCTCGATCCCCACCGGACAGAATGAATTCTCCTCGATCAGGTCGTAGATCGCGACGGCGCGCTCGTGCTCGACATCGGGCGAGGAACGGCCGATGGAGGCCTCGTCGATGGACACCGCCACCAGGCGCCGGCCCATGATCACCGGGTCGCTGTGGTCCTTCGGCTCCCGATCGGTCATGGCGGTCCTTTCCTGGCGGGGGCTGTCAGTCCGTGCCGCCGAGATTGAGGCGGATGGAGACGGACCGGGCATGGGCGGAGAGCCCCTCGGCCTCGCCGAGGGCGATGGCCGCGGGCCCGAGGGCGCGCAACTGTTCCGGGCCGCATTTCAGCAGCGAGGTGCGCTTCATGAAGTCGAGCACGCCGAGGCCGGAGGAAAAGCGCGCCGAGCGCGCGGTGGGCAGAACGTGGTTGGAACCGCCGACATAGTCGCCGATCGCCTCGGGCGTATGGCCGCCGAGGAAAATGGCGCCGGCATTGCGGATCTGCGCGGCCAGGCCCTCGGCATCGGCAGTGATGATCTCGAGATGCTCGGCGGCCAGCCGGTCGGCGAGGGGCACCGCCTCGGCGATGGTCGCCACCTCGATGATGGCGCCGTAGTCGCGCCAGCTGGCGCCGGCAATGTCCGCCCGCGGCAGGGTGACGAGCTGGCGGGTGACGGCCGCCTCGACGGCGTCGGCGAGGCCGCGGTCATCGGTGATGAGCAGGGACTGGGCGGCGGTATCATGCTCGGCCTGGGCGAGGAGATCGGCGGCGATCCAGTCGGGATTGGCGGTGCCGTCGGCGATGACCAGCACCTCGGAGGGACCGGCGATCATGTCGATGCCGACCTTGCCGAAGACCTGGCGCTTGGCGGCGGCGACATAGGCGTTGCCCGGGCCCATGATCTTGGCGACCGGGCGGATGGTCTCGGTGCCATGGGCGAGGGCGAAGACCGCCTGGGCGCCGCCAACGCGGTAGATCTCGTCGACGCCGGCGAGGCGGGCTGCGGCGAGCACCAGCGGGTTCAGCGTGCCGCCGGGGGCCGGCACGACCATCACCACGCGCGGGCAGCCCGCGACCTTGGCCGGAAGGGCGTTCATCAGGACCGAGGAAGGATAGGCCGCGGTGCCGCCGGGGACATAGAGCCCGACCGCCTCGATGGCGGTCCAGCGATAGCCGAGCTCGACCCCGAGCGCGTCGACGAAACGGTCGTCCTGCGGCTTCTGGCGGGCGTGGTAGGCGCGGATGCGGTCGGCGGCGAGGCGCAGGGCGTCGAGGGTCGCCGGGTCGCAGGCAGCCAGCGCGGTTTCGATCTGCGCCTCGGTGACGCGCAGGGTCGCCGGGGTCAGCATCAACTTGTCGAACTTGGCGGTATATTCGATCAGGGCTGCGTCGCCGCGCTGGGCGACGTCCTGGCCGATGGTGCGGACGACGTCGTTCACCTCTTCCGAGACTTCGCGCTTCATGGCCAGCAGGCCAGCGAAGCGGGTTTCGAAGTCGAGGGCGCTGGTCGAGAGGCGCAGGGGCATGGAGGGCCTTTCCGGATGCTTCGAGGCATGGGCGAGGCTCCGCGCCACGTCAAGCCCCGCACCCGGCGCGGACTGCGGGCGGGCCTTGATCCCGGGGCGGGTCGTCGTCATGGTGCGGCGCCGAGGAGACAGCTATGGATACCAAGTTCCAACCCGGCGCCATGCCGGGCAATATTCCGGAAAATGCCCCGCAGCCGGCGGATTTCAAGCCGCTGGAATGGGCCCGCGACCTGCTCAGGACCATCCGGGTCGGGGCGCTCGGCACGCTCGACCGCAATACCGGCCATCCCGTGACGACCCTGACGACGGTGGCGACGGATACGGACGGCGCGCCGCTGATCCTGATCTCCAACCTCTCCAGTCATACCGCCAACCTCAAGGCCGATGGACGCGCCTCGGTGCTGCTCTCCCGCACCGGCAAGGGCGATCCGCTGGCCCATCCGCGGCTGACCGTGCTCGGCGCCTTCGCCAGAGTCGAGGATGCGGCGGCGGTGGCGCGTCTCAAGGCCCGGTTTCTCGCCCGCAATCCCAAGGCGCAGATCTATATCGACTTTCCCGATTTCAGCATCTGGCGGCTGGATGTGGCGGCCGGCCATCTCAATGGCGGCTTCGCGCGCGCCGCCGACATCCCCGGCACCGATCTGCTGATCGACATCGCCGGCGCGGAAGGGCTGATCGCCGCCGAGGCCGGGGCCATCGCCCATATGAACGCGGACCATGCCGACGCCGTCTCGGTCTATGCGACGGTTCTGGCAGGCGAGGAGCCCGGCCCGTGGAAGCTGTCCGGCGCGGATCCGGAGGGCTTCGACCTCATCGCCGGCGACCGTACGGCGCGGGTGCTCTTTCCGCGGCGGGTCACCACCGGCGAGGATCTGCACAAGGTTCTGGTGCAGATGGTGCGCGAGGCGCGGTCGAAAGCGGCTTGAGGCGGCGCGAACCGGGAAAGGCCACACCCTCCCCTCGCTGCGCGAGGAGAGGGGGACTTCGACCTCGCACCTCAACAGTCACGTCGCGCCCGGCCCCGCCGTCCGACCGGAGAGCTTCGTGCCCGGCGCCACGGGTTCAGGACAGATGGGACGCCATAGTCCCCCTCTCCTCGCGTCAGCGAGGGGAGGGTGAGGGTGGGGCCTTCCAGGGTACTGCTCTCGACCCCCTACGCGAGATAGCCGCCGAGCACCTGGACAACGATCTCCTCGGCCAGCTTCTCGCGATGGGCGCGGGTCTCGCCGGGACGTGGCGAATACCAGACCGCCACCCAGTTGATGGCGCCGAGCAGGGTGCGCATGGCAAGGGAGGGGTCGAGCGCCTTCATCGAGCCATCGGCGGCGCCGGCGGCGAAGGTCCGGCGGAAGGCGTCCTCGTAGCCGCGCCGGAGGTTCATCAGGTCCTCCAGCGTCGCCTTGTGCTCGGCGCTGGTCTCGCCGAAGCGGTAGAGGTCGACGCCCAGCGTCAGGTTCCGCTGAAAGGCCTGGGTCTCCATCATGCAGAGGATGTGGGCGCGGGCCATGCGGCGCAGCCGGTCGGCGGCATGGCCGGGGCCGGTCTCGTGCACTCCCGCCTCGCGGATGAGGATGAAGATCGCCCGGCGGAAGACCTCGAAGAAGAGCTCCGGCTTCGAGCGGAAGTGGTGGTAGACGCGCCCCTTGGTGGCACCGAGCGCGTCGGCGACGTCGTCCATGGAGGTCGCCTCATAGCCGCGCCGCATGAAACATTCCGCGGCGGCGGCGAGCACCTCCTCGCGCCGGTCCGGTGAGACCAGATCATTGGCAGCCGTGGCCTGCATGTCTGCCGGCATCCTCCCCCTCAGGGACCTTTCCGGTTTCCTGATTGTGTCCCCTGGCGTGTTAGCGCCTCTTGCCCTCTGCCGGAAGGGGGACATCCGGCATGGCGACCTGGCCGCCCAAGGGCTCGACAACGGGTCGGCACGCGAACATACTCGGCAGTATGTCCTCGCGCGAGCGTGGCCGTCAACGAAGGAAAGACCGGCGGCCCGCAATGCGGGAGGCTGCCACGGGAGGATGCAGATGGACAGCCTCGACGCTTTCCGGCGCGAGACACGCGCATGGCTCGAAACCAATTGCCCCGTCGAGATGCGGACGCCTGTCACCGGTGATGACGACATCTGCTGGGGCGGTCGCCGCTGGGTCTTCAAGTCGGAGGCCCAGAAGGTCTGGCTGGAGCGGATGGCGGCACGCGGCTGGACCGTGCCGGGCTGGCCGCAGGACTACGGCGGCGGCGGCCTCTCCCACGAGGAGGTGACGATCCTCAAGGAGGAGATGCGGGCCATCGGCGCGCGCTCGCCGCTGGAGAGCTTCGGCATCTGGATGCTCGGGCCGGCGCTGCTCGCCTTCGGCTCCGAAGCGCAGAAGCAGGAGCACCTGCCGAAGATCGCCCGTGGCGAGATCCGCTGGTGCCAGGGCTATTCGGAGCCCAATGCCGGATCCGACCTCGCCTCGCTGCAGACCCGTGCCGATGATGGCGGCGACCATTTCGTCGTCACGGGCTCGAAGATCTGGACGAGCTATGCCGACAAGGCGGACATGATCTTCTGCCTGGTGCGCACGGATTTTTCGGCGCCCAAGCACCTCGGCATTTCCTTCATCCTCTTCGACATGACGGCACCGGGCGTGTCGACCAAGCCGATCCTGCTGATCTCTGGCAAGTCGCCGTTCTGCGAGACCTTCTTCGACGGCGTGAAGGTGCCGAAGGCGAACCTGGTCGGCACGCTGAACCGCGGCTGGGACATCGCCAAATATCTGCTTACCCACGAGCGGGAAATGATCGGCGGCGGTGGCGGCGGCCTGCTCGGCGGGCGCTCGCCCGGCCAGGTCGCGGCCTCGGAGATCGGCACCGACGGGCAGGGCCGCCTCGCCGATCCCTTCCTGCGCGCCGATGCGGCGCGGGCAGAGGTCGATGCCCTCGCCTTCGCCGCCACCATGACCCGCTACAAGGATGAGGCGGCCGCGGGCGGCAAGGGCGTCGGCGACAAGTCCTCGGTGCTGAAATACTATGGCACCGAGCTCAACAAGCGCCGCTACGAGCTTCTGATGCGCGCCGCCGGCCATGAGGGGCTCGAATGGGAGGGCGCCCGCACCCATGACGGGGAGCGTCCGCGCGGCTGGCTCCGCACCAAGGCCAATTCGATCGAGGGCGGCACATCCGAGGTGATGCTCGACATCGTCGCCAAGCGCCTCCTGCAACTGCCCAACGCCTGAGGCCGCCATGCTGGTACTTAACGACGACCAGATGATGCTGCAGGACGCCGCGCGCGGCTTCGTCACCGACACGGCGCCGGTGGCGGCGCTGCGCCGGATCCGCGACGAGAAGGTCGCGGAGGGCTTCGACCGCGACCTCTGGCGCGCCATGGCCGCGATGGGCTGGACCGGCATCCTCGTGCCCGAGGACCAGGGGGGCCTCGGCTTCGGCTTCGTCGGGGCCGGTATCCTTTGCGAGGAGATGGGCCGCACGCTCACCGCCTCGCCCTTCCTGTCGACCGCCATGATGGCTGCAACCGCCCTGTCGCGGGCGGGATCGCCGGCGCAGAAGGAGCACTGGCTGCCGGCGATCGTCGCCGGGGACGCCGTCATCGCCACCGCCGTGGACGAGGGCCGCCGGCATGATCCCGCCGGCACGGGCATGCGTGCGGAGCGCCACGGCAACGGCTTCCGCCTCACCGGCACCAAGACCTATGTGGTCGACGGCCAGGCGGCGGATGCCGTGCTGGTGGCGGCGCGGACGGCCGGATCGGCGGGCGAGCCGGGCGGCATCAGCCTGTTCCTGGTCGATGCCAAGGCGAGGGGGCTCGCCGTCGAGCGACTGGCGACCCTCGATTCGCGCGGCGCGGCGGAACTCACCTTCGACGGCGTGGAAGTGACGGCCGACGACGTGATCGGCGCGGTCGATGACGGCCATGGGCTGCTCGAGGTCGTACTCGGCGTCGGCCGCGCCGGCCTTGCCGCCGAGCTCTCCGGCAATGCCCAGGAGAGTTTCACGCGCACCATGGCCTATCTCAAGGAGCGCAAGCAGTTCGGCCGCACCATCGGCGCCTTCCAGGCGCTGCAGCACCGCGCGGCGCATCTCTTCTGCGAGGTCGAGATCGCCAGGTCAGCGGTCCTCGCCGCCCTGCAGGCGCTGGATGCCGATCCCGCCGGCGCCTCCCTCGCCGTTTCGGTCGCCAAGTCGAAGGCGTCGTCGGTGGCGCGGCTCGCGGCGCAGGAGGCCGTGCAGATGCATGGCGGCATCGGCATGACGGACGCCATCGATATCGGCCTCTTCATGAAGCGGATGCAGGTGGCCTCCACCCTCTATGGCGACGCCGATTTCCACGCCGACCGCGTCGCGCTGGCGCGCGGCTTCTGACCAGACGACGAGACGAGGACAGCATGGCAGAGCAGGTGACGATCGAGGAACTGAAGGGCCGCATCGGCCAGGAGGTCGGCGTGTCGCAATGGTTCGACATTCCGCAGAGCGCCATCGACGCCTTCGCCGACCTCACCCACGACCATCAGTTCATCCATATCGACGTGGAGAAGGCGAAGGCGACGCCCTTCGGCGGCACCATCGCCCACGGGTTCCTGACGGTGTCCATACTCTCCGCCATGGCCTATGACGCGCTGCCCGACATCGCCGGGCGCACCATGGGCGTCAATTACGGCTTCGACCGGCTGCGCATGATGAGCCCGGTCAAGGCGGGCGCGCGCATCCGCGGCCGCTTCGTGCTGAAGGCGCTGGACAGCAAGTCGCCGCAGCAGCACCAGCTCACCCATGCCGTGACCGTCGAGATCGAGGGTGCCGAGAAGCCGGCCCTCGCCGCCGACTGGGTCACGCTCGCCTTCACGAACTGAGGAACTCCCCATGAGCATTCGTTTCGACGGACGCGTCGCCATCGTCACCGGTGCCGGCAACGGCCTCGGGCGCTCCCATGCGCTGGGGCTCGCGGCCCGCGGCGCCAAGGTCGTCATCGTCGATTTCGGCGGCGCCCGCGACGGCACCGGCGGCTCGTCGGAGGCGGCCGATAAGGTCGTGGCCGAAATCAAGGCGGCTGGCGGCGAGGCCATGGCCCATGGCGCCAACGTGGCCGATTTCGCCCAGGTGCAGGACATGGTGCAGAAGACCATGGACGCGTGGGGCCGCATCGACATCCTCGTCAACAATGCCGGCATCCTGCGTGACAAGACCTTCACCAAGATGGAGCTCGCCGATTTCGAGGCGGTGGTGGACGTGCACCTGATGGGCACGGTCAACTGCACCAAGGCGGTGTGGGACATCATGCGCGCCCAGAACTACGGCCGCATCGTCTTCACCTCGTCCTCGTCGGGCCTCTATGGCAATTTCGGCCAGTCCAACTATGGGGCCGCCAAGGCGGCGATGGTCGGCCTGATGAACGTGCTGCATCAGGAGGGCGCGAAGAACGACATCCGCGTCAACACCCTGGCCCCGACGGCGGCAACCCGCATGACGGAGGAACTGATGACGCCGGAGACGCTGGCGCTGCTGACGCCGGAATCGATCACGCCCGGCGTCCTCTTCCTGGTCAGCGAGAAGGGCCCGTCGCGGACCATCCTCTGCGCCGGGGCCGGGGCCTTCGCCAGGACGATCATCTACGAGACCGATGGAATCTGGCTCGACGAGGCCGAGCGGACACCGGAGACGGTCGCCGCCCGCTTCGAGGACATTTCCAACCCCTCGGGCCAGAAGGCGCTGCAGGGCGCCTTCGAGCAGACCGCCAAATTCGCCATGAAGGCCGCCGCGGGCAAGGGCATCGCCCTGCCGCCGCGCGGCTGAGCCGTTGCCTTTCAGGACCTTTTCAGGAGACACCCATGCGTGAAGCCGTCATCGTATCCACCGCCCGGACGGGCCTGGCGAAGTCCTGGAAGGGCGCCCTCAACAACACCCATGGCGCCGCCATGGGCGGCCATGCGACGCGCCACGCCATCGAGCGGGCCGGCATCGATCCGGGCGAGGTCGAGGACGTGATCGTCGGCTGCGCCACGCCGGAAGGCGCCACAGGCGGCAACATCGCCCGCCAGATCGCCCTCTCGGCCGGCTGCCCGATCACCACCTCGGGCATGACGATCAACCGCTTCTGCTCGTCGGGCCTGCAGACCATCGCCACCGCGGCGCAGAACATCATCGCCGGCGAGGCCGACATCTATGTCGCCGGCGGCGTCGAATCGATCTCGCTGGTGCAGAACCAGGCCAACAGGTCGAACTTCCAGGACCCGGCGCTGAAGGCGAAGAAGCCTGAGATCTACTGGTCCATGCTGCAGACGGCCGAGACGGTGGCAAAGCGTTACGGCATCTCGCGCGAGCGGCAGGACCAGTATGGCGTCGAGAGCCAGCTGCGGGCCGCCGCCGCCCGCCAGGGCCGCAAGTTCGACCAGGAGATCGTCCCCTTCACGACGAAGATGCTGAAGGCCGAGATGAACGACAAGAAGGAGGTCGTGCGCACCTGGGAGGAGGAGGTCGTCCTCTCCGAGGACGAGGGCATCCGCGCCGACACGACCTATGAGGGCGTCGCCAAGATCCGCCCGGCCCTTGAGGGCGGCATCATCACCGCCGGCAATGCCAGCCAGTTCTCCGACGGCGCCTCGATGGCGGTGGTGATGGAGGCCAAGCTCGCCGAGAAGCGCGGCCTCACCCCGCTCGGCATCTTCAAGGGCTTCGCGGTCGCGGGCTGCGAGCCGGACGAGATGGGCATCGGCCCTGTCTTCGCCGTGCCGAAGCTGCTGAAGCGCGCCGGCATGAAGGTCGAGGACATCGACCTGTGGGAGCTGAACGAGGCCTTCGCCGTGCAGGTGCTCTACTGCCGCGACACGCTCGGCATCCCGCATGACCGCCTCAACGTCAACGGCGGCGCCATCGCGGTGGGCCATCCCTACGGCGTGTCGGGTGCCCGCCTCACCGGCCATGCGCTGATCGAGGGCAAGCGCCGCGGCGCCAAGCACGTGGTCGTCACCATGTGCATCGGCGGCGGCATGGGGGCTGCCGGCCTGTTCGAAGTCGTCTGACGGTGGCGCCCCGCCGTCGTCCGTCCGTCGGAGAGGACGGGCGGGCCGGCGGCGTGGCAGACTTCCCGTGCCGCAGAGGATGCGGCACGGCGGCGGCCGCGTGCCGGCGCCGATCAGCATTGCGAGGAGTTCTGCCTTGGCCACGCCAGCGGCGACGTCTGCCATGATCATCGACGAAGCGGCTCTCGGCGCCTATCTGGCGGCGCACTGGCCGGGCTTCACGGGGCCGGTGACGGCCGAGAAGTTCGCAGGAGGCCAGTCCAACCCGACCTTCATGCTGACCCATGCCGGCGGCCGCGCCGTCCTGCGCAAGAAGCCGCCGGGACAATTGCTGAAATCCGCCCATGCGGTGGACCGCGAGTATCGCGTGATGAAGGCGCTGGGCGGCACGCCGGTGCCGGTGCCGCGCATGCATGTGCTGTGCGAGGACGAGAGCGTCATCGGCACGGCCTTCTACGTGATGGAATTCGTCGACGGGCGGATCATCTGGGATCCTGCCATTCCCGAGGTGTCGCAGGACGAGCGCACCGCCATCTACGACGCGATGAATGCGGCGCTGGCGGCGCTGCACATGGTCGATCCGGCGGCCGTCGGCCTCGCGGATTTCGGACGTCCCGGCAATTATTTCGCCCGGCAGCTGTCGCGCTGGACCGAGCAATACCGCGCCTCGGAGACCGAGCACCTGCCGGACATCAACCAGGTCATCACCTGGCTCGAGCAGAACCTGCCGGCCGATGACGGGCGCTCCTCGCTCGTCCATGGCGACTACCGCATCGACAACATGATCTTCGCCACGGATCGCCCCGAACTCCTCGCCATCCTCGACTGGGAGCTCTCCACCATCGGGCATCCCTTCGCCGACATCGCCTACCAGTGCATGCACTGGCGCCTGCCGCATGCCGGTTCGTTCCGGGGGCTCGCGGGCATCGACCGCAAGGCGGTGGGCATCCCCACCGAAGCCGAATATGTGGCGCGCTACTGCGAGCGCACCGGCATCGACGGCATTCCGCGCTGGGACTTCTACCTCGCCTTCTCGCTGTTCCGCATGGCCGCTATCCTGCAGGGTGTCCTCAAACGCGCACTCTCCGGCAATGCCTCGAACCCGGAGCGGGCGATGCAGGTGAAGGACAATATCCCGATCCTGGCGCGCATGGCCGTCGACGTCATCGAGAAGGGGCCGTGATGACCGCGCTGCGTCGCTACGAGGGCAAGATCGTCCTGATCACCGGGGCGGCGAGCGGTTTCGGCCGGCGCGCCGCCGAACGCTTCGCCGCGGAGGGCGCTCAACTCGTCCTCGGCGACATCCAGGAGGCGGGCCTCGCCGAGACGGCGCGGCTCGTGGAGGCAGTCGGCGCGAGGGTCGTGGCGCGGTCGACCGATGTCGGCAACGGGGAGGCCGTCGCCGCTCTCGTGGCGGCGGGGACCGACGCCTTCGGCCGGATCGACGTGGCGCTCAACAATGCCGGCGTCGCCCATGCGACGATGAAGCTCGTCGACACCAACGAGGCGGTGATGCGCCGCATGTTCGACGTCAATGTCATGGGCGTCTTCCACGGGATGAAGGCGCAGATCCCGGTGATGGAGCGGCAGGGCGGCGGCGTCATCCTCAACACCGCCTCGGTCGCCGGCGTCACCGGCGCGCCGCTGCTGGCCGCCTATGCCGCGGCCAAACATGCGGTGATCGGCCTGACCAAGACGGCCGCCGCCGAGACCGCCCGCAAGGGAATCCGCGTCAACGCGATATGTCCGGCCTTCGCCGACACGCCGATGCTGACGGAATCCCTCGCCCAGCCCGGCCGCACGCAGGAGGAGATGGTCTCCCGGCTCGTCCAGACCATGCCGATGCGACGGGCGGGCACGGCCGACGAGATCGTCCAGGCCATGCTGTGGATCTGCTCGGCGGAGAATTCGTTCATGACCGGCCATGCGCTGGTGGTTGATGGCGGTCTGACGGCCCTGTGAGTTGCTCCCCGGGGGGCCTGTCTGTCATGCATGCTGCATCGCGATAGTCGCGCCGTTGGAGGTTGCCTCCGGATGACGCTGGAATTCGCCCTTCTGGTCGCTGTGGGCTTCTTCGCCCAGTTGGTCGACGGCGCCCTCGGCATGGCCTTCGGCCTGATCGCGACGACGGCCATGCTGTCGCTTGGCCTTCCTCCCGCCCAGGCGAGCGCCGCGACCCACACGGCCGAGGTCTTCACCACGGGCATATCCGGTCTGTCGCACCTCTATTTCCGCAATATCGAGCCGCGGCTGTTCATCACCCTGAGCCTGGCGGGCGTCGTCGGTGGCGTGCTCGGCGCCTATCTCCTGTCGAACATCGACGGCCAGGCGATCCGGCCCTTCATCGCGGCCTATCTTCTCGCTCTCGGCCTTTTCATCCTGGTCAAGGCGTTCCGCCGCAGCCCGACCACGGACGATGCCAGGACCACCCGTGTGGCGCCGCTCGGCCTCGTCGGCGGTTTTCTCGACGCCGTCGGCGGCGGCGGCTGGGGGCCGATGGTGACCTCGACGCTGATCGGCTCCGGCCATGCGCCGCGCCGGGTGATCGGCTCGGTCAATGCGGCCGAGTTTTTCGTCACCGTGGCCATATCGACCACGTTCTTCATCGAACTCGGGGCGAGCCATCTGTCTCATATCGCCGCCCTGATCATCGGCGGGGTGCTGGCGGCGCCCTTCGGCGGCTATGTCGTGCGTCACATGCGCCCGCATCTCCTGATGGGCATCGTCGGCCTCCTGGTATCCGGCCTTGCCCTCATCCAGCTCGTGCGCGCCCTGGCCTGAACGGCGTCAGTTGACGGTGCGGTTGGCGAAGGGGCTGTCGAGCGAGAAGGCGGGGATCTCCGCCTGGAAGCTCTCGTTGCGCTCCGAGATCATCAGGTAATGGCCGACCATGATGCCGGTCGGCGTCGTCAGCGGGCAGCCGGACATGTATTCGAAAGCGGCGCCCGGCTCGATCACCGGCTGCTCGCCGACGACGCCGGCGCCGCGCACCTCCTGGATGCGGCCGTGTTCGTCGGTGATGCGCCAGTAGCGGGCGCGCAATTGCACGCGCTCGCCGGTCAGGTTGAGCACCTCGACATGATAGGTCCAGAAGAACTGGCTCTCATCCGGCTCCGAGCGCTCCGGCCTGAATTCCGGCGTGACCGTGACCTGGATGCCCCGCGTCAGCGCGCGATACATCGCTTCTCTCCCTCGGCTCGGCGGACAGGCTCGCCAACCCGGCCCGGCCTGTCAACCGGCGGTCAATCCTCCAGCGCAGGGAACAGATGGGTGCCGTCCGCACCCAGCGGGAGGGGCTTCACCCAGCGCACGGCGCTCATCGGCAGGTCGGCATAGAGATGGGGAAAGAGCGCGCCGCCGCGCGAGGGCTCCCAGGTCAGCGCCGCGCCGAGGGCGCCGGCATCGACGGCGATGAGCACCAGATCGGCGGCGCCGACGAAATGCTTGGCGGCGGTCTCGCGCGCCTGTTCGGCGGTGGAGAAATGGATGAAGCCGTCGGCGAGATCGACGGGGGCGCCGGTAAAGATTCCAGCGCTTTCGGCCTGCTGCCACGCGACGCGGGGGGAGATCTTGTAGATGGTCGGGGTCATGGCCGTTCCTGTCGTGACGATGCCGGCAGCCTAGCCGCGATTGACATGATCGCAAAAGGCCAATAATCCTATGACCGGACGACGTTCCTTCCAATAGCAGGCGCGGGACCGGCGAATCGCCCGGGCTCGCGGGGGATTTGCCATGTTCTCCCATTCCGATATCTGGGCCGCCATCGATCGTCTCGCCGAGACCAACGGCCTCTCCGCATCAGGTCTCGCCAAGCGCGCGGGCCTCGACGCCACCACGTTCAACAAGTCGAAGCGCGTGATGCTGGACGGCCGCGAGCGCTGGCCCTCCACCGAATCCGTCGCCAAGGCCCTCAACGCCACCGGCACCAGCTTCGGCGAATTCGTCTCGCTCGTCGGAGGGACCAGGATGAGCACCAGGCCGCTGCCCATACTCGGCTTCGCGCAGGCCGGCGCGGGCGGCTATTTCGACGCGGGCGGCCTTCCCGCCGGCAATGGCTGGGACGAGGTCTCGTTCCCCGACATTCCGGACGAGGCGATCTATGCGCTGGAGATCCAGGGCGATTCCATGCTGCCGGTCTATCGCGACGGTGACCGGATCGTGGTGTCGCCGACCGCGCCGATCCGCAGGGGCGACCGGGTGGTGCTGCAGACCGCCGAGGGCGAGATCATGGCCAAGGAGCTGAAGCGGCAGACGAACCGGACGATCGAGCTGACCTCGCTCAACCAGGACCACGGCGACCGGAGCTTCATGGTGTCGGAGATCGCCTGGATGGCGCGGATCATGTGGGTGAGCCAGTAGGGACGGCCATCGGCTCTGCTGGCCCCTTTGATCCGCTCGGGGCGGATAGGCAGCACAGTCAGTTCCGCATCGTCATGCCCGGCCTTGTGCCGGGCATCCACGTATTCTCGAAGGGCGGTGTTCAAGTCGTGGATGCCCGGCACAAGGCCGGGCAAGACGGACAGGACTGAGCGCTTATCGGGGTAAGCCGAGACTGCGGACGGCTACCCCCTCACCCCTTCACGAAGTCCCCCGCCAGGGCCTTCCGGATCAGCGCCCGGGTCTCGTCGAGGCCGTAGAGCACGGCGAAGGAGCCGAAGCGCGGGCCCTTCTCCTGTCCGAGCAGCACCTTATAGATGGCCGAGAACCATTCCGCCGACACACCCGGCTTTTCCGGCGTCGCGCCCTTGGCTTTGAGGTCCTGGTAGCGCGGGATGGCGCGGCCGACGTCGTAGACGGCGCCCTGCACGTCCTCGGCGCTGGCTTCCTTCGGCAGGGCCATGATGGCGGCCGAAAGCGCCTCCAGCGCCTCGCGCTCGACGGCGTCGGCCTCCTTGTAGACCTTGGTCGGTTTCACGAAGTCGTGGAAATAGCTGACGGCATAGCCGGCGAGTTCGTCCAGCTTCGGGTTCCTCTCCGGCGAGGCATCGGGCGCATAGCGGCGGATGAAGCCCCAGAGTACGCTCGTCTCCGGTGCGTTCGACACCGAGACGAGGTTCATCAGCATGGAGAAGGAGATCGGCACGTCGACACGAGGCGGGGTGCCGGAATGGATGTGCCAGGCCGGGTTCATCAGCCTGTTCTTCTCGTCCTGCATGGGGAACTTCTCGACGAAGGTCAGGTAGTCGTCGACGTTGCGCGGGATGACGTCGAAAAAGAGCCGCTTGGCGCTCTTCGGGTTCTGGTACATGAACAGCGACAGGCTTTCCGGCGAGGCATAGGCCAGCCAGTCCTCGATGGTGAGGCCGTTGCCCTTGGACTTCGAGATCTTGCTGCCGTTCTCGTCGAGGAAGAGCTCGTAGTTGAAGCCCTCCGGCGGCGTGCCGCCGAGTGCGCGGCAGATCTTCCCCGACTGGGTGACGGAATCGATCAGGTCCTTGCCGGCCATTTCGTAATCGACCCCGAGGGCGGTCCAGCGCATGGCCCAGTCGGGCTTCCACTGCATCTTGGCGTGGCCGCCGGTGACCGGCGTCTCGTAACGCGTTCCGGAAGCCGGATCGCGCCAGACGATCGTCCCCTTCGCGACGTTGCGCTCCTCGACCGGCACCTGCATGACGACGCCCGATTCCGGGTGGATCGGCAGGAAGGGCGAATAGGTGGCGCGGCGCTCCTCGCCCAGCGTCGGCAGCATGATGGCCTGGATGGCGTCGAAGCGCTCGAGGGCGGTCAGCAGCGTCGCGTCGAAGGCGCCGGAACGGTACATGGCGGTCGAGGAGACGAATTCGTAGTCGAAGCCGAACTGGTCGAGGAAGCCGCGCAGGCGGGCATTGTTATGGGCGCCGAAGCTGTCGTGCGTGCCGAAGGGATCGGGCACGGCGGTGAGCGCGCGGCCGAGGTGCTGGGTCAGCAGCTCCTTGTTCGGCACGTTGTCCGGCACCTTCCTGAGGCCGTCGAGGTCGTCGGAAAAGGCGATCAGCCGCGTCGGCACCTTGTCCTCGGTGAGGAGGCGGAAGGCGTTGCGCACCATGGTGGTGCGGGCGACCTCGCCGAAGGTGCCGATATGCGGCAGGCCCGAGGGGCCATACCCGGTCTCGAAGATGATGGGGCCGGCCTTCGGCGTCTTCTCCAGGCGGGCGACGAGTTTCTTCGCTTCCTCGAACGGCCAGGCGGTGGAGACGCGGGCCGCCTCCAGGAGGGCGGGCGTGGTCGACAGGGCGGGAAGCATGGCGGTTGTCCGGGCGGAAACGAGCGAAACGGGTGGGTTGCAATAGGGCGGGGGGGCGGCAAGGTCAATGAATGGCCTGCTGCCGCGACGGTGGCCAGGCGCTCTGCTAGGCTCATGCCATGATAGGTCTCATCCTCTTCGACACAGCGCTCGGTGCCGTCGGCCTCGCCTGGGGCGAGCGTGGGATCGTCGCCGTGCGCCTGCCGACGGCGACGCCTGAGGGGACACGGGCGAGCCTCCTCGCCCGGCATCCCGACGCATGCGAGGCCTCGCCCCCGCCCGCCATCCGCGCCGTGATCGACGGCATCGTCGCGCTCACCAGCGGCGAACGCGTCGACCTCTCCGCCGCGCCGCTCGACCGCTGCGGCCTCCCTGATTTCCAGGCCCGCGTCACCGACGTGACGCTCGCGATTTCCCCCGGCGAGACGCTGACCTACGGCGAGGTCGCCCGTCGCATCGGCGAGCCGGGCGCGGCGCAGGCGGTGGGCAAAGCGCTCGGCGCCAATCCCTGGCCCATCGTCGTCCCCTGCCACCGGGTTCTGGCGGCGAGCGGCAAGACCGGCGGCTTCTCCGCCCCTGGCGGCGTCGACACCAAGCTGAAGCTGCTCTCCATCGAGCGGGCCCGCACCTCCGCGGCGCCGACCCTCTTCGACGGGGACCCGGCCTTCGGCTTCGTCGCGCGGCCGCGCGGTAGCTGACGGATCAGCCGAGCCTGTGGCCGAGCGCGGCGCGGTTGGCCGCGAAAGCGCGGTCATATTCGATGATCGCCGTCAACTCGTCGCGCGCCTCCTCACCATAGAGCCGACCGAGGAGATAGAGGGTCGCGTCGATGGCAAGCGACACGCCGCCGCCGGTGACCACGCCGCGGTCCTCGACGATCGCGGCGTCGACCGGGCTGGCGCCGGACGCCATCGTGCCGATCAGTGCCACAGGCGCTTGCGCCTCCGCCCCCACGGCATGGCGCCGGGTGGTGATCGTCCGACCGTCGAGGACACCGGCTGCGGCGAGGATCAGCGCGCCGGTGCAGACGGAGGCGAGGCGTTCAGGCGCGATCCTGCGCAGGAAGGCGAGCATGGCCTCGTCCTTCACCTGCTCGCGCCAGCCCGGGCCGCCGGTGACGATGAAGACGTCGCAGGGAGGGGCGGTGGCGAAGCCCTCGTCGGCGATGATGGTCAGGCCGCCGGCCAGCATCACGGGTCCGTGGTTCTCGGCGATGGTGACCGATGTGACGTTCGGCAGGATCCGGCTCGCCATGGAGACGACCCCCACCGTGCCGCCGATGTCGATGGGCTCGACCCCGCCATAGACGACGACGCCGATGGTCGCTGCCGCTTGCCTGCCGCGTGTCATGCCCTGCCCCCTCCTGCTCTCACCCCGAGCCATGCAACAGACGGGCCGTCCGTTGCGGCAGCCGCAGGGCTCCATGGCATGGCGGTTGCGAGACCACCGGCAACGGTTGCGCCGCGATGTCCGCGCCGGAACCTGTTCCCGGAGGTTGCCGCATGAAACGCCGAGACATGTTGAAGTCCACGGGCGCAGCCCTTCTGGCGGGTTCCGCCGTCGCGGCGCCGGCCATCGCGCAGTCGATGCCGACGATCCGCTGGCGCGCGACCTCGAGCTTCCCCAAAAGCCTGGACGTGACGTATGGGGCGGCGGAGCAGTTCTGCCGCAACGTGAGCGATCTGACCGAAGGCAAATTCACCATCCAGCAATTCGCGGCGGGCGAGATCGTGCCCGGTCTGCAGGCACTCGATGCCGTCTCCAACGGCACGGTCGAGGCCGCCTATACCGGCATGCTGTTCTATGTCGGCAAGGATCCGACCTTCGCGCTCACCGCTTCGGTGCCGTTCCTGATGAACCCGCGCCAGCAGCATGCCTGGTACTATCATGGCGGCGGCCTCGCCATGACCAACGAGTTCTTCAAGAAGCACAACGTCCATGCGCTGCCCTGCGGCAATACGGGCATGCAGTGGGGCGGCTGGTTCCGCAAGGAAATCAAGACGGTGGCCGACCTGTCGGGCCTGAAGATGCGCATCGCCGGCCTGGCGGGAACCATTGCCGCGCGGGTCGGCGTGGTGCCGCAGCAGATCGCGCCCGGCGACATCTATCCGGCGCTGGAGCGCGGCACGATCGACGCGGTCGAATACATCGGCCCCTATGACGACGAGAAGCTCGGCTTCAACAAGGTGGCGCAGCGCTATTACGCCCCGGGCTGGCAGGAGGGCGGCACCGTGTTCCACGGCGTCTTCAACCTTGCCAAGTGGAACGAACTGCCGCCGCTCTACAAGAAGGCCGTCGAGGTGGCGGCGCAGGCGGCGACCACCGACATGCTCGCCCATTACGACCAGAAGAACCCGGAAGCGCTGATCCGGCTGGTCAGCCAGGGCGTGCAGGTTTCGCTGTTTCCGCAGGAGGTGCTGGAGCGGCTCTACGTCGAGGCGGAGGCCTATTACAAGGAGGTCACCGCGATCAATCCGGAATTCGCCAAGATCTTCAATCACCAGCGGGAGTTCCAGCGCAAGGGCAACATCTATCACCAGGTCGCCGACTTCCAGTACGATCTGATGATGCTCAGGCTGCGGCGCGGCTGATGCCGCCCCGACCCCCGATGGAGATGCGCTCATGACCATCCACACCCTGCCGGAGGCGGATGCCGCCTTCGATCCGGAGGCGGTGAGCTATGTCGGCTCGATCGCGGCGGTTCGCGCCCGCCATCCAGAGCCCATGTCGCGCGCCACCGACAAGGTCATCACCCGGCTCGACAGGCACTGCCGGGCGATCATCGAAAGGTCGACCTTCGTCATCGTCGGCACCCATGGGTCGAAGGGCGCCGACGTGTCGCCGCGCGGCGATCCCGCCGGCTTTGTCCGGGTCCTCGACGACCAGCACCTCCTGCTGCCGGACCGCATCGGCAACAACCGCTTCGACTCGCTGGAGAACATCTTCGAGACGGGACTCGTCGGCATGCTCTTCGTCGTGCCGGGCATGGCGGAGGTGCTGCGTGTCAACGGCCGCGCCCGCATCACCGACGACACTGCCCTTCTCGCCGGCTCGCAGGTGCAGGGGCGGCCGCCGAAGATCGGCGTGCTGGTCACGGTCGCCGAGGCCTATCTGCACTGCGCCAAAGCGGTGAACCGCGCCGCGCTCTGGGACCCCGCCCGCTACATCGACCGCAACGACCTGCCGAGCTACGGCGCCATGCTGGTCGACCATTGCGAGGGGCTGACCCAGGATGAGAGCGATCGCCAGGGTGCGGAAATGGCCCGCCGGGGCATGTATTGAGCCGTCTCAGTAGATGCCGGCGGGAAAGGCCTTGAGGTAGAGCTCGGCATAGGTGCCCTTTTCCCAGATCCGCTGCAGCGCGTGATTGACGGCGCGCCGCAGCGGTTCGTTGCCGCGCCGCATGACGATGGCGAGGCCCTCGCCGAAATAGCGGCTCTCGGTGAAGGCGCCGCCGAGGAAGCGGCAGCAGCCGGCGGAGGCCTCGCCGCTCAGCCAGAAGCCGCTGGCGACGCCGTCTGCGAAGAGCACGTCCACGTCGCGCTCCAGCAGGGCGCGCCGCGCTGTTTCGACGTCCGGATAGGTGCGCCGCGCCGACTGGGGGAAAAACTGGGTGATGTATGCTTCGTGCGCCGTGCCCTGCACCGTGGCGATGGACCGTCCGGCCAGTGCCTCCGGTGTCGCCTCCGTCAGGCGGGTGTCGCTGCGCATGAGGAACCGGGCGGGGGTTTCGAGGTAGCGGTCCGACACCTCGAAGCGGCGGCGGATGTCGGGCGTGATCGCCAGCGATGCGATGACGGCGTCACCCGCATTGCGGTCCAGGCTCTCGGTGAGCAGGTCGAAGCGGCGGACCTGGATGGTACAGGGGACACCGAGCTCCTCGCAGATGGCCCGGGCGATGTCGATGTTGAACCCGACCGGCCGGCCGTCCGGACCGGCGAAATTATAGGGCGGGAAGTCGTCCTCGGTGAGAAAGCGGATCTGCGGCACGCGGGTGAGGTCGACGCGCTCGCTGCGCCGGCGCGGGTCCCAGTAACTGGGGATCGTGACCTGGGCCGGCGATGCTCCCCCGGTGCCGGCGAGGGTTCCCTCCGCCATGGCGCGCGGCGCGGCCAGGAGACCCGCGGCTGCAACCAGGACTAAGAATTTCACAGGCACACACGCCATCCGGGTTCGTCCGACTGATGCCGGCTCCATGTCGTCTTATAGCCTGACGTCGGGGCGTCCGGGAGGGGTCGGGCGCAGGGACCGGACGGCGGGGCCATGCGGCTTGACGAGTTTCGCACGCGGTTCGCCGAAAGGTCGGTGGCGCGCCCGGCGGCGGCGCCTCCCACAGCGGTTCGCCATGCGCCCGTCGCCGGCCCGCGCCCGCGCCTCGTCGATGAATTGGTCGATCCGCTGCACCGGGTCCGCGTTGCCTATATCGCGGGCCTCTGGAACGTCCCGCCGCTGGAGACAGCCCTGGCGCTCGGTCTCACGACGGCGGAGGCCATCGCAGCGGCCCTCGCCGTCCGGCTGGGGGGCACTGTCGAACCTCTGGACGGCGCGCACCCCACCGTCGCCGCCGATCCGCAATCCTGGCGTCGTGTCCTCGCGCGTGGTGCCGTGGGGGTCTCCCGCCCTGTCGGTGGCAGGGCTCTCCTGATCGCCCCGGGTCCGGCCGAGGCCGAAAGGCTCGCCGCGGACGCCGGGCCCGCCGCCGACGGTCTGCCTCTTCTCGTCGCCACGCCGCAGGCTTTCGCGCGCCTCGTGCGTGCCTGGGCCGAGGTGCCCTGGGTCGGAGAGGCTGTCTCGACCCTCGCGGTGGAAGAGCCGGCACTTTCGGCTTCAGACCGGGTGCTCATGCGACGCATGGCGATGGCGGTCGTGGTGATGCTCGTCGCACTGTTCCTGGCGCTCACCGTCGGACCCGCCTGGCTGGCGCTTGCCGCGGGCGGCATGGTCGGGCTTCTCGTCGCCGCCTGGGTTCTCCTGCGGGTCGCGGCGGCGACCATCCCGCCGCTGGCGTTGCCGCGCACGCCGCTCGGCGAGGCCGCTCTGCCGCGCTACACGATCCTCTGCGCGCTCTACCGCGAGGAAGCCGTTGCGGAAGGCCTGCTGGCGTCTCTCGCCCGGCTCGACTATCCGCGCGCCAAGCTGGACATCAAGCTGGTGCTCGAGGCGGACGATCCGGATACCCTCGCCGCCATCCGCCGCGCCGCGCCCGATGCGACGGTCGAGGTGATCGTCGTGCCGGCCCTCGGTCCCCGGACCAAGCCGAAGGCATTAATGATGGCGCTGCCCTTCGCCACGGGCGATGTCATCGTGGTCTATGACGCCGAGGATCGGCCAGGCCGGGGGCAGTTGCGCGAAGCCGCCGAGACTTTCGCCGTCGCCGACGCCCGGCTCGGCTGCCTGCAGGCCCCGCTCGCCATCGTCAATCCTGGCGACAGCCTGCTGGCCCGGTTCTATGCGGCCGAGTACGACGCACTGTTCCGCGTCCTGCTGCCGGCGCTGGCGCGCTTTCATCTACCGATGCCGCTGGGCGGCACCTCGAACCATTTCCGCCGGGTGGCGCTCGACCAGAGCCTGGGATGGGACCCCTACAACGTCACCGAGGATGCCGATCTCGGCTTTCGCCTCGCGCGCAACGGCTGGCGCATCGGCACGATCGCGACGCCGACCCTCGAGGAGGCGCCGGTCACCTTCGGCGACTGGCTGCGCCAGCGCAGCCGCTGGTTCAAGGGCTGGATGCAGACCCTCGCGATCCTCGCTCGCGATCCCCGTCGGCTGGGGCGCGAGATCGGCCTCGCCGGCCTGCTCGTGCTTGCCGCGACGCTCGCCGGCGCGCTCGGCTCGGCGCTTGTGCATCTGACCTGTCTCGCCGCCTTTGTCGTCACCTGGCTGATCCACGGCCTGCCGTCATGGGCGGGAGCCGGCGCTGCGGTGTTCCTGCTCGGCTATGCGGGCAGCGTCGTCTACAAGGTCGTCGGGCTGGTGCGGGCCGGGCGGCCTGGTCTCCTGCCATGGCTGGTGCTGCTGCCGCTCGTCTGGATCGCCATGGGGCTCGCGGCACTGAAGGCCGTCGGGGATCTCTGGTTCCGGCCCTTCCACTGGGAGAAGACCCCGCACGGTGCCGGGAGCTGGCCGGAAGCCGTTGCCGATGCGCCCGTCGCGCCAGGCCCGCCTGAGGCGCTGGAGCGCATCGTCGCCCTGTCGGAGGCCGTAATGGCGAGCGGCCGGCACAGCCCGCATGATGTCGCCGCCGCGCTGCGCCGCCAATGCCGACGCTGGCAGCGGGAGGGGACGGCGCCGGCCCTCCTCGCGGTGGTGGAGGCCTATGGCCGCGAAGTCGAGGGCCGCCGCCGGCCGGGTTGAGATCAGCCGATCGAGGGACGCCGACGCGCCCGGCAGAGGCTTGTCACGGCGGGGCCTTGGCGCGACAAGGGCGCCTTCGCATGCACTTTCAGCCGGGAGACGATGGATGAGCGCAGGGGACCAGCCGGTCGCGGTCCGACCGTCCGATCGTCACAGCGCTTTCCATCGCCTCATCGGCTGGGAGGTGGTGGAATGGACCGACGGGCGCGCCGTGATGACCTGTCCCGTGCGGGAGGAGTTCATGAACCGCGGCGGCGGCCTGCATGGCGGCCTGGTCGCGACGCTGATGGACTCGGCCGGTGGCTACGCCGCCCTCGGCGGCCCGCCGCAGGACCCGGATGCGATGGACGGCCGGGGCGTCACCCTGTCCCTGACGGTGAACTATCTGGGAACCGCCCGCGACGGCGTTCTGACCGTGACCGCCAACCGCACCGGCGGCGGCCGCAGTGTCGCCTTCGTCGCGATCCGGGTCGAAGACGACAAGGGCAATGTCATCGCCGACGGCGTCGGCACGTTCCGCCGGTTCTCCGGCGAGCGTTGAGACCTATTCGGCCGGGTCAAATTCCACCGGCGCATAGCGATAGCTGGTCGAGCAATATTCGCAGGTGACGGTGATGGCGCCGTCCTCGACCATGTCGCGGCGCTCCGCGGAGGTGAAGCTGCTGACGATTCCGGAAATGCGGTCGCGCGAACAGGTGCAATGTTCCTTCACGTCCTGCGCCTCGAAGACCCTGACGCCCCGCTCGTGGAACAGGCGGAACAGAAGCCTTTCCGGCGAGAGGGTGCTGTCGACCAGTTCGTCGTCCTCGATCGTGTCGGTCAGCGCACGCGCCTCGGCCCAGGCCTCGTGCGGCTCGGGCAGGACGGTGCCGTCCGGCGCGTCGCCCGGGGCGAGGTCGCGATGGCTTTCGCCGCCGGCCGGCGGGAGATGCTGGACCATCAGTCCGCCGGCCCGCCAGGTGTGCTTCATGCCGTCGTCGCCGGGAACATATTCTTCCGCCGCGGCGAGACGCACCCGGGTGGCGATCTGCTCGGACTGGCGGAAATACTGATCGGCCGCCCGCTCGAGGCCCTGCCCGTCGAGCGACACGATGCCCTGGTAGCGCTGCATGTCGCCGCCCTGGTCGATGGTCATCACCAACTGGCCGGAGCCGAGCAGCGCCGCGGGCTCCGCCCGGCCGGCCGCGATCGCGGCATCGACCGCCTCGGCATCGAAACGGGCCAGGGCACGGACGCGGTCCGGCGTCGCGACATCGACGACGACCATGCGGACCGGACCGTCAGACTGCGTCTGCAGGATCAGGCGTCCGTCGAACTTGAGGCCGGAGCCGAGCAGCAGGGTCAGTGCCGTCGCTTCGGCCAAAACGCGTGCGACGGGCGCGGGATAGCCGTGACGGTCGATCATGGTCGAGACCGAGCGGCCGAGGCGGATGACGCGGCCGCGCAGATCGATCTCGTCGACCTGGAAGGGCACAACGATGTCGTCTGCGCCGCCGGTAATATCAGGGATCGTGGACATTGGGCCTATATGAAGGCTTGCGAGCCGGATTGCGAGAGGCAGCGGAGAGGGATCTGGCCGGGCGCGACCGCGGTTCACTTTGCCGTGATGATCGGTGCGGAGAAACGCGAACGGCGTCAATCGCTTGGGAGCGGGACACCGTTGCGCGGCGGTCACACATGGGTCCGAAACGCGACTTTTTGTTGCGCCGTGGCAGCGGCAGCCATTGCGCAAGGACGATCGATTACGCTCTATCGGCCAGAAAATTCGCCGACGGGCCGTGGTGCTTCGTGCCCAAGGTCTTCCTTTACGTCACATCCATCTCGCAAGGTGCATTCATGCGGCGCTTCCTGCCCATTCTCGCCACGGCGATCGCGCTGGCCTTTTCGGGCACCGCCGCCCAGGCCCAGACGGTCAATTTCGGCTTTGGCGACCAGGTCATCTTCGATCCGGCCACCAACGCCCCGATGCGCGTCGCGCCGCGCACCGATGGCGGGCCGCGTCCCGGCGCCGGGGTTTCGGCCATCCCGCGCGAGACGGTGGCCTTCACCGGCCGCTATGCGCCCGGCACCATCGTCATCAACACGCAGGAGCGCCGCCTGTACCTCGTTCAGGCTGGCGGCACGGCGATCCGCTACGGCGTCGGCGTCGGTCGGCCGGGCTTCTCCTGGGGCGGCAACCAGACGATCACCCGCAAGGCGGAGTGGCCGGACTGGCGTCCGCCGGCCCAGATGCTGCGCCGCCGCCCCGACCTGCCGCGCTTCATGGCCGGCGGCCCGGACAATCCGCTCGGCGCCCGCGCCCTCTATCTCGGCTCGTCGCTCTACCGCATCCACGGCTCCAACGAGCCGCACACCATCGGCACCGCGGTGTCTTCGGGCTGCTTCCGCCTGACCAACGACGACGTAACCGACCTCTACACCCGGGTGCGGGTCGGCACGCGGGTCGTCGTCCTGCGCTGACGCATCCGCCACCGCCAATGTTGACGAAGGGCCGGCGGAAACGCCGGCCTTTTTGCGTCGAGCGCCTCGTTCGGCTTTCCCGGCCCCTGCCGTGCCTGGTCGGGTTGCCCCTATGGGGTGAGTTGCAGGCGAGGTCGTGGCCGACCAGCCATGCCCTGCGACCACTCGGGTTGGCATTGGGCCGCAGAACCCCCATTTTGGACGAGAACCGAATCAGAACATCTGAGGCCCATGACCGACCCTTCCGCCCCGCGCCAGCCCAGTCTCGCCGAAAGGGCCATGGCCGCGCGTGGCAACCAGGCGGCTGCTGGCTATCTCGCCGGCCTCAACCCCGAACAGCAGGCCGCGGTGGAAACGCTGGACGGCCCGGTGCTCGTGCTGGCGGGCGCCGGCACCGGCAAGACGCGGGTGCTGACCACCCGCATCGCCCATATCCTCAACCAGCGCCGCGCCTTCCCCTCCGAGATCCTCGCCGTGACCTTCACCAACAAGGCGGCGCGCGAGATGAAGGAGCGTGTCGCGCATCTGGTCGGCGAGGCGGTCGAGGGCATGCCCTGGCTCGGCACCTTCCACGCGACGGGGGTGAAGATCCTGCGCCGCCATGCCGAACTCGCTGGCCTCAAGCCCGGCTTCACCATCCTCGACACGGACGACCAGATCCGCCTGCTCAAACAGCTCATCCAGGCCGAGGACATCGACGAGAAGCGCTGGCCGGCGCGCGTGCTCGCCTCCGCCATCGACGGCTGGAAGAACCGGGCGCTGACCCCTGACAAGGTCCCGTCCGGCGAGGCTGCGGCCTATGCCAACGGGCTCGGCCTCAAGCTCTACGCCGATTATCAGGCGCGGCTGAAAGTGCTGAACGCGGTGGATTTCGGCGACCTGCTGCTGGAGGTCATCCGCCTGTTCCGCGAAAATCCCGGCGTGCTCGCCGAGTATCAGCGGAAGTTCAAGTTCATTCTGGTGGACGAGTATCAGGACACCAACGTTGCGCAATATCTCTGGCTGCGGCTGCTGGCCCAGCGCCAGGAAGGCCGGCCGCAGAACATCTGCTGCGTCGGTGACGACGATCAGTCGATCTATGGCTGGCGCGGCGCCGAGGTCGACAACATCCTGCGCTTCGACAAGGACTTTCCCGGCGCGACGGTGATCCGGCTGGAGCGCAACTACCGCTCGACCGGCCATATCCTGGCAGCCGCCGCCCATCTCATCGCCCATAACGAGGGGCGGCTCGGCAAGACGCTGTTCACCGACGGCGAGGACGGCGCCAAGCCGACGCTGACCTCGGTCTGGGATTCAGAGGAGGAGGCGCGCTCGGTCGGCGAGGAACTGGAACAGCTGCAGCGCCAGGGCCATGCTCTGAACGAGGCCGCCATCCTGGTGCGCGCCTCCTTCCAGATGCGCGAGTTCGAGGACCGCTTCATCACCATCGGCCTACCCTACCGGGTCATCGGCGGCCCGCGCTTCTACGAACGGCTGGAGATCCGCGACGCGCTCGCCTATCTGCGCTGCGTCGGCCAGGCCTCTGACGATCTCGCCTTCGAGCGCATCGTCAACACGCCGAAGCGCGGCCTCGGCGACGCGACGCTGCAGCAGTTGCACGACTATGCGCGGGCGAGGGGCGTTCCGCTCATGCAGGCGGCGCGGGTGCTCACCGAGACCGAGGAGATGAAGCCGAAGGCGCGGCGGGCGCTGAAGGACCTCATCGACAATTTCGACCGCTGGGCCGGGCAGATCGAGGCCATGCCCCATTCCGAGCTCGCCCAGCTGGTGCTGGACGAGAGCGGCTATACGGAGATGTGGCAGAAGGACAAGACCGCCGAAGGGGCAGGCCGGCTGGAAAACCTCAAGGAACTCGTGCGCTCGATGGAGGAGTTCGAGAACCTGTCCGGCTTCCTCGAACATATCGCGCTGGTGACGGAAGCTCGCGGCGAGGGCGAGACCGAGGATGCGGTGTCGATCATGACGCTGCATTCGGCCAAGGGTCTCGAGTTCGAGACCGTGTTCCTGCCCGGCTGGGAGGAGGGGCTTTTTCCCCACCAGCGCTCGCTCGACGAGAACGGTCGCGCCGGTCTCGAGGAGGAACGTCGCCTGGCCTATGTCGGCATCACCAGGGCGCGGCGGCGGGCGAAGATCTATTTTGCCGGCAACAGGCGCATTCACGGCCTGTGGCAGTCGACGGTGCCGAGCCGCTTCGTCAACGACCTGCCGCCCGACCATGTGGAAGTCTCCGAAGGCCTCGGCACCTCGGGCTATGGCGGCATGGGGCGCGGCGGCTTCGGCCAGAGCCGCTTCGACAATGTGGAGAGCTTCTCCTCGACCTATGCGACGCCCGGCTGGCAGCGGGCGCAGGCGCAGCGCACGCTGAACGAGGCGCAGGCGCGCTTCACCGGCCGGACCGGCAGCCAGGCCTTCGGCTCGACCTTCGCGGAGGGGCGCGGCGGCTTCCAGGGACGGCTCACCGACCGCTCCGGCAGCGGCCGGACCATCGACGGCGAACTCGTCGCCAAGTCGACCGGCGAGCCCTCGCGCTACCAGCCCGGCGACCGGGTGTTCCACCTCAAGTTCGGCTATGGCGACGTCATGGCCTCGGAGGGCAATAAGCTCACGGTGCAGTTCGACAAGGCCGGCGAGAAGAAGGTGGTGGACAGTTTCGTCCAGGCGGCGTGACGGTTACCGCAGCTTCTGCTGGATCACCCCGTACCAGCCGAGGCCGCCGTAGGTTTCGTAGCCCGGGGTGAGGTGAAAGGCCGTGGTGGTGCCGCTCGCGTCGCGGGTGAAGCCCGCCTTGCGGCCGCCGGTGTCGAAGGCGAGCGTTTCGGTGAGAACGCCGCGCCCGTCGGAACTGGCGATGACGCGCTTGCGGGCGTCGACGAGGAGGACACGGCTGCGGCCAGCCTCCTCTTCCGACAGACGGACTCCCTCGACGATGGCGCGGGCCTGGGGCTCCCAGTCGAAATGGATGGCGAGGACGCCGAGCGGGGCGCCGCGGGCCTGGCCGCCGACGCGCACTGTCGTGGCATAGGTGGCGACCTCAGCATCTCGCAACGAGCCGGAGCGGGCGACATCGGCCACCGTGTAGTCGTCGCCGGTCGCCAGGGACATGGCGCGGGTGAACCAGGGCTCATGCCGCACCGACTGGCCGGCGACGGCGAAGCGGTCCGGCCGGCCGCTCGCGACGACATGCCCGTCGCGGTCACAGAGCCAGATGTCGAGATAGACCGTGTAGGCGCCGAGAATGACGGCGAGGCGCTGCGACGCATGGGCGGCCCTGTCGGGGGACGGCGCAGCGAGAGCCTCGACCATGGCGGAATCGGTCGCCCACCAGCGCACGTCGCAGGTGCGCTCATAGAGATTGCGGTCCATCAGTTCGATGGCATTGAGCGCGAGATCGGTCAGCCGCTGGCCGGCCGCCTGGCTGCTCATCGCCATGGTCATCGCCTCGAGGCTGTCGATCTGTCCGGCGAGTTCCGTCGAGAACTGCTGGGCGATGCTGCCGACGCGGGTGGAAATCTCGCGCACCTCGGCGGCGACCACGGAGAAGCCGCGGCCGTTCTCGCCGGCCCTCGCCGCTTCGATGAGGGCGTTGAGGGCCAGCATGCGCAGCCCGTCGGTGATCTTGTTGATCTCTTCGATCCTCGCCGAGGTCGTGCCCTTCACACTGCGGGTCGCGGCAAGAATCGTGTCCAGGGAGGGGGTGGTGTCGTCGGTCTTTGCCAAGGCTTTCATCGGGGGGTCTCCTGACACGGAAGGTCGGATGAAGCGGTTAGCAAGTGGTAAATCTGCGTATCCGTGCGCTGAATGCAACGCGTTGAATTTTCGAGGCAATTCGTCTCTGCATACAATTTGTGCATCGCGGTGAGGCATTTTCCTTACGCTGCGTCAGTCAAGTATTATAGTTTGTATTGTTTGCGCGGGCTGATGACATTGTCCGGACGCGGCGTTATCACGCGGAATGCTCGAAGGTCTGCACCCCGTGTCACCCACCCACCTCATGCGTCTCGAAACCTCGGAGAGGGCGGCGCGCAAGGTCGGCGACCTCATCGGCGAGATGTTCGATCCCGCCGAGACGGCGGTCGCCGCCTTCGAGGCGCCCGACGGCCAGATCTGGCTGGTCGAGGTGTTCTTTCGCGAAGCGCCCGACGAAGACCATGTGCGCGCGCTCGTGCGGGCGACGGCGGGCGACGCCGTCGCGGCCTGCGTGACTTTCCACGCCATCGAATCGCGCGACTGGGTGCGCACCTCCCTGGACGGCCTGAAGCCGGTCGAGGCTGGCCGCTTCACGGTGTTCGGATCGCATGACCGCGACAAGGTGGCGCCCAACGCCATTCCCATCGAGATCGAGGCGGCGCTTGCCTTCGGCACCGGTCATCACGGCACCACGCTCGGCTGCCTGCGCGCTATCGATCGGCTGGCCAAGGCAGCCCGCGCCTTCCGGCCGCTCGACGTCGGAACAGGAACCGGTGTGCTGGCCATCGCCGCCGGCCTCCGGCACCGGGTGCCGGTGATCGCCTCCGACATCGACCGCGTGTCGGTCATCGCCGCCCATGAGAATGCGGTGCTGAACAAGGCGCGGGGCTATGTGCGGGTGATCCATGCCGCGGGCCTGAAGGACGCGCGCTTCCGCCGCGGCGCTCCATATGACCTCATCCTGGCCAATATCCTGCCGCGCCCTCTGGTCGGGCTCGCGACGGACCTCGTGCGGCTGGTCGCCCCCGGCGGCACGGTGGTGCTGTCGGGTATCATCCCGCCCCACGCCAATCTGGTCGTCTCGGCCTATCGCGACCGCGGCCTGCGGCTCGTCATGCGCGAGGAGATCGAGGGCTGGGTGACGCTGACCATGCGCCGCGGGCGCTGAGCGCGTCAGCCTTCGCCGCTGCCGCCGTCCTTCTTCGCCACGGTGCCGGCGCGCGGTTTCTCGTCCACCTTTGCCGTCGCGTCGCCCGGCCAGGGTTTGCCGGGGTTCTGCAGCGCGAAGATTCGCCTCGCCGTCCGCTCGACGGCTGCCGCATCGTCATTGTCAGCCATGGTGGTCTCCTCGTCGGCGGTGATGTGGGTTGCTGGTGTCGAACGCCGGGCAGCTTGCCCGGTTCCTCGCCGGTTGATCAACTCCCCTGGATCCCGGCGGTCGTCCGGCGCATGACCGCCGGCCCGGCGGACGGGTACAATTGAAACCTTGGTCCGGCGCCGCCGCCATCGCCCGGAATGACGGCGGGCCGATAGGGTCTCGCAACGCTTCCTGGAGAGACCGCCGTGACCTGTCGCGCATCGAAAGCCACCCTCGCCACCGCCTTCTGCGCCATGATGATGGCCGCTTCACCCGCCATGGCGATCAACGCCGTTTGCGAGGTCCTGCCGACGCCCGACGGCTTCGCCGCGCTCCGGGCGGGGCCGTCCGCCGATGCACGGCTGATCGCTCGCATGAAGTCAGGCCACAGCGTCCACCTGCGGGCACGCAACCAGGGCGAGGTCATCCGCTCCGGGTCGTGGACGCAGGTCATCTACTGGAACGGCGAGCTCTACATCCCGAGCCAACCGGAATTCCGTACCGGCCGCATCGGCTGGGTCGCCCAGCGCCTCATCGGCGATTGCGGCTAGGCCGAATTCGGCTAGCCCTTCGGGTAACGCGCACTCGGCGTGCGCATGGTGACCAGTTCCTCCGCCGCGGTCGGATGGACGGCCATGGTCGCATCGAAATCGGCCTTGGTCGCGCCCATCTTCACGGCGATGCCGGCGAGCTGGATCATTTCCCCGGCGTCAGGTCCGCAGATATGGACGCCGAGGACCTTGTCGGTCTCGCCGTCGACGACGAGCTTCATCAGCATCCGCGTGTCGCGGCCGGACAGGGTGTGCTTCATCGGCCGGAAGGTCGCCTTGTAGATGTCGAGGGCGCAGCCCGACAGCCGCGCCTGCTCCTCCGACAGGCCGACTGTGCCGATCTCCGGTTCCGAGAAGACGGCGGTCGGGATGATGGCATGATCGGCCGTCCAGCGCTTGCCGCCGAAGACGGTGTCGGCGAAGGCGTGGCCCTCGCGGATGGCGGCCGGCGTCAGATTCACCTGGTCGGTGACGTCGCCGACCGCATAGATGGAGGGCACCGAGGTACGGCTCTCCTCGTCGACGATGATCTCGCCGCCGGCGCCGAGCGTCACGCCGGCTGCTTCGAGGCCGAGGCCTGCCGTGTTGGCCTTGCGGCCGATCGCCATCAGCACCTGATCCGCCTCGATCGGCGCGTGGCCGTTCTTGAATGCGACCGCAATGCCGCCCGGCTTGCGGGTGAGGCCGGTGAACACCTCGCCCATGACCAGGCGGATACCCTTCTTCTGGTACTCCGTCATCAGGTGATCGCGGACATCCTCGTCGAAGCCGCGCAGGATCTTCGACCCGCGATAGACGAGCGTCACCTCCGACCCGAGGCCAGCGAAGACACCGGCGAACTCGACGGCGATGTAACCGCCGCCGGCGATGACGATACGCTTCGGCTGTTCGGGGAGGTGGAAGACCTCGTTCGAGGAAATGGCGAGGTCGCGGCCGGGCAGCGTATCGTCGCTCGACGGGCGGCCGCCGGTGGCGACGAGGATATGCCGGGCGGTGACGAGGCGGCCGTCGGCGAGGCGGACGGCCTGCGGGCCGGCGATGGTGGCGCGCTGCGCGACGAT
Source organism: Phreatobacter sp. (assembly GCF_030691135.1). Classification (GTDB taxonomy): domain Bacteria; phylum Pseudomonadota; class Alphaproteobacteria; order Rhizobiales; family Phreatobacteraceae; genus Phreatobacter. Next base: position 47,906 of record NZ_JAUYFA010000080.1, read on the forward strand.
CTCGACGCCCGCCTTGACGAGGTTGGCGCCGTAGAGGCCTTCGAGGCGACCGATTTCCTTGTCCTTGGCGGTGATGAAGGTCGGCCAGTCGAAGGTCGCCGGACCGACCGTCCAGCCGAAGCCCGCGGCATCGGCGAAATGCTCGTGGTACTGCGAGGCATAGACCATCAGCTTCTTCGGCACGCAGCCGCGGATGACGCAGGTTCCGCCCATCCGGTACTCTTCGGCCAGCATGACCTTGGCCCCATGAGTCGCGGCGATGCGGGCCGCCCGCACGCCGCCCGAGCCGCCACCGATCACGAAGAGGTCGACGTCGAAGGTCATCGGATCATCCTTGGCTCGGCGCGGTCGACGCTGTGTCACCGCGACGGGGAGATGGGAAGACCCCAGCGCTTATCACAGGCGGGCGACGGGACAAATCGCGGTGACCGATACGACAAACCCGCCGGCGGTGCCGGCGGGCTCGGAACGTCAGGTATCCTGGGGCGAGGCCCGCCCGGGCCCGCCGCTCAGAGGCGGATGCCGCGCTTGGCGAATTCCTCGCGGAAGCGGGCGACGATGTCCCGGGTGACCACCTGGCTCCACTGCTGCGAGCGGCCGAAGGTCTCTTCCATGATCGAGGGAATGGTGCGCACCAGCTTCTGGCCATCGGCCGACTGGTAGAAGGCCTGGATCCGGCGGAGCTCTTCGACCGTGAAGCGCTGGGCGTAGGCGACGGCGATACCCTGGATCAGTTCGTTGACGCGCGGCTGGAACTCGTTCTTGAGGACGTCGCCAACCTCGTTGAACTGGCGGCCGAGATCCGGATTTGTCGGCAGGAACAGCGATTTCGCCTGCTCGACAAAGGCTGGGATGACGTTCTCGAAGGAGGACGAGGCCCCGGAGAGCTCGACGACCTGCCGGGCGAGCGCGACATGGTCGGCGGAGGGCGCCGGCGCGGCGG
>NZ_JAUYFA010000048.1 GCF_030691135.1 Phreatobacter sp.
CGACACGGCGGCGGCGAGGATCGGCGCTGTCTGGGGGACGGCGGCCTGCGGCGCCGGGGCCGCGACGACCGTCACGCTGGATGCCGAGGCGACCTGGGCCGGACCACTGGCGCGGGCGACGACGGTGGTGGCCGCGGGGGCGGCATCACGCAGGGCGGGCCTCGCCACCGGCAGCGGCACCGCCGCCATGGTCACCGGCGCGGCGGCAGGCTGCGGCGACGTCGCCTGCGGCATCGACCCAGCCTGGATGATGGGCGCCGCTGCGGTCGAGGGATCGGGCTGGCGCAGGTCCGGGTTCTGCGCGGCCTGCACCGGCGTCTCCTGCCGGAACAGGCCGAAGGCCGGAGCCTGGGCGGCGGCGACCTGGACCGGTACTGCCTGAACCTGGGAGGCCTGAACCTGAACCGCCGGGGCCTGTGTCCGCGGCGCCGGATCGGGCGCCGCCTGCGGCGTGGTCGAGGCGATCATCGTCGGGGTGACGTGCTGCGGGCGCGGCGCCGGCCGGCCGTCCGTGCGCAAGGTGGCGAGCAGGATGCGGTCGTCGGAGCCCTCGACCGAAGCGCGGCCGATATAGTCCACCCTGACCCGGGCGAGACCCTGGCCGCGGAAGTTCAGCATGTTGGACGCGCGCTGCGACAGGTCGATCACGCGGTTGCCGTGGAACGGCCCGCGGTCGTTGACGCGCACGATCAGCGAATGGCCGTTGGACATGTTGGTGACGCGGGCATAGCTCGGCATCGGCATGGTGCGGTGGGCGGCCGACAGCATGTGCATGTTGTAGACTTCGCCGTTGGCGGTCAGGCGGCCGTGGAACTGGCGCCCGTACCACGAGGCGATCCCTGTCTCCGTATGGCCTTCGCGCTTCTCGAAGGGCGTGTAGCGACGCCCGGCGACCGTGTAAGGCCTGCCGACGCGATAGGAACCGCCGCCGCGCGGCACGGGACGACCCTCTTCGACGACACGGGGGCTGGAGCTGACGCCATAGCGGGCATTGAAACGGTCGACTGCCGGGGCGCCGCCCGTGGACGCGGTCTGGCTGTTGCAGCCACCGAGAAAGAGGCCGATGCCGCAAAGTGCCGAACAGGCGAGAAGCCTCGCGCGGGTCGCCGAAGGAACGGCGATCTGGCGCGATCCCTCGCTCGTCGCTGTATGGGTCAAGCCGGTTGCTCCATGCCGCATGCCGCGGGAGTCTTCGCCCGCATTTCGCCGGCTGTCATACCTGACGTTGGCGTGAGGTTCCAGTGTCGGGGAAATTGAGACGAATTCGTGGCGCAGGCCATCATGTGGCCCGGAGATGGTTGAGGCGGGATTAAGCGGGGACGGGCGAGCCTGACGACTGGACGCCGGCTCTCCCGTCGCCAGACCTCGACGCGGGCTTGCCGATCCGGGCCGGACCATGCGCAGATGGCAGGGCGTTGCCGGTCCGTTATCCTCGGACCTGCCCTGACCCCACCGACCAGGACAGGTCGCATGTTCGGCATCATGGCCCTCCTCGCCTTCACCCTGCCCTGGGTGCTGCTGCCCGCAATGGCGGTGCTGATCTGGCTGTTGCGCGCCCGGCGTCTGCGCGCCGTGCTGGCTCTGGCGGCCATGATGCTCGCCGCGCTGCCGCACCTGCGCGAGGTTCTCTACGCGATCGGCCTCGGGCTGCCCTATCCGGGCGAGGAATCGACGGCGCTGGCCGGCAGCTTTCGTGCGCTGCTCAGCGCCGCAGAGGGCTTTGCCTGGCCCCTTCTCGGCCTTGCGGCTTTGTCGGCGGCCTTGCTGTCATGGCCATTGCCGGACAGGTCAGGCACGCGGGTTCTGGCCTTTATCGTGGTGGTCGGCCTGACGGTTTCGGCGGCAATGGTCTGGACGTTCACCGGCTTGCGGTTCAACTGAGCCCTCGCCCGTCCACCGCTGCAGAGCGGCTCTCCTGTCGGGAGGCGATGAAGCCGGGATCGAAACGGACCGTGCCAAGCTTCGAGACAGGTACCCGGAAACTGGCGGAGAGGGTGAGATTCGAACTCACGGTGGGCTTGCACCCACGGCGGTTTTCAAGACCGCTGCCTTAAACCACTCGGCCACCTCTCCGGGGCGTCGCCGCCGGTCCTGCTGTCTAGGGCCAGCGAGGCCGCGGCGTCAACGCGGCGGCGGTCACCGGCAGCCGCCGGCTCTGAACCGGCGCGACAATTCTCAGCCCCAACCCCGCAAACGAAAACCCCGCCGCCCTGATGGGCGACGGAGCTGGTCTCGCAGCGCCAGGGGCCTGATCAGAAGCGGCAGACGCGCTCACCCCAGCGATTGATCCAGCAGCGGCGCACCGGACGGAAGGGGCGCTGGCCATAGAAACCGTAGGGACGGTAGGGACGATAAGGGCGATAGTGCCGGAAATGCCGGCGGCGCGGGCGTCCATAGCCGTAGCCGTAGCCGCCCCACTGCATTTCCAGCGGCGCAGCGGCAGCCGGGACGGCGGCAGTCGAGGTGGCGGGAGCCGCCGTGGCGGCGGTCGAACCGAAGGCGCCGGCGACAACCGCGCCGCCCGCGAGGGAGAGGAAGAAAGTGCGACGATCCATGTGAAACCTCCGTGGACTACACGTCACCGAAACTGCCCCGGTTCAGTTGAACGCGCGATGAACCACAAGGCACGGAATGGGTTCATCGGCAGGAGGCTCTTACCGTTTTCGTGGCAATTCGCAGCTTTTGGACGCGGCAGGCCGGGTCTTCGCCGCTCCATCCCCCTGCCCGATCGTCCGGCATGATCGCCCTGTCGCGCGGCGGCGCCCGAGGCCTTGCTTGTCCAAACACGCGCTTTCGCCTATTGCCCAGCCTTGCCGCCGCGACGAGACCCGATGACCGCCAGCACCGCCCTGCCCCCGACCGTTCCGCCGAGTGACCGCGCCGCGCCGAAGATCTCCTTCGTGTCGCTCGGCTGCCCCAAGGCGCTCGTCGATTCCGAACGCATCATCACGCGGCTCCGGGCCGAGGGCTACGAGCTGTCGCGCAGCCATCAGGGCGCCGATCTCGTCGTCGTCAACACCTGCGGCTTCCTCGATTCGGCCAAGGCGGAAAGCCTCGCCGCCATCGGCGACGCGCTGAAGGAGAACGGCCGCGTCATCGTCACCGGCTGCATGGGCGCCGAGCCCGAGCAGATCCGCGCCGCCCACCCCTCGGTGCTCGCCATCACCGGCCCGCAGCAGTATGAGAGCGTGATGACGGCCGTCCATCAGGCGGCGCCGCCGAAGCACGATCCCTTCCTCGACCTGGTGCCGCCGCAGGGCATCAAGCTGACGCCGCGCCACTACGCCTATCTGAAGATTTCCGAGGGCTGCAACAACCGCTGCACCTTCTGCATCATCCCGAAGCTGCGCGGCGATCTCGTCTCGCGCCCGCTCGGCGAGGTGATGCGCGAGGCGGAGAAGCTGGTGGCCGCCGGCGTCAAGGAGCTGCTGGTCGTCAGCCAGGACACCTCCGCCTACGGCATCGACGTGAAATATGCCGAGAGCCAGTGGCGCGACCGCACCTGGCGGACGAAGTTCCTCGACCTGTCGCAGGCGCTCGGCGAGCTCGGCGTCTGGGTGCGCATGCAATATGTCTACCCCTACCCGCATGTCGACGAGGTCATCCCGCTGATGGCCGAGGGCAAGATTCTCCCCTATATCGACATTCCCTTCCAGCACGCCCATCCCGACGTTCTCAGGCGCATGAAGCGCCCGGCACATCAGGAAAAGACTGCGGAGCGCATCCGCCGCTGGCGCGAGATCTGCCCGGACCTGACCATCCGCTCCACCTTCATCGTCGGCTTTCCCGGCGAGACCGAAGAGGAGTTCGAGTTCCTGCTCGACTGGCTCGACGAGGTCGGCCTCGACCGGGTCGGCTGCTTCAAATACGAGCCGGTGGCCGGCGCCACCTCCAACAGCCTCGAAGGCCATGTGCCGCCCGAGGTGATGGAGCGCCGCTGGCACCGCTTCATGAAGAAGCAGGCCGAGATTTCCGCGCGGCGGATCCGCAGGAAGGTCGGCACGCGTCAGCAGGTGCTGATCGACGAGGTCGGGCCGACGGTCGTCAAGGCGCGTTCGAAGGGCGACGCTCCGGAGATCGACGGCTCGGTCTTCATCCACACGAAGCGCAAGCTCGCCGTGGGTGAACTCGTCACGGTGAAGATCGACCGGGCCAGCGAATACGACCTCTTCGCGAGCTTGTGATCGTCCGGCGGGACGGCGCTTTTGCCAAGGATTAACCCTTTTCTGGGCATGATATCTCCGTGGTTTGCGTGAGGCGTGGGTGCCGTCGCGGCCGGGTGGTGCAGTGCGGCAACAGTCGCCGCGCCTTTCGCCCGGCCTCACGGTTTCGTCATGTTTGGCGCCCGCCTGCGGTGTTACGAGCCGCCCATTGTTCACGAAGACGATGCGACATGCATTTCCCGCGCGGGGCGGGAACCTTCGACGCAGCGTCTGGTTCTGAGGCTTATGATGACGATCGACCGACGTTTCTTTGTTCTGGGTGCCCCTTTCATCCTGGGCGCCTGCACCACCCGCCGCGAGGAGCTGGTGCTCGAGACGCCGCGCTTCGACCCCTATTACGTCGCCATGTATGCCGAGGTGCAGGGCGAGCCGCATCCGGTTCCCGCCATCGACCTGTCGAAGGTCGACGAGCGCTGGTGGCGGCGTGAGGTGGCCTATCGCGGCCGCGAAAATCCCGGCACGATCGTCGTCGATCCGGACGCGCGCTATGCCTATCTCGTCCTCGAGGGCAGCCGCGCCATGCGCTACGGCGTCGGCGTCGGCAAGGAAGAGGGCTTCAACCTCACCGGCATCGCCTCGATCGGCCGCAAGGCCGCCTGGCCGCGCTGGACCCCCACCCGCGACATGATCCGCCGCGAGCCCGAGCGCTACGGCCCCGTCGCCGCCGGCATGCCGGGCGGCGCCGACAATCCGCTCGGCCCCCGCGCCCTCTACCTCTACCGCGGCAACCGCGACACGCTGTACCGCCTGCACGGCACGACGGAGCCCTGGACGATCGGGACGCAGGTCTCCTCGGGCTGCATCCGCTTCCTCAACCAGGACATCATCGACCTTTTCGGTCGCGTGCCGGTGGGTTCCACGGCCATCGTCCTGCCGTCGGGCCAGAGCGTCACCAGCTGAGGCTGCGACGGCCCGGACAGCTGCCCCATCGACGACCCGAAGGCCGGCCTCGCGCCGGCCTTTTTGCGTGAGCGCACCGCCGGGTTCGCCGGCGCCCCGCAGCATCCCGACGACCGCCGCCGGCGAAGCGGCAAGCGCGGCGAGCGCCAGAAGGGCGCAGACGATCCCGATGATGATCCCGGCCATGGCGGCTCCTCCCTTCAGAGCCGCTGCAGGATAGGGCCTGCCCGGCTTTCGAGGATAAGTCGCGGCCGAAAAAATGCGCCGTAGGACGCCGGACCCGGCGCCAATCCAGCAAAGACGCGGCTTCACCGCGTCAAAAAAATCGCTGCCGGGCCGGGACGGCGCCGGGTTGTCCCCGCTCCGAAATGCGGCGTGGCCATTCATCAGGCGTGCTGATGAGATAATAATCCGTGCGGATCAATTTCCCATCACGATCATTGATCAGGTGTGGACGACACGTCCATAGGCGTCGAGGACGCTCTCGTGCATCATTTCCGACAGGGTCGGATGCGGGAAGACGGTGTGAATCAATTCCTCTTCCGTCGTCTCGCAGTTCATGGCGACGACGAAGCCTTGGATCAGCTCGGTCACTTCGGCGCCGATCATGTGGGCGCCGATGAGCTTGCCGGTCTTGGCATCGAAGATGGTCTTCACCAGACCCTCGGGTTCGCCCAGCGCAATGGCCTTGCCGTTGCCCATGAAGGGGAAGCGGCCGACCTTCAGGCTGTAGCCGGCTTCCTTCGCCTTGGCCTCGGTGAGGCCGACGGAGGCCACCTGCGGATGGCAATAGGTGCAGCCGGGGATCATCGCCTTGTCCATGGCGTGGGTGTGGAGCCCCTTGATCGTCTCGACGCAGATGACGCCCTCGTGCTCGGCCTTGTGGGCCAGCATCGGCGGCCCCGCCACATCGCCGATCGCGTAGATGCCGGGCACATTGGTGCGGCCGTGGCCATCCGTCTTCACCGTGCCGCGGTCCATGGCGACGCCGAGCGCCTCGAGGCCAAGACCTTCGACATTGCCGACCACGCCGACGGCGGAGATCATCCGCTCGGCGGTGATGGTCCGGTTGGCGCCCTTCTCGTCCTCGACGGTCGCCGTGACGGAATTGGCGCCCTTCTCGACCTTGGTCACCTTGGTCGATGTGAGGATCGTCATGCCCTGCTTCTCGAAGCGCTTGCGGGCATGGGCCGAGATTTCGGCATCCTCCACCGGCATGATCTGCGGCAGGACCTCGACCACCGTCACCTCGGCGCCCATCGTGCGGTAGAAGGAGGCGAATTCGATGCCGATTGCGCCCGAGCCCATGACGATGAGGCTCTTGGGCATGGCCTCCGGCTTCATGGCCTCGAAATAGGTCCAGATCAGCTTGCCGTCGGGCTCGATGCCCGGCAGGACGCGCGGCCGCGCCCCGGTGGCGACGATGATGTGCTTCGCCTGATAGGTTCCTGCCCCCAGCGTTCCCTTCGGCGGGGGCACCTGCGGCTGCACGGCGGGCTTGGCGGTCGCCGCGACGACCACCTGCCCGGCCCTGGCGATCTTCGCCTCGCCCCAGATGACGTCGATCTTGTTCTTCTTCATCAGGAAGCCGATGCCGCCGTTGAGCTGGGCGGAGACGCCGCGCGAGCGCTTCACCACCGCCGCCATGTCGACGTTCATCGTGCCGTTCAGCGTCAGGCCGTAGTCCTTGGCATGGGTGGCGTAGTGGTAGATCTCGGCTGAGCGCAGCAGCGCCTTGGTCGGGATGCAGCCCCAGTTGAGGCAGATGCCGCCGAGATGCTCGCGTTCGACGACGGCCGTCTTCAGGCCGAGCTGGGCGGCGCGGATGGCCGCGACATAGCCGCCGGGGCCGCCGCCGATGACGATGATGTCGTAGGTGGACATGGATGACGCCTTTCGTGGGCTCTCGGTCACAGGAACGACAGGCGCGCCGTCCGGGCGCAGTCCTCGTTCATCTCTCCAAACAGGGTGTCGGCCTCGCCATAGGCCTTGTCGAAGGCCTGGCGGGGCTGTCGGTGGGTGTCGCGGGCAATCGCCAGCAGCTTCCAGGACAGCTGCGTGTAGCGTTCGCGGATGGCGTCGTCGCGGAAGTTGGCGAGGAAGGTGCCGAGCGCGCCGAAGCGGAACACGCCCGCCTCCAGTTCGCGCTGGGCCAGAGCATCGGCTGGTTCGGAACCACGGCCCGGAGCGGTCACAGCCTCATGCATGGCATAGGTCCGCATCTTGATCTGGAAATAGGCGTCGATGATGTCGCGGCAGGTGCGCAGATATTCGGCGCGGATGACGTTGCGCTGCACGACGTCGAGATTGCGCGAATAATTGTAGCTCTGGAAGAAGGACGAGGCCATGGCGAGCACGGCGACCACGATCGACACATAGGTCAGTCGCGACGCGCCGCGCATCGCGCTTCCTCCTCAGACCAGCATGCCGATCGGGTTCTCGATATAGCCGCGGAAGGCCGCCATCAGCTCGGCGCCGAGCGCCCCGTCCACGGCGCGGTGGTCGGTGGAGAGCGTCACGCTCATGACGGTGGCCACCGCCGGTGCGTCGTTCTTCACCACGACGCGCTTCTCGCCGGCGCCAACGGCGAGGATCGTCGCATGCGGCGGGTTGATGACGGCGGCGAAGTCCTTGATGCCGAACATGCCGAGGTTGGACACGGCGGACGAGCCGCCCTGGTACTCCTCCGGCTTCAGCTTGCGGTTGCGGGCCCGGGCCGCCAGGTCCTTCATCTCGTTGGAGATGACCGAGACCGGCTTGTGGCAGGCATCGCGGATGACCGGCGTGATGAGGCCGCCGGGGATCGAGACGGCGACGCCGATATCGGCGTGCTGGTGCTTGAGCATGGCGCCGTCGGTCCAGGTGACATTGGCATCCGGCACGGCGCGCAGCGACAGGGCCAGCGCCTTGATGACGAGGTCGTTGACCGAGAGCTTGTAGGCCGGCTTGCCGTCGCGAACGGGGGCCGCCTTGTTGATCTGCTCGCGCAGCGCCAGCAGGGCGTCGAGTTCGCAGTCGATCGTCAGGTAGAAATGCGGGATCGTCGTCTTCGCTTCCGTCAGGCGGCGGGCGATCACCTTGCGCATGTTGTCGTGCGGGATCTCCTCGTAGGAGCCCGGCGCGAAGAGCTTCTTGACCTGCTCGTCGGAGGGGCCGGAGACCGCGACAGGCTTCGCCGCCGCTGCAGGGGCGGCAGCGGGAGCCGGCGCCGCCTTGGCCGTACCACCGGCGGCGGCGGCCTTGACGTCACGCTCGACGATGCGGCCGTGCGGACCGGTGCCGGCTACCTTCGACAGATCGATGCCCTCGAGGCCGGCGATGCGCTTCGCCAGCGGCGAGGCGAAGAGGCGGATGCCGGAAGCGGCCGCGGCGATGCTGGCCGGCGCCAGCGGCAGGACCGCAGCAGGGGCCAGAGTCTTTGCCGAAGCGGCAGCGGGAGCCGGAGCGGCGGCCGGAACGGGTTTGGCCCCTGCCCCGCCGGCTGCGGCCTTCACGTCCTCGCCGTCGGCGGCGATGACGGCGATGAGCTGGTTCACCGGCACGTCCTGCGAGCCCTCCGGCACAAGGATCTTCGCGAGGATGCCCTCATCCACCGCCTCGACCTCCATGGTCGCCTTGTCGGTCTCGATCTCGGCGATAACGTCACCGGCCTTGATGGTGTCGCCTTCCTTCTTCAGCCACTTCGCGAGGTTCCCCTTCTCCATGGTCGGGGACAGCGCGGGCATCAGGATGTCGATGGGCATGGTCGGTGCTCCGGACGGGGCCGTTAGCTGATGGCGGTTGTGGTGCCCGGATCGGTCGGGCTGTCGAGTTCGGCGTCCAGCATGTTGCGGATGCGGTCGAGGGTCAGGTCCTCGGAGGCGCCGGTCTCCATGGCGTGGATGCGGGCGACGTGCCGGGCGATGTCGGCGAGCACCATCCCCCAGGCCTGGGCGTCGTCGAAGGCACGGCGCACCGAGATGTGCAGGCCCCCGTCGACGATGGCAGCGCGTACGATCTCGACGCCGCCCTGTTCGAGGGCGGCAGGGGGAATCGCGAGGGCGTCGAAGGGGAGCGTCATCGCCGCCTCTGCCTCACTTGTAGGTCACGGCCTTGACGGCCTCGATCACGTCGGCGACCGAGGGCAGCGCGAGCTTTTCGAGATTGGCGGCATAGGGCATGGGCACGTCCTTGCCGGAGACGCGGGCGGGCGGCGCGTCGAGATAGTCGAAGGCGCGCTCCACCACCCGGGCCGAGATCTCGGCGCCGACGCCGGACTGTTGCCAGCCCTCCTCCACCGTGACGATGCGGCCGGTCTTCATCACCGAGGCGATGATGGTCTCGGTATCGAGCGGGCGCAGCGAGCGCAGGTCGATGACCTCGGCGTCGATGCCGAGCTTCTCCAGCTCCGCGGCCGCCTTGGTGGCATAGGTCATGCCGATGGACCAGGCGACGATCGTCACGTCCCGGCCCGGCCGGTGGATGCGCGCCTTGCCGATGGGCAGCACGAAATCATCGAGCTTCGGCACCTCGAAGCTCTGGCCGTAGAGGATCTCGTTCTCGAGGAAGATGACCGGGTTGGGATCGCGGATGGCGGCCTTCAGGAGGCCCTTGGCGTCGGCGGCCGTATAGGGCGCGACGACCTTGAGGCCGGGAATATGCGAGTACCAGGCCGAATAGTCCTGGCTGTGCTGGGCTGCGACGCGGGCGGCGGCGCCATTGGGGCCGCGGAAGACGATGGGGCAGCCCATCTGGCCGCCGGACATATAGAGGGTCTTGGCCGCCGAATTGATGATCTGGTCGATCGCCTGCATGGCGAAGTTGAAGGTCATGAACTCGACGATGGGTTTCAGGCCCGTGAAGGCTGCGCCGACGCCGATGCCGGCGAACCCGTGCTCTGTGATCGGCGTGTCGATGACGCGGCGGGCGCCGAATTCCTGCAGCAGCCCCTGCGTGATTTTGTAGGCGCCCTGGTACTCGGCGACTTCCTCGCCCATGACGAAGACGGCCTCGTCCTGGCGCATCTCCTCGGCCATGGCGTCGCGCAGGGCCTCGCGCACCGTCATGGTGACCATCTCGGTGCCGGCGGGAACGTCCGGGTCGGCGGCGACGCTGGCCTGCGGCGCGGCGGCGATGACGGCAGGGGCGGCCGGCGGGGCGGCCTCGGCGGCCGGTTGCACCTTGGCGGCCGGCGCCGG
>NZ_JAUYFA010000050.1 GCF_030691135.1 Phreatobacter sp.
ACGGCGCCGCCGATCAGCAGCGCGACGCCGACGCCGATGACGGTGATGATCGGCACGGCGGCGTTCTTCAGCGCATGCAGGAACAGCACGGCGCGCTGCGACAGGCCCTTGGCGCGCGCCGTGCGGATATAGTCCTGCTGCAGGACCTCCAGCATGGTGGCGCGGGTGATGCGGGCGATCAGCGCCATATAGACCATCCCGAGAGCGAAGGCCGGCAGGATGAGGTTGGAGAGCCACCCGCCGAGGCCTTCTGAGATCGGCGTGTAGCCCTGGACCGGAAGCCAGTCGAGTTCGAGGGCGAAGATGTAGGCGAGGACGTAGCCGACGACGAAGACCGGCACGGAGAAGCCGAAGACGGCGAAGGCCATGATGGCGCGGTCCACCCAGGTTCCCGCCTTCCAGGCCGCCAGCACACCCAAAGGTACAGCCACCGATACCGCAAGGATCAGCGTAAGCACCATCAGTGAGAGCGTTGGCTCCATGCGTTGACCGATCATCCGGGTCACCGGCAGGCCGGTGAAGATGGAGGTCCCAAGGTCGAAACGGGCGATCTGCCAGACCCATTCACCGAAGCGGATGAAGAAGGGCCGGTCGAGGCCGAGAGACTGGCGGATCTTCTCGATGTCCCCGGGCGTCGCCTGGTCGCCGGCGATGACCGCCGCGGGATCACCCGGCGCGATGTAGAGCAGCGAGAAGACGAACAGCGCCACCACCGCCATGACGGGGATCGTCGCGAGGATGCGGCGGACCACATAGGCGAACATTGGATTTTCCTGCCGCGCAACGCGGTGCTGTCGGATGAAAATGAACCCGCCGCCGTGGCATGGGACGGCGGCGGGGCAGGGAAAACCCAGCTGCTACTGACGGCGGACGTTCCAGAAGATCGGAATGCCGATGTCGATGTAGTCGTGCAGGTCGGCGCGCATCGCGGCCGGGCTGGAGTACTGCCCGGCAAGCGTCACCGAGACGATGTCATGGGCGCGCGCCTGCAGTTCGAAGGCGATCTCCCGACGCTTTACCGGATCGGAGACGGTCACGTACTGCTCCAGCAGCGTCTTCGAGCGCTCGTCGCAAGACCAGCCCGGATACCCGTCAGAGCAGTTGAAACCGATGCCATAGTGGGTCAGGGGGCTCTCGAGATCGTAGCCGAACCACACGATCGGCAACAGACTCCAGCCACCCTTGTCGGCCGGTTCCTTGCTCCAGCGGAGCTGGGCAACCGTGCTCCAGTCAGCCGCGCGAGGAACCACGTTGAAGCCGGCGCGGCGCAGACGGTCGATCGTGACGAGTGCGATGGCGTTAATCACGGGAACGTCGGTGCTCTGCAGCACGACGACGGGTTCGTTGTTGTAGCCGCCTTCCCGCATCAACTGCTTGGCGCGATCGATGCTGACGTTGCGCAGAGCTTCCGCACCGGCATCGGACGCGTAGGGGGAGTTGCACATGTACATGGAGTAGCAGCCGGCCATGTACAGGTCAGGAGGCAGACCCGTTCCGGCCATGAACTCCTCCTGATCCATCAGTTGCTGAAAAGCCTTTCGCAGCAGAGGATTGTTAAAGGGCGGCTGCGCGTGATTGAGGCGGACTGCCCCCATCTGCTGCGCAAGACCCGGTTCGGTGGTGAACTTGATCTGGCGGTTGCGACGAAGCTGCGGAATGAAGTCTGGCGACGTGCGCTGGATGTAGTGGATGTCCCCGGTGAGCAGGGCGTTGATGCGGGTCGAAGCGTCCGGCATGCTGACGAACTCGACGCGGTCGAAATGAGCGACCTTGCCACCCGTCAGTCCATCAGCTGGTTCGCTGCGCGGCACATAATTGGGATTGCGCATGAACACCGCGCGGTCACCCTGCCGCCAGGTCGCGGGATTGAACGTGTAGGGTCCCGAACCCACTGCCTCGGTGATGGGCCTGGAGGGCTCCGTCGATGCGAGGCGGGCCGGCATGATCACCGGGACGTTGCTGCTGGGCTTGCCCAAGGCCTCGATGACGAGACCGAACGGTCGCGAAAGGACCAGCCGGAAGGTCATCGCGTCAACGGCGACCAGTTCCTTGGTGGCGGCGATGAGGCGACGACCGAGGCCATCGCGGCCACCCCACCGGCGGATCGAAGCGATGCAGTCTTCAGACGTCACCGCGCTGCCGTCGTGGAATTTCAGGCCGGGCCGCAGCTTGAACGTGTAGGTCAGGCCGTCCGCGCTGACCTCCCAGGATTCCAGCATCTGCGGCTTGTATTCGCCCTTCGTGTTCACGGCGATCAGCGTGTCATACACCATGTAGGCATAGCTTCTGGTGATGTACGACGTCGATGCGATCGGATCGAGGACCTGAAGCTCCGCATCCAATACGGCGCGCAGCACACGCTCCTGAGCGTTGGTGGTGGTCGGCATGGCCATGGCGAGGCTCTGGACGAGTGCCACGGCTCCGAGAAGAAATCGAAATTTCATGAGTTCCCCTTCTCTCAGTTCGGTGCGCGAGTTGGCGGACGAAGTGTTTTCGCCCATGTTTTGACGTCTGCATCGAAACCGTCAGGCGATCACGCCCACCCACGACCGATGACATCGATTGTGCGCGAGTGCAGCCCTGACCGCTTTCGGATGGTGGTCAGCGTCTGCAACTGGAACAACTTCTCAGTCCGTATGCGCCCATGAGGAATTCTCATGTCGCGCCGCACCCCGAGGGCAGCGCGCGATATGCACCGGCGATTTTGGAATGGGGGTTTGATAAAACGGAAGTTGAACAGGCTTTGGGGCCGCGGGCTACTGTTCGCACGGAAGGTCGCCCCTGCCCTTTGGGCTCCCGGCGAGCCGACCAAGAGTGACCCATGATCTTTTGGAACATGTTGTTAGGCGCGGCCGGTTTCTGGCCTCATAGAGCATGACAGATCCCGTTCGAACAGCCATCGTCACCGGAGCAGCCAGCGGCATCGGCCGGGCCACAGCCGAAAGGCTGGCGCGCGCAGGCCGCAAGTTGGTTCTGGTCGACATCAACGCGGCACCTCTGGCAACGGTTGGTGATGCCCTTCGCGAAGAAGGCGCCGATGTCAGATGCCATGTGGCCGATGCGACTTCGCCGCAGGCTGCCGAGGCCACCGTCGCTTCAGCGCTCGAGGCTTTCGGGAGCGTCGATATTCTCGCCAATATCGCCGGGGGAGCAGGTCCGCGGAACCTTCACCAGATCGACGAGATCGGACTGGACGACTGGGACCTGGTGATGGGCCTCAATCTCCGCAGCACCTTCCTGTGGTGTCGCGCTGTCGTACCCCTGATGCGCGAAGCCGGCTACGGCCGCATCATCAACACATCGTCGACGCTTGCACGCGGCAAGATGGGTCCTGTCGGAACGGCCGGGGCGCGCTTGCCCTATGCGGCGGCGAAGGCGGGCATCCTGGGCTTCACGTCCCAGCTTGCCAAGGATGTCGGTCGGTTCGGGATCACCGTGAATGCGGTGATGCCCTGGCTGGCAATCACCGGCCAGCGCATGCAGGACCGCTATGATGCGCTGACGCCGGAGGCGCGGCAGCTGCTGTTGAGCCGCGCCCCAGCCGGGCGGCCGGCGAAGGCCGCCGAAATCGCCGCCGCCATCGCGTTCCTCGCCTCGGACGAGGCCAGCTACATGTCGGGTGTCGGCCTGCCCGTCGATGGCGGATTCCTCGAATGACGGCCCTGACCGATCAGCGACTGGGAGGCCGCCGGATCGCCATCACGGGTGCGGCCTCCGGTATCGGCCGCGCCATTGCCATTTGTTTTGCAGCTCACGGCGCGCGTGTCGCCCTGCTGGACCGCGACCAAAGCCGGTTGGCGGAGACGGTGGAACTGATCGGCGAACGGCCGGTCTACCGCGTTTGCGACGTGACGGACGCCGCGGCCGTGCAAGCGGCGATCGATGCTTTGGCCAAAGCCTGCGATGGGCTCGACGGCCTGGTCAATTGCGCCGGGATCAGCCTTTGGCGGAACCTCGACGGCTGCAGTTTCGAGGATTGGCGCTCGGTGATGTCGGTCAATCTCGACGCCGCATTTCTTGTGACGCAGGCCTGCCTGCCGCATCTCAAGAGGGCCGGCGACAGCACCATCGTCAACATCGCTTCCGGCGCCGCGCTCAAGCCGACCCGAGACTTTGGGGTCTATGCCACTTCGAAAGCCGCCCTGGTCGCGTTCACGCGGGCTCTCGCCGTGGACCTGGTCGAACATGGGATCCGCGCCAATGCCGTCTGTCCCGGCGTCATCCATACGCCCATGGTCGAGCGGACCCTGCAGCGTGCGCCCGATCGAGAGGCACGCATGCGACAGTTCTTCGACAAGAACCAGATGAGGCGCTTCGGCACCGCCGAAGAAGTGGCGCTCGCGACCCTGTTCCTGACCTCATCCGAATCGTCGTTCACCACGGGGTCGACCCTGTCCGCCGACGGCGGATCGGCTTTCCATTGAAGCGAGCGGGAGTGATCACCATGCGGGAAGTGCGAGCGTCATGACGACCCCCTTGAGGATCCTGGCAGCCGAAGGGTCCGCCTGGGCCGACCGGGGCTTGACCCCCGACGTCGAACACCATGCGCGTCGCGCGCTGATCGACTGGTTCGCCTCGCTCCTGCCAGGATGCCTGGTGGCGCCGGCAACCCTCCTCGCCAAAGCACTCGCCGCCGATCGCGGCCACGGACAGGCGATCTGCTATGTCGACGGCACCCGGAGCACGCTCCGCCACGCGGCCCTGATCAACGCGACCGCGAGCCATTCAGTGGAGTTCGACGACATCTACCGCGACGCGGCCTATCATCCGGGGTGTCCGACCATCGGTGCGGCCTTGGCCGCCGCCCAGGTTAAGGGGGCGACCATGGATCAGCTCCTGCGCTCCATCATCGCCGGTTATGAGGTCTCGTGCCGCATCGGCGTCGCGGTCCAGCCTTCACACTACCGCTTCTGGCATACCACCGGCACGGTGGGCACCTTCGGCGCCGCCGTCGCGGTGGGCTCTATCCTCGGTCTCGAGCCCGGACGGATGGGGCATGCCATCGCGACCGCCGCCACCATGGCCGGCGGGCTGCAGCAGGCCTTCCGTTCGGATGGCATGTCGAAGCCGCTGCATCCGGGACATGCTGCCGATGCCGGAGCGCTGGCCGCCTTGGCCGCAGAGGCCGGCGTGACCGGTGCACTCGACGTCCTCGAGGGACCGGCGGGATTTGCGGCTGCGACAAGCGAAAACACGGGCAACTGGGAGAAGGCACTGGCCGACATCGGCCGATCGGTTGCGATCACCCAGATGACGTTCAAGAACCACGGATGCTGTGGGCACATCTTCGCCAGTCTCGATGCCTTGCGGGACCTGCGCCACGAAACCGGCTTCAGCCCCGCCGATATCCAGGCGATCCACGTCGCCGGCTACAAGGCGACCAAGGACGTCTGCGACCGTCCCGTCATATCGACGGAACAGGAAGCCCGCTTCTCGGTCCAGTATACGCTCGCCAACCTGCTGCTGCACGGCGGCGTTCGGCTTGCTGCTTTCGCGCCGGAGCGTCTCGTCGACGAGGCGATACGGCATGAAATGGCGAAAGTGTCGGTTTCGGTCGATGCCGAATGTGAGGCCGCATTTCCGGGGCGCCGCAGCGCGCATGTCACGGTGACGCTCACCGACGGTCGCCGGCTTCATCGCTACCAGCCGACCCGCAAGGGCGATCCCGACGCGCCGCTGAGCGATGCCGAACTCGGGGAGAAGTTCGACGAACTGGTGTCCCCCGTGATCGGAACGCGCGAAGCGGCGAAGCTCCTCGACGAACTCTGGCACGGCGACACGATCCCCCAGGACGTCGCGCTATCTCCTCTGGCCCGTCAGGGCGCCACGATCTCAACAGCGGCTTGAAACCATGACCCAGTCACAGCTCAAACTCGCGGACATGAGCCATACCTGGCCGGACGACGCCCAGTGCGTGGTGACCATCACCATCGACTATGACGGCCCATCGAACGATCTCGCCAAAAACCTCATCCCGCTCGGCAAGAATTCGCATGGCCGCTACTCCCACAAGTGCGGTGTACCCCGCTATCTTGCCATGCTGGAGCGCCAGCAGATCCCGGCGACGTTCTTCGTCCCCGGCTACGACGCCGAGCTCTACCCCGAGTCCGTCAAGTCGATCGCGGCAGCCGGGCACGAGATCGCAGCCCATGGATACATCCATGAATCCTTCGACGTCGGCGAGCGGGAGCCGGAACTCCTGCGCAAGTCGCACGGGATCCTGACGGATCTGATCGGGAAGCCGCCCGTCGGCTGGCGCAACCCTGGCGGCGGGAAATCCGACGCGACGCTGCGGACCCTGACCTCTCTCGGCTACATCTACGATTCCAGCGAGAAGGACGACGACTTCCCATTCTTCCCGGAGATGGATGGAAAGCCGCTGCGGAACTTCATCAACCTGCCGGACAACACCAGCAGCCTCGACGATTTTCCCTTCTACAAGATCAGCCTGACACCCCCCTCAGAGGTGCTCGAACACTGGAAGCAGGAGTTCCACGCGACCTATCAGGAGAAGGGGTTCTACGATCTCATCGTCCATCCCCGCACGGGTTTCGGCTCCGGTTCGCCGACGCGGGCGGGCATCGTCGAGGATCTCATCATCTTCATGAAGAGCTATCCCGGCGTGAAATTCATGACGCTCGAGGCCCTGGCGCATTGGTGCCTGGCCCATCCTGCCTATTGGCGCGGCTGACTTCGGAGCGACCCAGATGACGAACACTGCGAAAGTCACTCCCATGGATTTCAGCATCACGGTCAACCTGCACGGCACGTCCGTCGAGCTGCGCCAGGTTTCCAGGGAACGCCTCGTCGGCCGCTATGCCTATGGCAAGTATGCGGCGCTCGGGGTCGAGCGCATGCTCACCCTGTTCTCGGACATGGGCATCCCCGCGACGTTCTTCGTGCCAGCCCTGGAAGCGGAAATGAACCCGGGCCTGATCAAGGAGATCATGGCGGCCGGACATGAGATCGCGTCGAACGGCTATGCGCTCGAAGACCACTCGACGCTCGGCGATTCCGAAGGCGCCATTCTGGAAAAGGCCCGCGACGTCCTTGCCGGGGTGATCGGCTCCGCACCGGTCGGGTGGCGTGCTCCCGACGGACTGATGTCGTACAAGACGATCGGTCTCCTCGCATCCCTCGGCTATCGCTACGACAGCAGCCTGCAGGACGACGACCATCCCTATAGCCTCGCCGCGGACGGCGGCGGCAGGATGGTGGAACTGCCGCAGAACGAGATCCTGCTCGACCAGACCCTGTTCGCCATCCGCCAGACGCACGACCGCGTGCTCAAGAACTGGACGGAAGAGTTCGTCGGCCTGCGCCGCGAAGGCTGCTACGCCAACATGACGCTGCACCCGCGACCGGATTACGGGGTCGGGCGGGCCAGCCGCATGGTGATGCTGGCGGAGTTCCTCAGGTTCATTCGCGACAACGGACCCGTGACCTTCCGCACTTGCGCGGACGTCGCCCGCAGCGCGGCAAAACAGGCTCCGAAAGCGGCCTGAGGCCTGAGCCTTGTCTCGGCCCCGATGCCGAGCACGATCGATGCTGATCATTGCAGGATGCCCAGAGCATGGCCTCAACCGCCAACTACGCGCCCGGAGATTTCAGGCACCTGACCTTCCACGATGCGGTTCCCCGCTTCGTGGACGGTACGGATAACCCCCGCGCCTATCTTGAGCGTTGCCTCGAGACGATCGAGGCCCGGGAACCCATTGTGCGAGGATGGGCCCATCTGGCGCCGGATTTGGCACGCGCCAGCGCCGATGAGGCGACGGAACGGTACCGCGCGGGGCGCCCCCTGTCGCTGATCGACGGCATGCCGATCGGGGTAAAGGACCTGTTCGAGACCAGGGACATGCCGACCCAGATGGGCTCGGAGGCCTTCGCCGGGAACTTCCCGAGGCGCGACAGTCCATCGATCCGCGCCCTCCGCGAGGCGGGGGCCGTCATCGTCGGGAAGACCGTCACGACCGAACTCGGCATGGCCCATCCCGGTCCGACCACGAACCCCTTCCATCCAGACCACACGCCCGGCGGATCGTCTTCGGGCTCGGGGGCGGTGATCGGGGCGCAGATGGTGCCCGCAGCGATCGGAAGCCAGGTCGGCGGCTCGCTGATCCGCCCTGCCAGCTACTGCGCCAATTTCGGCCTGAAGCCAACGCTGGGCGCCATCAACCGCGGCGAGCGCATGGGCCTCAGCCAGGCAACCATGGGCGTCCATGCCGGCTCGGTCGAAGACATGTGGCAGGTGGCGATCGAGATGGTGAAGCGCGCCGGCGGCGATGTCGGTCAGCCCGGGCTCTACGGTCCCTCCGAACCCCCGGCGCCACGTCGGCCCGACACGCTGATCGTGCTCGAAACCGAAGGCTGGGCACTGCTCGACAGCGCGTCCGTTGAAGCGGCAGAGCGGTACCTTTCCAATCTGTCGCGGGCCGGCGTTCGCCTTCTGCGCCGAAGCGACCACCCCCTGATCGAGGATTTCGAGCGGACGATCGCGGCCGCCAAGGCCATCACCAACGACATCAACTCGTTCGAGATGCGCTGGAACACCCTCAATCTCTTCGAACAATATCCCGACAAGCTGAGCGAGCGCATTCTGGCGCGCATGCGTTCGGGCCAGGTCATCAGCCTCGATACCTATCGACACCTGCTCAGTCAGCGCGAGGTCGGCCGTCAGAAGCTCGCGGCGCTCGCCCATCTCGCGGATGGATTGATCGGGGTCTCCGCCACTGGGCCAGCCCCCGTCTGGGAGCGCGATCGACCCGGCGCTCCGCTGCCGAAGGCGCCGACCGGCGACTATGCCTGCAATGCTGCGACGTCGCTCCTCGGCGCGCCGGCCGTCACGGTTCCCGTGCTCGGCGTCCGTGGCCTTCCCCTCGGCATGCAAATTGTCGGACAGCCCCATGATGATGCCCGGATCACCGCCATCGCGGCCTGGGCCGTCAAGACCGTCGCACCGGTCTCGGTCGACTGAGTGGCTTCGGTCATGCTTGAAAACTGGCAGCCGGAGAGGCCGATGGACCAGAGGATCGTGATCGTCGGCGCATCCCAGGCCGGGCTCCAAACCGCCGTGACCTTGCGCCAGCGCGGTCACGCCGGCCAGATCACGATGATCGGGTCGGAACCCCACACCCCCTATCAGCGCCCTCCGTTGTCGAAAGCATTCCTGACCAGCATGGCGGCTCCCGAGTCACTCGCTCTGCGCTTGCCGGATTTCTACCGGGAGAACAGGATCGAGTTGATCCGCGGCGAGACCGTCGACAGGATCGATACGGGCCGTTCGGTCATCATGACGGTCTCAGGACGCGAGTTCGCCTATGAGCGCCTCGCGCTGACCGTCGGCGCCATGCCGCGACGCCTCGACGTGCCGGGCCATGACGTAAGGGGCGTCCTCTATCTGCGCGATATCGGGGACGCATTGCTCATGCGCGAGCTTCTGCCCAAGGCGGCGGACGTCGTCGTCGTCGGTGGCGGCTTCATCGGGCTCGAGGCTGCAGCTGTGTGCGCGAAGGCCGGCAAGCGGGTCACGGTGGTCGAAGCCAGCAGCCGGCTCCTCGGCAGAACCGTCGGCTCGACCATGTCGCGCTTCTTTCTCGATGCCCACCGCAAGCGCGGCGTATCATTCCGGTTCGAAACGGGGGTCGCGGAGATCGCGCAGGATCGAGGGACCGTCGCCGGGGTCCGTCTGACGGACGGCTCGCTGCTGCCGGCCGAGATCGTGATCGTCGGCATCGGCGCCATCCCACGCACCGAGCTCGCCGCACAGGCCGGTCTCGGCACGGCCGCCGGCGGTATCCTGGTCGACCGCTTCGCCACCACCAGCGATGCGCACATCGTCGCTGCGGGCGACTGCGCGATGGGGCCCCACCCGATGGCGCCCGAGCGGCTCATCCGCCTCGAATCGGTCCAGAATGCCACCGACCAGGCCAAGGTTGCTGCTGCGACTCTGCTCGGGGGTCACGAGCCTTATGCCGGCGTACCTTGGTTCTGGTCGGATCAGGGCGACATCAAGTTGCAGATTGCCGGCATCACGACGAACTCGGACGAGTTCGAGGTCTCCGGCTCCTTCGACTCGGAGCAACTGACGGTGTCGCACTTCAGCGGCGGCGTGCTGACGGGCGTCGAATGCGTGAACCGGCCGTCCGACTACATGCGTGCGCGGCGCGCCCTCGGCGAGGCACTGCAGGGCAGAGCACTCGCGGTCCGGCAGCCCGCCGCGCTGGAGACTGCTCCCGCGTCGTGATCGCCCTCCGGAAAGTGAGCGCGGATGAGAAAAGCGCACATATCCATGCCGACATCGAAGTTGCCTTTTGGGGCCGTCGGGACGAGCGTGTCAGTCGGATGACGTAAGCCTGAGGATCGCCCAGCACCGATGCTGGCTTTCTCGATGCATTGGAGACGCCCGCAATGTCAGCCGCGCAGGAAGTCGCCGAGCGCGTTTCGAGCGACCTGAACCCTCTGGTCCGCGAGGGCTTTCTCAACCCCTACCCGATGTACCAGGAGCTGCGGGCCCTCGGACCGGTCGTGTGGATGCAGTCGCTGAACGCCTGGGGGGTGTTTAGGGATGCGGAGGTCCGCAGGGTCATCACCGACTGGCAGAGTTTCGGCAGCAAAGGCGGTGGTGGCGTCTCGAACTTCTATTTCGAGAAGCCGTGGCGGGAGCCGAGCGTCGTTTTCGAGGTCGATCCGCCGGATCATACCCGCACCCGCACGGTCCTGACACGCGTCCTGTCGCCGGCCGCCCTCGCCAAGTTGAAGGCCGGCATGGAAGCGGAAGCCGCGCGTCTGGTGAACAGCCTGCTGGAGCGGAAAACCTTCGACGCGGTCGCCGACTTCGCCCGGCCCTTTCCCCTGAAGGTCTTGCCGGATGCCGTTGGTCTTCCCGAAGAAGGTCGCCACAACCTCCTGACCTACAATCAGTTCGTTCGAAAGGGGCGCGCCCTCAACTGGCGCCAGAACTGGACCGAAGCTGACGAAGTCGAGGGTGAGCGGATCACCAACTGGGTGGCCGACCACTGCCGTAGGGAAGGCCTGAAGGCGGATGGTTTCGGGGCGCAGATCTACGCAGCTGCCGATGCCGGTGAGATATCCGACTATGAGGCCGCCATGCTGGTGCGGTCGTTCCTCACCGCTGGCGTCGAAGGCACGATCAACGGCATCTCCCACACGATCAATCTGCTCATGGCCCATCCCGAGCAATGGGCCATCGTCCGCGATGATCCAACCAAGGTGCGCGCCGCCTTCGAAGAGATGCTCCGGTTCGACTCCGGGGTTCAGATCATCGCCCGCAACACGATGGGAGAGATGGACTTCGAGGGAGTTCGGCTGGGGGCCTTCGACAAGGTGATCGCTTTCATCGGCTCGGCCAACCGCGACCCCTCGCGCTGGGCGAACCCGGATGTCTATGACGTCACCCGCAATACCGCGGGCCACGTCGCCCTCGGGACCGGCATCCACGGATGCGTCGGACAGATGATCGCCCGCATGGAGGCGACAGCCGTCCTGGGGGCGCTCGTCAGGGCGGTCGACGAGATCCGCCCGGCAGGAGCCCCGGTCTACCGAACCACCGGAGCCAGGGGGCTCGAAAGCCTGCCGGTGACCATTCGCGGGCGGCAAGGCAGCCTCGCACAATGACGAAAGTCACTTTCGTAGGGACGGACGGCAGCGAGACCGTGCTCGATGTGCCGCCTGGCACGTCGTTCATGCAGGTCGCCGTGAGTGCCGGTCTGGCCGGCATCGTCGCCGAATGCGGCGGCGCTGCGATGTGCGCGACTTGCCATGTCTATATCGATCCGGCCGACAGTGACAAACTGGCGCCGATTTCGACCATCGAGAACGAGATGCTCGCGGCGACCGCCAGCGAGCGCCGCGCCAACAGCCGGCTGAGCTGCCAGCTCCAGGGGCACCCGGACCTGTCGAGCATCCGCGTCCATCTGCCGGAGACGCAGGTCTGAGCAGGCCGCCGATGCTTTACCCGCAGTTGCCGCACCCCCCGGCCACTCAACTAGGATAGGCCAGCGAAGCTGGGGCGTCCGCCGCAGCTTTCGAACAGGCACCGGAGCCATGGCCAGAAAAATACCCCCGCTCAATCCGCTGCATGTGTTCGAGGTCGCGAGCAGACTCTGCAATTTCACCTCGGCTGCCGAGGAGCTCAACGTCACGCAGTCTGCGGTCAGCCGCCAGATCGCGACCCTCGAAGGCTATCTGGGTACGCAGCTCTTCCACCGGCAGAAGAAGGGCATCGCCCTGACTGCGGCGGGCGAAGCCTATCGGGACGAGATCGGCCGCGCTTTCGGCATCATCGCGGCGGCGACAGCAAACGTGCTGCAGGAAAAGCGGCTCGAACCGCTTCGGGTGCGTGTCTACAACACCTTCGCGTCGCAATGGCTGATCCCCCGCCTGCCCACCTTCCAGGAGATGTATCCGGAGATCCTGGTCCGCATGAACACCACCGTCGCGCCGGTGGACTTCAACCAGGATGACGTCGATATCGCCATCCAGTTCGGAGCCGGGCACTGGGCCGGCCAGGAACAGCGGCTGCTGATGAGCGACGTCATCCAGCCGGTTTGCAGTCCGACGCTCCGCGACATTCCGGCCGGGGTGGACGACCTCGTCCGCCACCGATTGCTCCACGCACGCTATCGCCGCAGCGACTGGGTCGAATGGCTCGCGGGCATCGACCGCTCGGACCTGTGGAGCGAGGGCATGGAGTTTTCCAGCTCGCTTCTCTCCTATCAGGCAGCCCAGGAGGGTATCGGGATCGCGATGGGCCAGATCAATCTGCTCAAGCGCGAGCTTCACACGCGCCGGCTCATCACCCTGTTCGAACCCCTCGAGCGCTCGTTCGGCTATTATGTGGTGTGGCCGAAATCGAGGGCACTGCCGCAAAAGGCCCGCCGCTTCCTGGCCTGGCTCGAGGAGGAGGCCCGGAGCGCCTAGCCGGCCTCAGCCGTCATTTCACATTGGCCCGATCGGAACACATGGCGGCAAGTTCGAGCGCCATTGCCACGTCGTTCTGACGTCGGCCCGCCTCAATGTCAGCGATCAGCGCCGTCAGACCGTCCAGCACCGGCGTCGAGATTCCGTGTCTCGCGGCGGCGGCCTTCACCGGCGCATATTGCCAGGGCACCTCGGTGGGGCGCTTTCGCACGGCGAGGTCGCGCCACATGCCGCTGTGATGCTTGGTCGTGCCGCGGCGGCGGGCGAGGATGGTCTCGATCGTCCGATCGACGCCGGTTCGGTCGGCCGCGAGGAATGGCGCTGGGTCGAAACCCTGGAACGGCATGGGCGCGATGTGTTCCGCGTGAGCGACCGTCAGGACCTCATGGGCGAGGATCGCAATGAGCGGACGGAACCTCGGATCGGTCAGGAAATCGGTCGTCGTCTCGTTCGTCAAAGCGCCGGCCGAAAGGATGGCGAGATAGGCCAGCTTGCTCCAGAGGTACCCGAAAATGTTGTCGGTGAGGACAGCTGCGTCGTCAAACTCGAGAAACAGCCGGTGGAGGTCTCCGATCCGCGATGTCGACGCACCATCGATCTCGCCGACCACGACCGCTCCGCGGCCGCCGTAGTTGATCCGGCCGGGCTCCAGCCAGTCGGAACCGAAGTTCACGAACGCACCTACCGTCCGAGCCGCGCCCACATGGCGCGCGATCACCGGCTCGTTGATGCCGTTCTGGGCGGAGATGACCGCCCCGTCAGCGGTCAGATGGGCCTTGATGCGCTCGATGGCCGCTTCGGTATGTTGCGCCTTCACCGCGAGTAGGACGATCGGGAACTGTCCTGTCAGGTCGTCGGGATGAAAAGCCTCGGCGCCGATGGAAAACTGGTCGACCGGCCCCTCGATGGCGAGGTTGCCCGTTTTGATCTGCTCCACATGGTCGCGAACGAGGTCGACGAAGACGACCTCGTGGCCGGCACGAGCCCAGTAGGCTCCGATCGTTCCACCGATGGCGCCCGCACCCCAGACGAGAATGGGGCCGGAGGCGCGAGCCGAGGGCATCGCCTGGTCCATCGTCTCGGTCCTCAGGCTGCCCGCAGGGGGGCAGGACGGAGCACCTTGGCACCGCTCCATCGCGCAGGTCCGGCGCGCTCATACTGCATCGGATAGTCCAGCGTCGCGCCAAGGCGTTCAGCGGCCCTCCACACCCAGCGTGGGTCGTCGAGAAACGCACGGCCGATCGCCACCATGTCAGCCTGGCCCTGTTTCACGATGTCGTCGGCGAGCAGGGGTTCGAAAATGAACCCGGTGACCACCGTGGAGACCCCCGCCTCGCGCCGGATACGTTCGGCGTAGGGAGCAAGGTAGCCGGGGGCGGCGGGAATACGCACCTCGCTGCTGATGGCGCCGGCCGACACGCCGATATAGTCGCATCCGATCTCGCGAAGCGCCGAGGTGACGACAATCGTGTCCTCGATGGTCAGCCCCCCGTCCAGCCAGTCCTGCGCGTTGAGGCGAATGCCGAGGGCCCCGGGGGCGGCGAACTCGGCGCGGATGTCGACCATGACCTCACGCACGAAGCGCAAGCGGTTCTCGAGGGAGCCGCCATACTGGTCCTGCCTGTGGTTGGATATGGGCGAAAGGAAGCTGTGCAGCAGATAGCCGTGTGCGCCATGGACCTCGATCAGGTCCAATCCGAGCCGCGCCGCCCGCCGTGCCGCCTGCCTGTAGGCCTCGCGGACGCGCGACAGCCCCTGCTCGTCCAGGGCCTCCGGAACGGGCCAGTCAGCAGCAAAGGGCACGGCCGACGGCGCACTCATGGTCCACCCGCCCTCGGAGGCCCGCATCGGCGCCCCGCCATGCTGCGGAAGTGCGAGCGAGCCCTTCCGGCCGGAATGGCCGAGCTGCATACCGATTTTCGCCGGCCCGATTTCTCTCAGTGCCGCGATCAGCACGCGAAAAGCGTCCTCGTGCTCGTCGGTATGCAGCGCCAGGCATCCCGTCGACCCGTAGCCGGAGAGTTCGACCGACGTCGATTCGATGATCACCAGGCCCGGTCCGGATGCCGCCAGGCTTCCCAGGTGCTGGATGTGCCAAGCCTTCGGGCACCCCTGCACTCCGGAATACTGAGCCATCGGCGAAACGGCGATCCGATTGGGCAGAACGATGCCGCCAAGGGAGACCTCACTGAACAAACCGGCGCTCATTTCCGTCAGGCCCTCATCTGAAAATTATGCTGGGCCTTCGCCCATGCTGTCGCCGGCAGTTTGCGAGGTGCCTGCCGTCGGCGCAAATTCAAGAAGGACATGATGTGCTTCCCTGCGCTCATGTCTGGTTCGGGTGTCATGTCGCCGACCAGCCATGACTAAAACTCACCTGGTCCTGTTTTGTGTGAAGTTGTCCCGTCGAGAGCGTTTTGAAAAAACCAGTGACGATCTTCGGCTTACCGTTTGTGTTGCGGCCACATAATGCACCGGCGGCAGCAGCCGTGAGGCCAGGGCCAGATGTGAGGACCCATGGATTTCCGACTGTCACCAGAGCAGCAGCTCTTCGCGGATTCGGTCGCCCGTTTTGCGCGGGACCGCCTTCAGGAGGGCGCACTGAAACGGGCGCATGACCCCGGCTTTCCCTTCGAGATCGCGCAGGACATGAGCAGGCAAGGCCTCCTGGGAATCACCATGCCGGAGGAGGACGGGGGTCAGGGCGGCTCGCTGATGGACGCCGTCCTGGCGATCGAACAGGTCGCTCTCGTCTGCCCGCGGAGCGCTGATGCGATCCAGGCGGGCAATTTCGGACCGATCCGCACCTTTTCGCAATTCGCCTCGCAGGAGCAGAAGCAGCGCTTCCTGCCCGACCTGCTGGCCGGGAGGTCAGTCATCAGCCTCGGAATGAGCGAACCCGAGGCGGGTTCGGCAGCAACCGAACTCAAGACGACCGCTCGCCGGGACGGCGGCAGCTATGTGCTGAACGGCACGAAGGTGTTCTCCACGCACAG
Organism: Phreatobacter sp.; assembly: GCF_030691135.1. Lineage (GTDB taxonomy): Bacteria > Pseudomonadota > Alphaproteobacteria > Rhizobiales > Phreatobacteraceae > Phreatobacter. Next base: position 15,939 of record NZ_JAUYFA010000050.1, read on the forward strand.
TCCCGACGCATCGCTCTTTCTCGTCTATGTCCAGTTCGGCAGATCGACGGCCGACATCGGCTCGGTTCTGGTCGAGCGCGGGACGCCGGGGTTTACGGTCGGGCCCCCCTCGTCGTTCATGAGCGGGGAACAGTGGAGCCAGCTCTACTTCGAGGACTGCCGCATTCCCGCTGAAAATGTCCTCCTCGGGCCCGGCGGCTTCAAGAAGCAGATGTCGGGCTTCAACGTCGAGCGGATCGGCAACTCGTCGCGTGCCCTGGCGCTGGGCCGTCATGCCTTCAACCTGGCACGCGACTATGCCTCCGTGCGTCGCCAGTTCGGCAAGCTTCTCTGCGAGTTTCAGGGTTTGCAATGGAAGTTCGCCGATATGGCGCTGAAGCTGGAAAGCGCCCAGCTGCTGCTCTATCGCGCCGCATCCAACCTCGACGAGCGCGGCCTGCCCGACGTCTACGAGACCGTCATCGCCAAGGTCGCCTGCAACCAGGCCGGCTTTGACGTCGCGAACGAAGCCGTGCAGGTCATGGGCGGCCTCGGATACAGTCAGGAATCGCTCGCCGAATACTGCATGCGTCGCACCCGCGGCTGGATGATCGCGGGCGGTTCGATCGAACTGATGAAAAACCGCATGGCTGAGCATCTGTTCGACCGTCGTTTCGAGCAACGGACGTCCCATGCTCAAGCCGCAGAGTAAGGGGATCACCGCGGAGGCGCTCGGGAAGGCGCTCTTCTCGCCCACGTCGATCGCCATTATCGGTGCCTCCGACGACCTGACGAAGACCGCAGCCCGCCCGCTTCACTATCTGAAGCTTGCGGGCTATGCGGGCCGCATCTACCCGGTCAACCCGCGTCGCGAAACTGTCCTCGACGTTGCGTGCTGGCCCAGCGTTTCAGCCCTCCCCGAGAGACCCGAACACGCATACATCGTCACGCCCACCAACGGCATCCTGGCGGCGGTCGAGGAATGCGGCCGCGCGGGAGTGCCGGTCGCCACGATCCTCGGCAACGGCTTTTCCGAGAGCGGGCCCGAAGGAATCGAACGGGAGCGGGAGCTTCTGGACATCGCCCATCGCTGGGGAATTCGTCTGGTGGGGCCGTCCAGTCTCGGCGTGGTCAATCTGCGCCGCGGCGTGATGATCACGGCCAATGCGGCCTTCGCGGAGACCGACCTTCCCAAGGGCCGGACTTTCGTCGCGTCCCAGAGCGGTAGCATGATCGGCGCGCTTGTTTCGCGCGGCAAGGCTCTGGGCACGGACTTCGGGACGCTCGTCTCGGTCGGCAACGAGGCCGATCTGTGCATCGGCGAGATCTGCAGTTCGGTGCTCGACGATCCCGATATCGACGGTTTCCTGCTCTTTCTCGAGACGCTGCGCCACGCTGACAAGCTCCGGGCCTTTGCCATCGCCGCAGCCGACCGCGGCAAGCCCGTTCTCGCCTACAAGCTCGGCCGCTCATCCGAAGCCCGGGAACTGGCGCAATCACACACAGGTGCCCTCGCCGGCGAAGACGACATCGCCCGAGCCTTCTTCGCAGATTGCGGCATCGGCCGGGTGGAGACGCTCGAAGGGCTGCTCGAAGGCCTCCCCGTGCTCAGAGGGATCCCTCCCGGCCGGGTGCGGGGGCGCAAGCCACGCGCCGGGATCGTCACAACGACCGGTGGTGGCGCGGCGATGGTCGTCGACGAACTGGCGATCCGCGGCGTCTCCGCGGTTGCGCCTTCCGCTGAAACCCTCGCCCGGTTCACGGCGGCCGGCCTCCAGATCGACGGGGCCCGCATCGTCGACCTGACCCTCGCCGGCACGCGCTACGACGTGATGAAAGCCGCCCTCGACATCATGCTCACCGCGCCGGAATACGACATCGTCATTGCCGTCGTCGGCTCTTCTGCACGGTTCCAGCCTGACCTCGCGGTGCGCCCGGTGATCGACTCGGCCGGTGCCGACAAGCCTCTCGCCGCCTTCCTGGTGCCCGAAGCCGGCGATGCGCTTCGCCAACTGCGCTCTGCCGGCATCCCGGCGTTTCGCACCCCGGAGGCCTGCGGGGATGCCATCGCGGCAGCCTTCGGCCGGCGTCGGCCCGGGCCGAACATTCCCTCCCCCATGGAGGGCGCCCCCTCCCGGCAACTGGACGAGGATCAGTCCTATGCGCGTCTCGAGGCGGCGGGGCTGACATGCGCACCCAGAGCGGTCATCGACATAGCGGCCGGGATCCCCGAGCTCCCGCCGGCGCATTTTCCTGCCGCATTGAAAATCCTGTCGGGCGAGATCGCCCACAAGTCGGACATCGGCGGCGTCAAGCTCGGCATTCCGGACGCCGCGTCCCTGCGACGCGAGGCGTCGGCGATGGTCGACCGCGTGCGGCGGGGGGGCGGGCATGTATCGGTCGACCGCCTGCTGGTCCAGCCGATGCAGAGCGGTGTCGGAGAAGCTCTTCTCGGTTACTGCGTCGATCCCGATGTCGGCCCTCTCGTGCTCGTCGCGAGTGGCGGCATCCTCACCGAGATCTATGCCGACCGGAGCCTTCGCCTGGCGCCTGTCGATCTCGCCACGGCGCGCGAAATGATCAGCGAGGTCAAGGCCTTTCGCGCTCTTGCCGGTTACCGCGGCAAGACTGAGGGCGACCTCGACGCATTGGCCCAGGCCATCGTCCGCATGTCGCGGCTGGCCTACGAGCCCGATATCGCCGAGGCCGAGGTAAACCCGCTGGTCATCCGCCCCCTTGGGGACGGCGTGGTCGCGGTCGATGCGGTCGTGCGCGTCTGGAGCGAGGAAGGTCGATGACCGACGGCCCGAAGGTCTATGACTACATCGTCATCGGAGCGGGGTCCGCCGGCGCGGTGCTCGCCAGCCGCCTGAGCGAGGATCCCGGCGTCAGGGTGCTGCTGGCGGAGGCCGGCGGCTGGGATCGAGATCCCACACTCCACATTCCCGGCGCCATCGTCCGCAACGTCACCAACCCCAAGTTCAACTGGGGGTACAAGACCGAGCCGCAGGCTCACCTGAACAACCGTCAGCTGGTCTGGCCCCGCGGTCGACTGATCGGCGGATCGAGCTCGATCAACGGCATGATCTACATTCGCGGCCATGCGCGCGATTACGATGTCTGGCGGCAGCTCGGGTGCACCGGCTGGGGCTACGACGACGTGCTGCCCTATTTTCGCAAGGCCGAAACCTCCGCGCGGGGCGGTGACACTTATCACGGCGACGCAGGCCCGTTGAAAGTCATGCGCGGGGAGCCTGGAACGCCGGTCTGCTCCGCCTTCGTCGAGGCAGCGGTTGCGGCGGGTTACGTGCGCAGCGACGATTTCAACGCGGTCGAGCAGGAAGGCTTCGGTCACTACGACTGCACGATCCATCGCGGAAGACGCTACAGCACCGCGACCGCCTATCTGCGTCCGGCACTAAATCGCCCCAATCTCACGGTGGTGACCCGCGCCGTGGCGCATCGTGTGGTCTTCGAAGACCGCGTCGCCCGCGCCGTCGCATTCAGCATCGACGGCAAGCCCGAGACTTTGCGCGCCGAGCGGGAGATCTTCCTCTGCGGCGGGGCGATTAACTCGCCGCAGCTGCTGATGCTGTCGGGTATCGGCCCTGCAGACCATCTGCGTGATGTGGGTGTCGACGTGGTGCACGATGCACCCGATGTCGGCGGCAACCTGCAGGATCACATCGCCTTCAAGTATCAGATCGAATGTCCCGAGCCCGTCACGGCCTACAAGTACCGGAACCCGCTGCATGCCGGTCTGGCGGGTCTCAAGTACCTTTTCAACGGATCGGGAATCCTGGGCCGTACCGCGCTGCCGACCGGAGGGTTCCTGCGAACGACGCCCGACAAGGACATTCCTGACATCCAGGTTCAGGTCGCGGTCGCCATGGTACCGGCGCCCTCGTCCGGCCGCCGCTTTCCGGATCGACACGGGTTCACCGTCTACGTGAACCAGGGACGGCCGCTCAGCCGCGGCACCATCCGGCTGCGCAATGATGATCCGGCGGCCCTGCCGGCCATCGATCCCCGATATTTCTCGGCGGAAGAGGATCTTGATGTGCTTCTCGACGGCATGAAGCGCACCGAGGACATCCTGCGACAGCCGGCGCTCGACCGCTACCGCGGTCGCCAGGCGGAGCCACCGACATCGGTCACGACGCGGGATGGCTACATCGCGGAGATCCGGGAAAAGGCGACAAGCACCTATCACCCGATCGGCACCTGTCGCATGGGCGCCGACGATCGATCTGTCGTCGACGAGGCCTTGCGGGTTCGTGGAGTGTCCGGATTGCGCGTGGTCGACGCCTCGGTCATGCCGACCCTGATCAACGGAAACACCAACGCGCCGACGATCATGATCGCGGAGAAGGCAGCCGATCTCGTGGCCCGCTGAGCGACGCTGCACACCTCGGGTGCACCCAAGAAATCCAGCAGAGACGGATTCGCCATCAAGGGGATGGGCGGTGAAAAACACCCCGGGTCTGCCGGACGCAGGTTGGCGAGAGAAAAGCCCCGATCCTCGGCTTGGCCAGCGACGCTCAGCAAACTCCTGGGCTGGCGCCGACAGGACGTTGTGACGGGTTTGAGGAGGCGGCAGATTCACCGAGCGGTCGCGGTAGGCTCAAGATGCCGGAGTGCGGGAGGGAGCGCGCGGCTGCACCTACAACACTCCTACAGCATGAATGACTGAACGCCACTCAACCATCTG
>NZ_JAUYFA010000058.1 GCF_030691135.1 Phreatobacter sp.
GTGCTTGCCGCTGCCGCTTCCCTCGGCTATTGCCAAGCCTGACGGGGCGTAGCGCAGCCTGGTAGCGCGAGAGTTTTGGGAACTCTAGGTCGCTGGTTCGAATCCAGTCGCCCCGACCAGATCCGGAGGAATGACGTGGTCGCCCGTATCTACAAGCCCGCGAGGACGGCCACCCAGTCGGGCCTCGCCAAGACCGACCAGTGGCGCCTGGAGTTCGAGCCCGAGGCCCCGCGCACGGTGGAGCCGCTGATGGGCTATACCAGCGCGACCGACATGGCCCAGCAGGTCCGTCTGACCTTCGCCACGCGGGACGAGGCGGTCGCCTATGCCGAGAAGAACGGCATCGCCTATCAGGTCGCCGAGGCCGAGGCGCCCAAGCGCCGCCTCGCCGCCTATTCCGACAATTTCAAGTTCAACCGGGTCGGCGCCTGGACCCATTGAGGGGACAGGCGGCGGCCGGTTCCGGTCCCGTAGCTCAGTTGGATAGAGCGACAGCCTTCTAAGCTGTTGGTCGCAGGTTCGAGTCCTGCCGGGGCCGCCATTCCGACCGGGCAGAGGCTGTCCGCGGCCCCATGAGGCCGCGGCGCCGGCCTCAGGTGCCGGAATACTGCGCGTCGGTGACCGGTTCCATCCAGTCGACATGCTTGCCGTCGAGCGCCTCGTGGATGGCGATATGGGTCATCGCCGTACCGGGGGCGGCGCCGTGCCAGTGCTTCTCGCCCGGCGGGATCCAGACCGTGTCACCGGCGCGGATCTCCTGGATCGGACCGCCCAGGGTCTGGGCGAGACCGCTGCCCTCGATGACGAAGAGCGTCTGCCCAAGCGGATGGGTGTGCCAGTTGGTGCGGGCGCCGGGGTCGAATCGCACCACGGCGGCGCGAACGCGGGCGGGGGCCTCGGCCTCGACGATGGGGTCCTGCCAGACGCTGCCGGTGAACCAGTCGGCCGGGGGACGGCGGGAATCGATCGAACCGCAGCGGCGGATGTCCATGGTGTGTCCTCGTGATGTCTCTTGGGCGGCGTGACGCCAGCCTTGCCCGGTGGCGGTGGGAGTAAGCCGCAAGGCCTCGCCGCTGTCGAGTGAGCCGGACGGGTGGACAGGCCACAAGGACCGTCAGCCCGAAGCCGCCGGCCACCGGACACCATCTCCTTTTGCCGCGGCGAGCGGCGCGAGAACCTCGCCGGCACGGGGCCAGCCCCGCAGGCCATGCACTGGTCTGCCGGGCGCGCGCCGTTCTAACGTGGCGTAAGCACGCCGTCCCCGCCAGTCCAACGGGTCTCCTTCATGCCGGTTCCCTCGTCCCGCCAGCGTCCCTTCGTGGTCGACGGCGCCCAATATGCGAACTGGTCTCGCAGGATCTTCGAGGAGATGCGGGCCGGCGGCGTCGATGCCGTCCATGCCACCGTCGGCTATCACGAGAATTTCCGCGAGACCGTCGATCTGCTCGTCGCCTGGAACCGGCGGCTGGCCGACCATGCCGACCTCATCGTCAAGGCACGGACCGTGGCCGACATCGAGGCGGCACGGGCGAGCGGCCGCACCGCGATCCTCTTCGGCATGCAGAACCCGTCGCCGATCGAGGCCGATCTCGGTCTGCTCGAAGTGCTGCACGATGCCGGGCTGACCTTTCTCCAGCTCACCTACAACAACCAGTCGCTGCTCGGCGCCGGCTGGCAGGAATATGAGGACGGCGGCATCACCCGCATGGGCCGCGAGGTCATCGCCGAGATGAACCGGCTCGCCATGGTCATCGACATGTCCCATGCCGGCGAGCGCACCGCGATCGAGGCGATCGAGCGTTCGGCGCGGCCGGTGACCGTCTCCCACGCCAATCCGCGCTGGTGGCGCGACACGCCCCGCAACGTCTCCGACCGCGTCATCGACGCGCTCGCCGCCCATGACGGCCTCCTCGGCCTGTCGCTCTATCCGCACCATCTGGCCGGCGGCTCGGCCTGCACCCTCGCCGAATTCGCCGCCATGGCGGCGCGCCTCGCTGAGCGGATCGGCCCTGATCGCATCGGCATCGGCTCGGACCTCTGCCAGGACCAGCCCGATTCCGCCGTCGCATGGATGCGCGACGGGCGCTGGACGTTCCAGACGGCTGCGAACCCCAACGGGCCGCCGGTCTTTCCGGCCCAGCCCGCCTGGTTTCGCAGCAATGCCGATTTTCCGGGCATCGCCGCGGGCCTCGCCGCCACAGGCTTTGCACCGGCGGAGGTCGAGGGCATCATGGGCGAGAACTGGATGGCATTCCTGCGCCGGGCCCTCGCGCCGGGGTGAGACTGGCGCGGACCATGCATGAGGGCTGCGGCGGCCGGTGGGGCTGCCGGCCCCGAGGGGTTGAGGAAATGACATGCCGCGCATGACAGTCGATGCCATCGAAGCTCTCGCCGCTGCGGCGCTGCGCCGGCATGGGGCGAACGAGGTGCAGGCCAAGGCGCTGGCCGCCGGCCTCGCCGGTGCCGAGCGCGACGGCATCCGCTCCCACGGGCTGATGTACCTGCCGGTCTATTGCGAGCATCTGACCTGCGGCAAGGTGATCGGCGGCGCCGAGCCGGTCCTCACCCGGCCGGCCCCGGGCAGCCTGGTCGTCGATGCCGGTGCGGGCTTCGCCCACGCCGCCATCGACCTCGGCCTGCCCGACCTGATCGCCACCGCGCGAAGCCAGGGCATCGCCAGCCTCGCCATCCGCAATTCCTACAATTGCGGCGTCCTCGCCTATCATACCGAGCGGATCGCCGAGGCAGGACTCGTCGGCCTCGGCTTCACCAATGCGCCGGCCTCCATCGCCCCTTCCGGCGGTCGCAAGGCGGTGCTCGGCACCAATCCCTGGTCCCTCGCGGTCCCGGACGGCGCCGGCGGCGCCCGTTTCGTCATCGACCAGAGCGCCAGCGTCATCGCCAAGAGCGAGGTGATCAAGCGCTCGAAATCCGGTGAGGCCATTCCCGAGGGCTGGGCGCTGGACGCCGACGGCCGGCCGACCACCGACCCGGTCGAGGGCCTCAAGGGCACGATGGTGCCGTCGGGCGGCTACAAGGGCGTCGGCGCGGCGCTGCTGGTGGAAGTCTTCGCCGCCTGTCTCGCGGGCGCGACGCCCGGCATCCAGGCGAGCCCCTTTTCCGGCCCCGCAGGCGGGCCGCCGAGGACCGGTCAGTTCTTCATCGCGCTGGCGCCGGACATCTCCTCCGGCGGCGCCTTCGCCGACCGGCTCAGCGTCGTGGTCGAAGCGCTGGGCGCCGAAACCGGCGGACGGCTTCCCGGCGGACGGCGGGCTGCAGCGCGCGCCCGCATCGCCGCCGAGGGCGTCGAGGTCGACGAGGCGACCGGGGCCATGCTGCTCCGGCTGGCGGGGCAGGGCGCATGACGATGGCCCTCCGCCCGCCTGACGAGGTGATGCGGCTCGACCGCCTTGGCGCCGCCCATCCGACGCGGCTGAGTTTCCTGCGCGCCTTGCTGCGGCGGGTGGAAGGTGAGGGCTGGTCCTATCGCCGCACCGCCTGGGAGATCGATCCGGAAGGCTTCGGCCATGCCGTGCTGACCGTCGTCGCGCCGGCGAGCACCTATTCGCTGGTCGCCTTCTCGACGCCGCTCGCCGACGAGATGCGCACCGACCGCGTCATCGCCGAGGCCTGGGACACGAGCTATGTCCTCTATGACGGCGTCCCCGACGCCGCCGAGATCGCCCGGCTGCGCGCCAATGCCCCGCGCCAGGAGGCCGGCCGCTTCACCGAGCGCGATCTGGTGCTGGCCCGCGCCAACAAGAGTGTCCGTCTGTTCGCCCATGTGGCCGAAAGCCTCGCGAACGGCCATCAGCCGGATGCGGATCTGCTGGCGAGCGTCGGCTATCTGATGCGCACCACCGCCGTCTACGGCAACGGCAAGTTCGGCATCGCCGACCGCGACCGCATCGCCGGCCGCACCGAACTCGCCGGTCCGTTCCGCGCCGAGATGCTCGCTGTCTGGCTGATCCGCGCCTTCACCCTCGATCTCGTCGAACATGTCGCTGCGGCGCAGGGCGGGGCGCGTGCGACGACCCTCGACCCGTCGCTGCGGCGCAGCCTCGGCGTCGGCAATTCCACCGGCCTCGGCATGGCGCCCTTCCTGGTCCGTCATCCCCTCCTGGTCCACCGCTGGTTCCATGCCCGCGAGACGGCGCTGGCGCGGGTGCGCGCGCTGGCCGCCGCCGGTCCCGCCGAACAGGCGGCGTTCCGGACGGCACTGGCGGCGATGCGCCAGACCGTGAGCCGCTGGCACACCGAGGATCCGGTGCAGGCGCCGCGGGTCGCGGTGCTGGCAGATGATCTCGCCGCCCTGGCCGCCGCCGCCGGACCGCTCCTGGCCGGGCCCGATCCCTGGGACGCGCTCTATCGTCACGCCTGTGAGGCTCTGTCCGTCGAAGCACAGGAGGCGGTGGTGGCGCTCGTTCTCGAGCCGCACGGCGCCCTGGTCGACGATCTGGCCGAGACCATGCAGGCCGACGAGGACACCGTCTTCCGCATCGACGGGACGATGACCGTCGGCGCATTGATCGCCCAGCTCGCCGAACATTACGGCTGGGTGCGCCGGTTCGACTTTTCCGACCCCGCCAGCGAGGCGCGCTTCTGGTACGTCTCGGAAGAAAAGCTGGAGCCGCGGCTCGGCGAGCGCGGGGCAGAGGACGGCGCTGAACGCGAACAGCCGCTGGCGGTGGCCCGTGACGTGAGCCGGCTCGGGGCGGCGCTACTCGCCGCGCGACAGGACGAGCCGGTCGCCGCCTTCCTGATGCGGCAGCCCGCCTTCCGCCATGTCGTGCGGCGGGCGCAGGTCGCCATCGCCCATCCCTATGCCGAGGTGCGCGACAATCTCGTCGCGGCCACCATGCGGCCCGTCGATTTGCTGCGGGCCAAGCTCGCCTTTTTTGGCGCCAGCCGCTTCGATCCGCGCTCCGACCGCTGGCTGCGGATTTCGCTCTTCGCCGATGCGCCCTTCCCGGAGGAGATCTGCCGGCAGGACCGGGAGCGCATCGCCTCATGAGGTGGCTTTCGTGACGGCCGGCCTGATCGACATGTCGCTCAACGAGGTGGAGACTCTCGCCGCCAAGGCAGCGCGGGGGGCGGGGCTGTCCTGGGGCGGCGCCGAGGAATTCGGCCGGGCGGCGCGGCTGCTCGCCACGGCGGGCCGCGACTGGCCGGCGCTGGTCACAGCTCTCGCCGGAACGGCTGACGACGTCGCTGCCGAAGCGGCGGCGCTGGCGCGCTGCGAGGCGACCCTTGAAGCGGCGGGCCTCGGCGCGCCGGGTTCCGGCGTGGCGACCCGCGCTGCGGTGGCCCCGGCGACGCTCGCGGCGCTCGAGGCGCTGGCCGCCAGGACCTATGTCCCGGCATCGGCGCAGTCGCGGGTCCTGGGCGCCGGCGCAGGGCTGACCGACAACGACTGATCCGGAGAATACCGCAGACGTTTTGGCGTTGCGTCACCGACCATTGCAGATAGGCTGTTCTTCGAAAGCCGCACCGAGGGAAATGCGCATGGCAGGCAAGGCTTCGGCCCAGGTGATCGCGATGCGCGGCGCCGGCTACTATTCCTCCAACACCGTGGGTGCCAAGGCCGTCATCGACAAGGCCGGCGACCTCGTCGTCGAAGCCCTCGGGAGCATGGCGATCAAGCCGGCCAAGACCGCCTTCTCGGTCTGCGACTACGGCGCCGCCGATGGTGGCACCTCCCTCGACATGATGCGGCGCCTCGTCGAGACGGTCCGGCAGCGGGCCCCCGACCGCGCCATCCAGGTCACCTATACCGACCTGCCGCACAACGACTTCTCGGCGCTGTTCCGGCTCACCCAGGGCCTCCTCGGCGACCAGGCCAAGACGCCGCTCGCCGAGACGCCGAACCTCTACATCGCCGGCTCGGGGACGAGCTTCTACAAGCAGATCGTGCCGGACGGCACGCTGCATCTCGGCTTTTCCGCTACCGCCATGCACTGGCTGAGCAAGCGGCCCGGGCTCATCGCCGACCATGTCCAGGCGGTCGGCGCCACGGCGGCGGAACAGGCGCTGTTTCGCCGCCAGGCCATGGCCGACTGGGACACGATCCTGCTCGCCCGCGCCAGGGAACTGGCGCCCGGCGGCAGGCTGGTCCTTGCCAATTTCTGCGCCGACGAGCAGGGCCGCTATCTCGGCCATACCGGCGGTGTGAACATGTTCGACGCCTTCGCCCGCCACTGGCGCGACCTGTGGAAGAAGGGGCGCATCACCGAGGCGGAATATCGGGGCGCGACGTTCCAGCAGTTCTACAAGACGCCGGACGAATTCGCCGCGCCCTTCCGCGACAAGGGCTCGGCCGTTTCCCGCGCCGGCCTCAGGCTCGATCACATCTCGACGACGGTGACGGCCTGCCCCTATGCGGCTGATTTCGCCAGGCACGGCGACGCCGCCGCTTTCGCCAGCGCCTATGTGCCGACCCTGCGCTCCTGGTCAGAGACCGTCTTCGCCGGCGCTCTCGACGCCAAGCGGTCGGCGCATGAGCGGGGCTCCATCGTCGACGCCTTCTACGGCGCCTACGAGGCCGACGTCGCCCAGAACCCCGCCGGCCACGCCATGGACTACGTCCATTGCTTCATGGTCATCGGCAAGAAGGGCGGCCGCTGACGCATCACACGACCAGTCTTTGGGGGAACGTCGAGGAAGGCACGCAAAAGGGCCACCGACGCCGATTACACGGGAGACCAACATGAAGAGACGTCATTTTCTGGCCGGAACGGCGGGCGCTGCCGCTGCAACCCTCGCTGCGCCGGCTCTGGCCCAGGCTCCCACCGTGCGCTGGCGCATGGTGACGAGCTGGCCGAAGAGCCTCGACACCATCCACGGCTCGGCCATGGCCATGGCCGAGCGCATCAGCCAGATCACCGAGGGCAGGTTCCAGATCCAGGTCTTCGCCGCCGGCGAGATCGTGCCGGCCCTCGGCGTCTTCGATGCGACGTCGAATTCCACGGTCGAGTGTTCCCACACGCTCTCCAGCTACTTTTTCGGGCGCAACCCGGCCATCGGCTTCGACGGCGGCATGCCCTTCGGCCTCAACACCCGCCAGCAGCAGGCCTGGATGGTGGCGGGCGGCGGCAAGGAGCTGATGCGCGATGTCTTCGCCAAGTTCGGCCTCGTCGCGGTCCCCTGCGGCAATGTCGGTGTCCAGATGGGCGGCTGGTTCCGCAAGGAGATCAACACGCTCGAGGATCTCAAGGGCCTGAAGTTCCGCATCGGCGGCATCGGCGGCACCGTCCTCTCCAAGCTCGGCGCCGTGCCCCAGCAGATCGCCGCCGGCGACATCTATTCCTCGCTCGAGCGCGGCACGATCGACGCCGCCGAGTGGATCGGCCCCTATGACGACGAGAAGCTCGGCTTCGCCAAGGTGGCGCGCTTCTACTACACGCCCGGTTTCTGGGAGGGCGCGGCGCAGATCACCTCCTTCGTCAATCAGGCGAAATGGGCCGAGCTGCCGCCCGCCTTCAAGGCCGCCTACGAGGCCGCCGCGAGCGAGCAATGCGTGCAGATGATGGCCAATTACGACGCCAAGAACCCGGACGCCCTGCGCCGGCTCGTGGCGGCCGGAGCCCAGCTGCGCGCCTTCCCGCGCCCGGTTCTCGACGCCTGCCTCAAGGCGACCGTCGAGACGCTCGACGATTTCGCCGCGAAGAGCCCGGAGTTCAAGACCGTCTACGACAGCTGGAAGAAGTTCACCGACGATTCGAACCTGTGGTTCCGCATCGCCGAGAACACCCTCGACCAGTTCCGCTTCGCAGCGCCCAGCTGGGTGAAGAGCTGATCCGGACGGGCGTCGGCGGCGCCGGCGCCCTGACGCCGATGCACGGCGGCGCAGCATTGTGCTGCGCTGCACAGGAATCTGCGTCACTTACGTAGATATTCGTATGCCACCTTATGGAACAGCACCCCTAGACTGGTGCGAGAAGCGGTCATGTTCGTAAGGACCGCCAGAGGAGAACGACGATGTCGCAACCGTCCACCCTGCGCGGCCTCCTGGCCGGCGCGGCCCTTGCTGTCGGCCTGGCTCTCGCCGGCCCCGCCAGTGCCCAGACCAAGGTCAGCATCGGCATTTCCGGCTGGACCGGCTTCGCGCCGCTGACGCTGGCCAAGGAAGCCGGCATCTTCGCCCGCAACGGCCTCGACGTGACGATCCGCAAGATCCCGCAGGCGAGCCGCCACCTCGCCATCGCCTCGGGTGACCTCCAGTGCGCCGCCACCACGGTCGAGACCTGGATCGTCTGGAACGCCAACGGCATCGCCACGACCCAGCTGTTCCAGCTCGACAAGAGCTACGGCGCCGACGGCATGGCGGTCCGCAACGGCATCAACTCGATCCGCGACCTTCGCGGCAAGACGGTGGCAGCCTCCGCCCCCGGCACTGCGCCCTATTTCACGCTCGCCTGGATGCTGAAGGAGAACGGCCTCTCCATCCGCGACGTCACCGTCGTCAACATGGAGCCGGGAGCCGCCGCCCAGGCCTTCGTCGCCGGCCAGAACGATGCGGCGATGACCTACGAGCCCTTCCTGTCCTCGGTGCGCAATGCGCCCCAGGCCGGCAAGATCATCGCCACCACCCTCGACTATCCGATGGTGATGGACACGTTCGGCTGCACGCCGGCCTTCATCCAGGCCAACGAGGCCGCCGTCCGGGCGCTCGCCAAGAGCTATTTCGAGGCGCTCGAGATGATCAAGACCAACCAGGCGGAGTCCTACCGCATCATGGGCGCCGACGTGCGCCAGACGGCCGAACAATTCGGCAATTCGGCCCAGTATCTGCGCTGGCAGGACCGCGAGGCGAACCGGACTTTCTTCGCCGGCGAGTGGCGCACGTTCTCCGAGAAGGCCGCCGACCTGCTGCTCGAGCTCGGCATCATCCGCAACAAGCCGAACTTCGACACCATGGTCGACACGCGCTTCATCCAGTAGGGGCGGACGAATGCGGCGGTCGTGAGCGAAAGCCGCGACCGCCCACGACGTCATGCCCGGCCTCGTGCCGGGCATCCACGAATTCCTGCCAGGTCGTGGTCAAGTCGTGGATGGCCGGCATGGCCGGGGCAAAGCCCCGGCGTGTCCAAGCCTTGAGCGGCGGCCGCAGGCCGCTTTTGGCCCGGCCATGACGCTTGGGAAGTTGCGCCCATGCCCGCATCGGAACGGATGAGTCCATGAAACCCCTCGAGCCCGTATCGACGACGGCGCGTGTCGTTCTCGGCATCTCCTTCTTCGTCATCTTCTTCGCGGCCTGGGCGGCGGTGACCTTCGGCGGCCTCGTGCCGAAGATCTTCCTCGCCGATCCCGTCACGATGCTGCAGGAGGGCTGGTATCTCATCACCAACCACGGCTTCCTCGTCGACATCGGGGTCACCGTCTGGCGCGTCGTCGGCGGCTTCATCCTGGCGGCACTCGTCGCCGTGCCGCTTGGCCTCGCCATGGGCGCCTACAAGCCGGTCGAGGCCTTCTTCGAGCCTTTCGTCTCCTTCGCCCGCTATCTGCCGGCCTCCGCCTTCATCCCGCTCTTCATTCTCTGGGCGGGTGTCGGCGAGAAGCAGAAGCTGCTGGTCATTTTCGTCGGTTCGGTCTTCCAGATCGTCCTGATGGTGGCGGTGGCGGTGGGATCGATCCGCCGCGACCTGGTCGAGGCGGCGCTGACGCTCGGCGCGCGCGACCAGGGCATCGTCGGCCGGGTCATGGTGCCCTATGCGGCACCGCAGATCGCCGAGATCCTGCGGCTCGTCCTCGGCTGGGCCTGGACCTATGTCATTGTTGCCGAGCTGATCGGCTCGTCCTCCGGCATCGGCCACATGATCATCGAGAGCCAGGCGCTGCTTGCCACCGGCCAGATGATCTTCGGCATCATCGTGATCGGCGTAATCGGCCTCATCTCGGACTTCCTGTTCAAGGCCGTGAACCAGAAGATGTTCCCCTGGAGCACGATATGAGCGACGTCGTCGTCAGGGGCGTTTCGCGCACCTTCCCCTCGGTGCGTGGCGGCGAGCCCGTCCAGGCGCTGTCACCGGTCGATCTCACGGTCGGGGAGGGCGATTTCGTCGCCATTCTCGGCCCCTCGGGCTGCGGCAAGTCGACCCTTCTGCGGATCGTCGCCGGTCTCGACCGGCCGACCACGGGAACCGTCACCCTCGACGGCAGGCCCGTTGCCGGCCCGGGCGCCGATCGCGGCATGGTGTTCCAGAGCTACACGCTCTTTCCCTGGCTGACAGTTGTCGAGAACATCGAGTTCGGCCCGCGCGAGCGCGGTGTGGCGGCGGCCGAGCGCCGCGCCACCGCCGAGAAGCTGATGGCGCAGGTGGGCCTCACCCAATTCGCCAACCACTATCCCAAGCAGCTCTCGGGGGGCATGCAGCAGCGCACCGCGCTCGCCCGGGCACTGGCCAATGATCCCAAGGTGCTGCTGCTCGACGAACCCTTCGGTGCGCTCGACCACCAGACCCGTTCGCTGATGCAGGAACTGCTGCTGTCGATCTGGGAGACGCACCGCAAGACCGTGCTCTTCGTCACCCACGACATCGAGGAAGCGGTGTTCATGGCCAACCGCGTGCTGGTGATGAGCGCCAGGCCCGGCCGCTTCAAGAGCGAGGTCCCGATACCCTTTGCTCACCCGCGGTCCTACAAGCTGAAGACCACGCCGGAGTTCGGCCGGCTGGAAGAACAGCTCACCGAGGATATCCGCGGCGAGACGATCATCGCCGTGCAGGCCGGGTTCTGAGCGGCGGCGGTCGGCCGCGCCGGTCTCCCGGCGCCGCCGTCGCAACGGGCCGGTCAGGCCTCCTTGAATCCGTAGTCGGGAACGCCCTGCTCGTTGCCGTAATATTTGAACGGCAGGAACTTGCCGGACATGGAAATCTTCACCCGGTCGCCCTTCGGGTTCGGCTCGCGCTCGAACTCCATGTTGAAGTCGATGGCGGACATGATGCCGTCGCCGAACTCCTCCTCGATGATCGCCTTCCAGGCCGGGCCGTTGACCAGCACCAGCTCGTAGAAGCGGTAGATCAGCGGATCGGTCGGCGGCATCGACGTGCCGGTGCCGCGATAGGGCACCTCGTTCAGCATCCGCTCCTCCATCGGCGTCAGGCCGAAGAGAGCGGCCGCCTTGGCGGCGAGCGGCTTGACCAGCTTGTGCTGGCCGAGCAGGGCGCCGATCACGAGCACCGGCGACATGCCGCCGATCTCGTCGGTGATGTGCTTCCAGGTCCAACCCTTCTCGCGCTTGATGTCGAGAATCTTTTCCGTGAGCTCTTCGCGGATCATGTCCGTCTCCTTGGGTATAACGGGGCAGGGGGTGGCGAGTGTCAGACGGCCCGGACCAGCGGGGGCGCGGCGTCGGGCGCACCCGGCGTGACGATCGGCGGGGCGCGGCGGTTCCAGACCCTGCCGGGCTGCGCGAGTTCCTCGGTGAAGCTCCTGGAGCGCGCCACGAGGAAGTCGATGATGTGATTGCGCACGGGGTAATAGGCCGGATGCTTGTGGACTTCGTTGCGTGAGCGATCAGCCGGCAAAGGATTTGCGACGATCTCGGCGATCCGGGCGTCCGGTCCATTGGTCATCAGCACGATCTTGTCGGCGAGATAGATGGCCTCGTCGACGTCGTGGGTGATCATGAACACGGTCTGGCCGGTATTGCGGCAGATGCCGCGCACCTCGTCCTGCAGCGTGCCGCGGGTGAGCGCGTCGAGGGCCGAGAAGGGCTCGTCCATCAGCATGATCTTCGGCTCGATCGACAGCGCCCGGGCGATGCCGACGCGCTGCTTCATGCCCCCAGAAAGCTGAGCCGGCTTCTTCATCTCGGCGCCCGTCAGACCGACGGTCGCAATCGCCTTGCGCGCATGCTCCTCGACCCTGGCCTTCGGCCAGTCACGCCATTTCGAGGAGACCGCATAGCTGACATTGCCGAGCACCGTCCGCCAGGGCAGGAGGCCGTGGCTCTGGAAGATGACGGCGCGGTCGAGGCTCGGGCCCTCGATCGCCTTGCCGTCGATGATGACTGCCCCCTCGCTCGTCTCGTCGAGCCCTGCGAGGATGTTGAGCACCGTCGTCTTGCCGCAGCCGGAATGGCCGATGACGCAGACGAACTCGCCGCGCTCCATGGCGAACCAGAGGTCCTCGAAAATGGTGGTGCGACCGCCCTCGGGGGCGGGGAAACGGCGGGCGATGCCCTCGATGGAGATGTAGGAACGGGCCATCCGCATCACTCCGGATAGGTCACGAGGCGGGTGAGGCGGGCGAGGATCTGGTCCAGCACCATGCCGACGAGGCCGATCAGCAGGATGGCCGTGATGATGTCGGTGAGCGACAGGTTGTTCCACTGGTTCCAGACGAAGTAGCCGATGCCGGTACCGCCGACGAGCATTTCGGCTGCGACGATGACCAGCCAGGCGATGCCGACGGAAATGCGCATTCCCGTCAGAATGGTCGGCGCGGCGGCCGGCAGGATCACGGTGAAGGCCTTTCGCACCGGCCCGACCTCGAGGGTGCGCGCCACGTTCAGCCAGTCCTTGCGCACCGACGCGACCCCGAAGGCCGTGTTGATCAGCATCGGCCAGAGCGAGCAGATGAAGATGACGAAGATCGAGGAGAGCGAGGAATCCTTGATCGTGTAGAGCGCGAGAGGCATCCAGGCGAGCGGCGAGATCGGCTTCATTACCTGGATGAAGGGGTCGAGAGCGCGATAGATGAGCGGCGACATCCCGATCAGGAAGCCGAGCGGCACGGCGACCGCCACGGCGATGCCGAAGCCGATGAGCACGCGGACCAGCGAATAGGCGAGCTGGATGCCGATGCCCATGTCGTTGGTGCCGCGGACGTAGAACGGGTCGGACAGGTGTTTCCAGATTGCCTTGCCGACGTCGATGGGTCCCGGCATCGGCGTCTGGCCGCCAGTGGCCGCCGCCGCTCCCACGAGCTTGGCGTATTCCGGATCGACCACCTGGCCGCCGCCGCCGCCGCCCGAGCCCACGGCGACGTGCCAGGCCGCCAGGAATATCGCGAGGATGACGAGGGAGAGGACGAACGCCCTCGCACCGATCGAGCGGGTCATGGCCGGGCCTCCTGCATGGCGGGTGTCACAATCCGAGCTCCGTCAGGCCGGGGGCATCGGCGGGGCGTATGCCGAGCGGCCAGGTGAACCTGCGATCGGCCTCGCCGATCGGCACGTCGTTGATGCTGGCCTCGCGCCGCTCCATGAAGCCCGCGGCGTCGAACTGCCACTGTTCGTTGCCGCAGGAGCGGAACCAGGCCCCGGAAGCATCGTGCCATTCGTACTGGAAGCGCACGGCGATCCGGTTCTCGTGGAAGGCCCAGAGCTCCTTGATCAGGCGATAGTCCATCTCCTTCGCCCATTTGGCGACGAGGAAGGATCGGATCGCCGGACGGCCCGTGAAGAACTCGGACCGGTTCCGCCAGGTGCTGTCCTCGGTATAGGCGAGCGCCACCCGTTCGGGATCGCGGGTGTTCCACGCGTCCTCGGCGGCGCGCACCTTCTGGTGCGCCGTTTCCAGCGTGAAAGGCGGAACGGGAGGCCGGGTCATCGGGGTGGGTCCTGGCGTGCCTGTCAGCGCCTGATGGCGAAGGAGGCGATGTACTCCTCGGGCTTCGCCGGATCGAAGGGCTTGCCCATGACCGAGAAGGTCTTGCTGGTCGTCTCGGGCGGGGTCAGGCCGAGTTCCCTCATCATTGCCGCCGCGTCGGTGGCCAGGAACACCTGCCGGGTTATGCCGTTGTAGTCGACATCGCCGCGGATCTGGCCCCAGCGCTTCATCTGGGTGAGGATCCACACCGAGAAGCTCTCCCACGGGAAGGGATCGAACTGGATGCGGTTCGGGTCGCGTTTCACCTGGCCGAGGCCATCGGCATAGGTGCCGGTGAGGATCTGCTCCAGCACCGTGACCGGCTGGTTGAGATAGTTAGGTGCGGCGATGGCCGTGGCGATCTCCCTGCGGTTCTCCGCCTTCTGCGCATGGGCGGTGGCGTCGATGATCGCCTTCAGAAGGGCACGGTAGGTGTTCGGCAGGGTAGTGACGAATTCGCGGCTGGCCGCGAAGGCGCAGCAGGGATGGCCGTCCCACAGTTCCTTCGACAGCAGGTGGATGAAGCCGACGCCGTCGAAGACCGCGCGCTGGTTGAACGGATCCGGGCCGAGGAAGCCGTCGATATTGTCGGCGCGCAGGTTGGCGACCATTTCCGGCGGCGGCACCGAGCGGATCTGCACGTCGCGATCGGGGTCCAGGCCGGCCTCGGCGAGGTAGTAGCGCAAGAGGTAGTTGTGGATCGAGAAGTCGAAGGGCACGGCGAAGCGGAAGCCCTTCCAGTCCTTTGGGTCGCGCTTGTCCTTGTGCTTGTTGGCGAGGGTGATGGCCTGGCCGTTGATGTTCTCGATGGCCGAGACCGAATAAGGGATCGGGTTGGAGCCGACGCCCATGGTGATGGCGAGCGGCATCGGCGCCAGCATGTGGGCGGCGTCATATTCCTTGTTGATGGTCTTGTCGCGGATGACGGCCCAGCCGGCCGTGCGCACCACCTCCACGTTCAGACCGTGCTTCGAATAGAATCCGAGCGGATGGGCCATGATGATGGGCGTCGCGCAGGTGATCGGGATGAAGCCGACCTTGAGGTCTTTCTTCTCGATCGGACCGGTCTGGGCGAGGGCCTCGGTCGCCGCGCCGATGGGGAAGAAGGTTGCAATGGCGGCGGCCGCCGTCGTGGCACCCACCGCTTTCA
Source organism: Phreatobacter sp. (assembly GCF_030691135.1). Classification (GTDB taxonomy): domain Bacteria; phylum Pseudomonadota; class Alphaproteobacteria; order Rhizobiales; family Phreatobacteraceae; genus Phreatobacter. The sequence goes on from NZ_JAUYFA010000058.1 coordinate 14,743, forward strand.
GGAAGGCACGGCGCTGGTGATCCTGCGGAAACAGCGCCCGCATCACCGCCTGCTCGACGATGCGGCGATAGCGGCTTTCCTCGCCGGCCGCCTCGACGGCGACCGCCTCGGCCTTAATCTCGGCCTCATGCTCGGTATCGGAGGCGTGGCGCCCGCAGACGCAGCCCTTGAGGAACTTTTTCGCGGCATTGAAGGGATTGTCGAACAGAGCCATGGGTCGTCCTCAGGGTTCCGGCGTTCGGCGCCTCGGCTTCACTGAGACTGGTCAAGCAAGGTTGGGGCCAGTGCGCGGGCCCGTGAGAAAGCGGACAAAATGGCGGATACCCGCCGGTTCGCGTGACAACGAAAATTCGTGATTGACGAAAGATCGGGATCAAGAGCACGAATAGTCGTGAAATTGGAGACCCGCGCATGGCCAGTGCCGCATCGTCATCCGCCGCACCGTCCCTTGCCGCGGGGTCGTCCTTCGGGCCGGCCTTCGACAGCCTGTCCGATGTGGCCGTCGTGGTCGACCCGCGGTCGGGGGCGATCCGCGACGCCAATCCCGCAGCGCAGCATCTGCTCGGCTATCCGGTGGCGGTGCTGCGGACGCTGAAGATCACCGATCTCCACCGGGGCCAGCGTCCGGCGCTCGTCGTCTTCACCGAGGAGGTCCTGCACCGCGGCCGGGCCTTCACCCGCAGCCTGACCCCGCTGAAGGCCGGCGGCGGCGAGTTGCGGCTCGAATATGCCGGCACCGTGCTGCCGGCGGCCGATGGCCCGCTCGTTCTCCTCACCATGGCGGATCTGGCGGCGCGCCATCGCCGCGACGTCGACGCCGATGCCGACGGCACGCTGCGCCAGGGGATCGACGAGTGGAAACGGGTCGAGCGGCTCTTCCACACGATCGAGAAGGAGAACCAGCTCATCCTCAAGGCAGCCGGCGAGGGCATCTATGGCGTCAACGCCGACGGCAAGACCACCTTCGTCAATCCGGCAGCGGAGGCGCTGCTCGGCTGGACGGCCGAGGAACTGGTCGGCAAGGACATGCACTCCCTGGTGCACCATCACCGCGCCGACGGCACGCCCTATCCCAACCACGACTGCCCGATCTATGCCGCCTTCCGCAACGGCGCCGTCCAGACCGTGGCGGGCGAGGTGTTCTGGCGCAAGGACGGCACGCCGCTCTGGGTGGAATATACCTCGACACCGATCCGCGAGCGCGGCGCCATCATCGGCGCCGTCATCGTCTTTCGCGACGTCAGCCGTCGCCGCGAGGCCGAGGAGAAGCTGCGGCAGGCGCTCGCCGAGGTCGATACGCTGCGCCAGCGGCTGGAGCGGGAGAACGCCTATCTGCAGGAGGAAATCCGCATCGAGAGCAACCACCGCGGCATCATCGGCCGCTCGGCGGCGATCCAGAAGACGCTGCGCCAGATCGACCTCGTCGCCCCGACCGACGCCACGGTCCTGGTCACTGGCGAATCCGGCACCGGCAAGGAACTGATCGGCCGCGCCATCCACGAGGCGAGCGCGCGCCGGGACCGGCCGCTGATCCGCGTCAACTGCGCAGCCATTCCGCGCGAACTCTTCGAGAGCGAATTCTTCGGCCATGTCAGGGGCGCCTTCACCGGCGCCCTGCGCGACCGCCTCGGCCGCTTCGAACTCGCCGACGGCGGCACGCTCTTCCTCGACGAGGTCGGCGAGATCCCGCTGGAGCTGCAAGGCAAGCTCCTGCGCATCCTGCAGGAAGGCCAGTTCGAACGCGTCGGCGAGGAGCGCACCCGTAGTGTCGACGTCCGCGTCATCGCCGCGACCAACCGCGACCTCAGGGCCGATGTGAGGGCAGGGCGCTTCCGCGAGGATCTTTATTTCCGCCTCGACGTCTTTCCCATCCATTCCGTGCCGCTGCGCGAGCGGGTTGACGACGTCGCGTCGCTGGCGCTGCATTTCCTCCGCCACGCCGAGCGCAAGCTGAAGACTTCCGGGCTCGGCCTGTCGGAGGCTGACGTTCGCCGCCTCGCCGGCTATGCCTGGCCGGGCAATGTGCGTGAATTGCAGAACGTCATCGAAAGGGCAGCCATCCTCGCCCGCAACGGCCGCCTGATGATCGACCTGCCGGGTTCGTCGATCCGCCTACCGGTGCCCGGGCCCCTCGCGCCGGCCGGCCCTGGCGTTCTGACCGAGGAGAATCGCCGGGCCCGCGACCGTCACAACCTCGTCGCCGCCCTGGAACTGGCGGGAGGCAAGGTATCCGGTCCGGGCGGCGCGGCGGAGCGTCTTGGCCTCCGCCCGACCACCTTCGCCTCGCGGCTCAAGGTTCACGGCCTCGATGCCCGCACCTATCGGGACGGGTCCCGTCCGACCCGCTGAATGACCGCCCTGCGCAAAACGTGGTGCGGCAGATTGCCGCGCGTGTCGTTCAGAGGCCGCAGGATGTCGCGCCCGCTGCCCGTTCGATGGGCATGTGGTCTCCGTTGATCCCGGCAGGGAACCCAGATGCGGCGACCATCAGGCCGGCTGCTGACCGGCCTCTGCCACGCAATACGGCAAAAACGGGTCAGCCTGCGCAATCGATAAACAGCCCTGATGCAAATTGTCACAGATATTGATGCCCCCGTTGAAAACGTAAAGGAACAATTTCAGAACTTACCAGGGCTCGCGGGCGTTCCGGGAGCGAGGTGGTTTTACCGGCGGCCGCCGCTCCGGCTGGTCCGCAGGTTTTTACAGGAGAGTAACGAATGATCAGGAATTTCGTCCTGGCGGGCCTCGCGGCCGCGGCCTTCGTGTTCGGCCCGACGGCCGCAGAAGCCGGCCGTGACCTCGACGCCATCAAGGCCCGCGGTACGCTCCGCTGCGGCGTGCAGGGCCCGTCCAACCCCGGCTTCGGTGTGCCGAACGCCCAGGGCGTCTGGGGCGGCTTCAACGTCGAGGTCTGCCGTGCCATCGCCATCGCCATCTTCAACGACCCGTCCAAGGTCGAGTTCGTGCCGGTGACGACGCAGTCGCGCTTCCCGGCCCTGACCAACGGCGAAGTCGACGTCCTGTCGAGCAACACGACCTGGACCCTGACCCGCGACACCGGTGTCAACCGCTTCAACTTCCCGGCCATCGTCTTCTATGACGGCCAGGCCATCATGGTTCCGCGGCGCCTGAACGTCACCTCGGCCCGCGGGCTGAATGGTGCCACCGTCTGCGTCCAGCCGGGCACCACGACCGAACTGAACCTCGCGGACTTCTTCCGCCAGCACAACATGACGTTCCGTCCCGTCGTCATCGAGGCGCTGGACGAACTGCGCCGCGCCTATGACCAGGGCCGCTGCGACATCTTCACCAACGACTTCGCCGCGCTCGCCGCGCAGCGCACGCTGCTCAGCAACCCGCGCGACCACGTGATCCTGCCGGAGCGTATCTCGAAGGAGCCCCTCGCCCCGACCATCCGTCAGGGCGACGAAGAGTTCACCAACATCGTCGCCTGGACGGTCTTCGCCCTGATCGACGCCGAGGAATTCGGCATCACCCAGGCCAATGTCGACCAGATCGCTGGTTCTGCCACCGATCCGCGCATCCGTCGCCTGCTTGGCGTCGAGCCCGGCATGGGCACGGCGATCGGCGCGGCCAACGACCAGTATGCCCGCACCATCATCAAGGCCTTCGGCAATTACGGCGAGATGTTCGAGCGTCACCTCGGCGTCAACACGCCGCTCGGCCTGGAGCGCGGTCACAACAACATCTGGACCAAGGGCGGCCTGCTTTACGCCCCGCCGGCCCGTTGACCGGCCATAATGCCGAACTCCGGCTGTCATGACCAACCGGGGCGCGCGAGCGCCCCGGTTCCTCTTTGCCGGGCATGCTTCTTGCGTGCCTTCTTCCGTGCCACCGGCACCCTGGAAGCCTTGACATGAGCACGATCGAGACCCCCCCGGCAGCGAAGACGGCGTTCTGGAACGATCCGGTCAAGCGCGGTCTGGCGCTGCAGTCGATCCTCGTCGTCTTCGTCCTCGTCGTCGTCTGGGCGGCCTGGAACAACATGTCCGCCAACATGGTGGCGCGTGGTCTGATCTTCGGCTGGGATTACCTCGGCCGTCCCGCCAATTTTGCCATCGGCGAGGGGCTCATCCCCTTCGCGCCGACCGACAGCTACGGTCGTGCCTTGTTCGTCGGCCTGCTCAACACACTGCGGATCGCGGTGGTCGGGATCATTCTCGCCACCCTGCTCGGGGTCGCGCTCGGCGTCATGCGCCTGTCCTCAAACCCGCTGCTGGCGCGCCTGGTCTCCGGCTATGTCGAGGTCGTGCGCAACACGCCGCTGCTGCTGCAACTCTTCCTCTGGTACGCCATCATCAATGCCCTTCCGGGTCCGCGACAGGCCCTGCCGCTGGGGCCGGGCATGTTCCTGTCGAACCGCGGCCTGAAGGTGCCGTGGGTCGAATGGTCGCCTGCGCTCTGGCCCGTCATCTGGGCCCTCGTCGCCGGCATCGTCGGCGCCTTCATCGCGGCCCGTGCGCTGCAGCGGCGCCGCGAGGCCACCGGCGACGCGCCGCCGACCTTGCCGATCGCCGCCGCGCTGATCATCGGCCTTCCGTTCCTGACACTGGCCGCGCAGGGCTTCCCCGCGACCCTGAGCGTTCCGGTTCTCCAGGGCTTCAACTTCACCGGCGGCATCGAACTCTCGCCCGAATTCGTTGCCCTTCTGCTCGGCCTTGTCCTCTACACCGCTGCCTTCATCGCCGAGATCGTCCGCGGCGGCATCGTTTCGGTCTACAAGGGCCAGTGGGAGGCAGCCCGGGCCCTGGGTCTGCCGGCGCCGCGCATCATGCGGCTCGTCATCCTGCCGCAGGCGCTGCGGGTGATCATCCCGCCACTCACCAGCCAGTATCTCAACCTCACCAAGAACTCGTCGCTGGCTGTAGCGATCGGCTACCCCGAGCTCGTCCACGTCTCCAACACGACGATGAATCAGACCGGTCGCGCCGTGGAGGTGATCCTTGTCTTCGCCCTGGTCTACCTGACGATCTCGCTTCTGACCTCGGGCTTCATGAATTGGTATAACGGCCGTGTCGCGATCCGGGAGCGCTGATGCCATGAACCGCCCAGTCGCACCGGACGCGCTCGTCCACTATGTCGCCAGCGAAAAGCTCGCCGACCTGAAGCCGCCGGCGAGCGTTCTGCCGTCACTGCCGGTCGCGCTGTTCCGAACCTATTTTGGCACCCCGGGCACTGCGGTGATCACCGTGGTCTGCCTCGCCATCCTCGCCTGGACCCTGCCGCCTTTCCTGTCATGGGCCTTCGTCAACGCGACGTGGATCGGCACCGCGGCCCAGTGCCGCGAGGCCGGCGGCGCCTGCTGGGCCTTCATCAGCGAGAAGTTCTGGTTCTCGGTCTTCGGCCTATACCCCTTCGAGCAGCGCTGGCGGCCGGCCACCGTCCTGGTGATCTTCGCCGTCATGGTGGCCCTCTCGACGCAGCGCCTCTTCTGGCGCCGCGAGCTGATCTATGCCTGGCTCGCGGTGCTCGCGGTCATGTGGGGGCTGATGGGCGGCTCGGTCCTCGGCATTCCGATCCCCGGCCTCGCACCGGTGGCGACGCAGCTCTGGGGCGGCTGGCTGGTGACCATCTTCCTGTCGGTCTTCGGCCTCGCCATGGCCTATCCGATCGGGATCATCCTGGCGCTCGGCCGCCGCTCGAAGCGGCCCATCGTGCGGGCGCTGTCCGTCGCCTGGATCGAATTCATCCGCGGCGTGCCGCTGATCTCGCTGCTCTTCATCGCGACCTTCATCGTGCCGCTCTTCATGCCACAGGGCGTCGAGATCGACCGGCTGATCCGCGCCCAGATCGCCTTCATCCTCTTCGCCGCGGCCTATATGGCGGAAGTCTTCCGCGGCGGTCTGCAGGCGATCCCGAAGGGCCAGTTCGAGGGCGCCGAATCGTTGGGGCTGAACTATGCCCAGACGATGCGGTTCATCGTTCTGCCGCAGGCCCTGAAGATCACCATTCCGGCGCAGGTGAACACCTTCATCGGCCTGTTCAAGGACACGACGCTGGTACTCATCATCGGCATCTTCGACTTCTTCACGACGCTGCGCTCGGCCCTCGGTGATTCCGCCTGGCTGGGCTTTGCCACCGAGGCCTATCTCTACGCCGCCTTCGTCTATTTCGTCGCCTGCTACACCATGAGCCGCTATTCGCAGCGCCTGGAGACGGACCTCAGCCCCGAACGGGTGCGCTGAGGCCGGATCAGAGGATCAGCGCGCCCGGCGCCTCGGCGTCGATGGGCCATTTCGGCCGGGCGATGCGGTCGTAGCTGTGCTTCTCGTAGCGCTGGGTCGAGGGGCCCTGCGTCTCCGAATAGAAGACCCGGGAGGCGAGCGGCCCATAGGCCGCCATGAAATGCTGGGCCGATTTGAGCACCAGCAGCCGGTAGGAAGCCGGGTCGAGCCCGAGCGCGGTGAAGAGTTCGCGCCCTAGCGCCTGGGCGCGGTTGGTGTTCATGACCACCGTGACGCCGCCGATCCTGACCGCCGCGAGATCGCCGACCGGCCCCTTGGCCTCGCCGAAACTCTGGTGGCAGTCCTTCGCCACCGCCAGCACCTCGCAATCGGCGTCGAACGGATCGCCGGACAGCTCGGACGTCTTGCCGCCGATCCTCAGGCGCAGCCGCGCGCCGGCGCCGACGGCATGGCAGAAGCCGACCGCCATCGGGTCCCAGAGAGGCGCCACGGCGGCGTTCTCGACCCCGCGGGCGACGAGTTCGCGCAGCGACATCGTGTTGTCGGAGGCGGAGCCGCCGCCGGCATTGTCGGCCGGCTCGGCGATGATGGCGGGTCCGGTCGCCGTATCGGTTGCGAGCGCCTGGTCGAGGGCGTCGACGAAGTCGAGGTTGGGAGGCGCGGTCCTGCCGCGCAGCGCGACGATCTCCTCGCCGAGCCGGATCGCCAGCGCGTCTCCCTGCGCCTTGGCATTGTCGGTATAGACCAGCATGCGCGACCCCATTTCCGGCACGTCGGCATGGGGGAAGCCATGCACGAAGGAGACGGAGAGCACCCCGTCGTGGCCCTCGAAACTCTTCTGGCGGGCGACGAAGGACGTGTTGGGCTCCGAGGTCGTCGGATAGAAGGCGATCATGCCGCAATCGTAGAGCGAGGCCACCGGGCGGATCTCGCCGCGGATCGTCTTCAGCACCAGCGTCACCAGTTCCTCGGCGCGCGGCACGATGTCGACATGCGGATATTCCTTGAAGCAGATGATGATGTCGGCGAGGCCGACGCGCTTCAGCGTCATGTGGTTGTGCGGGTCGAGTTCGACGCCGATGACGCATTTTGGTCCGACCAGCGCGCGCACGCGCTCCAGCACGTCGCCCTCGCAGTCGTCGTAGCCGCCGGCGACCATGGCGCCGTGCATCCCGAGGAGCACGCCGTCCAGCGGCAGTGCGGCCTGCAACTGGCCGAGGATTTCATCGCGCATCGTCTCATAGGCGACCCGGGTCGTCGGCCCGGCCGGCTGGGCGAAGAAGCAGGAGCCCTCGACCAGCGTGAACCCTTCCTGCGTGGCGCGGCGGCGGGCGACGAAAAGCGGTGCGCTGCACAGCGTCGGCTGGTCGGCCGGGTGTTCCCCCGGGCGAAAGGCGACGCAGGTGAGGTAGTTCTCCATCGCCGTCGGGATCGGCGAGAACGTGTTGGTCTCCGTGGCGATGCTGGCCGTGAAGATGCGCATGTCCTGAGGTTCCGTTCGCTGGCCGCCCGATGTGTCAGGCAGGACCATTCCACGGGCCCGCGTGGTTTTCCAGCAAGGCCCGGGGCGAGCGAGGCATCCACTCCGCGCATGGCTGGGCGACGGCTGGACGCTTCGGCTGAAGGCTGCCGCCGTTCAGGGGGCGGCGCGGCGGCTGAGGATGGCGAAGTCGAGATTGCTGAGTTCGAGGGTGAACCGGGCGCCCGTTGCGACGACGGACGCCTTCAGCGACCAGCGGCTGCCGACCAGCGTCACGTCCCCCGCCGCAGCGTAGCCGGCTTCGGTCAGCTGGAACTCGATGGCCCGCCGTTCCTCGGTGGTCGGCGCCCGTCCGGTTTCCGCCGGCGGCTCGGTGGCGGCGCCGGCCATGGTCGCGACGCAGACGGTTGTGAAGGCGAGACCGCGCAGCAGGCTGGTGATCGTCATGGGAACGGTCATAGACGGAACGGAATGACGGTTGCCGACGCTGCGGGCGAGACATGCCCCATGCGTCGCAAGGTGTCGCGACCGGAGATCCCGGACGATCCGCCGGCATCATTGGCGTGGCGCGGGGCGAGGGCACCGGCGGTGACGAAGGCCGGCAGTGACTCCCCGGGCTTGCCGGAGCCTTCGACACCCTGGCGCGACCACGGAAGCATCCCGCGGCGCGTTTCCACCATGATCGTCAGCGTCGTGGTCCAGCCGTGACCGCAGGCGTCGCAATGCCAGTCGTGCTGGATGCGGTCGGGCGCGAGGTTGCGTGAGCTGATCGGTGCGATGGGATGGCGGGTGCCGCAGGCCGGGCAGCCGGATGACCCTTCGCCGCGGGTCTCGTCGAAATGGCGCGGTGACAGCGACCTGTGGAGGGAACCGTGATGGGTCATGGGTGAGCTTTCTGTCGGCGAACGCGCACAGTCCGGCGCGAGGCCAGCAACACTGGCGCACCGGATCGAAGCGCAATCGCAAGAAAAAGGGGCGCGGTCGTCAGGATCGCATTCGATCATCAAATCCGGCGCAATGACGCTGGACCTGCCTCGCTTCGCATTGACGGCGGCGCGGATCAACAGAGCGCGCTCTTGAAAGATCGCCAATGGATCGAATTGCACCGCAGCAAGGTGACGACACGTTGCAACGATGAGACATCATCGCACGAATAGTAAAGAACGACAATGGTTTATTTGTACGGCGCGGGGCCGCCATGGGTCTTGAGGGGGCTCGGCAGTTCCGGAACGGCAGACGCGCGCGCCGGTGTGGTGACAGACGCCGGCGGCCAGCCTACCACTTGCGCTTCCCCGCGACTGCCCGATCCATCGCCCTTTGGTTTCACGATGCCTGATCTCATGCCCATGGCCGGTGGCGCCGCCTTCCTGGCCAATCCCGCGCTGGACCGCCGGCGTGCTTACGGCGCGGCCGAACAGGCGATCCTGTCGCTCGCCAAGGCCGCGCAGGCGCATCATGCCATTGCCGCCTGGGACGGCTACCGACCGACACCGATGATGTCGCTCGCAAACCTCGCGCTTGAGACCGGCGTCGCCGAAGTGCTCTACAAACACGAGGCACATCGCTTCGCGCTGAAGAGCTTCAAGGCGCTCGGCGGGGCCTATGCGGTCGAGCGGCTGGTCGCCGCGCGGGGATCGGCGGCGGGCCTGACGGTCACCTGCGCCACCGACGGCAATCACGGCCGCGCCGTCGCCTGGGGCGCCAGGCGTCTCGGTGTCGAGGCGGTGATCTATGTCCACGAAACCGTGAGCGAGGGCAGGGCGGCTGCCATCGCCGGCTTCGGCGCCGAGGTGCGGCGGGTCCCCGGTAATTACGACGATGCGGTGCGGACCTCCGCGCAGGCCGCCGCGGTGAACGGCTGGACCATCGTCTCCGACACATCCTGGCCGGGCTATGACCTCATCCCGCGCGATGTCATGCAGGGCTATGCCGTCCTCGCGCTGGAGGCGGAGGGGCAGGGCGCCCGGCCGACCCATGTCTTCATCCAGGGCGGCGTCGGCGGTCTCGCGGCCGGTGTCCTGTCCTGGTACTGGGAAAGTCAGGGGGCGGACCGGCCGGTGCTGGTGGTGGTCGAACCGGACAAGGCCGACTGCCTTCTCGCCAGCGCCGCGGCGGGACGCTGGACGAGCGTCGGCGGCGATCTCGACACGATCATGGCGGGCCTTGCCTGCGGCGAACCTTCGGAACTCGCCTGGACGCTGCTGTCGCCCGGCGCCGACGCCTTCATGGCGATCCCCGACGCGCTCGCGGCCGGGACGATGCGCCTCCTCGCCGGCCAGGGCATCGCTGCCGGTGAGTCGGGCGTGGCCGGCCTCGCCGGTTTCCGGGCGGTGGCCGCCGATCCCGCCATGCGCACGCTGCTCGGCATCGATGCCGCCTCGCGGGTGCTCTGCATCGGCACCGAGGGCGCCACAGACCCCGCCATCTATCGTGAGATCGTCGGCAGGGATGCCGCAGAGGTCGAGAGGGAAGCCCCATGAGCCGTATCGTCACCGTCGGCGCCGCCCAGATGGGTGCCATCCAGCGGGGTCATTCACGCCGCGAGATCGTCGCCCGGATGCTCGAGCTGATGCGCGAGGCGGCGTCGCACCGCTGCGATCTCGTCGTATTTCCCGAACTCACCCTGACGACCTTCTTCCCCCGGTGGTGGATGGAGAGCCAGGACGAAATCGACACCTTCTTCGAGCGCGAGATGCCGTCCAACGAGACCGCGCCGCTCTTCACCGAGGCGGCGCGGCTCGGCATCGGCTTCTCGATGGGTTACGCCGAGCTGACGCCCGAGGGGCGGCGCTTCAACGCCGCCATCCTCGTGAACAAGTCCGGCGAGATCGTTGGCAAATATCGAAAGATCCATCTTCCGGGCCATGCCGGCCATGAGCCCTGGCGCGCCTTCCAGCATCTCGAGAAGCGCTATTTCGAGGTCGGTGACCTCTCCTGGGGCGTCTGGAACGCCCTCGGCGGCAATATGGGCATGATGATCTGCAACGACCGCCGCTGGCCGGAGAGCTACCGGGTCATGGGGCTGCAATCCGTCGAGATGATCCTCCTCGGCTACAACACGCCGCGCCACAATCCGCCGGCCCCGGACCACGACCGTCTCGGCGAGTTCCACAACCAGCTCGTCATGCAGGCCGGCGCCTACCAGAACGCCACCTGGGTGGTCGGCGTCGCCAAGTGCGGGGTGGAGGAGGGCTGCGAGATGATCGGCGGCTCCTCCATCATCGCGCCCACCGGCGAGGTGATCGGCCAGGCGCTGACGCAGGAGGATGAACTCGTCGTCGCCCGCTGCGACCTCGACCTGACCCGGAGCTACAAGGCGACGACCTTCAATTTCGACCTGCACCGCCAGCCGGACGAGTACCGCCGCATCGTCGAGCAGAGGGGCGCGGTGGGGCCGGAGGGGTAGCGTCCTACTCCGCCGCCTGCTGCGCCTCTGCCTCCCAGCCCAGCAGCTTGCCCGGGTTCATCAGGCCATGGGGATCGGCGTGCCGCTTGAATTCCGGCTGCGGCGCGTCGATTCGCTTCCAGCCGGCATTGTTGAGCACGAAACTGTGCGCATTCGACGGCTGCACGCCGCCTTCCGCCGCCCTGGCCATGATCTCCATAAGGCGCTCGGGCGTGGTGAACTTCACCAGCGGCAGCGACGAGGTGATGACCTTGCCCTCGCGGCGCTGGAACTCGAGGTGGAAATAGACGTCCTCGTCGAATTCCTTGGCCGCCCATTCGACCAGGGCGAGATTGTTCGGCGCCGGAAAACGCAGCTGCAGATAGGTGATGGATGGGTCCATCTTGAGGGCGTGCAGTGTCGTGTGGTTCCAGGTGTATTCGTAAAGCGGGCCGGGGCCGCCGCGCTCCCGGTGCGTGCCGAAGGCGACCGCCTTGGCTTCGGCCGCGCCGCGCCGGAAGGTGACCTCGCCCTTGTGGTCGGCGATCAGCAGGTCGAGCGTGTCCGCCTGCGGTTCCGACACCATCAGGATGGCGAAGGCGCGGCCTTCCCGCAGATAGGGCGCGAGGCGCTTGAGATAGGGCACGATGCGCGGGTCGTGGACCGAGACGAGCTTCTTGGCGATGCCGTCGCATTCCATGAAGGCCTGGCCGAACCGGGCCGCAGCCATCAGACTGTCGAAGGTGACGATCCGCTCGGCCCAGTCGTGCGCCGGGGCGGTCGGAACCTCCACCTCGGTGATGATGCCGTTGACCCCATAGGCATGCATGACCTTGAGGATCTCGCGGCCGCGCAGCTCGATCAGGCGCGGCGTCTCCTCGACGGTCATCACCTGGAGCGCCGTGACGGCGCCGAGATTGTCGATCTGCCCCCAGGTGCACGAGCCGGCGCCCGCCGCGCCGCCGGCGACGAAGCCGCCGATGGTGGCCTGCGCCCGCGTCGAGGGATGGAAGCGCAGTTCCTGGCCGTGCGGGTCCAGCAGCTTGTCGATGTCGAGCATGTTGGCGCCGGCCTCGAAGCGTGCGCCGCCGGGCCGGGCGAAGACCAGGCGGTTGAGCTGGCGCATGTCGACGATGAGCCCGCCGGCCAGCGGCACGGCCTGGCCGTAATTGCCGGTACCGCCGCCGCGGATGACGAGCGGGATGCGGTGGCGGGCGCAGGCGGCGGCGATGCGCGTGAGTTCGTCCTTGTCCGCCGGGATGGCGACGAGGTCGGCGACCTTACCTTCCAGCTCCGGTTTCAGGATCGGCGAGAACCAGAAGAAATCGCGGCTCGCCATCCGCACGGACGCGGCATCCTCAACAAGAGAGATGCCGGCAAGGTCGGCCCGAAGGCGGTCGAGAGCGCTCATGGTTTCCGTCCGTTCGATGAAGCGACACAGTGCCAAATTGCATCGCCGTGCGCCATGCCGTCATGTCGGCGGAAGGGGGGTGCGGAAGGTGACAATTTACGCTGCGGAAACGGCAAAATGCACAATAATTGTGCACCCTGATCCGGGCGCCTTCACGATATCGTAGGATAAGCCGGCACGCCCGTTGCTCTGATCGCCGTCATGGATTTCAAGGGTCTTGCGAGGCCCGTTGCAAGAGAGGTCGCCATGTCCGTCACATCCCCCGCCAACCGCATCTCCCGCCGCCGTGCCCTCGTGCTCGGTGCCGGTGTCTCCGCCGCTTATCTGATGCGGTCGGACCTCGTGACGGCCCAGGGCCTCGACCGGGTGTCCTACCAGACCAACTGGCGCGCCCAGGCCGAGCATGGCGGCTTCTACCAGGCTGTCGCCGCCGGCATCTACCGGAAGTACGGCATCGAGGCCGACATCCGCATGGGCGGCCCGCAGCAGAACCCCTCGCAGCTCCTCCTCGGCGGCCGCGTCGACATGATCATGTCGAACTCCTTCGAGGCTGTCCGCTACGTGCAGGAAAACCTGCCTTTCCTTTGCATCGGCTCGATCTTCCAGAAGGACCCGCAGGTCATCATCTGCCATCCTGGCGTCGGCAACGACAGCCTCGCCGCGCTCAGGGGCAAGACCATCCTGGTCGGTGCCGGCGGGCGCACGTCGTTCTGGCCCTATCTGAAGGCGCGCTTCGGTTTCACCGACGAGCAGGTGCGCCCCTACACCTTCAACATGGCGCCCTTCCTCGCCGACAAGAACATCTGCCAGCAGGGCTTCCTGTCCTCCGAGCCCTTCGCCATCGAGCAGCAGGGCGGGGTGAAGCCGCTGGTCCATCTCATCGCCGATGCCGGTTTCGCCAACTACAACACCACCATCAACATCTCGAGGAAGATGGTCGACGAGCGCGCCGATGTCGTGCAGCGCTTCGTCACCGCCTCGCTCGAGGGCTGGGCCGAGTACATGAAGGGCGGGCCGGCCATCGCCGAGGCCAACAAGCTGATCATGCGCGACAATCCTGACATGGATCAGAAGAAGATCGACTATGCGATCAAGGTCATGACCGAGAACGGCATCGTCATGTCCGGCGATGCGACGACGCTCGGCATCGGCGCCATGACGGACGCGCGCTGGCAGGCCTTCTACGTGCAGATGCGCGACGCCGGTGTCTTCCCGGCCGGGATCGACGTGAAGCGGGCCTATGACCTGCGCTTCGTCAACAAGGGCGTGGGCAGGGCCTGACGTGAACCTTGCCGAAGCCGATAGCCCGGTGGCCAAGGGCGCGAGGACGCTCGTCGCCGTCCGCCATGTGTCCAAGCAGTTCGCGAACGGCACCATTGCCGTTCGCGACGTCAATCTCGACCTGGCGCGTGGCGAGTTCGTCAGCCTGCTCGGGCCGTCCGGCTGCGGCAAGTCGACCCTGCTGCGCATGATCGCCGGTCTCGGCGATCCCAGCGTCGGGACCATCGACTGGGCGACCATGAACCACGACGCCTGGGGCAGACCGGCCCGGGAACTCGGCTTCGTCTTCCAGGATCCGACGCTGATGCCCTGGGCGACGGCGCTCGACAACGTCATCCTGCCGCTGAAGCTGTGCGGCACGAACAAGGGCGAGGCTCAGGCCCGCGGCGCGGAGATGCTGGCTCTCGTCGGCCTCAAGGGCTTCGAGACGAGCTATCCGCGCGAACTCTCCGGCGGCATGAAGATGCGCGTGTCCATTGCCCGCGCCCTGGTGACCCATCCGAAGATCCTGCTGATGGACGAGCCCTTCGCCGCACTCGACGAGATCACCCGCCACAAGCTCAACGACGATCTCCTGCGGCTGTGGGAGGCGAACCAGTTCACCGCCGTTTTCGTCACCCATTCGGTCTTCGAAAGCGTCTATCTGTCCCAGCGCATCGTCGTCATGGCGGCGCGGCCGGGGCGGGTCATGGCGGATCTCAGGGTCGAGGCGCCCTATCCGCGGGACGACATGTTCCGCACCTCCGCGGAATATGCCCAATGGTGCCGTATCGCATCGGAGAAGCTGAAGGAGGCGATTTCCGCATGACCGACGCGACCCTTTCACCCGCCGCGGTGCCCCATGACGGCACCGATGCCGAGGCCCGGCCGATCTTCCGCGAGGACCGCAAGGTGCTCGGCATCTCCACCGAGGCCTGGCCGGGCATCCTCGCCCCGCTCGGGATCGGGATCCTGGCGCTCGCCGCCTGGGAGACCATCGTCTGGTGGCGGGAGATCCCGCACTTCATCCTGCCGGGCCCGTGGCTCATCGCGAAGACGCTGGTGACGGACTGGACGACGCTATCCGCCTCCCTCTGGGTGACGCTCAGGATCACCGCCGCAGCGCTGATCGCCGCGGTCTCCCTCGGCGTCGGCCTTGCCGTGCTCTTCACCCAGTCGAAATGGCTGGAGAAGTCGCTGTTTCCCTATGCGGTGATCCTGCAGGTGACGCCGGTCGTGTCGATCGCGCCGCTGATCATCATCTGGGTCGGCGACATCAACCTGTCGCTGCTGATCTGCGCGTGGATCGTCGCCTTCTTCCCGATCCTGTCGAACACCATCCTCGGGCTCAACTCGGCCGACCACAACCTGCGCAACCTGTTCGAGCTCTACGGTGCATCGCGCTGGCAGACCCTGCGCTATCTCCGGCTGCCGGCCGCGCTGCCCTATTTCCTCGGCGGCCTGAAGATTTCCGGCGGCCTCGCCCTGATCGGCGCGGTGGTGGCCGAATTCGTGGCAGGGTCGGGCGGCTCGGCCTCGGGCCTCGCCTATCGCATCCTCGAGGCCGGCTACCAGCTCAAGATCCCGCGCATGTTCGCGGCCCTGATCATGATCTCGATGTCCGGGATCGCCATCTTCCTGACGATCAGCTGGATTTCGCATCTGCTGCTGCGCCGCTGGCACGAGAGCGCATTGAAGCGGGAGAACTGACTCGGCTGAGGTCACGCCGACCGAACCGCGTCAGGCCCGGACATCCACGATTCTTCTATTGGCATGCGGTTTTCAAGTCGTGGATGGCCGGGACAAGCCCGGCCATGACGTAAGCCCGCGCGTTGCAGCCGCCCCGTCACAAACCCGCCATCGCCGCCTTCACCCTGGCGATGAAACCGGCGCGCTTGTCGGCGCTCGCGACGTTGAGGTGGTAGAGCGCGAGATAGCGGCGGCGCGCTTTCCAGCCGGTGAACCACCACAGATAGCGCATGACGATCTTGCGCGGCGGATCGCCCATATAGACCGCATACCAGAACGGCCTGCCATAGGTGACGATGCCGGTGATCGAGCGCAGGTTGCCGAGCAGCGGCTTGACCGCCGCCGGATCGGAAATGTCGAAGCCGACCCCCGGCATGAACATGCGGTCGAAGAAGCCTTTCAGCATGGCCGGCGGACCGAAGCTCCAGGTTGGAAACTGTACCACCAGTGCCTCGGCATTGCGCAGTCGCGCGATCAGAGGCTCCAGCCCCTGCTGGTCGCGGCTCTCGTCGTGATAGCGCCGGCGGCCATCCTCGGAGAGAACGGGGTCGAAGCCCTCGGCATAGAGATCGAGCAGGTCGACCTCATGGCCCGCGGCCAGGAGGGCCGCCAGCGCCTCGGCGCGGATGGCGGCATGAAAGCTCTCGGGGAGGGGGTGGCAATAGAGATAGAGGACGCGCATGGATCGCCTGCGGAACGAGGAACGGGGTCCGACTGGCAAGTCCCGTGCCCGTCCTTACCGGACCGGCACGTAGCTCTCCATCTTGCCGGGATTGAGCAGGCCCATGGGATCGACCTCGGCCTTGAACCCGAGCTGGTCGGCCTCCGCGCGCTTGTGACGCGATCCGCCCTCGAGGCCGAAGACATGCGGGTTGGCGACCATGACGCCGCTGTCCTCGTGCTCGCGGATGATGGCGAACAGCCGCTCCGGCGTCGAATAGCGCACGATCGGCAGGGCCGAGCAGGTGATGCGTCCGGCGAAGCGGATGAATTCGAGATGCGGCAGGACCTCGCCGTCGAAGCGCTCCATCATTTCCCGCACGCTGTCTTCCAGACGGTCATGAGGGTAGAGCAGTTGCAGGTAGGTGATGGACCGGTCGGTCTTCAGCCACTGCAGCGTCGTGTGGTTCCAGGCATATTCGTAGAGCGGGGTCTCGGTCGGTTCCTCGCGTGACGGCGCTTCACGCGTGATCGTGCCGCGTCCGCCGAGGATGGCCCGGAAGCTTTCGAGGAACGGCTCGGCGATCATGCAGACGAGGATCGCCTTGCCGTCAGGACAGGCGTCCTTCAGGGCGGTGAACTGCGCCGGGATCGGCCAGGCGATCGGCGTCACCAGTTTCTTGACCACGCCGTCGGCATGGGCGATGTCGCACCCGGCCGCGAAGGCCTGCATGAACGTGTCGAAGGCGACGACCACGTCGATCCAGGGCCAGGCCGGCGCCGTCGGCATTTCGAGCTCGGTGATGATGCCCGTCGTGCCATAGGCGCGGTTGACCTTCTGTGCCGCGTCCTGCCGGAGTTCGAGAACCCGCGGCTCCTCCTCGATGGTGACGATGCGGGCCGCGAGGATGTTGCCCGGCTCGCGCAGGCCGCCATAGGCGACCGACCCGACCCCGCCCGAACCACCGGCGACGAAGCCGCCGATGGTGGCGGTGCGCTTCGTCGAAGGATGCATCCTCAGCTCGAAGCCGTTCGGCCGGGTCTCCTGGTCGAGCGCCAGGATATTCGTGCCGGCGCGCACGCGGACCGATCCCGGCTTTTGCCAGACGACCCCGGTGATGTCCGTCATGTCCAGGAGCACGCCGCCCGCCAGCGGCATGGCCTGGCCGTAATTGCCGGTGCCGCCGGCCCTGACGGTGAGCGGAACGCGCAACTTCGCACAGGCCGAAACGGTCCGGATCACATCCGCCTCGTCGCGCGGCCGGACGATGATGTCGGCCGCGACCTGTTTCAGCTCCTCGGCCAGAATGGGCGAATACCAGAAGAAGTCGCGCGATTTCCGCCGGACGATGGTGGGCTCGGTGATGGTCGGCACGTCGCCGAGAAGTGGCGCCAACCGATCGAGGTCCACATCTGCGCGCGGAGGATGTGCTGCGGGTCGCATCGGGTCGCTCGTCTCGCCATTGAACCCACCGGCTCTAGCGTTTCCCGAGCCCGCTGTCATGCCGCACAACCCGACAATGGCCAGGGACGACATGCGTTAACGCCACGGCAAGCAATAACGCACCACCATAACGGTATATCTAGGGAGAACAATTCATGCAGATCAAGACCAAGCTGTTCGCCATCGTTGGCGGCTTGACGGTCGCCTCACTGATCGTCGCAGGCGTCGCCGGCTATGGCTTCCAGCGGTATCAGCATGCGGTGACGGAAAACCAGCGCACGGCGCGGGTCACCCAGCTCGCCGAGCGTGCCAACGGCTTGATCTATGCTGTCGTCATGGAATCGCGCGGCATCTACATGTCGGCCCAGAAGGAAGCCCTCGAGCGCTTCGCCGCCGGCCAGGATCGCGAACTGGCCAGTTTGCGCACGGTCATCACCGAATGGGCCGGGTTGGCCCGTCCTGAGGACGAGGCCCTGAAAAACCGGCTTCTCGAGCAGACGGAAGCCTTCATCAGGCTGCGCAACGAGCTCGCCCAGGCCGGCCGCACCAGCGGCAACCAGGCGGCTCGCGTGATCGGCGACAATGACGCTAACCGCCAGACCCGCACGCGGCTCAATGCCGAAATGGCTGCCTTCGCACAGTCGAACGCCCGGCATGTCACGACTCTCTCGCAGGAAGTGGAAGAAACCCGCCAGACGCTGACCTGGCTTATCGCTCTGACGGTCGGCCTCGCCGTCCTCGCTGGCCTGGCCGCCTTCTGGACAATTCTCACCGGTGTGACCCGCCCACTCGGTCGCCTGACCAGCGCGGTGGACGCGGTCGCTGACGGACGGACCGATGCCGAAGTCAGCGACACCGACCGCAAGGACGAGATCGGCGGGCTGGCCCGCTCCGTTCTGGTCTTCCGCGACAATGTCCGCGAGGTCGAGCGCCTCAAGGCGACCGAAGCCGAGCGTGAAGGCGCTAACCGCGCGCAGCGGACCCGCGAGATGGCTGAGCTCGCCGATGCATTTTCCGGAACCGTGCAGTCGGTCGTCGCCACGGTGACCCGCTCCGCCGAGGAGATCGTCGGCAATGCCAGCCGCGTCGGTCTCGTCGCCCGTAACGTCTCCGAACTCGGCCAGACCGTGGCCGCGACCTCGGCCGGCGCGACGCAGAGCGTCGAGAGCGCGGCCAGCTCGGCCCAGGAACTCGCCTCGTCCATCGGCGAGATTTCCAGCCGGACCGCCCAGGCCCAGCATATCGCCGCTTCTGCGGTTCAGCAGGCGACCCGTACGGGCGAAATCGTCGCCACCCTCGCCACATCGACCCAGAAGATCGGCGATGTCGTCGCCCTCATCAACGCCATCGCCGCGCAGACCAATCTCCTGGCGCTCAACGCGACGATCGAGGCGGCGCGGGCCGGTGAGGCCGGCCGCGGCTTCGCGGTGGTGGCCACCGAAGTCAAGAGCCTCGCCGCTCAGACGTCGAAGGCGACGGAAGAGATCGCCAGCCAGATCGGTGCTGTCCAGTCGGTCACCGGCGATGCGGTCGCCGCCATCGAGGCGATCAACCGCACCATCGGCGAGATCAACTCGGTGTCGTTCTCGATCATGGCCGCCGTCGAGGAACAGTCCGCCGTCACCAATGGCATCGCCGGCTCGGTCTCCGAAGCCGCGTCGGGCACCCGCTCGGTCGAGACCGATATCGGCCGCGTCACCCGCGCCGCCGACGAGACCGGCGCGGCGGCCAATGCCATGAACGAGGCCGCGCGTCACCTCAAGGACGGTTCCGTGCAACTGGACCGTGCTGTCGCCGGCTTCCTCGGCCGCATCCGCGCCGCCTGATCCGCGCGCCGCGCCAGACCACAAAAAAGCCCGGCGGAGACGCCGGGCTTTTCGTATTCAGGCGGCCTTCTGTCATGCAGTGGCGAGCTTGCGGAACTTGTTGGACCGCTTCGGGTGCCACCATTTGCCTGCCACGACGGTGCCTTCCGAGACGATCTTCCTGTCACCGATCAGATGTTCGCCGACCACGTCGACATAGTCGAACTTGCCGTCCTTGATCGACAGGATCGTCGCATCGCCTGCGGAACCTGGCTTCAGGCTGCCGAGTTCGGGACGCTTCAGCGCCATGGCGGCGTTGACCGTCGAGGCCGCGATGACCCGGTCAAGCGGCATGCCCATGCACAGGAACTTCGAGAGCGTCGTGACCTGATCGAAGGCGGGGCCTTCGATGCAGAGCGTATGGACATCGGAGGAAATGACATCCGGCTCGAAGCCGCCGGCGAGCATGGCCCGCGTCGTCTTGAACGAGAACGAGCCCTTGCCATGGCCGATGTCGAAGATGACGCCCTTCTTGCGCGCGGCGACGACCTCGGGCTTCACGGCGCCCTGGGCGGTGACGGGCGCGTTGGGGAAGGGGCGGAAGGCGTGGGTCAGCACGTCGCCGGGGCGCAGGCGGCCGATGACATGTTCGTAAGAGGGCGGGGGATGGTCGATATGGGCCATCAGCGGCATGCCCACCTCGTTCGCCACTTGCAGCGCCATGTCGAGCGCCGCCTCGCCGTTGGTGCCGGAGGAATTGCGGCCGACGCGGACCTTGATACCGACGATGAGGTCGCGGTTCTCGTCGGCGACGCGGGCGCAGTCCGACGGGTTCAGCATGTCGATCTCGCGGCTCTCGCCGACCATGACCTTCTTGTCGAAACCGTAGATGCCGGCGTGGCTGACATGAAGATAGGCGAGAATCCGCACCTGGCTCTTCTCGATGACGTGCTTGCGGAAGCCCATCCAGTTGCCGGGCCCGGCCGAGCCGGTGTCGATGGCCGTAGTGACGCCCGACGTGCGGCAGAACTCCTCCGCATCGATCCCGAGCGAGGTCCCGCCCCAATAGACATGGGTGTGGAGGTCGATGAGGCCCGGCGTGACGATGTAACCCGAGACATCGCGGATTTCGGTCCCCGGACCCGGCTTCAGATCCTTGCCCACCGCGGCCACCTTGCCGCCGGTAAAGGCGACGTCGCGCACCCCGTCGATCTTCTGCGAGGGGTCGATCACGCGGCCGCCGCGCAGGATCAGGTCGAAAGTCATCGAAGGCTCCGCTTGCTGGAAAGGCCGGGCCGGTGCATTGCGCGGCCCTTGTCCGGCGCGCACATTGCGCGCCGGAGCGCGGCTTGCCAACAGCCGTGACATGAGCCTTGCGGAGACCTCCCATGCCGGCCCGTCACTGGGGTGACCTGAAGACCACCGATTTCGACCGGCTCGATCCGGCGACCACCGTCGCCGTGCTGCCGCTGGCGGCGATCGAGCAGCACGGGCCGCATCTGCCGGTCTCCACCGACACATCCATCATGCAGGGCATGATCGAGACCGCCTTTCCGCTGGTCGGGCCCGGCGTGACCGCGCTCTTCCTTCCCGTCGAGGCGGTCGCCAAGTCCAACGAGCACCTCCATTCCAAGGGCACCCTGACGCTCTCTGCCGAGACCGTGCTGAAGAGCTGGATCGAGATCGGCGAGAGCGTGAAGCGCGCCGGCATCGACAAGATCGTGCTTCTGACTTCCCACGGCGGCAATCTCGATCCGATGCGCGTCGTGGCGCGCGAGCTGCGCATCCGCTTCCGCCAGCTTGCCGTGGTGACGAGCTGGACCGCCTTCGGCCGGCCGCCGGGACTCTATGGCGACCTCGACATCAAACACGGCATCCACGCCGGCGATGTCGAGACCTCGCTCATGCTGCATTTCCGGCCCGACCTTGTCGACATGGGTGCGGCCAGGCTGTTCGAGCCGGTCATGGTGTCGATGGAAAAGGAATTCACTTATCTTCGGCCGACGCTGAACCACGCCTTCGGCTGGATGGCGCAGGACATCAACCCTGACGGAGCCGCGGGTGACGCCACGCTCGCCGATGCCGGGAAGGGCAGGGCGACCGCCGGCTGGCAGGCGGCCGAATTCGTCAAGCTGCTCGACGACATGGCGCGCTTCGACCTCGGCAGGCTCTATACCCCGGCCTGAGTGGCCGGGGTCGATTGTCGACGGGACATTCGATCAGGCGAGCGAGCGCGATGCGATCCGGACCTTGGCGGTCGCCTCGTCGATGTCGCCAGATGACGTGGCGATCATGCTGATGCTGCTGGAGATGGCCTGGACGCCTTCCGCGGCCACGCGCATGTTCGACGACATCTCGGCTGTCACCGCGCTCTGTTCCTCGACCGCCGTGGCGATGGCCGTCGATATCTCGCTGATCCGCATGATCGTCGAGGAGATGTCGCCGATGGCGCTGACCGCCCCCTCGGTGGACGCCTGTACCGATGCGATCTGAGCACCGATCTCCTCGGTTGCCCGCGAGGTCTGGGTGGCGAGGCTCTTGACCTCCGAGGCGACGACCGCGAAGCCCTTTCCGGCCTCGCCGGCGCGTGCCGCTTCGATCGTGGCGTTGAGGGCAAGAAGGTTGGTCTGGGCGGCGATGCTGTTGATGAGCTGCACCACGTCGCCGATGCGCGCCGCAGCAGTAGACAAGCCCGATACGATCTCGCCGGTCCTCGCAGCCTGCTCGACGGCACCGCTGGAGATATCCCGAGCACTCGTGACCTGTCGGCTGATCTCGCCGACGGACGCGGAGAGCTCTTCGGCACCCGCGGCGACCGCCTGGACGTTGCCTGACGTCTGGATCGAGGCTGCGGCGACCTGGGTCGCCTCGTGCTTGGCGCGGGACACGGATTCACCGATGCCGACAAGATCACCGTCGATCTGCCGCTGCACCTCGGAGCGGCGTTCCTGCTCCTTGACAATGGCCGTGATGTCGGTGGCGAACTTGACCACCTTGAAGGGCTTTCCATTCATGTCGAAGATCGGATTATAGGTCGCCTGGATCCAGATCTCCCTGCCGCCCTTGCCGATTCGCTTGTACTGCGCCGCCTGGAACTCGCCGCGCGCCAGGGAGGCCCAGAAAGCTTTGTATTCGTTGGAATGCGCTTCTGCGGGCGCGACGAACAGCGAATGGTGCCGTCCGCGGATCTCGTCGAGGCCATAGCCGACGGCGCCGAGGAAATTCTCGTTCGCCGTGATGATCTTGCCGTCGAGCTCGAACTCGATGACCGCCTGCGCCTTGTGGATGGCGGCCAGCTGTCCCTGGATGTCGGCGTGGCGGAGCTTCTGCTCGGTGACGTCGGTCGCATATTTGGCGACCATGTAGACGCGACCGCGGGAATCCATCACCGGATTGTAGGACGCCTGAATCCAGACCTCCTTGCCGCCCTTGCCGATGCGCTTGTATTCGGCGACCTGGAACTTGCCGGCGCGCAGATTGTCCCAGAACTGACGATAGTCCTGGCTGTCGCGTTCGTCGGGAGCAACGAAAATCGAGTGGTGCTGTCCGCGAATTTCCTCGAGCCTGTAGCCGACCGTCTTCAGGAAGTTCTCGTTGGCCGTGACGATCCGGCCGTTGGGTTCAAATTCGATCACCGCCTGGGAGCGGTCGATGGCCGCAAGCTTGGCGGCAGCGTCGTTACGAAACAGCATCATCACGTTTCCCGGTTGGATTTGCTTTCGTTCTGGCGCCATCCATCACTCGCCGCGATTGAACAAAATCTGAATCGATATATCGCAAAAACCCACATTATCTGACGTAACGACAACCAAGGCGCGCTCGTCGCGGACAATCAAATTCCTGTGGAGAAATGTGTAATCATTGTGCAGTATCAAACTGTGCAGACGCTGTGCGGCGAGCGAGACCGTCATGGTAGTCATGCAGAATCGCGTATCGGTTTTTGTCTATCCGTACGGCGACCGGGGCACCCCATGAACAGGGCTATCGACATCTCCCGACTGTCGCAGCTGACGGGCGTCAATGTCTCGACCCTGCGCAGTTGGGAAACGCGCCACGCGCTGATCACGCCGTCTCGTTCGGTCGGCGGTCATCGGCTCTATTCGGCGGAGGATGTCGAGCGGCTCATGCTCGTCAAGGGCCTGATCGACAGTGGGCATCGGCTGTCGGAACTGCGTGGCCTGACCACCGACGAACTGAAGCAGTTGCAGCCCGCGATCTCCAGCGCTGGTGCCCTCGACCGGGACATGGTCATCAAGCTCGAACGGGCGGTCGACGACTGCGACGTCGAAGCCTTCGGCATGCTCCTGCGCTTCGTCTTCGCAGCGTCGCCACCGGCCTTGGCCATCGATGTCTACGGCCATGCGATCCGCTACATCGGCCAGCGCTGGCAGGAGGGCAGGCTGGGGGTCGGCGGCGAGCACCGGCTTTCGGCCAAGGCGCGCGACGTCGTCACTGCCGCCACCAGCGCATTGGCGCCCGCAGCGCACCGGCGGCCGATCGCCTTCGCGACGCTCGGCGACGAACGTCATGAACTCGGCCTTCTCGCCGGAGCCTATCTCGCCGCATCGCTCGGCCATCGCATGATCTATTTCGGCGCGGGGATGCCGGCGAGAGAACTCGCGGCCGATGTGGCCGGGTCCCAGGCGGCGCTTCTCGTCGTCAGTGCGGTGCACAGCGTCCCCGGCGGTTCCCTCCAGCACGATCTTGTTTGGCTCGACCGCGGCCTGCCCGAGGAGATTCCCATCTGGATCGGCGCCCATGAGGCGACCCTGGCGCATCTCGTGGTGCCCTCAAGGATGGTCGTCATGCGCGACTATGCCGAGTTCCGTCGCCGTCTCAGCATGGCCTTCGAGTCCTGACGCCGGTCACACGGCGACCGGCGTCACCTCGACCACATGGCGCGCGTCGGCATCGCCCGGCCGGGGTCGCCGTGCCGACCTAGTCGGGCAGATCGTCGCCCTCGGCGCGGCGCAGGTCGAAGGAAAAGACCCGGGTGGCCGATTCTCCCCGCAGGAAGCCGATGCCGAAGGCTTTCCACCGGACGTTGCGCACCTGACCGGCCGAGAACGTCATGACGGCCTGTCCGGCGAGCGCCTCGTTCGAGAGCAGCGCCCCGCGGATGATCGCCTCGAGCTTTTCGGACAGGCTCTCGACCAGTCCGAAGACGTTCTGGCGGATCACCATCCGCTTGTCCCGCACGTTGAGGCATTTCAGGAAGGCGGGGTTGCAGTTGAGGACCGTGCCGTCGCGGGCGAGGACGACCATGCAACTGGTGGATTCGGCGATCAGCGTATCGAGGCTGGTTCGCAGCGCGCCCACCATCGCGGCCTGCCGTCTTTCCTTCTCGCACTTGCGGTAGAGACCCACCACGACCGGGTGTCCGGACAGCCATTTCAGGACGCAGACCGATTCGATCTCGCTGTCGGCGTGGTCGAGGTCGTCGAAGCGGAAATGATCGGGACCGGCACTGCCGGTGTCGATGGCCTGCTTCAGATGGGCGCGGAACTTGGCCGCATCCTCGTCGTGGGCCTGCTTGAGCAGGTCGGAGAGCGTCGCCTTGATGACGATGGTCCGATTGTTCGCATCGACGGTGTCCCAACGGACCCGTTCGGTCTTCAGGTCGATGGACCAGCTGTGAATACCCAGCCGCTTGAGCAGTTCGCTGTGGCGCGGCGCTTCGGCCGGTTCATCGGGCAACGGCGGCGGCGCGGCGTTCCCAGGACGTCCTAGGATGGCGGTCGGAGACAGAAGCAGGGACATGGCAAGACCCTCCCTTCGACGCGATCCTCGCAAAAATCCATAAAACAAACGAGAAAATAGAAGGAAAATGAGGATGTAACGCGATGTCGACCAGCGGGTTAACGGCGACGCCGGCGCTGGTTCAGGCCCCCAGCGGTTTGACGTCCACCGCTACCGCGATGTCATGGTCGCCGGCCGCGATGACCACGCCGCCGTTCGGTGCGACATCGACGAAATCGCGCCCGATGGCGAGCACGATATGGTCCTCGCCGACGATCAGGCCGTTGGTCGGGTCGAGCCCCCACCATCCCAGTTCAGGTCCGCACCAGAGCGACACCCAGGCATGCGTCGCATCGGCACCCTCGAGGCGCGGCCTGCCGGCGGGCGGGATGGTGCGCAGGAAGCCCGAGACATAGGCCGCGGGCAGGCCGAGCCCGCGCAGCCCCGAGATCATGATGTGGGTAAAGTCCTGGCAGACCCCGCGCCGCATGGCGAAGGCCTTGGCGGCCGGCGTCGAGGTGTCCGTCGTCCCCGGCGCATATTTGAAATCGCCCTGGATCCGTTTGGCGAGGTCGAAGGCGGCTTCGAGAACCGGGCGGCCCGGCGGAAACGACGCGCTGGCATAGGCGCGGATCATCGGGTCGCGCGGCACATAGGTCGACGGGAACAGTGCATGGACCGGTGATGAAGGCGACATGTCGGCGCTGGCGAAGGCGGTCTCGCGCACCCGCTCCCAGGGCGGGTCCATGCCGGGCAGCGGCCGGCTCGTCCCCGCCACCGTGATGTCTGCCCGCATTTCGATCGACAGGGTCCGGTGCGGGCGATCGAAATCGAGGAAGATGCGCCGGTTGCCGAAGAAGTCCCTGTCGTCACGCCGCATGGCCGGGCTCGGCGTGATGGCGATGTCGCAGCGCGAGACCTGCTGGCCCGGGCGGTCGACCGGCATGATGCGCAGCACGTGCTGGGCGAACACCACCGGCCGCGCATAGCTGTAATCGGTGACCTGGCGGACCTGGTAGCGCATCAGAACAGATCGCTGGTTGCGGGACCGACGGGGTTCGCCCCGTCGCGATGCGTGAAGTAGCGCTCGGAAACCTCGTCGGAAATCGCCATCAGCCGCTGCTCGATGGCGAGGATCTGGCGGCTGTCGAGCGTATGGGCATCCGCCGTCTGCAGGTCGACCCGCGTCCGGGCGATCAGCTTCTCCGGCACGTTCAGCCGTCCGTCAGCGGCATGGTCGGGCAGGTGGGCGAGATGGTCGGCGATCCGCTCCACCTGGAAGGCGACGGAGCGCGGATTGTTGGGGTCGAGCACGATGAGGTCGAGGACGGGCGCGCGCGCGGCGATCATCACGTAGCGGCGGCGATAGGTGATCTGGCTGTCGGCCAGCGCCAGCAGCAGATCGAGCCCCGCCGTCCCTGAGCGCGCATCGCCGAAATTGCGTCCGAACCGGCAGATGGCCAGTGCCCTCTCGATCCGCTTGCCGATCTTCAGGAAGCGCCAGCCGATGAGCTGGTTCATGTTCTCCTGGGTGAGGCCCGAGAAGACGGCGGCCAGCCGCAGCCCGGTCTCGACCCGGTCGAGGGCGCCCGTCTCGAGGCGCTTGTCACCTTCGGCGAGGTGGACCATGTCGTTGATGGTCTTCCAGGCGTCGGGTGAGAACCGGTCGCGGATGACGGAGGCGGCATTGTGCGCCGATCGCGACAGCGACAGGAGCCCGCCCGGTGTGCGTCCATGCAGGACCGCCGCGGCGACGGCCTGCGGCTCGGTGAGCACCGTATCCTTCGGCAGGGCCTCCCATGTGATCAGCAGGTCGACGAGGCGCTTGAGCATGTCGGGCCCGGTCGTCTCGCCGCTGCCGACCTGGTCGCCAAGCGCCCGCAGCAGGCGCAGCGTCCCCTCCGCCCGCTCCATGTAGCGGGCGAGCCAGAACAGGTTGTCCGCGGCGCGGCTGGGGAGGGACGAGGTCGAACGCCGGAGCTCGATCTTGTCGGGCGTCGGCAGCAGCGTCGTCTCCGCCACCGGCCCCTCCGCCAGGACGCAGACATCGGCCGAGCGGCCGTCGCGCTGCATCGTCACCGCGCGGGCGTCGACCCTGTCGCCGATGCGGCAGAAGCCACCGGGCATCACCTCCCAGCCGTCACCGACACGGGCCAGGAACAGCCGCAGGATGAACGGGCGGGGCTCCAGATAACCGTCGTTCCAGACCGGCATGGTGGAGAGCTTGACGACCTCCTGGGCGACGAAGTCGGACCCGCGCAGGCGGATTTCCTCTGCCAGCCGCAAGCGGTGCTCCGGCGACAGGCTGGAGGCCAGGACCGCGCCGTCGTCGAGGAGCCCGGGAATGGTCTGCGTGAAGGCCGGGGCGATCACGAAGGAATCGAGATCGGCGATGACGGCGCCGCGCTCCAGCGGCTGGCCACACCACCATGTCGCGACATGCGGTATGGCGAGGTCGCGGCCGAGGCGCGCGCGGGCGATCGAGGGCAGGAAGGCGAGCAGCGAACGCGCCTCCAGCACCCCTGATCCCAGGGCATTGGCCAGCGTCACCTTGCCCGATCGGATGGCGTGGACGAGGCCGGCAACGCCGAGCTGCGAGCGCGGATTGAGTTCCAGTGGATCGGCGAAATCGGCGTCGAGCCGGCGCCATACCATTTCCAGCTTCTTCAGGCCGGAGACCGTGCGGACATAAAGCGTGTCGTCGCGCACCGTGAGATCGGCGCCCTCGGCCAGGAGGAAGCCGAGATAGCGCGCCAGGAAGGCATGTTCGAAATAGGTCTCGTTGAGCGGCCCTGGCGTCAGCACCGCGACGCGCGAATTCGTCGCCGCCGCATGCGACGAGAACTCCGAGCGCAGCGACTGGAAGAAGCCCGCGAGCCGCTCGACCGGCAGGTTTCGGTAGATTTCCGGCAGCGAACGCGCCATGGCGAGCCGGTTCTGCAGCGCATAACCGGCGCCCGAAGGGGCCTGGGCGCGGTCGCCGAGCACCCACCATCGGCCGTCCGGGCCGCGGCCGACATCGACGGCGTAGTAGAGGAGGTGCGAACCGCCGCGCGGCGGTGTGCCGACCAGCGGTCGCAGGAAGTCCGGAGATCCGGCGATGGTCGCGCCGGGCACCAGCCCGTCGCGCACGAGATCGGCCGGGCCGAACAGATCCTTCAGGACGAATTCCAGAAGCTCCGCCCTCTCACGCAGGCCTTTCGAGAGGGCTTTCCACTCGTCGGGAGCGATGACCAGTGGCAGATGGGCCAGCGGCCAGGCCCTCTCGCCGTTCTTCGGATCGTCGTAGACGCGGTAGAAGACGCCGGAATCACGCATGTAGCGATCGGCGCCGGCGAACCGCTTCTCGAGCTCCCGCGGGCCGAGATCGGCGAGGGTGGCGAGCACCGGCTTCCAGTGTTCGCGCGGCTCGCCCTTCGCGTCGAGGATCTCGTCATAGACGCCGGGCACCGGCTGATAACGCGCCAGCATCGCCAGGATGCGTTCGGCGCGGTGATCGGTCGTGCGTTGGCTCCGGAAGGTCATGGTGTGTCAATGCACCGGCGGACGACGCAGGTCGAGCGTCGCGGGAAACTCTCCCGACCGCTCGCCGCGCGGGGGATCGACGAGGCCTGGCGTATGGCCGTGATCCTGGAACCGGGCGCGGCGTCGTGCCTCGGCCTCATAGGCATTGACCGGGAACGTGTCGTAGCTGCGCCCGCCGGGATGGGCGACGTGGTAGACGCAGCCGCCCATCGAGCGGCGGCTCCAGACATCGACGATGTCGAAGGTCAGCGGCGCATGGACCGGAATGGTCGGCTGCAGGCCGGACGGCGGCTGCCAGGCCTTGAAGCGCACGCCGCCGACGAACTCGCCGCTGCGTCCGGTGGCGGTCAACGGAACCGGGCGGCCGTTGCAGGTCACCGTGTGGCGTTCGGGCTGTAACCCGACCAGCCGCACCTGCAGGCGCTCCACGGAGGAATCGACGAAACGCACGGTGCCGCCGATCGCTCCCTCCTCGCCGAGCACATGCCAGGGCTCCAGCGCCTGCCGGATCTCCATGCGCACGCCGGCATGGTCGACCTGACCGGCGAGCGGGAAGCGGAACTCGAACTGCGCCTCGAACCATGCGGGGTCGAAGGCGTAGCCGGCGCGGCCGAGATCGCCGAGCACGCCGAGAAAATCCTCCCAGACGAAATGCGGCAGCATGAACCGGTCGTGCAGCGCCGTGCCCCACCGCGCCAGGCCTCCGTCCTGCGGTTCCTTCCAGAACCAGGCGACGAGGGCGCGGATAAGGAGCTGCTGGGCGAGGCTCATCCGCGGGTCTGGCGGCATTTCAAAGCCACGGAACTCGACGAGGCCGAGGCGACCCGACGGGCTGTCGGGCGAGAACAGCTTGTCGATGCACAGCTCGGTGCGGTGGGTATTGCCGGTGGAATCCACCAGCAGGTTGCGGAACAGGCGGTCGACGAGCCAGGGCGCGGGCGCTGCGCCCTCGCCGGGCTTCGGCACCATCGCCATGGCGATCTCGAGTTCGTACAGCCCGTCGTGGCGGGCCTCGTCGACGCGCGGCGCCTGGCTCGTCGGGCCGATGAAGAGGCCGGAGAACAGGTAGGAGAGCGACGGATGGCGCTGCCAGTAGAGTACGAGGCTCTTCAGCAGGTCGGGCCGGCGCAGGAAGGGTGAATCGGCCGGCCGCGCCCCGCCGACGACCACGTGGTTGCCGCCACCGGTGCCGGTGTGACGGCCGTCGACCATGAATTTTTCGGTGCCGAGACGCGCCAGACGCGCCTCCTCGTAGAGTCCCTGCGTGATCGCGACACATTCGCGCCAGGAGGCGGCGGGGTGGACGTTCACCTCGATCACGCCGGGATCGGGCGTGACCTTGATGACGTTGAGGCGCGGGTCGGTCGGCGGCGGATAGCCCTCGACATGGACGGTCAGACCCAGTTCCTTGGCGGTTGCTTCGGTCGCGGCGAGCAGTTCGAGATAGTCCTCCAGCCGCTCGGTCGGCGGCATGAAGACGCAGAGCTTGCCGTCGCGCGGCTCGACCGCCAGCGCCGTGCGCACCGAATTGTCCTCGGTCAGCACCTGCTCGACCTGGTCGGTCCGCTCGGCCTCCCTTTCGCGCTCGACCGAAACGCGCTGGGTGATCCGCCCCTCGATGTCGTGGGGATCTGGGAGTTCGGCCGGCACAGTCCAGGGATCGGCGGCGACGACATAGGGATAGGCAGCCGGCGGCACATAGGGCAGGGAGCCGAGGGGGAGGCGGTAGCCGACCGGACTGTCGCCGGGCACGAGGAAGAGCTTCTCGCGCTTCAGCTTCCACTTCTCCGTCATCCAGTTGGACGTCGCCGGTGCGGCGTTCCATCGCTGGATCGGCAGAACGAAGCCCGACGGATGGGTCAGGCCACGGGCGAAGACGCGGGCGATCCGGGCACGGGCCTCGGGATCCTCGAGCTTGGAGTCCAGCGCATCGACATTGACCGGAAGCTCGGCCTCCTTGATCACCCAGTGGGCCGGGTCCTCATAGGCCGGGAGCGCCGCCTCCCCGTCGAGACCGAGTTTCTCGGCGATCCCGGCAGCGAGAGCCCCGGCGCCGTCGATCGTCGCAGGCGTCGCCGCCGCCTCGCGGGCGATGAGGGTCTCGTCGCGCCAGACCGGCTTGCCGTCGCGGCGCCAGTAGAGGGCGAAGGTCCATCGCGGCAGGCTTTCGCCGGGATACCACTTGCCCTGGCCGTAATGCAGGAAGCCGCCGGGCGCGAAGGTGTCGCGCAGCCGCCGGATAAGGACGTCGGCGCGCTCCCGCTTCGTCGGACCGACGGCTGCGGTGTTCCACTCCTCGCCCTCGTAATCGTCGATGGAGATGAAGGTCGGCTCGCCGCCCATGGTCAGACGGACATCTGCAGCCACGAGGTCGGCGTCGACGCGGTCGCCGAGGGCGTCGAGGCGCTGCCAGGCCTCGTCGGAGAAGGGCGCGGTGACGCGCGGGCGCTCGTCGATGCGGTCGACGCGCATGTCGAAGACGAAAGACACCTCCGCCGGTTCGACGGCCCCGGATATCGGGGCTGCGGAACGGTAGTGCGGCGTCGCCGCCAGGGGGATATGTCCCTCGCCGCAGAGAAGGCCGGAGGTCGGATCGAGGCCGACCCAGCCGGCGCCGGGAATGTAGATCTCGGTCCAGGCGTGGAGGTCGGTGAAGTCCTTCTCCGTGCCGGCCGGCCCGTCGAGCGCCTTGAGGTCTGGCTTCAGCTGGATGAGGTAGCCCGAGACGAAGCGCGCGGCGAGGCCGAGGCGCCGCGCCAGCTGGACGAGGAGCCAGGCCGAATCGCGGCATGAGCCCGAAGCGTTCTCGAGCGTTTCGTCCGGCGTCTGGACGCCCGGTTCCATCCTGACGATATAGCGGATGTCCTGTTGCAGCTGCTGGTTGAGGGCGACCAGGAAATCGATGGTCTGCGTCGGCCTGCGCGGGATGCCGGCGAGATAGCGCTCGAAATGGGCTTCAGTCGGCTCGATGGCGAGGTACGGCGCCAGTTCCTCGGCGAGAGCCGGCGCATAGGTGAAGGGGAACGTGTCGGCGTAGCTTTCGATGAAGAAGTCGAAGGGATTGACCACCGCCATGTCGGCGACGAGGTCGACGGTCACCGAGAATTCGGTCGTCTTCTCGGGGAAGACGAAACGCGCCAGCCAGTTGCCGTGCGGGTCCTGCTGCCAGTTCACGAAATGCTGCTCGGGAACCACCTTGAGCGAGTAGCTGGGAATGGTGGTGCGGCTGTGCGGCGCGGGTCGCAGGCGGATCACTTGCGGGCCCAGCGTGACCGGACGGTCGTAGAGGTAGCGCGTGACGTGATGCAGCTTTGCGAGAATGGCCATGGTGATGATCGGTAAAGGGTGACGACCGGCCGGTCAAAGGCAGAGATGGGGACGCACGCTGCCGGACAAGCAAAGACTGCGCCGCCGTCCTCCCTCCGGAGGGCTTTCCAGCCCCGGCGAAGCGACCCATAACCACGTCCGCTGGAGAACCATGATGCCGCTGACCATCCCGGACGCCAACGACCATGCCGACCTCAGGGACGCCGTCCGCGACCTGTGCGGACGCTATGACGACGCCTACTGGCGCGGCATCGACGAGGAGCGCGGCTATCCTGAGGCCTTCACCGAGGAGCTGACGCGGGCCGGGTGGCTCGCCGCCCTCATCCCGGCCGAATATGGCGGCTCGGGCCTCGGGCTGACGGAAGCCTCCATCATCATGGAGGAGATCAACCGTTCCGGCGGCAATTCCGGTGCCGTCCACGGCCAGATGTACAATATGGGCACGATCCTGCGCGGCGGCTCCGATGAGCAGAAGGCGCGCTACCTGCCCAAGATCGCGGCGGGCGAACTGCGCCTGCAGAGCATGGCCGTGACCGAGCCGACGACCGGCACGGATACGACGAAGCTGAAGACGACGGCGGTCCGCAAGGGCGACCGCTACGTCATCAATGGCCAGAAGGTCTGGACCAGCCGGGTCCAGCATTCCGATCTCATGGTGCTGCTCGCCCGCACGACACCGATCGACCAGGTCCGCAAGAAGTCCGACGGCCTGTCGGTGTTCCTCGTCGACCTGCGCGAGGCGATCGGGCGCGGCATGACGGTCCGCCCCATCCGCAACATGGTCAACCACGAGACCAACGAGGTCTTCTTCGACGATCTCGAGATCCCGGCCGAGAACCTCATCGGCGAGGAGGGCAGGGGCTTCAAGACGATCCTCTCCGGCCTCAACGCGGAGCGCACGCTGATCGCCGCCGAATGTATCGGCGACGGCTACTGGTTCATCGAGCGCGCCCGCAAATACGGCTCCGAGCGGATCGTCTTCGACCGCCCGATCGCGCAGAACCAGGGCATCCAGTTCCCCATCGCACGGGCCTATGTGAACATCCGCGCCGCCGACCTCATGCGCTTTCAGGCCGCCGCCCTCTGCGATGCCGGCGCGGAATTCGGCGCCGAGGCGAACATGGCCAAGCTGCTGGCGGCGGATGCCTCCTTCGAGGCGGCCAATGCCTGCATCCAGACCCATGGCGGGTTCGGCTTCGCGGCCGACTATGACATCGAGCGCAAGTTCCGCGAAACGCGGCTCTACCAGGTGGCGCCGATCTCCACCAACCTGATCCTCGCCTATGTCGGCGAGCATGTGCTCGGCATGCCACGGTCATACTAGACCTGCGCTGAAATGCGCCCGCGGTCGCCCGTTTGGCCTTGACGTGACAGGTGTTTTCCGGCCTTCGATGGGTGCACACCCTGGCCGGGGACAACCGTGCAGCTTTACCTTCCGATCGCCGAATTGCCCGTCAACATGCTCCTCATCCTGGGCATGGGGCTGGCGATCGGCTTCATCTCCGGCATGTTCGGCGTCGGCGGCGGTTTCCTGCTGACACCGCTCCTCATCTTCATCGGCATACCGCCCGCCATCGCCGTCGCCAGCGTCTCCGGCCAGATCGCCGCCTCGTCCCTGTCGGGCACCCTGAGCTATTGGCGCAAGAATGCGGTGGATCCGAAACTGGTCGGTGTGCTGCTGATCGGCAGCGCCTTCGGCACGGCCGGCGGTGTCGCCGCCTTCTCGCTCCTCAGACGCGAAGGACAGCTCGACCTCTTCATCGCCCTGTCCTACGTCACGCTGCTCAGCGGCATCGGCATGCTGATGGTGGTCGAGAGCGGCCGGGCCATCGCCCGTTCGCGCTCGGGGGAGCCGCCGAAGCTGCTGCCGGCCCGGGATCGCAGGGTCGGCACCGGGCTGCCCTTCGTCATGCATTTCCCGCGGTCGCGCATCACCGTCTCGGCGATCCCGGTCGTCGGCATCGGGCTCGGGATCGGCTTCCTCGGTTCGATCATGGGGATCGGCGGCGGCTTTCTTCTCGTGCCGGCGCTCGTCTATCTCCTTCGGGTCTCGACGGCGGTGGTGATCGGCACGTCGAGCCTGCAGACGCTGGTGACCATGCTGATGGCGGTGGTCTTCCATGCCGCCACCAACGCCTCGGTGGACGTCGTCCTCGCCCTCCTGTTGATGATCGGCGGCGTCGTCGGCGCCCAGTTCGGCGCCCGCACATCGCTGTCGATGAAGGGCGAGGAACTGCGCCTGCTGCTCGGTCTCGTCGTGCTCGCGGTCGGAATGCGCTTCCTCATCGATCTCGTCGTTCGGCCCGACGACCCCTTCTCCAGCACGGTTTTGGAATGGGTGGTGCGGGTATGAGCCGCATCGTCCTCGTCATCTTGGTCCTGCTCACGGTCGTGCCCGCCCGGGCCGAGACGATGATCACCTCGCTCTCCACCCACCGGCTGCAGATCACGTCCAATTTCGTCGGATCCGAGATCGTCCTGTTCGGCTCGATCGAGCGCGATGCGCAGACGATCTCCCGTCCCGGCGGCTATGACATGGCCGTCGTCGTCCGCGGCCCCCGCGCGTTGATGGTCACGCGGCAGAAGACCCGCTTCTTCGGCATCTGGGTCAACACCGATTCCCGCCAGTTCGTCGAGATGCCGGCCTTCTATGCGCTGCTGTCGAACAAAGCCGCTGCCGACCTTGCCGATATTGAATTGCGGGCGCGCCAGCAGATCGGCGTCGACTCGCTCACCGCCATCACCCCACGGCTCGGACCCGATCCCGCGGCGACCCCGGCTTTCCGCGACGCCCTGCTGCGGATCAACCGCGCCAAGGGTCTCTATCGCGAGAACCCCACCGGCGTGACCTTCCTCACCCCCAACCTGTTTCGTGCCAACATCCCCATTGTTCCGAACACGCCGGTCGGTTCTTTCGACGTCGACATCTTCCTGATGTCCGGCGGCGTTATCCTCGCCCGCGAGAGTACGAACTTCGAAGTGACGAAGACCGGATTCGAGGCCTTCGTCGCCAATGCGGCCCGCGATCACGGTGTTCTTTATGGACTCGCCGCCGCCATGCTCGCCCTGTTCACGGGGTGGGCGGCGAGCGTCGTCTTCCGGCGCGATTGAGATGACCCCCGGGATCGTGTTCTCGCCGGCGGGACGGGCAGCACGATCAAGGCAGGGACGCGCCAGTGGGTGATGACATCGACACCGGGTGGAACGAAGGGTGGCTCGGCACCCTGTTCCTCTATGGGGCCGGAGCCTTGCTCGCGCTGATCCTCGCAGCGGCGGGCGATCTGGCCTTGCCCTATGCCACCGGAGCCGGACTCGCCCTGGTGGGAGCCGGCACGTTCGTCCGCCGCCGCCCGCGCGTCCGCGCGCCGATGGAAGACGACGTTATGGCCCGGCGCGCCGCGCGGCTGACGGACCTCTCGGTCGAGGGCCTCATGGCGGCGCTGCCCGTTCCCGCCATCCTCCTCGACCCGAAACTGGTGGTGCGCACCCACAATGCCCGCGCCGCGACACTGCTGCCCAGCCTCAGACGCGGCGAGCCGCTGACTCTGTCGCTCAGAGCGCCCGAAGTGGTCGAGATCGTGCGGCGCGCCGTTGCCAGCAACAGCCCCCAGGTCATCGATTATTCCGAACGGGTTCCTGTCGCGCGCTGGTTCAGCGTCGAGGCGACGCCGGTCGCCGTCACGCCGGAAGCGCGGGACGGCGGCCGCGCCGATTTCATCCTCCTGTCCCTTCGCGATCTCACCGAGGAGCGCCGCCTCGAACAGTTGCGGGCCGATTTCGTCGCCAATGCCAGCCACGAGCTGCGCACGCCGCTTGCTTCCGTCGTCGGCTTCATCGAGACCATTCAGGGACCCGCCCGCAACGATCCTGACGCCCGCGAGCGGTTTCTCGGCATCATGCTGGCCCAGGCCCGCCGCATGTCGCGGCTGATCGACGACCTGCTCTCGCTGTCGCGAATCGAGCTCAACGAACATGTTCAGCCCGTCACCGTGGTCGACCTGGTGCAGCTGCTGCGCCATGTGCGCGACACGCTGGGGCCCTATGCGAAGGCGCAGGGGGTGTCGGTGGAGATCGAGGCGGGGGAGGCGACCCTGCCGGTCAAGGGCGATCAGGACGAACTCATCAGGCTCTTCGAGAACCTCGTGCAGAACGCCATCAAATACGGCGCCGAGGGGGGGCGGGTCGACATCGCCCTGGCCCGCGAGAACCGGAACGGCCGCGGCGCCGAGGCCGTTGTCAGCGTGCGCGACCATGGCCCGGGCATCCCAACCGAGCATCTGCCGCGTCTGACCGAGCGATTCTACCGTGTCGACATCGCCTCGAGCCGGGAAAAAGGCGGTACGGGTCTGGGCCTCGCCCTCGTCAAGCACATCCTCAACCGTCACCGCGGCCGGCTCGCCATCGAGAGCGTCCAGGGCGAGGGGGCGACCTTCACCGTGCGGATCGAGGCCGCCGACCGTGGCGAGGATGCCGGCGCGCCCGTCTCGACCGCGTCCTGACGACGCTGTGTGCCGCGATTGCGGATGCGTTCTGCCGCCAATTTGTCGCAACATCGGCAAGGCATTGAAAAAAATACGCAATCGGTGTCATTGATGCGTCACCTGACGGGCATAGAACCGTCGCGGCGCAGGGTTATTCAACAAGTCCCTTTCGCCCTCTCGCAGGAGCCTGCCATGACCGAACATACCGTGAGCGCCTTCGAGAACGACCTCAAAGGCCTGGCACAGCGCGTGGCCGAGATGGGCGGACTGACCGAAAAGCAGATTGTCGGCTGCATCGACGCCCTCATTCGCAGCGATTTCGAGCTTGCGCGCCAAGTGCGCTCGGTCGATCCGCAGATCGACGCCCTGCAGCGCGAGATCGAGGAACTCGGCATCCTCATCATCGCCAAGCGCCAGCCGATGGCCGTCGACCTTCGTGAGATCGTCGGTGCCCTGCGCATCGCCTCCGATCTGGAGCGGATCGCCGATCTCGCCAAGAACATCGCCAAGCGCGTCACCGCGATGAATGGCTCGGTTCCGCTGGCCAAGGTGACCGGCGGCTTCGACGCCATGGCCCGTCTCGCTCTCGAGCGCGTCAAGCAGGTGCTCGACGCCTATGCCCAGCGTGACGTTGTGGCGGCGCTCGACGTCTGGAAGTCCGACGGCGACATCGACGCGCTTTACAACTCGCTGTTCCGCGAGCTCCTCACCTACATGCTCGAAGATCCGCGCAATATCGGCTCCTGCACGCATCTCCTGTTCTGCGCGAAGAATCTCGAGCGGATCGGCGATCACGCCACCAACATCGCAGAGACCGTTCATTACATGGTCAAGGGCGTCACCTTGCCCGACGAGCGTCCGAAACTCGACACCACGACGATGGCAACGGTCGGCCTCTGATCGCAGCACCGGGCAAACAAGGACATCTCCATGACCGCACGCATTCTGGTGGTCGAGGACGAGGAGCCGATCACGGTTCTTCTGCGCTACAATCTGGAAGCCGAGGGCTATCAGGTCGAAGTCGTCGGCCGCGGTGACGAGGCCGAGGTGCGGCTTCGCGAAGCGGTTCCCGACCTTGTCCTTCTCGACTGGATGTTGCCTGGCCTGTCCGGCATCGAACTGTGCCGCCGCATCCGCCTGCGCCCCGAGACCGAGCGTCTGCCGGTGATCATGCTCACCGCCCGCGGTGAAGAGGGCGAACGGGTGAGGGGGCTCGCCATCGGTGCCGACGACTATGTGGTCAAGCCGTTCTCCGTTCCGGAACTGCTGGCACGGGTCCGTGCGCTCTTGCGCCGTGCCAAGCCTGAACACCTGTCGAGCCTCCTGAAGTCGGGAGACATCGAGCTGGACCGCGAGACCCGCCGCGTTCATCGCGCCGGTCGCGAAATCAACCTCGGCCCGACCGAGTTCAGGCTGCTCGAATTCCTGATGCAGTCACCCGGCCGTGTCTACACGCGCGAACAGCTGCTCGACGGCGTCTGGGGCCGCGACGTCTATATCGACGAGCGCACCGTGGACGTCCATATCGGCCGGCTGCGCAAGGCGGTGAAGCGCGGCCGCGAGGCGGACCCGATCCGCACGGTCCGCGGCTCCGGCTACTCGTTCAACGAGCGCTTTGCCGGCGTGGCAGCCTGATCGGCGTCACGCCTCGAGGCTTTCCTTCAGCATTTCAAGTTCCAGCCAGCGGTCCTCGGCGGCAGACATGTCGCCCTGCGCCTTGGTCATCGACGCACTCGCGCGGTCGAAGGCGGCGCGGTCGCGCGCATAGAGTGCGGGATCGGCGAGGATCGCCTGCAGCTTTGCGATGTCGCGCTGCAGCGCTTCCATCCGCGCCGGCAGCGTGTCGAGGTCGTGCTTGTCCTTGAACGACATCTTGCGGCGGGTTGGCTCGGCCTGCGGCTCGGTCCTGACTGCTGTCGGTGACGTCGCCTCGCCCTTGGCGGCCCTCGCGACGGTGCGCGCCGCGATCCCCGCACCGCGCTGGTTCAGCATGTCGGAATAGCCGCCGGCATATTCCACCCAGCGCCCGTTCCCCTCGCTGACGAGCACCGAGGTACAGACCCGGTCGAGGAAGTCGCGGTCATGCGAGACGAGAATGACCGTGCCGGGAAAGTCCGTGAGCATTTCCTGCAGCAGGTCGAGCGTCTCGAGGTCGAGATCGTTGGTCGGCTCGTCGAGCACCAGCACATTGGCGGGCGAGGCGAGCGCCCGCGCGAGCAGCAGGCGACCGCGCTCGCCGCCCGACAGGACGCCGACCGGCGTGCCCTTCTGCTCCGGCGAGAAGAGGAAGTCCTTCATGTAGCCGATGACATGGCGGTTCTCGCCGTTGATGGTGACATAGTCGCCGCGCCCGCGCGTCAGGGCCTCCGTCAGCGGCATGGCGGGATCGAGGTCCTCGCGCTTCTGGTCGAGCGTCGCCATGGCGAGGTTGGTGCCGAGGTCGATCGTGCCGGAATCGGGAGCCAGCGTCCCCGTCAGCAACTGGACCAGCGTCGTCTTGCCAGCGCCATTCGGCCCGACAATGCCGAGCCGGTCACCGCGCAGGATCCGGATCGTCAGATCGTCGACGATCGTCCGGTCGCCGTAGTGCTTGGAAATGCCGCGGGCCTCGACGACGCGCTTGCCCGAGACTTCCGCCTCGCTCACGGTCATCGACACCGTGCCGACCGCCTTGCGGTGCTCGCGGAAATCCTTGCGCAGGGCATGGAGGTTCCCGAGACGGCGGACGTTGCGCTTGCGCCGGGCCGAGACGCCATAGCGCAGCCAGTGTTCCTCGCGGGCGATCTGCCGGTCGAGCTTGTGCTGATCCTTCTCCTCCTGCTCCAGCACCTCGTCGCGCCAGGCCTCGAAATGGCCGAAGCCCTTGTCGAGGCGCCGCGTCGTGCCGCGGTCGAGCCAGACCGTGGCGCGCGACAGCGTCTCGAGGAAGCGGCGGTCATGGCTGATCATGACGATGGCGCAGGAGAGGCGTCGCAGCGTCTTCTCCAGCCACTCGATGGCGGGAAGGTCGAGATGGTTGGTCGGCTCGTCGAGAATCAGGATGTCGGGTTCCGGCGCGATGGCATGGGCCAGCGCCGCGCGCTTGGCCTCGCCCCCCGAGAGCGAGGTTGTGCCCTCCTCGCCGGTCAGGCCTAGGTCTTCCAGCAGCATGCGCGCGCGATAGGGGTCGTCGCTCGGCCCGAGCCCGCTTTCGACATAGGCGAGCGTCGTCGGGAAGGCGGAAAGGTCCGGCTCCTGCAGGAGATAGCGGATCGTCGCGCCCGGCTGGGCGAAACGGCTGCCGCCGTCCGTCTCGATCAGGCCGGCGGCGATCTTGAGCAGCGTCGACTTGCCCGAGCCGTTGCGGCCGACCAAGGCGAGCCGGTCGCCGGCCTCGACGGAGAGGTTCGCCGCGGTCAGCAGCGGCGTGCCGCCGAAGGTCAGGGCGATGTCTTGGAGTTGCAGAAGGGGAGGAGCCATGGCCCGCCGTCTAGCATCCTTGGACGAGCTGTGCACGCTGGGACCTGACGATTCTCCTGCCGGGGCCTGTCATGCGCATGCTGGTGATCTACTGCCATCCCTGTCCCGAGAGCTTCACCGCCGCCCTGCGCGACCGGGCGCTGGCCGCCCTCGCCGCAGCGGGTCACGAGATCAGGCTGATCGATCTCTACGGCGAGGGTTTCGATCCCGTCATGGATGCCGGTGAGCGGCGCGCCTATCACACCGCCGGCGCCAACGAGGCGCCCGTCGCCGCCCATCTCGACGCCCTGCGCTGGGCGGAAGGGCTGCTCTTCGTCTATCCGACCTGGTGGTACGGGCTGCCGGCCATGCTGAAGGGCTGGCTCGACCGCGTCTGGGTGCCGCATGCGACTTTCACCATGCCCGAGGCCGGCAAGCCGATCGGCCGCGTGCTGACGCAGATCCGCTTCATCGGTGCGGTCTCGACGCTCGGCTCGCCCTGGTGGTGGTGGCGTCTCGTGATGTCTGAGCCCGGCCGCCGGACCCTGCTCCGCGGCCTCCGCCCCCTCGTCGCCCCGCGCTGCCGCACGCTGTGGCTGGGGCTGCACGGCATCGACGGTGCCGGTACCGACCTGCGCACAGGATTTCTGCAGAAGGTCGAGCGCCGGCTCGCGGCGCTGCGCTGAGCCTCAGTCGAACAGGCTCGACACGCTTTCCTCGCTCGCCGTGCGGGCGATGGCCTCGCCGATGAGGCTGGCGATCGATAGCGTGCGGATGTTGCGGGCGACCCGGACCGCCTCGGTCGGCTGGATGGAATCGGTGATCACCAGTTCCTTCAGTTTCGAGGCGGTGATGCGGGCGACGGCGCCGCCCGACAGCACGCCATGGGTGATGTAGGCCGAGACGTCCTTGGCGCCGCGCGCCAGCAGCGCCTCGGCGGCGTTGACCAGCGTGCCGCCGGAATCGACGATGTCGTCGACGAGGATGCAGCTCTTGCCCTCGACGTCACCGATGACGTTCATCACCTCGCTCTCGCCCGGGCGCTCACGGCGCTTGTCGACGATGGCGAGCAGTGCGTCGATGCGTTTGGCGAGCGCGCGCGCGCGCACCACGCCGCCGACGTCCGGCGAAACCACCATCACGTCCTCGATGCTGCGGCTTTCCCGGATGTCCTTCGCCAGCAGCGGCGCGGCGACCAGGATGTCGGTGGGGATGTCGAAGAAGCCCTGGATCTGCCCGGCATGGAGATCGAGCGTCATGACGCGATCGGCGCCGGAGCGCGTGATCAGGTTGGCGACGAGCTTGGCGGAGATCGGCGTCCGCGAGCCGGACCGGCGGTCCTGGCGGGCATAACCGAAATAAGGGATCACCGCGGTGATGCGCTTGGCCGAGGAGCGACGCAGCGCGTCACAGATGATCAGCAGCTCCATCAGATGGTCGTTGGTCGGATACGATGTCGACTGGACGACATAGACGTCCTCGCCGCGCACGTTCTCCTGAATTTCGACGAAGATTTCCATATCCGCGAAACGGCGGACGGAGGCCTTGGCCGGGGGCGTGTTGAGATAGGCCCCGATCGCGTCGGCGAGCGGCCGGTTGGAATTGCCGGAAACGATCTTGATCCCGGGTTTTCGCGACATGAGGCAGCTCTCGGGGCAGCGATGAAGGCGCCCTCATAGCAACCGAACCCCCGCGCTACAATGCCGCGCGCGCCTTACCCACCTGGCCATCAACAGGGTGTGACGCCTGGGTGACGCGGAAAAGGCCGTATCGTGCCGCGGTGCGATACGAACGCGGCTCAGGTGGCCAGGGCGATGCCGGCGATATGCCGGCCGTAGTCTGGCTCCTTGCGGTGGGTGGTGCGCCGGTAGGAGTAGAAGCGCGCCTCGTCCGCATAGGTGTCGAGGCGCAGGTCGTCGAGATGGACGATGCCGGCGGCCGACAGCCTGGCGGAGATGAAGCCCGGCAGGTCGAACTGGGCATGGCCCGGCCGGCCTGGGGCGAAGAACCGGGCATAGGCCTCGTCGGTGCCGCGGAACTGGTCGACGAAGGCCTGCGAGACCTCGTAACTCGGCTGCCGGATCAGAGGGCCGATGGCGACGCTGATGCGGGAGCGGTGGGCGCCGAGCCCTTCCATCGCCGCGATGGTAGCCTCAAGGACCCCGCCGATGGCCCCCTTCCAGCCGGCATGGGCGGCGCCGACCACGCCCGCCGCGGCATCGGCGAAGAGCACTGGTCCGCAGTCGGCGGCGGCGACGCCGCAGGCGATGCCGGGCACCCGCGTCACCACCGCATCGGCTTTGGGCCGGTCGCCGCCGTCATGGGGCCTGTCCGCAATGATGACGTCGGGCGAATGGATCTGGAAACAGGAGATCAGGGCATTGTCGGCGACGCCCAGCGTGGCGGCCATGCGGCGGCGGTTCTCGCGCACGTTCCCGCCGTCGTCCCCCGAGCCGAGCCCCGCATTGAGCGAGGCGTAGAGCCCCTCCGACACGCCCCCCTCGCGGGTGAAGAAGGCATGGCGAATGCCGGGCAGGGCGGCGAGGGCGGGCGAGGTCACGAACATGGGCAAAGCGAAATCTGCTTCGCGCGCCGGTGTCAATCGGCGCCGCGCAGACGTCAGGCGAGCCGCGGCAGCCGGTCGAGGAGATCGCGCGACGAGGCCACCGCCATCGCCTTGAACAGCGATCCCATGCCGGCAGGGGCCGGATCGATCAGCCGCTCGACCCCGGCCCGCAGCGTCTCGAACGCGTCCGGGCGGCTTTGAGCGAGACGTTCCGCCCGCTCGCGGAGACCGAGGCCGAAGAGCAGGGCGCGCTGGTCGACGGCGGGCGAGGCCGCAAGGCCCGAGGCAACGGCGGCCGCCGCGAAAGCCTCGAAATCGACATGGGCGGTGATGTCCGCCTCTCCCGGCGCGGCCAGGGGATCGGTGAAGCGATGCGCCTGTACCGCCTGCAGCGTCTCGCCATGGGCCGATGCGACATGGCCATAATCGATGAAGAGGCCGGCCAGAGGAGCGCGCCTGGCGGCGAGGCCGGCCGCGAGGTGATGGAAGGCCGGACAGATCTCGACGACCGCCCCTGGCTCTCCCTGGCGGAGCGCGGCGGGGATGAGCGCTTGCGGCACGGGATCGCGGGCGAGGCCGAAGGCGAGCGCTCCGTCGACGAGCCCGACGACACGCTCGCGCCAGCCGGCGGCAGTCATGACGAATTGCCGGATCGGCAGGGCGTCGAGAAACTCGTTGGCGACGAGAATGGCGGGCCCGGGCGGGACGGTCGAGAGGTCGCGATGCCAGGCGAGCGGTACACTCGCCGCGCTCAGCACCTCATTCTGCCGCGCCGCGAGCACGGGCGAGGTCTCGACCAGATGCACCGAGAGGGCCGCCCGAAAGGCTGGCAGCGCCTCTGCCGCGCGCAGGAGATCGGCCATCAGCGTGCCGCGCCCCGGCCCGAACTCGACGAGGGCGACGGCCGCCGGCCGGCCCAACGCCTCCCAGGCGCTGGCCGCCCAGACGCCGGTCAGCTCGCCGAAGACCTGGCAGATCTCCGGCGCGGTGATGAAGTCTCCGGCGGCGCCGAAGGGGTCACGCGTCATGTAGTAGCCGTGGCGCGGGTGACCCAGCGCCAGCGCCATGAAACGGTCGACGGGCAGGGGTCCTTCCGTCGCAATGAGCGCCTTCAGCTCCGCCGCCAACGGCGTCATGCCGGCTGGCGCCGCGACCTGAGCACCAGCCACAGCCCGACGCCGACCAGCGGTACCGATAGGAGCTGGCCCATGGTCGCGCCGGCGAAGAGGAAGCCGAGTTGCGGATCGGGCTGGCGGAACAGCTCGCCGAAGGACCGCGCCAGCCCATAGCCGATGCCGAAACAGCCGGCGAGGAGGCCCGGTCGCTTCAGCCCGCCGGCCCGGACGATCAGCAGCAGGACGACGAAGAGCAGCAACCCCTCGGTCAGCGCCTGGTAGATCTGGCTGGGGTGGCGCGGCTCCGGCCCCGCACCGGGGAAGATGAAGGCCCACGGCACATCGGTGACGCGGCCCCAGAGCTCCGGCTTGATGAAATTGGCGAGCCGGCCGAGGGCGATGCCGATCGGTGCGACGACGGCGGCGAGATCGACCAGCGGCAGGAGCGGCAGGGAATTGCGCCGCGCGAAGATGAGGAGGCCGACGACCGCCCCGACGATGCCGCCGTGGAAGGCCATGCCTCCCTCCCAGACCGCCAGGATCGCGGCCGGGTTGGCGAGGTAATAGTCGAGATTGTAGACGAAGACGAAGGCGAGGCGGCCGCCGAGAATGCCGGCGAGCGCCGCCCAGACGATGGCGTCGTCGATGACCGCCGGCGCGAAGGGCGCCCTGCCGCCGGGCCAG
The DNA here is from genome assembly GCF_030691135.1 of Phreatobacter sp. Taxonomy (GTDB): domain Bacteria; phylum Pseudomonadota; class Alphaproteobacteria; order Rhizobiales; family Phreatobacteraceae; genus Phreatobacter. The sequence continues at coordinate 59,018 of NZ_JAUYFA010000058.1, forward strand.
AGGCGGTCGGTCGCGACGAGCCTCTTGGCCAGCCACCAGCCGAACAGGAACCCGCCGATATAGGCCAGCGCATACCAGCGGATCGCCAGCGGGCCGACCGCGATCAGGACCGGGTCGATGACGGGAAAGGGCAGGGCGAGGAGCGTCATGGAGGCGGTTTGCCCGCGCCGGCCCGCGAGGTCAAGCAGCCCCGTCGGCTCTTGCGCCGCGGCCGGTGCGACCCCATACCCTGACCAGCAGCGGAGAGATCCCATGACACAGAGCAGCGACCGCATCGCCGACGAGTTCGCCAAGTTCATGACCGATGCCGCGGGCTTCGCCCAGGGCATGAAGCGCGAGGCCGACACCTTCGTGAAGACCCAGGCCGAGCGCCTGTTGCGCGACATGGACCTGCCCAGCCGCGAGGAATTCGAGGCCGTGCGCGACATGGCCGTGAAGGCCCGCGAGGAAAACGAGGCACTGAAGGCGCGCATCGAGGCGTTGGAGGCGCGGCTGTCGGCCGGCTGAGCCATCTGCCCGAGAGTGGGCGAGTTGCACGGGCCAAAGACGTGCGCGGGCCAAGTGCGTCCTTCGAGGCTCGCCGTAGCGTCGAGCGAATGCGGGACGCGTTCGTTTGTCGCCAGGCGGCCATTTCCGGGCGATGAGAGTGAAGGCCGACCCCTAGGGATCATGACGCGCCCCGGTCGAGCCTCTAGGGCAGCAGGGCCTTCACGCCACAGGTCCGGATCTCGTTTTCGGGCCGGCTCAACCCGGCCAGCGCTGCGCCTTGGAGACGAGGAAGTCGCGGAACACCTGCACGCGGGCGACCGACTTCAGCTCTTCCGGATAGACGAACCATGCGTCGAGCACCGGCATTTCCTCATCGTCGAGGATCTGGACGAGCCCCGATCCGTCACGGACGAGATAGTCGGGCAGAACCGCGATGCCGATGCCGTTCTCGACCGCCGCCACCAGCCCCGAGATGTTGTTGATCGTCATCGCGAAGGAGCGCGGAACCATGCCGCTGCGGCCGGCGGTCGATAGCCAGGTGACATTCTGCATGTAGTTCGGCGCCCTGCCACCGAAGGCCAGGATGCGGTGACCGTCGAGTTCGTTGGCGTTCTTCGGCGAGCCGTTGCGCTTCAGGTAGTCGGACGAGGCGAAGGCGTGGAACTTGATCTGGAACAGCTTGCGCTGGATGAGGTCTGGCTGCACCGGCTGGCGCACGCGGATGCCGACATCCGCCTCGCGCATCGACAGGTCGAGTTCCTCGTCGGTGAGGATCATCTTGATCTGGATGTCGGGATAGAGGTCGAGGAATTCGCCGAGACGCGGTGCGAGCCATGCGGTGCCGAGGCCGACGGTGGTCGACACCTTCAGTTCGCCGTTCGGCCGTTCCTTCGAGTCCGTCAGCTTGATCTTGGCACTTTCGAGCTTCATCAGCACGTCTTGCGCCGTATGGTAGAGAAGCTCTCCCTGTTCGGTCAGCACCAGGCCGCGGGCATGGCGGTGGAACAGGGGAACCTTGAGGTCCTGCTCCAGCGACGAGACCTGTCGCGAAACGGCCGACTGCGACAGTCCCAGCGTATCGGCTGCATGGGTGAAGCTGCCCGCTGCTGCGGCGGCATGGAAGATCCTCAGCTTGTCCCAGTCCATCGAAGTCTCCCGGAGGCGGCTGCTTTGCCCGTCTTATTCTGCGGCTTGTCGGATCGTCGCGTGGTGAGCGAGATACCGTTCGGCTTCGAGGGCGGCCATGCATCCCATGCCGGCGGCGGTGACCGCCTGGCGATAGGTGTCATCGGTGACGTCTCCGGCGGCGAAAACGCCGGCGACGTCGGTGGCGGTGGAATCGGGAGCGGTCCACAGATAGCCGGTCGGCTTCTTGCGGAGTTGGGCCTCGAAGAGTTCGACGGCCGGGGCATGGCCGATGGCGATGAAGACGCCGGCGACGGGGCGCTCGTGCATCTCACCGGTCTTGACGTTCTTCAGACGCACGCGGGTCACAGCGGTCGGATCGTCACGACCGATGATCTCGTCCAGCGCGCTGTCCCACACCACCTCGATCTTCGGATGGGCGAAGAGGCGCTCCTGCAGGATGCGCTCGGCCTTGAAGGCGTCGCGGCGATGGACGACGGTCACCCTGGAAGCGAAATTGGTGAGGAAAAGCGCCTCCTCGACGGCCGTATTGCCGCCGCCGACCACCAGCACATCCTTGTTGCGGTAGAAGAAGCCGTCACAGGTGGCGCATGCGGAGACGCCGAAGCCGCGAAACTTCTGCTCCGAGGGCAAGTCCAGCCATTTGGCCTGGGCGCCGGTACAGATGATCAGCGCGTCCGTCTCGTAGACGTCACCGGATTCGCAGGTGATGCGGAACGGGCGCTGCTGCAGGTCCACGGCGGCGACGTGATCGGAGACGATGCGGGTGCCGACATGGGCCGCCTGCTTCTCCATCTGCTCCATCAGCCAGGGACCCTGGATGACGTCGGCGAAGCCCGGATAGTTCTCGACGTCGGTGGTGATGGTCAGCTGTCCGCCGGGCTGGATGCCCTGGATCATGACCGGCTTCAGCATGGCGCGGGCCGCGTAGATGGCGGCCGTGTAGCCGGCCGGGCCGGAACCGATGATGACGACGCGCTCGCGATGGGAGACCATGATGTCCGGCCGAGGGATAGGAGAAGGCGCCGAAAAAGGCCCCGCAGGCCGATAATCTGGAACAGCTATGCGCTTGGCGCAAGGCTCATTCCACCGACTTCATCATCTTGTCAACGAAATGGATTGATGGGATGCCGCACAAATCTGAATGATATGCATCGCATAGCGATACTTTCGTGGCGTTTTGTGATGCGGAGCTGATCCTTGGTTGTCCGATCCAGCAGGCGCTCGTCCTCGAAGGCGCGACGTCCCGCCTGACGCCCCTTTTGCCCCGCTCGGTTCCAAAGTTTCAGGCGTGCTACCGTTTTGTCCATGCGCGGGAATGCCGCTGATACCCATCGGCGCGGGCCGGTCGCCGTCTGGCGATGCGCGAAATTTTGTTGCGCAAAAAGGGGGGTTGCGCTACTCGGCTGATACATCAGCCACCGTGGAGACGTGCCCCGTGAAGGCCCGCCTGGACGCCATCGACTGGAAGATTCTCCGCGAGCTTCAGGGCGACGGGCGGATGACCAATGTCGAACTGGCGAGCCGGGTCGGCATTTCGGCGCCGCCCTGCCTCAGGCGCGTGCGCGCGCTGGAGGAGATGGGCGTCATCCGCGGCTACCGCGCGCTGCTGGCGAGCGAGAAACTCGGATATGGCATCACCGTTTTCGCCATGGTGCACCTGGCGAGCCAGGCCGAGGCTGATCTCCACGCCTTCGCCGAGAAGGTCCGGCACTGGCCGGTCATCCGCGAATGCCACACGGTCTCGGGCGATTTCGATTTCGTCATGAAATGCGTGGCGCCGGACCTGGCGAGCTTTCAGAATTTCGTCTCCGACCTCACCGCGACGCCCAATGTGCGCAATGTGCGCACCGTCCTGACCCTCGGCCAGGTGAAGGACGAGGCGGCGGTGCCGCTCGAAATCGCGCCTGTCGACTGACCGTGTGCGCAGCGAGAGCGCCGGGGATCGAACAGCACGGATGCCATCATGACGACGACCCCCGCGGACCCGGGTGACCGCCTGTCGATCGCCCTGCCGGACGGTGCGATGTCGGGTCTGCGCTGGGGGGCCGGCGAGACGCCGCCCGACCTCGTCTTTCTCCACGCCAACGGCTTCAACGCCGCGACCTACGGCCCGCTGCTCGCGCCGCTGGGAGCCGGCAACAGCATCGTCGCTCTCGACTTGCGCGGTCACGGATTGTCCAGCCTGCCGGCAGAACCGGTGCGGATGACGAACTGGAACGCCTATGCCGACGATCTCGTCGAGGTCCTCGACCGGATCGTGCCCGCGGGCGCCCGCCCGCCCATCCTCGCCGGTCATTCGATGGGATCGGTCGCGGCGCTGCTGGCGGCGGCGCGCCGCCCCGCCCGCGTGCGCGGGCTCGTTCTCCTCGACCCCGTGATGATGCACCCGTGGCTGTGGCTCTACGCGCGCACGCCCTGGGGCGCGGCCCGCATGCGCAACATCGACCTCGCCGTCGGTGCGGCCAAGCGCCGCGCCGTCTTTCCGTCCAGGGACGAGGCGGTGGCGACCTACCGCACCCGCAAGACCTTCGCCTCGTGGCAGCCGGGATTCCTGGAGGGCTATGTCGCTGGCGGCTTCGTCGACGACCCCGAGGGCGTCCGGCTCGCCTGCGCCCCGGCCTGGGAAGCGGCCAATTTCGCCTCGCAGACACAGAATCCATGGGGCGCGCTGAAGCGGGTGGAGGTTCCTGTCAGGATCTTGGCCGGCGGCGTCCGGTCCACCGTCTATGGCGGCGAAGCGCGGCTCGCCCGCGTCGCACCCCACGTCCCCGTCGAGACGCTGCCCGACACCTCGCATTTCTTCCCCATGGAGCGCCCCGACCGTGTCAGGGACGTCCTCCGCGAGGCACTCGCGCAGTCGTGATCACGCGTGGGCTTTCGTGATCGCGCTATCAAAACTTTAGCCATGTTTTCCGGATAGGGATGCTGCACTGCAAAAGCGCCGGAGCGTCCGGCCTTTCCCTCCAGATATGGTCTGCATGTCCACCCATTTGTCCTTCGGCTCCTGGTTCTGGCTCGGCGCGTCACCGAAAGCTCCGGTGCGTGTGGAGAGGGACGTCCGCGTCGATGTGTTCCGCGGCCTCGCTCTCCTGATCATCTTCATCGACCATGTCGCGGGAAACATCCTGATTCGCGTCACCCCGACCTCTCTCGGTTTTTCCGACGCGGCAGAGCATTTCGTGCTGCTCGCCGGTTTCTCCGCGGCACTCGCCTACGGCACGGTGATGGACCGCCGCAGCCTGGTGACCGGCACCGCCCAGATCGTCGCCCGCATCTGGAAGCTCTATCTCGCCCATCTCGGGCTCTTCGTGTTCACGGCCGTCGCCGTCGCCTTCATGGCCGTGCGCTTCGGCAACCCGCTCTATTACGAACACGTCGCGATCCTGCCGTTCTTCCAGGACCCGGCCACGACGCTGCTGCAAACCGTGGCGCTCGTCTTCCTGCCGAACTACCTCGACATCCTGCCGCTCTACATCGTCCTCTTGGGCATGCTGCCTTTGCTCTGGCTGCTGGCGCGGGTCTCGCCGGCCCTGGCGCTCGCCGCCTCCGCAGGGCTTTACGGCGCCGCCTGGATGCTGGAACTCGCCATCCCCAACATGTCCACCGGTGGTGTCTGGTTCTTCAACCCCTTCGCGTGGCAACTGCTCTTCGCCGTCGGAATAGTGACGGGCCAGGCCGCCCTGCGCGGTGTCGCGCTTCCGCGCTCGCCGTTCATCACCGTCGTAGCGATCGCCATCGTCCTGTTCGGTCTGGTCAGTGCCGCCCCCTGGGCCGTCATTGCCGGGATGGAAGGCCTGATCCTGCCCGATGACTGGCGCCTCGACCTCGACAAGACCAACCTGTCGCTGTGGCGTTTCGCCCACGCGCTGTCGCTCGCCTACCTCATTGCCGCACATGTGCCGCGTACGGCCGGCTGGCTCGGTTCGGCGGTGGCGCGCCAGCTCGAACAGGCCGGACGTCACTCGCTCCCGCTCTTCTGCTTCGGCATCATCCTGTCGCTGCTCGGCACTTTCGCCCTCACCGAGATCGGCCGCGGCCTGCCGATGCAGGTTGCCGTCAACGTTGTCGGCATTACCCTCTTGCTCGGCACCGCAACTGTGCTTGAATGGTACCGTGGTGCGACAGCGAAAGCTTCTGCCAGGGCTCTGCCTGGCGTCGGCGAGGTGAAGGCGGCGTGATACACTCGTGGTCCATCCGGTTCCTCGGGGCATTCCTGGCTCTGGTGGCTCTCGCGAGTCCGCCGGCCCTGGGGACGGGTATGCGCCCGGCCGTCGATGCGACCTGCACCGTCCCGGAGTCGTTGCGCGGCTTTGCGGCTGATCTGCCCCTTGCGAGAGCGGCCATCGCCGATGGCCAGAAGCTCACCATCGTCGCGCTCGGCTCGTCGTCGACGCAGGGTGCGGGAGCCTCCTCCGAGGAGCGATCCTATCCGACGGTGCTCCGCAAGGAACTCGCCCACCTGTTGCCCGGTCACGAGATCGATGTCGTCAATGCCGGCATCGGTGGCAATTCCGCGCATCAGATGTATCAGCGCATCGACGCGGACGTGCTCTCCGAGCAGCCGCGGCTCGTCATCTGGCAGACCGGCGTCTTCGATGCGATCAACGATATCGGCATCGAGAAGTTCAAGCGGATCCTCCGCAAGGGCATCGCCAGGATCCGTGACGGTGGTGCCGACGTCATGCTCGTGGATCAGCTGCCCCTGCCGCGGCCCGATCGTTTCCCCGCCTATGCCGGCTATGTCGCGGCCCTGCATGAGGTCGCGGCGGAAACCGAGACGGCGGTCTTTCGCCGCAGCGACATGTTCGGCTTCCTCATGGAGTCGGGACGCCTGCGGCTTGACCAGATGCTGCCGACCGCCGGCGACCACCTCGTCGACGGCAGCTACCATTGCCTCGGCGTGAATATCGGCCGGACCCTCGCCGAGAAACTGTCGCCAAGGGCGACGGCGAGCCGACCCTGACCGTCCCGCATCGCCGGCTTCGTGCCGGCAGATGCGCCGGGCCTTCCGCCGCGCGTTCGCCAACAGCACCCGGCTGGGGCACGGCTGCAGCGGTGTCATCAGCCCGGCCACCACCACGAGCGATTCGGCGGTGAACACGTCGTCGCAGGGCATCCTCGCCGCGTTGCCGGACAAGCCGTCGGGCGAAACGCGTGGTGACGGTAGCTGGTAGCGGTTCGCTCGCTGTGGACGCATGAATCCCGGCCGCAGATGGAACCGCCGCGTTTCTGTGCGCAGGTCTTTTCCCCCGGCATCGACGTCCGGCGGGTGCTCAGGCCGCCATCGCGGCTTCCCATCGACGGGAAAGCCGTCTATAGGGGCCTCTTAATCACGCGACCCGATTTTCAGGGGATGCGGTTGCGGGAGGCTGGCTCGATACGAGTCCGGCCTCTTTTTTTGAGCCGCGCAGCCCCGAAGATCCAGACGAGCCTTCAAAGGGCCGGAGCCTCATGCCGAAACGCACCGACATCTCCTCCATCCTGATCATCGGCGCCGGCCCGATCGTCATCGGCCAGGCTTGCGAGTTCGATTATTCGGGAACTCAGGCGGTGAAGGCGCTGAAGGAGGAGGGCTACCGGATCGTGCTCGTCAACTCCAATCCGGCGACCATCATGACCGACCCGGACATGGCGGATGCGACCTATATCGAGCCGATCACGCCCGATATCGTCGCCAAGATCATCGAAAAGGAGCGCTATGTCGTCCCCGGCGGCTTCGCCCTGCTGCCCACCATGGGCGGCCAGACCGCGCTGAACACGGCGCTGAAGCTCGAGGAGATGGGCGTTCTCGCCAAGTTCGACGTCGAGATGATCGGCGCCAAGGCGGATGCCATCGACAAGGCGGAGAATCGCGAGCGGTTCCGCCAGGCCATGGCCAAGATCGGCCTGCAGACGCCGAAGAGCCATGTCGTCCAGTCGCTCGGAGCGGCCATCGACGTGCTCGACGACATCGGCCTGCCGGCGATCATCCGTCCCTCCTTCACCATGGGCGGAACGGGCGGCGGCATCGCCTACAACAAGGCCGAGTTCATCGAGATCGTCGAGCGCGGCCTCGACGCCTCGCCGACCACCGAGGTTCTGGTGGAAGAGAGCGTTCTCGGCTGGAAGGAATTCGAGATGGAGGTGGTCCGCGACCACGCGGACAACGCCATCATCGTCTGCTCCATCGAGAACCTCGATCCGATGGGCGTCCATACCGGTGATTCCATCACCATCGCGCCGGCGCTGACGCTGACCGACAAGGAATACCAGATGATGCGCGACGCCTCGATCCGCGTCCTGCGCGAGATCGGGGTGGAGACGGGCGGCTCGAACGTGCAGTTCGCCGTCAACCCGGCCGACGGCCGCCTCGTCGTCATCGAGATGAACCCGCGCGTGTCGCGGTCCTCGGCACTGGCCTCCAAGGCGACCGGCTTTCCCATCGCCAAGGTCGCGGCGAAGCTCGCCGTCGGCTACACGCTGGACGAGGTCAGGAACGACATCACCGGCGGCGCGACACCGGCCTCCTTCGAGCCGACGATCGACTACATCGTCACCAAGGTGCCGCGCTTCGCCTTCGAGAAGTTCCCCGGCGCCGACCCGGTGCTGACCACGTCGATGAAGTCGGTCGGCGAGGTCATGGCGATCGGCCGCACCTTCCAGGAATCGCTGCAGAAGGCCATGCGGGGCCTCGAGACGGGCCTCACCGGGCTCGACGAGATCGAGATCGAGGGCCTCGGCAAAGGCGACGACAAGAACGCCATCCGTGCCGCCCTCGGCACCCCGACGCCCGACCGCCTCCTCAAGGTGGTGCAGGCCATGCGCCTCGGCATCTCCAACGAGGAGATCCATTCCTACTGCCGCATCGACCCCTGGTTCCTCGAACAGATTCGCGGCATCGTCGACGTCGAGGCCGAGGTCCGCGCCAAGGGCGTGCCGAAGACCGCGGGCGCGCTGCGTCGGCTCAAGGCCATGGGTTTCTCGGACGCGCGCCTCGCCGTGCTCACGCAGAAGACCGAGGCCGAAGTCGCCAAGGCGCGCCGTACCCTGAACGTGCGTCCCGCCTACAAGCGCATCGACACCTGCGCCGCGGAATTCGCGTCCCCGACCGCCTACATGTACTCGACCTACGAGGCGCCCTTCGCCGGCGCTCTCGCCGACGAATCGCGTCCCACTGACCGCGAGAAGATCGTCATCCTCGGCGGCGGCCCGAACCGGATCGGGCAGGGCATCGAGTTCGACTACTGCTGCTGCCACGCCTGTTTCGCGCTCTCGGACGCCGGGTTCGAGACGATCATGATCAACTGCAATCCCGAGACCGTCTCCACCGACTACGACACCTCGGACCGGCTCTATTTCGAGAGTCTGACGGCCGAGGACGTGCTGGAGATCCTGGAGCGGGAGAAGCAGAACGGCACGCTGAAGGGCGTCATCGTCCAGTTCGGCGGCCAGACCCCGCTGAAGCTCGCCCGCGCGCTCGAGGAGGCGGACATCCCGATCCTCGGCACCTCGCCCGATGCCATCGACCTCGCCGAGGACCGCGACCGTTTCAAGCGCCTGCTCGACAAGCTCGGCCTCAAGCAGCCGAAGAACGGCATCGCCTATTCGGTCGAACAGGCCCGCCTGATCGCCGGCGAGCTCGGCTATCCGCTGGTCGTGCGGCCCTCCTATGTGCTCGGCGGCCGCGCCATGCAGATCATCCGCGAGGAAGGCCAGCTCGGCGACTATCTCCTCGGCACGCTGCCCGAACTGGTGCCGGCCGACGTCAAGGCCCGCTATCCCAACGACAAGACCGGCCAGATCAACACCGTCCTCGGCAAGAATCCGCTGCTCTTCGACCGCTACCTGTCCGACGCCATCGAGGTGGACGTCGACTGCCTCGCCGACGGCAAGACGAGCTATGTCGCGGGCATCATGGAACATATCGAGGAGGCGGGCATCCATTCCGGCGACAGCGCCTGCTCGTTGCCACCCTATTCGCTGCCCGATTCCATGCTGGCTGAACTGGAGCGCCAGACCAAGGCGCTGGCCCTCGCCCTCGATGTCGGCGGCCTGATGAACGTCCAGTACGCCATCAAGGACGGCGACATCTATGTCCTCGAGGTCAATCCGCGCGCATCCCGCACCGTCCCCTTCGTCGCCAAGGTGATCGGCGAGCCGATCGCCAAGATCGCCTCGCGTATCATGGCGGGCGAGAGCCTGGCATCCTTCGGACTGAAGCCGAAGGTTCTCGACCATGTCGGCGTCAAGGAGGCGGTGTTCCCCTTCGCCCGGTTCCCCGGCGTCGACGTCCTGCTCGGGCCGGAAATGCGCTCGACCGGCGAGGTCATGGGTCTCGATACGACCTTCGCCACCGCCTTTGCCAAGAGCCAGCTCGGGGCAGGGACCATCGTTCCCGTCTCCGGCACGGTCTTCGTCTCGGTGCGCGACGACGACAAGCCCCGCATCCTCGAAGCGATCCGGATGCTGCACACGCTCGGCTTCAAGATCATCGCCACCTCCGGCAACCAGCGTTATCTCGTCGAACAGGGAATCCCCTGCGGCAAGATCAACAAGGTGCTGGAAGGCCGGCCCCATATCGTCGACGCGCTGAAGAACCGCGAGGTCCAGCTCGTCTTCAACACGACCGAAGGGGCCCAGGCGCTCTCCGACTCGCGTTCACTGCGCCGCGCGGCCCTCTTGCAGAAGGTTCCCTATTACACCACTCTCGCAGGGTCGGTGGCTGCCGCACAGGGCATCAAGGCCTATCTCGAGGGAGACCTCGAGGTGCGCGCGCTGCAGAGCTATTTCGGCAAGGCCTGATCTCCGGCCATTGCCGGAACGCGCCAAGGTTTAACCATGAAGGTTCGCGGGGCCGGCGTCCTCGGCTCGCGGACCTTTATTCGTCATTGAAAGGCAAGGGCGAGCATCATGGAAAAGGTTCCGATGACCGTCGGCGGATTCGCCAATCTCGAAGCCGAGTTGAAGGAGCGCCAGCGTGTCGAGCGCCCGCGCATCATCGCGGCGATTTCCGAGGCCCGCTCCCATGGCGACCTTTCGGAGAACGCCGAATATCACTCGGCCAAGGAGCAGCAGTCGCTCAACGAGGGGCGGATCGCCGAGCTTGAGAGCCTGATCGCGCGGGCCGAGGTGATCGACGTCACCAAGCTCTCCGGCGACACCGTCAAGTTCGGCGCGACCGTCAAGCTGGTCAACGAGGACACCGAGGAAGAGCGCGTCTGGCAGATCGTCGGCGACAGCGAGGCCGATGCCAAGGCTGGCCGCATCTCGATCTCCTCGCCGCTGGCGCGCGCGCTGATCGGCAAGTCGGCCGGCACGGTCGTCGAGGTGAACACGCCGAAGGGCGCCCAGAGCTACGGGGTCCTGGAAATCCGCTGGGGCTGACGCGCCTGAACCGGTACGGATTGCGGAGGCGTCGCCCGGCCGGGCGGCGCCTTTGCTTTGGTGCGCCGAGCCCGGTCGCTGAAACGATCCGGCCGGTCCCTCGCAGACGGATTGAAACGTCGGGACGCGACTCTCGCGGTCATGGAAGGAGGATCCGCCATGACCCGCCGATGCCACACCCCTGATCACGACCGCCGCGCGCTGCTGCTCGGCCTCGTCGCCGCGACGCTGGCCCCCGCCGCCCCGGCGCTGGCGCAAGCGCCGGCGCGTCCGGCCCCGGATGCCGCGCTGCAGGCGGCGATCGTCAAGTCCAACGCCTATACGGAACTGCTGAACCGCACCCTCCGGGCCGTCGAATCCTGGGATCGCTACCGCAGCTGGGTCAATATCCAGCGCGGACCGACAGGACGCGAGCGCTACATCACCTATGGGCTCTACAGCCTCTACGATGTGCGCAGCGAGCTCGAGAAGGCCGCCCAGGCGGTGGTCCAGGAACCGGCAATGCCGGATCTGGATGACGCCATGCGCCGCTACATCCAGTCCTACGGCGCGCTGGCGCCGTTGATCACCCGCGCCAACGTCTATTACGAGCGCAAGGACTACCAGGACGATGGCGCGGCGCTGGGCCGCGAACTGCACCGCGACCTGGTCCCGGCGGCGCAGGCCTTCCTCAAGGACCGCGCCGATGTCGAACTGCACATGCGGACCTTCAGGGGCGACATCAACCTGCGCGAGCTCGCCGACATCGAGCGGCGCGAGGGCCGTTCCGCCCGCTGGAACGTCCGCAACGTCATGATCGAGGCGCGCGGTGTCATGGACCTCATGCCGTCCGACGCCCGTCCCGTGGTCGATCTCGCAGCCTTCGACGCGGCCATCGCCCGCTATTCGGCGGCGCTGCGCGAGCTCGACAAGCTGAAGGAGACCGATCCGAGCGGCGCCTCGATCCTCGACAGCCAGGCAGGCTCCTGGCTCGGCAGCCTGCGCGAATACCGCCAGAAGCTGGCCCGCGTGCGTGGCGACGCTCGCCGTGCCGGCGGGCACGAGCGCATGTGGATCGTGAACAACTACAACACGATGGTAAGCGTCGCTCAGACGCGCCTGCGGTTCGGCCGCTGAGCGACGGGGGGCGCGCTCACGAAGGCGTGAGGATGCGTGATGGTCCGGCGGCCCGGCCCGCGCGCTAGACTGCCCGACAACCTCAGAGCGGGAGACTGACCATGCTGAACCGACGCAAGATCCTCGGCGCCGCTGCGACCGCTGGAACCGTCATCCTGTCGGGTGCCGCGGCCGCCCATCACGGCTGGGGCGGCTTCGACCGTGACAAGATCCTCGACCATTCCGGTGCCGTGGCGCGCTCGACCTACGCCAACCCGCACGGAACGCTCTTCATGCAGAAGGACGGCCGGGAACTGATCATCGAGCTGGCGCCGACGTCGCGCATGCAGGCCCGTGGGCTCAGTGCCGACGACATCGCTCCGGGCAAGACCTTGCGGGTCTACGCCTACCAGAACCGCGGCAACCCGGACGTCTATCGGGCCGAATGGGTCGAGGTCGCCGGTCGCCGCGTCGAACTCAGGTAAAGGCGATCCAGCGGCCGAGCCCGATCGCGGCGAGCCAGAGGGCGAGCGAGGCGATGCCGCTCGCCCGGGCCGCGGGATGTCCGACGAGGGCAGGGAGCCCGACCCGCCGCGCCGCGACCTCGAAGGCCAGCGCATTGGCGAGGGCGAGGGCGATCACCGCCAGCTTCGCGAGAAAGGTCGGATTGGCGAAATACTCGTCCGGCCGCGCCGAGGCGAGGAGGACGCCTGTCAGCACGGCCAGCCCCGTGCCGATCTTCGCGGTGGTGCGCAGCATCGTCAGGGCGGTGACGTCGAGCGACCGCAAGGCGCCCGCCAACCGCAGGTCGACCAGCGCGATCGGGCCGAAGAGCAAGGCGATGCCGACGACGTGCAGCGCCGAGGCGGCGGCATAGACCGGCGTCGAGAGGGTGACGCCGCTGATCCGGCCGAGATCGGCCAACAGCCAGACCAGCGCCTCCACCATGCGTCAGCCGAGCAACTGCTTGACGAGCGGGCTGGCCTTGCCGAAATCCATCTGCCCGGCAAAGCGGCTCTTCAACTCGCTCATCACCTTGCCCATGTCCTTCACCCCCGCCGCGCCAGTCTCGGCGATGACGGCGGCAATGGCGGCGCGGGCCTCGTCCTCGTCCATCTGCTTCGGCAGATAGACCGAGATGATGGCGATCTCGGCGTTTTCCTGGTCGGCCAGCTCCGGCCGACCGCCGTCGCCATACATCTTCGCGCTCTCCTGGCGCTGCTTCACCATCTTCTGCAGGAGTTGCAGGATCTCGTCGTCCGGGATCGGCCCCTTGCCGGCGCCGCGGGCCTCGATGTCCTTGTCCTTCAGCGCCGCCTGCATCAGGCGGATGGTGCCGAGGCGCAGCTTCTCGCCGGCCTTCATGGCTTCCTTCAGATCGCTCATGAAACGGTCGCGCAGCATGACGGGCAAATCCTCGCTAGGGCAGGCAGGGTTCGGCCGGGCTCACGGGAGAGGCCGTCAGGGGCCGATGGGATCGGAAGCCGGGCGGCAGTGGATTTCGGTGGGCGACAGCCCGCATTCCTTTTGACCGACGCCCAAGTCGTCGCTATGTAGGCGCCTCATGACAGACAGACAAGACGAATCCGGCTGGACGGATCCCAAGCCGACGGCCCTGCTCGTGCTCGCAGACGGCACGGTGATCGAAGGTTTCGGCCTTGGAGCGAACGGCATCGCCGATGGCGAAGTCTGCTTCAACACCGCCATGACCGGCTACCAGGAGATCCTCACCGATCCCTCCTATGCCGGTCAGATCATCACTTTCACCTTCCCGCATATCGGCAATGTCGGCGCCAATGACGAGGATATCGAGACCGTCAACATGGCGGCCGCCTCGGGCGTGCGCGGCGTCGTGCTGAAGGCCGAGATCACCAGCCCGTCGAATTATCGCTCCGTCAGCCATTTCGACCTCTGGCTGAAGCGCCGGGGCATCGTCGGCCTGTGCGGCGTCGACACCCGCGCGCTCACCGCGCTCATCCGCGAGAACGGCATGCCCAATGCCGTGATCGCCCATTCGCCCAGCGGTGAATTCGATGTCGAGGCGCTGAAGCGCCGTGCGGCGGGCCTGCCCTTGATGGACGGGCTCGATCTCGTGCCAGGCGTCACCTCGTCGCAGCGCTATCCCTGGTCGGAGACGATCTGGGAATGGGACGAGGGCTACGGCACCGCCGGCGAGCCGCGCTTCCATGTGGTCGCCCTGGATTACGGCGTGAAGCGCAACATCCTGCGCCTCCTCGCCAATGCCGGTTGCAAGGTCACGGTGGTGCCGGCCAGCGCCACCGCCGACGAGGTCATGGCGCTGAAGCCCGACGGCGTCTTCCTGTCGAACGGCCCCGGCGATCCCGCCGCTACCGGCAGATACGCGGTTCCGGTCATCCGGGCAGTGCTCGACCGGCAGATTCCAACCTTCGGCATCTGCCTCGGCCACCAGATGCTCGGTCTCGCCGTCGGCGCCCGGACCATGAAGATGCATCAGGGCCATCACGGGGCGAACCACCCGGTGAAGGATCTGGACACCGGCAAGGTCGAGATCACCTCGATGAACCACGGTTTCGCCGTGGACGAGGCGACGCTGCCCGCCAATGCCCGGCCGACCCATATCAGCCTGTTCGACGGGTCGAATGCCGGCATCGCGCTGACCGACAAGCCGGCCTTCTCGGTCCAGTATCACCCCGAGGCGAGCCCCGGGCCGATGGACAGCCACTATCTGTTCGATCGCTTCGTGGCGATGATGGAAAAGGCCAAGACCTGCGCCTGACAGGGGTCGCCGTCCCGTCGGGTTATCCACGTTATCCACAGGGGCCGGCGCATCTGCGCCAACCGGTGAATGCTCCAAAGTTGCTGTGAAATACGAAGGCCTCGCAGAATGTTGCGAGGCCTTTTTCATGTGGTTTCTGATGGAACGGTCCGTCAGTATCGCGCGACGCGCACCCGGCCGACGCCGCGGTCGATCAGCCCGATCTTGCGGGCGGCGCCGCGCGAGATATCGACGATGCGGCCGCGGACGAAGGGGCCGCGGTCGACGATCGTGACGACGACGGAGCGGCCGTTGGACAGGTTGGTCACCTTGATGAGGGTCCCGCAGGGGAGCGAGCGATGGGCCGCCGTCATCGCCTCGGGATTGTGGCGTCCGCCGCAGGCTGTCCGTCCAGGCAACTGGTACCAGGACGCGAGGCCGACCGCATCCGCGGCGCGGGCCTCGGCCGCCGAGGCGACAACGAACAATGCGGCGCCGATCGCCGCGAAGCGAAGCGTTGATATCATGATGTGGGGTCTCTGCTCGCGGGAGGCCAACGCGGCCGATCCCGGGTGGGTTCCAGCGGCTGGGACGAAATCACACCAGACGCCAAGCGATACATGAAACCCTAAAGACGAAATGAGACGAGAATGGGGCTCTCGCCTGTGGCGAGAGTTCCATGCCCTAACGGCGGTGCGGCGCTACTGCGATATGCTGGTCGTACAACTGCCGTTGACGAAGCTCGTCGTCGCGGTCCGGCAAACGGTATTCACGCAGTGTCCGCGAGTGGACCTCATCCTGTTCTCGCGAACCGAGGTTTAGTCTGTCATCGGTCGCGATGGCAACTGCGTGACCGCCGTGTTGGTGTCGCGCGGGTTGGCGTCACAAGGGTCGGGACGATGTTCGGCGGACCGCCGCGGAAGACCAATGACTAGATGCTCGTCACGCAGAACACAGCTTATGGATGGTGAAAATCTCTGGTACGCGGACTGCGGGAGGCGCCGAAAGCTGCCGGCGTTGACAGCCGCCCTCCGGCTCGTATGTCCTGCGTCACACCTTCGAGGGCCCATTCGTCATGCCTCATGTCTGGACCATCGGCGATCTCACCATCCACCGCATCGTGGAACAGGAGGGTGGTTTCCTCGACGCCTTCGACATGCTTCCTGACCTCACCGCCGAGACCCTGTCCACCGAGCGGGACTGGTTGACGGCGGCGGGGGCGCTGACCGCCGACAATCGCCTGAGCCTCGCCTTCCAGAGCTATGTCGTGCGCACGCCCCACCACGTCGTGCTGGTGGACAGCTGCATCGGCAACGACAAGCATCGCCCGACGCGACCCGAATGGCACGGCAAGACCGACAGCCGTTTCATGGACGGGCTCAAGGCGGCGGATCTGTCGGTTGCCGACATCGACTTCGTCATGTGCACCCATCTGCACGCCGACCATGTCGGCTGGAACACGCGGCTAGAGAACGGCCGCTGGGTGCCGACATTTCCCAACGCCCGCTATGTCTTCGAGGCTCGCGAGTTCGAGCACTGGCGTGCGGCGGATGAAAAGGCCCCGGTCTTTCCGTTCCAGGACAGCGTCCTGCCTGTCGTTGCGGCGGGCCGGGCCGACCTCGTCGCCGGCGATCACGCCATCGGCGATCATATCCGCCTGATGCCGACGCCCGGCCATACGCCGGGGCACGTCTCGATCGCCTTCGGCAAGGGGCGCGACGTGGCGGTGGCGCCCGGCGATCTAATCCACTCGCCGCTGCAGGCGCTCCATCCGCACCTGTCGACGCGGTTCGACGTCGACAAGCCGGCGGCGGCAGCAACCCGCCGCGCCTTCCTCGAGCGCTATTGCGACACCGAGACGATGTGCTGCATGGCGCATTTTCCCTCGCCGTCGGTCGGACGGATCCGGCCCTGGCGGGAGGGGTTCCGCTGCGCGCCGATGGGCGAGGCGTGACGCCTCAGGCCCAGAGGCGCTCGCGCTCGCGGCCGCGATAGAGCGGTGCGACATATTCGCCGTAGCCGTTGAACAACTGGCTCGGCACGCGGCCGCCGCCGCCGATCAGCTCTTCCGTCGCCTGGCTCCAGCGGGGATGGGCGACCGCCGGATTGACGTTGGCCCAGAAGCCGTACTCGCCGCCCTGCAGGCGCTCCCAGAACGATTGCGGCCGCTGCTCGGTAAAAGAGATGCGGACGATCGACTTGATGGACTTGAACCCGTATTTCCACGGCACGATGAGGCGCAGGGGCGCGCCATGCTGGCGCGGCACGGGCTTGCCGTAGATGCCGGTGACGAGGATCGACAGGTCGTGCGCGGCCTCGTCGATGGCCAGCCCCTCGACATAGGGCCAGGAATACCAGGGCGAACGCATGCCGGGGGCCCAGCTCTGGGTGTCGAAGGTCTCGAAGCGCAAATACTTGGCTGAACCCTGCGGCTGGACCATGTCCATCAGCGCCTTGATGGGAAAACCGGTCCACGGAACCGTCATGGCCCAGGCCTCGACGCAGCGGAAGCGATAGACGCGCTCCTCCAGCGGCATGGCGCGGATCAGCTTGTCGATGTCGATCGTCTGCGGCTTTTCGACGAGGCCATCGATCTTCACCGTCCAGGGGCGGATCGGCAGCGCCTGGGCGGCATGGGCGATATGCTTCGACGTGCCGAATTCGTAGAAATTGTTGTAGCTGCCGGCGACGTTCTCCGCCGTCAGCGGCCGCTCGACCTTGTAGGTCTCGTTGCGGCGCACGGGGTAGAGGTCGGCGGTCGGGTCGGGCGCGGCCTGTGCCTCCGCCCTCCCGACGAGGGCCGCGGCGGCGACGCCGGCACCGGCCGCCATCATGGTCCGGCGCGACAGAAAGATGTGCTCCGGCGTCACCGCGGATTCCGGCAATTCCCATCCGCGCTTCGACTTGATCAGCATGGGGGCTCCCTTGGTCTTTCCGACAGGCTATAGGCCGAACAGCCCGACATCCAATCACGCTATGGCGAGTCGGCCCTGACCCGCCTGGAGGCCAACGTGCTGCCGCAGACCCTCGTTCCCTATATCGGCCTCGCCGCCGCTTTCGTTACGACCTTCTGCTGGTTGCCTCAGGCAATCCACATCATCCGCACCCGCGACACCCGGGCGATCTCGTTGCCCGCCTATGGCGCCTTCACCGTCGGCATCGCCCTGTGGCTCGTCTACGGGATTGCACTGGGCGACCTGCCGTTGATCCTGTCCAACACGGTGACGCTCGGCCTGCAACTGGTGATCGTCGGCCTTAAGCTCAGATACGGCTGAGGCTGCGCCGCCGCCGGGGCTCGTGCGGTGCGGGGCGACTTCGTGCTAGCCATGCAGCGCCGCTCCGGAGTACCCCATGGCGTCGCTGACTTCGCCCTTCGTCTCGCCGATCCTGCTTCTCCTCGCCTCAAACGTCTTCATGACCCTCGCCTGGTACGGCCATCTCAAGTTCAAGGCGGCGCCGCTTTCGGTCGTCATCCTGGTGAGCTGGGGGATCGCCTTCTTCGAATATTGCCTCGCCGTGCCGGCCAACCGGATCGGGCATGCGGTCTATGGCGCCGCCGAACTGAAGACGATCCAGGAGATCATCACGCTTCTCGTCTTCGCCGTCTTCTCGGTCGTGGTTCTCAAGGAACAGCTGTCATGGAACCATGCCATCGGCTTTTCCCTGATCGCCGCGGGCGCATTTTTCATCTTTCAGGGGAGGGCCGCATGACGCCTTTCATCAGCGGCATTCCGTTGCTCGACACCTATCTCGCCGAAGGCTTCGACAGCGTCCGCGGCATGTCTTCGCGCTTTTCGGCAACGATCTGCGGCCATATCCTGCGCCGCCAGACCGAGATGGGCATCCGCGGCGCCGTGGCCGAGATCGGCACGTTCGAGGGGCGGTTCTTCATCGCCATGGGCCATGCGCTCGCCCCAGGCGAACACGCCTACGGTTTCGACATCTTTTCCTGGCCGGACGACCATGTGCTCGACCGCTTTGTCGCCAATGCCGCCCGCTGCGGATTGCCGTCCGACCGTTTTACCCCGCGCCCCTTCGACACCGGCAAGCTGTCGGTCGACGAATTCGCCGGGCTGACGGGCCGCGGTCCGCTGCGCTTCATCCATATCGACGGCGAGCATTCGCCCGAGGCGCTGACCCATGACCTCGCGCTGGCCCATGACCGGCTCCATCCGCAGGGCCTGATCTGCCTCGACGACATGCTGCACCCCGGCTACCCGTTCCTGGTGGTGACCGTGCACGCCTATCTCGTCGCCCACCCGGAGATGTGCGTCATGTGCGTCATCGACCGCGAGGACATCGTCGCCGCGCCGAAATTTTTGATCTGCCGGCGCGACGTCGTCAGGCTCTATGAAAACGACCTGATGCAGTCCTTCGCGGCCCAGCACTTCGTGCTCGGCGGCGACGCGATGGGACACCATTGCGTCGTGCTGACGCCGCATCCGCGCATCGCCGACGTCTGAGGCGGCCTCAGGCCGGTGGCGCGAGGCGCAGGAGGGCGCCCTCGCGGGCATCGGTCAGCACCCAGAGCGCCCCGTCGGGGCCCTGCTGGACGTCGCGGAAGCGGTGGCCGAGATCAGTCAACAGGCGCTCCTGCCGCACGACCGCCTCGCCGTCGAGGACGAGCCGCACCAGCATGCGGCCGGCGAGGGCGCCGGAAAAGGCGCTGCCCTTCCAGCCCGGCATCAGGTCCGCGGTGTAGAAGGTCAGGCCGGCCGGCGCGATCGATGGTGTCCAGTGGACGAGCGGCTGCACCAGCCCGGCGCGCTCCCGAAGCCCGCCATTGACGGGCCTGCCGTCGTAATGGGTGCCCCAGGAAATCAGCGGCCAGCCGTAATTCTCGCCCGGCCGGACGGCGTAGAGTCCGTCGCCACCGCGCGGACCATGGTTGCTCACCCAGAGGAGCCCTGTCTGTGGATGCAGGGCGGCGCCCTGCACGTTGCGCAGGCCGATGGCCCAGACGGCCGGGTCCCAGCCGTCCTTGGCGACGGCCGTCCGGTTGTCGGGCGCGGGTTGTCCGTCCGTCGTGATGCGGACGATCTTGGCGATCGTGTTGGAAGGGTTCTGACTCAGGTCCATCTGGCCGAACCGGTCGCCCGTCGTGATGAACAGGTGCCCCGAACGGTCGACGACGATGCGGGAGCCGAAATGGTGCCGACTGGCGAAGGCCGGCTGCTGGCGCCAGATGACGCGTCCCTCATCCAGGCCGTCGCCGGCGGCGTTGAGCCTCCCCCGGAAGACGGCGGTGGCATTGGTCTCGCCACCGCGCGGTTCGGCGAAGCTCAGATAGATGCGACGGTTGCGGACGAAATCGGCGTCGACGGCGATGCCGAGCAAGCCGCCCTGGCCGACGGCATGGACCTGGGGCACGCCGGACAACGGCTGTGAGACCGTCCCATCCGGCGTGATGCGCCGCAGGCGCCCGCCGCGTTCGGTCACCAGCATGGTGGCGTCAGGCAGGAAGGCGACGCCCCAGGGATTTTCGAGCCCTGAAGCGATGGTCGTGACGGCGAGCGGCTGGCCGGGTGCGTCGGCCCGGATGGTGCGGGCCTCCGCCGATCTGCCCATCAGGGCTCCAAGGCCGACGGCGGCGGCGGGCAGGCCCCTGGCCAGAAGCGCACGGCGATGCAGGCGGTCTTGGAACATGGTGCTCCCGATCATGCGGCGAACGGGGGATCCTTGCGGTCCTGGCTCACGGAGACATAGCGGCGCAGGATCGCGACCAGAAGCCCGATCAGGCCGAGGGTCAGGAGCACCACCGTGCCGGACAGGACCAACGTTTCGGCATCCGCGCCGTCCTCGAGCCCCGAAGGACTGACGAGTTCGGTCGTCAAAGATATCCCCGCTACGATGAGGGCGAGGATCAGCGCGGCGACGATGCCGGCCGAGACGATGGTCGGAACGCGGGGATAGCCACGACCGAAACCCGCACGCGGGGCTCCGACGCGGAAGGATTGAGGCGAATGAAGCATTCGGCAGCTCCGTCCTGTGAGGTCGACGTCCACCCGGGGCCCGCCCGCCGGAATCAGTGGCGGGCCGCGGATCCTTTGAGCAGACGAGATTGACCGAAACCATGGTAACACCGCGATGGTTCCGGGCAAAAATGCGGCGGCGTGTCACTGTTGTGTGATGGAACCGTGAACGCACGGCCCCGAAGCACTGCAAATGCTTGAAACCCAACCTTAACCACGCTTGTGCGACAAAACGTCGTCAGGCGTTGTTCGGTTCCGAGGTTTCCATGTCCCGCTGGGTTTTGTTCGCCGTGGCTGCCGCCTCCGTCGTCCTCGCGCAGTTCGTCGACCGCGGTTCGAAGGACCTCGCCGAGGGCATCCAGACCGCCCGCATGCCGCAATCCGACGACGACATCCGGACCGGCACGGTGCGCCGTCCGCCGCAGCGCTGAGGTCGCGCAGCCTGCGCTGCATCGCGAGATGACGCGCTTGCACGCCGGCTCCTGCGGGTGGACGATGGTCTTCACGCGAGGTCCCCGAACAAGATCCTCCGTTTGGCCTGTCACTTCCGGGTCGACCTTCTCGCCCGGACCCCAACAAGAGGGGTTGCAGACATGGGCGATCAAGCCGGCAGAAGACAGTCGGGTCCCCGGTGCATAGCGCTGGTGGGCCCGTTCCAGAGCGGCAAGACCACCTTGCTGGAAGCGGTGCTGGAGCGAACCGGCGCCATCGCGAGAATGGGTTCCACCGAGACGGGCACGACGGTTTCGGATTCCAGCGTGGAATCCCGCCAGTTCAAGATGAGTGTCGAGGCCGGGTTCGCCACGACCGCCTTCATGGGCGACGACTACACCTTCGTCGATTGCCCGGGTTCCATCGACTTCGTCCATGAGATGCGGGCGGTCTGTCCGGCGATCGACGCCGCCATCGTTGTCTGCGAGGCCGACGAGAAGAAGGTTCCGGCCCTCGGCCTGATCCTGCGCGAACTCGAGGAGCGCGGCATTCCGCGCATCATCTTCATCAACAAGATCGACAAGGCCAGCCGCCGCCTGCGCGAGACGCTCGAACTGCTGCGGCCCGCCTCCCGGGTTCCAATGCTGCTCCGTCAGATCCCGATCTGGTCGAACGGCATCGTCTCCGGCTTCGTCGACCTCGCACTCGAACGGGCCTTCATCTACCGCGAGCATGCCGCATCCGAGGTCATCCCGCTGCACGGTGCCGACCTCGAGAGGGAGAAGGAAGCCCGCTTCACCATGCTCGAGACGCTGGCCGACCATGACGATGAGCTGATGGAATCGCTGCTCTCGGACCTCGAACCGCCGCGCGACCGCATCTTCGACGACCTCGGCCGGGAACTTGCCGCCGGTCTCGTCGTGCCCGTCCTTTTCGGGTCCGCGCTGCAGACCCACGGTGTCCTGCGGCTCCTCAAGACACTCCGCCATGACGTGCCGCCGGTCGCAGCCGCCGCTGCCCGTCTGGGCGTTCCCCCGGGCGAGACCGTGGCACAGGTGATGAAGACCATCCATACCGGCCACGGAGGCAAGCTCTCGGTCGCCCGGCTCCTGTCCGGAACACTTGCCGAAGGGGCCGTTCTGACCGGAGCAGCCGGCATCGCGGAGCGGACATCCGGGCTGTTTCGGCTCTTCGGCCCGGGCGTCGAGAAACGGCGCGATGCGCAGGCCGGCGAAACGGTGGCGCTCGGCAAGCTCGATCATGTCGCGACCGGCGAGGCGATCACCACCGCCCGCACCGCGACCATGCCGCTGGCGACCATCACGGCACCACCGCCGGTCCTGTCGGTGGCGCTGTCGGCACGCGACCGCAAGGACGATGTCCGCCTCGGCCTCGCGCTCGGCAAGCTCTGCGACGAGGATCCCTCACTCACGGTCACCCTTGGGGGGGACACCGGAGACATCGTCCTGGCGGGGCAGGGGGAGATGCAGCTGCGCATCGCCGTCGCCAAGCTGGCGAACCGCCACGGCGTGCAGGTCGACCAGGGGCGCCCGGCGATCGGCTATCGCGAAACGATCAAGAGGGCGGTCACGGGCGTGCGCGGACGCCACCGCAAGCAGTCCGGCGGGCACGGCCAGTTCGGCGACGTGGTGATTGCAGTGAAGCCCCTGCCGCGCGGCAGCGGCTTTGTGTTCGACGAGACGATCGCCGGTGGCGTGGTGCCGAGGCACTATGTCCCGGCCGTGCGGGAGGGCGTGGCGGAGGGCCTGCGCAAGGGGCCGCTCGGGTTCCCGGTGGTCGACATCGCCGTGACCCTGACCGACGGCAGCTTTCATACCGTCGACAGTTCCGACATGGCGTTTCAGCAGGCGGGGCGGATCGCTATCCAGGAGGCGCTCGGGGCCTGCCACCCGGTGCTGCTGGAACCGATCCAACGTGTCGCGGTGGCGGTCCCCTCGGATGCCACGGCGCGGATCAACGCCATCGTCTCGGCCCGCCGCGGCCAGATTCTCGGCTTCGATACCCGCGACCATTGGCCCGGCTGGGACATCGTCTCCGTGTTGCTGCCGGAAGCGGAGGTCGGCGACCTCATCATCGAGATTCGCTCGGCGACCGCCGGCGTCGGCTCGTTCACCGCAGCTTTTGATCACCTTGCGGAACTGACCGGCCGTGAAGCGGAGCGGATCGTCAAGGCACGCGCGGCCTGACTGCGTCACCGCGTGCCAAAAAAAGGGCCGGGCTCGATGAGCCCGGCCTTATGAGTTTCGGCTTCCGATGAAGAACACCTGGAAGCCGCCTTCCAGAGGGGAACGCCGACAGCGACGCGAGGGTCACAGGGAGGAAGTGACCCGAAAAATGCTATCGACCAGCCGAAGATGGCGTGTTCGTGTGCAGCGCACAACCGGAATGGGCGCATGGCTGGATTTCACTTGCCGCACGCCTCGGCAGCGTGCCCGCAATTTGAGCAAAAGCGGCCATAGCCGATTTCACCTCGATCCTCACTGAAACGGTGGAGGACTGATCGCCGCGAGCCCTTCCGTGTGGATAAGAATGACGTCGCGATTGCGGCACGATGACGAATCCAAGATCGGTTGGCGGGTCAGTAGGCAGCGCCGCCATCCTGCGTTAGGGTCTGGGTCAGAGATCGATTCGAACAGTCGAATCAAAAGCTTGCAGGTGGCTCTCGCAGCCGGTTGCCAGTCGGTCTCGGGTTCAGTTGAGTCCCGTCGCGTCTGTCCGACAACCGAGCGAACCGCACGGGGGCGGAATGTCCTTGACCGATATCGAAAGCACCGACCGCCAGGTCAATCCTGTCGACCTGGTGGAGAACCTCGCCTCCCTGAACGAATGGTCCTTCGACCGTTCCGGGGATGACGAGATCACGTTGTCCGTCACCGGCCGCTGGTCCGACTATCACGCCTCCTTCACCTGGATGGACGATATCGAATCGCTCCATCTGGCCTGTGCCTTCGACCTGAAGGTTCCCGACCGTCGCCGGTCCGAGGTCAAGGAACTGGTTCAGCTCATCAACGAGCAGCTCTGGCTTGGTCACTTCGACCTCTGGCCGCAGGAAGGCGTGGTCATGTTCCGCCACGCCCTGCTTCTGGCCGGCGGCGCGGAGGCCTCTGGGCGGCAATGCGAGGCGCAGCTCGACGCGGCGATGGAGGCCTGCGACCGCTACTATCAGGCCTTCCAGTTCGTCGTCTGGGCTGGAAAGTCGGCGCGCGAGGCCATGGACTCCGCCCTGTTCGAGACGGCCGGCGAGGCGTGACAGCGGCCTCCCGGGCGGCTATCGGTGGGCTCTGTCGAGCCCCGAGGACGCCATGACCGACCCCGCCGCCGCCTCCCGTTCCCTTGCCGCTTTCACCGGTCACGTCGTGCTGGTCGGTGCCGGACAGATGGGTGGCGCCCTTCTGCGAGGATGGCTCGGCCACGGGCTGCCGCCGGCGCGCATCACCGTCATCGATCCGCGCCCGCCCGCCAATGTCCAGGCCATCATCGACGGCAGCGGCATCGCCCTCGATCCCCTCGACCCCGCCGTCGCCGATGTGCTGATCCTGGCCGTCAAGCCGCAGATCGCCGATGACGTCATGCCGCTGGTGCGTCACGTCGTCGGCCCGCGCACGGTCATCGTCTCCGTCATGGCCGGCAAGACCATCGCCCGGCTGGAGGAGGTCTTCGGTCGGGGCACGGCCGTCGTCCGCACCATTCCCAATACGCCGGCTGCGGTCGGCCGCGGCATCACCGGTGCGGCCGCCAACGACCATGTCACGACGGCGCAGCGCGCCTCCGTCGAAACGCTTCTGGCCGCCGTCGGCCGGGTCGAATGGCTGATGCGCGAGGACTGGATCGACATCGTCACAGCCGTTTCCGGTTCCGGGCCGGCCTATGTCTTCCTCCTCGCCGAGGCCATGGCCCGGGCCGGCGCCGCCGCGGGCCTGCCGGCCGAGCTCGCTTCACGCTTCGCCCGCGCCACCGTCGAGGGCGCCGGCGAATTGATGTTCCGCTCACCCGACACCGAGCCGGCGACGCTCCGGCAGAACGTCACCTCGCCCAACGGCACGACCCATGCGGCTCTGCAGGTGCTGATGGGAGCGAAGGGCATCGACGCCGCCTTCGTCGAGGCCATCGCGGCTGCGACGAAACGCTCGCGGGAACTGGCGGGCTGACGCCGACGACCTATCTGTGTCTCAGGGCATTCCATCGAGGGAGACGGCCATGACCGACACGACCGGAACCGACGTCACGAAAGACCGCCACGGTGCAATCGTCGCAGCCTTCATGGGCCTGCTGGCCGAACGTGACTTCGACGCCGTGACCCTGGCCGACATCGCCGATCGCTCCGGCCTGTCGCTCGGCGAGATCCGCGCCGGCTTCGATACGCGCTTCTCCATCATCGAGGCCTTCGTCGCCGGGATCGACAGGGCGGTGCTCGACGGAATCGACGCCGATCTCGCCGACCAGGACACCAAGGAGCGGCTGTTCGACGTGCTGATGCGCCGGCTCGATCTCCTGACCCCCCACAAGGCGGCGATCCGCAACCTGTCGCACGCCGCCATGCGCGATCCGGCGCTGGCGCTCGCCCTCAACGGCGTGGCCCGGCGCTCGCAGCGCTGGATGCTGGCCGCCGCCGGCGTCGAGGTGCCGGGAGCGGGCGGCATGATCCGCGCCCAGGGGCTGGCCATCGCCTTCGCCAAGGTGGTGCAGGCCTGGCTCGACGACGAGGACCCGGCACTGGCGCGCACCATGCGCGTCCTCGACGAGGAACTCGTCAAGGCGGGCCGGGCCGCGAAGACGCTGAAGTCCATCGAGCAGCTGACGGCGCCGCTGAAGAGCCTCCTCTGCGCGCCGCTGTCCTGGCGCCGCGGCTCGTCTTCCAGGAGCCGGCCGAACGAGGATCGCGACGACCGGGACAGGGGCTGGCGCGGCGACGATTTCCGCGATCCGAAGGTCACGCCGGTCTGAGGATGTCTTGACGTCCCGCATGAATGGGCGAGAAAGGCCGGGTCCGTCCCGGCCTTTTTCGTCGCGAGAGCCCCATGTCGCCGACCCAGTCCAGCCCGCCCATCGGTTTTGACGATTTCATGAAGGTCGACATCCGGGTCGGCGAGATCGTCGCGGCGGAACCCTTTCCTGAGGCGCGAAAGCCCGCGATCAAGCTGGTGATCGATTTCGGCGAGGGGATCGGCCGCAAGAAATCCTCCGCCCAGATCACGCGGCACTATCAGCCCGAGGCCCTGATCGGTCGCCAGGTGCTGGCGGTAGTGAACTTCCCGCCGCGGCAGATCGGCAAATTCATGTCGGAGGTGCTGACCCTTGGGGTGCCGGATGCCGACGGCGAGGTCGTCCTGATCGGCCCGGGCCATGACGTGCCGCGCGGCGGCCGGCTGTTCTGATTGTCCCCAGAACGGTGATGGCCGGGACGAGCCCGGCCATCGCATCCTGTCGGCAGATACCGCGGCTCAGGCCGCTGCGGCCTTCGGCGTCACCTCGGCCGTGTAGTCCTCCATGATGGTCTTGGACATGTTGCCGGGCGTGTAGAAGTAGGGGCCGATCTCGGAGACCGGGGTCACTTCGGCCGCGGTGCCGGTGATGAAGCACTCGTTGAAGCTGGACAGCTCCTCCGGCATGATTCGCCGCTCGATCACCTCGAAGCCGCGCTTCCGGCACAGGTCGATGACGGTGCGCCGCGTGATGCCGTCGAGGAAGCAGTCGGCGAGCGGCGTGTGCACCTGGCCGTCCTTGATGAAGAAGACGTTGGCGCCGGTGCATTCGGCGACGCGGCCCTGCCAGTCGAACATCAGGGCGTCAGCGTAGCCCTTCTTCTCCGCCCGGTGCTTGGAGATGGTGCAGATCATGTAGAGGCCGGCCGCCTTCGACGTCGACGGCGCCGTCGCCGGATCCGGGCGGCGGTAATCGGCGATGTCGAGGCGGATGCCCTTCATCTTGGTCGCCGGGTCGAAATAGCTCGGCCATTCCCAGGTGGCGATGGCGAGATGGATCGTGTTGTGCTGGGCCGAGACGCCCATCATCTCCGAACCGCGCCAGGCGATCGGGCGCACATAGGCGTCGGTCTGGCCGTTGGCCTTCAGCGTCGCCATCTTGGCGGCGTCGATCTCGGCGACCGAGAAGGGAATCTCGAAGTCGAGGAGTTCGGCCGACTGGCGCAGCCGGGCCGAGTGCTCGGTGCACTTGTAGATCGCGCCGCCATAGGCCCTCTCGCCCTCGAAGACCGCCGAGGCATAGTGCAGACCGTGGGTGAGCACGTGGACCTGCGCGTCGCGCCAGGGGACGAGCTTGCCGTCCATCCAGATAAATCCATCGCGGTCGTGGAACGGGACCAGAGACATGTCTTCCTCCTGTACTCTCCGGGCTTCTCGGGCGTCCACATCGCGGTTTTGCGAAGTGGGCCGGGTCCGGCTAACCTTGTCATGCGGGAAGCGGCGCTGAGCGGCGATTCCCGACGGGGTGAGCAGCCTTTGGGTACGATCGTTTCGTGAATGCGGGCAGATGAGTAACAATCGGCATCGAATATGTCAACATGGCTGACATAAATGTCTCACCGGCCCAGCGCCGCCCCAGTTCCGGCACCGCGATGACCGGAACAGAACCGGCTGGTCGCGATCCTGCCTATGAGCTCATCGAACTGATGTTCTTCGCCTATCGCGACTTCGTCGGCGATCCCGACCATGTGCTGGAGCGCTACCAGTTCGGCCGCGCCCATCACCGCGTGCTGCATTTCGTCTTCCGACACCCCGAGATCCGGGTGGCCGATCTGCTCGACATCCTCAAGATCACCAAGCAGAGTCTCGCGCGGGTCCTGAAGGAGCTGATCGATCAGGGTTTCATCCTCCAGAAGGAAGGGCAGGTCGACCGCCGCCAGCGCCTGCTGGCCGTGACCGACAAGGGCAAGGCGCTCGCTCTCGAGCTCGCCAAGCTGCAAACCGAACGCTTTGCCCGTGCCATCGCCCAGTCGGGCACGACGCGCGACCAGGCGGTGCGCTTCCTCTATGCGATGATCGATCCGGAGCGGCGCGAGGATGTGACGCGGATGATCACCCAGGCCGATCGCGCCTTGCGCGGCAAGGAGCGTTGAGGTCATGTCGACCGTGCCGACCATGCCGAAGCCCCCCGCCGACGACGCGCCGCATCTGCTGATCGTCGACGACGACCGCGTGATCCGCCAGACGCTCGCGCGCTACCTGACGAATAACGGCTATCGGATCACCACGGCGAACAACGCCGCCGCGGCCCGCAAGAAACTCGACGGGCTGACCTTCGACCTCCTCATCCTCGACGTGATGATGCCCGGCGAGACCGGCTTCGAACTGGCCAAGGCCATCCGGGGCGGCAAGGCGGGTCCGTCCAGTGACGTGTCGATTCTCATGCTGACCGCGCGTGCAGACCTGTCGGACCGGCTGACCGGTCTCGAGATCGGCGCCGACGACTATCTGCCCAAGCCCTTCGAGCCACGCGAACTGCTGCTGCGCATCGGTGGCATTCTCCGCCGGGCCATGAGCGCGCCGCAGCCGATCGTCGAGGCGGTGAAGTTCGGCGACTTCCATTTCCACATCGCCCGGCTGGAGCTCAGGAAGGGTGACGAGGTGGTTCGCCTGACCGATCGCGAGAAGGACATGCTCAAGGTTCTCGCGGTGAAGCCCGGGGAGACCGTGCCGCGCTACGACCTCGCGGCCCCCGGTGGCGACATCAACGAGCGCACGGTTGACGTCCAGGTCAACCGCCTGCGCCGCAAGATCGAGGTCGATCCGGCCAATCCGCTGCATCTGCAGACCGTCCGGGGCATCGGCTACCGACTGATCGCCACGCCCTGATTGCGCTGCTGAAACAGTCGCTGGCATCGGCGATCTAGCCCGGAAACACGCCTGTGGCCAGTTACCGTCCACCACGATCGAGGGGGATGGTTTCATGACGATGGATTCGGACGGCTGGAGCACGGGGCCTCAGGATGGAGGCGGCGCGGTCGACGATGCGACGACCGAGCATGTCGGCTTTCTCGAAAGGCTGTGGCAGTCGATCACCGGCATTCTGATCGGCCTCGGCCTGATCGCCGCCACGATCTGGGGCATTTTCTGGAATGAGGGACGGGCGATCGGGACCACCCGGGCCCTGAACGAAGGCGCTGGCGTGACCCTGACCGTGGCGCCGACCCGCGTCGATCCGGCCAACGAGGGCAAGCTCGTCCATGTCGCTGGCGATCTGCGCGCCGGTGGCAGGCTCACCGACGGTGATTTCCAGATTACCACCGAGGCGGTGCGCCTCGTCCGCAAGGTCGAGATGTACCAGTGGAAAGAAGAGCAGCGGACCGAGACGCGCAGCAATGCCGGCGGCTCCCAGACCCGCACCACCACCTATGACTACACCCGGGTCTGGTCGGATCGTCCCATCGATTCGAGCCGGTTCCGCCGCCAGGACGGCCATGCAAACCCGGCCATGACGGTGACCGGGCGAAGCCAGACGGCCGGCAACGCGACCCTCGGCGCTTTCCGTGCCGACAGCCGTGTCATCGGCCTGTTCGGCTCGTCCACCGAGCGCCGCCTCGAGATCACCGAGGGGCAGCTGCGGGCCTTCCAGTCGCGTTTCGGCGGTCAGGCCCGCCTGAACGACGGCGGTGTCTATGTCGGCTACGACGTCGGCAACCCTGTGGTCGGCGACGTCCGCATCTCCTACACGGTCCTGCCGGAAGGCCCGGCGACGGTGGTCGCCCGCCAGGTCGGTCAGGGGTTCGGTCCCTATCAGGCATCGAACGGCCGCGAGGTCTTCCTCGGCGAGACCGGCACGAAGACGGCCCAGGAACTCTATGCCCACGCGCATGAATCCAACAGCATGCTGACATGGATCCTGCGGGTTGTGGTGCTGATCGCCATGTGGATGGGTTTCAACATGATCCTGCGGCCCTTCGTCGTGCTTGCCGACGTCATTCCGCTCTTCGGATCGGCCATGGCTGCCGGAGCCGGGATCGTCGCCCTGGCCCTGACGCTGGTGGTCGCTCTGCCGACCTTCGCCATCGCCTGGTTCTGGCACCGTCCCATCATGTCGATCATCCTGATCGTCGTCGGGGTCGCCGGCGCCTATGGCCTGAAGCTCCTCGGCGAGCGCCGTCGGGCGGCGGCGCCCCCGGCAGGTGGGCAGGCCATCGGCGGCCAGCCTGGCGCACCGCAACAGCAGGGCGGCTTCCTCAATGTCCCGCCGGGCCTCAAACCGGGGCAGGGCGGCTGACCAGCTGTGCCTTAAAAACGAACGCCCGGTCCTTGCGGCCGGGCGTTTGTCTTTCTCGAACCGGTGGGATCGGTCAGGGGATCAGGATGATCGACCCCGTCGTCTTCCGGCCGGCCAGGTCCTTGTGCGCCTTGGCGGCATCCTTGAGCGCATATTCCTTCGGCTTCTGGATCGTCACCGTGCCGTTGGTCACCGCCTCGAAGACATCCTTGGCGTTGGCGAGGAGCTCCTTGCGGGTGGCGATGTAATGGTAGAGGCCGGGCCGCGTCAGGCTCGCAGACTTCGCCGACAGCGCCGCTGGCGAGACGGGGTCGGGGACGCCGGAGGCGGTGCCGAACAGGACGAGGTGGCCGCGCACGGCGAGGCATTCGAGGGATTTCAGGAACGTGTCCTTGCCGACGCCGTCATAGACGACCTGGACTCCCTTGCCGCCGGTGATCTCCATCACGCGGGCGACGAAATCCTCCTCCGTATAGATGATCGGGAACTTGCAGCCGTTCTTCTTGGCGAGGGCCGCCTTCTCCGCACTCGACGTCGTGCCGATGACGGTCGCGCCGAGAGCTTTCGCCCACTGGCAGAGCCAGAGCCCCATGCCGCCTGCCGCGGCATGGATGAGCACCGTATCGCCCTTCTTGACCGGATGCGTCTCCTTCAGGAGATAGCGCGCCGTCATTCCCTGCAGCATGATCGCGGCGGCGGTCTTGTCGTCGATCGTTTTCGGCAGCTTGACGAGCTGCGTCGCCGGAATCATCCGCTTCTCGGCATAGGCGCCGGGTGGGCCGCCGGCATAGGCGACCCGGTCGCCGAAAGCGACTTCGGTGACGCCGGCCCCGATGGCCTCGACCACGCCGGCCGCTTCCATGCCGATGCCGTGCGGCATGGACGGCAGCTTGTAGAGGCCGCTGCGAAAATAGACGTCGATGAAGTTCACGCCGATGGCGGTCTGCCGGATATAGGCCTCGCCGGGACCGGGCGGCTTCACCAGCACGTCCTCATAGACCAACGCATCCGGTCCGCCGGTCTTGTGGATGCGGATCGCCTTCACCATGTCGCCAGTCCCTCTTTCATGCCGGGCCGAATCCCCGCGGTCCTGGATCTTGCCGACCCGACGCGCGGTTGCCGTGTTTCGATCCGTTGTAATGCGTTCCAACCTCTTCCGTCACCTGTCATTCTTGCCGGCGAAGGGTCCTGCGCGCCGATCGGCGCGGCGACACGTTGTCCCCCCGGTTCTCTTGGGAACGGCTCTTGCGAGAGTTCGGCAAGGAGCCGCCATGCTGTCCCGTCGCGAAACGATCCTGTCGTCCCTGAAGGCCGCCACCGCGCTGGGCCTCGCCGCTTCGTCCCCATTGGGGACTCTGCTTGCCGGCAACGCCTTTGCGCAGCCGACCTCGCCGGTGGCAGGACTGCCTTATGGCGCGGCGGTGCGCGACGGGCCGCTTGATCAGGAAGCCGATTACCGCGCCGCCCTGGTCCGCCATTGCAGCCAGATTGTCGGGGAGGGTGGCCTGAAATGGTATGACCTCCGACCGACGCGCGAGCAGTTCGTCTATACGGCGCCGGACAAGCATATCGCCTTCGCGACCGCCCACGGCATGTCGCTGCGCGGCCACACGCTCGTCTGGTACGGGGCCATGCCCGACTGGACCAAGTCCATCGCCTCGGCCTCCGAGGCCGAGAGGCTGCTTGTCGGCCATATCGAGGCGGTGATGGGGCGCTATCGCGGGCGCATCAAGAGCTGGGACGTCGTCAACGAGGCGATCCCCGATGATCCCGCGAGTCGTTCCGACATCCGCCCGTCGATCTGGCAGCAGCGTCTGGGTGAAAGCCACATCGCGCTGGCCCTGCGCACCGCGGCGCGCGTCGACCCGGCCGCCCAGCTCGTCATCAACGAATATGACATCGAGTTCGTCGGCGCGCGGTTCCGCCGCAAGCGCGAGGCCTTCCTGCGGCTCATCCGCGACCTTAAGCTGCGCAATGTGCCGCTTCATGCCGTCGGCCTGCAGGGGCACCTGCGCGGCGAGCTCGCCATCGACAAGGAAGGGCTCTCCGCCTTCATCGCCGAATGCCGGGCCATGGGCCTCGCCGTGCTGGTCACCGAACTCGACGTCATCGACGACAAGCTGCCCGGCCCCCCGGAGGTCCGTGACATCCTCGTCGCGTCGCGCGTCTACGATTTCCTGGATGCGATCCGCGTCGCCGCGCCGCTCGATTCGCTCCTCACCTGGGGCATTACCGACAAGCACACCTGGGTACCGATCTATTTCAAGCGCACCGATGGCTTCATCAACCGCCCGTTGCCGCTCGACGCCGCCTATCAGCCGAAGCCGATGATGCAGGTCATCGCCCATTTCCTGCGGGATCGTCGCTGATGCTGATCCGCCAGACCTCCACCTACATGGTGGCCCACGGGACCTCGTCGGCCCTCGGCTTCCTGTCGGTGATCCTCTTCACGCGGCTGCTGACGCCGGCAGAATACGGCGTCTATGTCGTGGCGCTGTCGGTGGCCGGCATCGTCTCGGCGCTGCTTTTCACCTGGGTCAGGCTGTCGGTCCTGCGCTTCGAATCGGAGGGCGAGGCGACGGATATCCGCCTGACGGCCCTCGTCGCCTATGGCGTCTCGGCCGCGACGCTTCCCGTGGCCCTCGGCGTCACCGTCTGGGCACTGGCCGTCCCGCTCGACAAGGCGCTGGCGGCGATCGTGCTCGCGGCGGCGCTCGGCCTGTTCGAACTGGGCCAGGAAATCCTCCGGGCGCGGCTGGATTCGACCTCCTACATGCGGGCGACGGTGGTCCGCGCCTTCGCCGCCATCGGCATCTCCTTCGCGCTGGTGCAGGCGGGCTGGGGTGGTCTCGGTCTCGTCGCGGGCGTCGCCGGCGCCTATGTGATCGGTGCCCTGGCCTTTTCTCCGGCCATCTGGAGGGGCCCGCGCAAGCCCGTCGATCCCGTTACCTTCCGCGCCATGCTCGGTTTCGGCGTGCCGATGGCGATGTCAGGTGGTGTCTTCGCGCTCCACTCGGCCCTCGACCGGCTTCTCGTCGCCTATCTCCTTGGCGATGCGGCCGCGGGCGTCTATGGCGCGTCCGCCGATCTCGTCCGCCAGATCATCCTGTTTCCGGCGCTGTCAGTCGGATCGGCGGTGGTTCCGCTCGCCATCCGGGCGCTGGCCGAGGAGGGTAAAGCGGCTGCCGACGCCCATCTCACCCGTAGCGGCGAGCTCCTTCTCGCCGTCGTCGCGCCCGCCGTTGTCGGCCTGGCGATCGTCGCGCCGCATTTCGCCGCGCTCGTTCTCGGCCCGGAATTTCGCGACACCGCCGCCGTCCTGGTCCCGATCCTGGTCTTCGCCTGGCTGTTCCATGCCGTGTCGCAGCAATTCGTGCAGATCAGCTTCCACCTCGCCAAGAAGCCCTCGCTCATGGTGGCGCACGGCACTGCGATCCTCATCGTCAATGTCGTCGCCATGACCCTTCTCGTGCCGTCCTTCGGCCTGAAGGGCGCGGCATGGTCGCTCGTCATCGCCGAAGCCTCCGGGGTCGTCGCCGGCTACCTGCTGTCGCGCCGCGCCCATCCGCTGCCCTTCGCCTGGCGACCGATCCTCAAGGTCGTGGCGGCGGTGCTGATCATGGCGGTCCCGACCGCGTTCGTCGGGGGAAGCGGGGCGACCGGCGACGTCGCGACCTTCGCAGCCGCCGTCGTGACGGGCGTCCTCGCCTATGCCGCGGCGGCCTTCGCTTTCGATATCGCCGGCGTGCGCTCGCTGGTCATGCAGCGTATCCGCCCGGGCAGCGCCCTGACCTGACCGGCGCTGTTCACGGCAGAGCAAGGCGGCGACGGTGCGCCTTGGGACGAGCTTACGCCGTCCAGTCGACCCGGGCGAAATGCGCCTTCAGGCGAGCGTCGACCTCGTGGATCGCCGGATCGTAGCGGTCCGCCCGCGTGCGCGCATATTTCCAGTTGTCGTTGATTTCGCGGAAGTGGCGATAGCCGAAGGCGGCGCTGGTCCTCAGGGCGGGGAGCCAATGCCCCACCGTATGGACGCGCCATTGCGCCTTGTCCGGACACCGCGAGGGCACGAGGGACCATTTGGCCGGGCACGCCAGCACATCTCGTCGCAAAACGCCGAAGCGCCGCTGCAGCTTTTCGCGCTGGACGGTATCGAAATCCGCGTGCCGCAGCCGCGGGGCCAACGAAGCGGCGGGATCGCCTGTGCCGACGATCCAGCGACCCCGGTAACGCAAAATGCCGAAGGGATCGGCTTCCGCCGCGGCGAAGACGCTTTGGCCGTCAGCCGATACCACGAGTTCGTCGACATCCGCGTTCTGGACGCTGCGCGCCGCCTCGAGAAACCGCCGCCGCGCATGTTCCCAGGCGCCATGCTGGCAGAAGTCGGAATCCCAGAAACGCTTGGCATCCAGCCCCTGTGGACCATATTTGAACGGCCAGTCCACGATACGAATGGCGGCGATGCCGGAAATGGCGCCGAGGGCGTCGGCGATGTCTTCCGGTGTGTAGCGCGTCGAGGCGTTGTCGTAGAGCAGCACGGCATCGGCGCCGTGGATGTCGCGCGCATAGCGCACCCAGTCCTGGATCCATACCAGGTCGTTGTTGCGCGACTGGGTGAAAATCACGCGCCGGCCGGCGAAGACATCGACCTCGCTCGGCTGGACCTTCACCTCCACTCGGCCGAGGGGCGACGTGATGACGAGTGCGTCGGTGCCGTCGGGTGCGACGACATGGATCTGCCCGTGCCGGTCCATTTCGCGCAGCTCGAAGGAACAGACGCGACCAGAGGGCTTCGCCTCGATGGTCGCGGCTTCGAGCGCCGGCCTCAGGTTGAGGAAGGGCGGCCCGACGAGAACGATCCGGCCACGAATGCCGATGAACGCGTCGTAGAAGAGTGTATCCGCGTCAAACTTTGCGTCGAAATCAGCCTCCCGCACCTCCAACGGCCGCACCGACAGCCGGCGCTCGCCGCTGAACTGGGTCAGCAGGGTCGGGGAGGGACGGATGATCGCGATATCCGCGCGGCTCTGGTTCAGGGTGCTGCTCCGGGCAAGGGCGACGGGACCATCAGGGGCACCGCGCGAGACGGTCAAACAGGGCGGGGTCATGGGTGTCAGGCCGAGTGCCGGGCCATCAGGTAGATCGCCTTCGGGTTGGTGACCGCATAGCGCCAGAAAAGGCGTCGCGGTTCCAGCCAGATGCGGTAGGCCCATTCGAGTGACGCCCGCTGCATCCAGGCCGGTGCCCGGCGATTGGTCCCGGACAGGAAATTGAACAGGCCGCCGGAGGTCTTGATCATCCCGACGCGGGTCAGTCTGTCGGCATGGTTCGCCACGAAACGCTGTTCGTGCGGAACGCCCATGGCGAGCCACAGGATGTCGGGTGCGAGAGCGTCGATCTCGGCGATCTTCGCCGTGAGCGCGGCACCGTCGAGGAAGCCGTGGCAATGACCGGCGATCCTGAGACGCGGATAGGTCCGGCGAATATTGGCGACGGCCCTGGCATTCTCGTCGGGCGTCGCGCCGAAGAGATAGAAGCTGGTCCCACTGTCTTCGGCGCGGCGTGCGACGTCGTGGAAGAGATCTGTCGTCGCCACCCGCTCGGGCAACGCGGTGCGGCAGCGGAGGCGGGAGGCGACCACCAGCGGCTGACCGTCGGCGACGATCTGGTCGGCCGCGCGCACGAGGGCCGCGAGCTCGGGCTCTGCCGCGACACGGGCCAGGACCTCGCCGTTGGCCGAGGTCAGGTAGAGCGGTCGCCGACCGCGCCGGCGCTCGCGGGCCGCCCGGATCATCCAGTCGGCGGTCGCGGCGCGATCAAGGACGGCGATCGGAAGATCGCCGACCGTGACGGTCGGGATGGCGGCGAAGGCCGTGTCGAAGGGGTCGCTCATCTCAATGCACCAGGCGTGCGACGGGGCGGTGCGCGGTGATCTGGCGGGCGACCGCGACCGATGGCGGTTGGCCGGTTCCCCCTTTGAGGAGCGCGAGCAGGAGCGCGAGGCCGACGCCCAGCCCGCCGCCGATCGTGAAGCCGGCAAAGGCCATGACCACGCCACGTGGCGGGAACACCCGGTCGCGCGGCGGCTGCGCCACGGTGATGATCCGCGCATTGCTGGTGTCGAGCCGCTCCAGCTCGCTCGTCTCGCGCGACCGTGCCAGGAAGGCGTTCAGCAAGTTACGGTTGACGTCCACCTCGCGCTGCAGTTCGCGGAGCTGGACGAAGGCCTGTCCGGCCTCCGAGGCGAGCGAGGTCAGCTGCTCGACGGTCCGGCGCTGGGTGATTTCGGCAGCACGGGAGCGGTCGAGATCGGCGCGGGCGGCCTGGGCGATACGGCCGAGTTCGTCGGCGATGGCACGGTCGAGATCGCTGACCTGGGCCTGGGCGTTTCGGACGGTGGGGTGGCGGGGACCGAACTCGGTCTGGGCGTCGGCGAGACGGCGGCGCGCCTCGGCCTGCTGGCCGCGCAGGGCGGCGATCGTCGGGGACATGACCGCCTCCGGCAGCGCGCCGGCCTGGCTCGCGGTCCGCAGCGACGTCTGGATCTGCTCGCTGCGTGCCTGGGCCTCGGCGACCCGGGCCTGGGCCTGGGCGAGCTGGCTGTTGGCATCGGTCAGCTGCTGCTCGCTGACGAGTTGCGTGCGCGTGCCGACGAGACCGTTGCGGCGGCGGAAATCCTCCGCCCGCTCCTCGGCGATGCGGACGCGGTTGCGCAACTCGTCGAGACGGTTGGTGAGGGACAGGGTGGCACGGCGGGCCGAATCGGCGCGGGCTGCCGTCTGGCTGTCGATGTAGGCGTGGGAGACCGCATTGGCGAGGCGGGCGGCTTTCTCGCCGTCGGCCGCACGCACCGTCACCTCGATCACGAAGGTGCGCTCCGGACGCCGCACGATGACGCGGTCGTAGAGGGCGTTGAGCGCATGTCGCTCGCGGTTCTGCAGGCTTTCCTCGGCTACCTGGCGCAGGCCGAAGGAACGCAGGAGGCTGACGGCCCAGGACGCGCCGCCCTGTCCGTTGAATTCGGGGTCTTCCGTCAGGCGCTCGCTGTCGATGACGCGCGAGAGCACGCTCTGCGACGTGACGATCCGCGCCTGGCTTTCAACGAAGTTGATGGCCGCGTTGGAATCCTGCTGGCGCGGCGTCAGCTCGTTGTCGAAGACCTGGATGCCACGCGGGTCGACAAAGATCTGGGCCGTGGCCATGAAGCGCGGCGTCATCAGGCGCGACGCGGCGTAGCCGACCCCGGCGCAGATCAGCGCGAGGATCAGGATCGACAGCCAGTAAGGAAGAATGGCGGCGACGAGACCGGTGGGGGACAGCGTCGGGCCTGCAACAGGCGCCGGCATCGGCGGTTCGCGGCGTTCTGGACGACCATCGTCAAACATGGTCGGGTCCTTTCCTGGGCCTGTCCGGCCTGCCTCGGTGGACGAGGCGTACCGGAGTGGAACACGAGACTTCGTTCGTGCTCATGCACCGCAAGGACGGGACCACCCGCTTCTGTCTCGATTCAGGCGATACCGGCCCGATCGAGCGCCGCATCGACGGGAAGGATCGCAAAGCGCCGCTCGAGGGCACGGGCGACGACGCGCTCTACTACCCGCGGGGTCGTGCCGTAGATGCTCGGACTGTCGCAGACGTCATGGGTGAACAGGACGAGCCAGCCCCTGGCGGCCTCGGCTGCGTCCAGCCAGCGCTCGAGATTGGCCTCGGTGAGCGCTCGCGCGCTGATCTCGACGGCCTTGACGAAGTCGAGGTCGACGCGGCCGGCATTGACCCCAGTCTGCACCGAGCGGCAGCTCCGCACGGTCCCAGCCAGGTGCTTCTTTTGCATCAGGCCGCAGAGACCGTAGGGATAGGCATAGTTCTCGCGCGTCAGCCCCGGAACGATCCGCCGCAAGGCCGCTCGGTTGGCGGCGAGATCGGCGACGAAGGCCGCGGGCCACATCCTGTTCGCCGGCTTGTGCGCATGGCTATGCAGCCCGATCTCATGGCCGCGCTCATGCAGATCGGCGACCTTGTCAGCCCCTGCGACCGTCCAGCGGCTGTCGGTCAGCCCGAAGAGGCCGGAGGCGGCATAGAAGGTGCCGCGGACGCCGTGATCATCGAGAATGCGCGCGCCGAGCTCGAACGCCGATTGCGGGAAGTCGTCGAAGGTGATCGAGAGGATCGGCTGGTCGAGCGCGAGAGATGCCGTACGGAACGGGACGCGCCGTCCCACCATATGGCTGAGGCGCGGCAGAAGGCCACCGGAGCACACATCGCCGCCGTCGGGAGACGCACCACGGTCGTCATGCGGTCGTTCCTGCCTCGACGCGGGATTCGTCGTCACCTTGCGGCTGTCCTCGATCACTCCCACCTCCCGGCTGACTGGCCTGTTTCCGGACAGAGTCGCACCTTGTCCGGATCGTTGGGAAGAAACTGGCAAGAGACGCGCCAAACAACCGGCGGGCAGCCGTCACGCAGGCGGGACGTCCGGCGGCAAGCGGTTTGCTGCAGCAGGACAACCATCCCTGTCCGCACCCGCGTGAGGCCTTGATCGTGAACCAGGTTGAGACTGTCCCCATGGAAGTGTCCCGCAGCGAGACGTCCACCGAACCGGCGCTGTTCCAGACTGCCGGGCTGGTCGCCGACGCGGTGCGTGCCGTCGTCGTCGTCCCGACCTTCCGGCGTCCCGCCATGCTGGCCGAAACGCTCGCCTCGCTCGCCGCCCAGCGCACTGCTGTCCCATTCGCGGTGGTGGTCGTCGAGAATGACGCGTCCGGCCTGGAGGGGCTCGCCGTCGCCAAGACCCGGCTGGCGGAGAGCGGCTTGCAGGGCCTGGCTTTCGTCGAGACCGCCCAGGGCAATGTCCATGCGATCAATGCAGGCTTCGCTCGGGCCATGGCCACCTTCCCCAGGGCGGACCACATCCTGATGATCGACGACGACGAAGTCGCATCTCCCGGCTGGCTCGACGCCATGGTCACGGCCGCCGAACGGGAGGATGCGGACGTCGTCGGCGGTCCCGTCGTGCCGCGCTTCCGCGATGAGGCGCCGCGCGTGCTCGCCCGCCATCCGGTCTTCTGGCCGAGCCACGACCGCTCCGGCCCTGTTCCGATGATCTACGGCACCGGCAATTGCCTGATGCGGCGGCGCGTCTTCGCGCGTCTCGGCCATCGTCCGCTCGATCCCCGCTTCAATTTCCTCGGTGGCGGCGACATGGACTTCTTCACCCGCTGCCGGCGGGCCGGACTGCGCTCGTTCTGGGTCCAGGAGGCGCTGATCACCGAGACGGTGCCTGCGGATCGGGCCCGCATATCCTGGGTGCTGCGGCGGGGCATGCGGATCGGCTCGATCAACCGGGCCGTCGAGCTGAAACATGCGCCGGGCCTGGCCGGACGCCTCAGGATCATCGCTAAGGACATCGCGATCGTGCCGCTCGCGGTGCTGCGCGCGATCGGGACGCTGGTGCGCACCGGCAACCCCGTCGTCGCCGCCCATCCGCTCGCCGTCTCGGCCGGCCGCATCGCCGCCTGGGCCGGCGTCGAGCAGCAGCCCTACCGGGCAGGAAACGCCTCATGAGCACCGCCGAGGGCACCGGTTCGGCACGCAGCCTGCCGTCGGACGATCTCGCTCAGCTGATGCGCTGGGCGCGCGTGCTCGTCTTCGTCGGCGCGTTCCTGCTCGCCTGGGTGACGCTGGAACCCTATGCGGACCTCGGCAACAACTCCTCGCTGGAATTCGCCTTCGGCCAGGAGGGCACCGCCTATGCGGCCTATGGGATCCTGGCGGGCATCGCCGCCGTCATCGCGATCCTGACGCAGCCCAGGGCCGTGGCGACGCTGATCCATCCGCTGTGGATCGCGCTCGCAGCCTGGCTTTCCTTCACGGTCCTCACCTCGGCGGACTTTTCGCTGTCGCTGCGACGCTTCATCCTGTTTGGCCTGATCGCCGCGCTGACCGCATCGCTCTTCCTGATGCCGAAGGGCCGGCGCGATCTCGCGGGCCTGCTGATGGTCGCCGTCGGCATTCTCGTCGCCCTGTCGCTCGTCGGCATCGCGCTCTTTCCCGAATACGCCGTCCACCAGCTCTCCGACATCAGCGAGCCTCAGCTCGCCGGCGGTTGGCGCGGCGTCTTCGCGCACAAGAACTCGGCCGGCGCAATCTTCGCGATGACCATCTTCATGATGATCTTCGCGATCCGCGCCGGCCTTGTGCCGGGCGGTTCCGTGCTCCTCGTGCTCTGTTCGCTCATCCTGCTGATGTCTGGGGCCAAGAGCTCCACCATGCTCCTGGTGGTCAGCCTGCTGGTCTCGTTGGCGGTTTCCCGCATCCGGAGCGGGTGGTGGGCCGGCGTCGTCGCCTTCACGCCGCTGGCGATTCTTTTGATCCTCGGCCCCGGCACCGTCGTCAGCGATGCGATTGCCGGCATCGTCCGCATGTTGCCGATCGACGCCACCTTCACCGGTCGCGCCGACGTGTGGGAACTCGCCCTCGACAAGATCCGCGAACGGCCGCTGACCGGCTTCGGTTATTCCGCCTATTGGGCGCTGGAATCGACGCGCTTCGGCCAGGAGGACACAACCCAGTGGGGCGGTCTCGCGGCCCATGCCCATAACGGCTATATCGACGCAGCGCTCAACATGGGCATCCCCGGTCTCGTGCTCGTGGTGGCGGTCTTCGTGATCTGGCCGCTGCGAAACTATCTCGCCGCGCGCGCCGGAGGCGCCGATCCGGCTCTCCTGCTGATGCTGCTGCAGATCTGGCTGTTCGGGATCTATGTGTCCGTGCTCGAGAGCTTCCTCTTCGTCCGATTCGACCCGATCTGGATCACCTTCCTGTTCGCGGTCTTCGGCCTGCATTTTCTGGCGAGGCGCGCCCATGTCGCTGAGTGACCGCGGCCAGGCCCGACTCGATGTTCTCGTCTCCGACACCGCGACACCCTGCGGCGTGGAGGCCTTCGCCCGCAGGCTGGCCGCGACCGCCGGTGACCGGGCCGCGTTGCGCCAGCTCGGCCATGGCCGCGGCGACGGCGTCCTGGTGATCAACCTGCCGGTGGTCGCCTGGAAACGCCGGCTTGCCGATCCGGTTCTTGCGGCGGCCCAAGCCAGGGCGCAGGGCCGGCCCGTGCTCGTCATCCTGCACGAATGGGCCGATCTCGACTGGAAACGCCGCGCCAGCTACGCGCCGCTGCTGCCCTTCGCCACCGCCGTGCTGTTCTCATCGCCCGAGGTCGCCGACCAGCTAGCCGCAGATCCGTTGTCGCGCCTTGCGCCGCGCCGGCGCGGCATCGTTCCGATCCCGCCCAACGTGGTTGCACCGGATGACCTGCCGTCGAACGAGACGGCACGCCGCCTCGCCGAGGCGCGTCGTGGCGGCAAGCTCGTCCTCGGCCATTTCGGATCCATCTATCCGCGCAAGCAGTCGGCGCAGATCCTCGACCTGACCGCGGCGCTCAGGCAGCGCGGCGAGGATCCCTTCGCGGTCTTCATCGGCTCTTTCGTCAAGGGCCAGGACCGCGTCGAGGAGGACTTCAGGACGCGGGCGGAAAGCCTCGGGATCGCCGACCGCGTCCTCGTCACCGGCTATGTCGCGAGCGATGCCGATCTCTTCGCGCTCTTCGCCGAGGTCGACGTCTTCGCCTATCTCTTCGCCGAGGGGCTGACCAGCCGGCGCGGCAGCGTGCTCGCCTGTGCCATGTCCGGCCGCCCCGTCGTCGTCAATGCGCCGGAACGCCCGGGCGCCTTCGACCACCACCCGACCTACCAGCGTCTGCTCGGCGAAGGCCAACTCAGGCTGGTACCACTGCGGGCGACGGTGGACGAGGTCGCGGCGGCGGTCGAGGAGGCAGCGGCCTTGCCGCGCCACGGCGCCCGCCTCGACGTTGCGGCCTCCTGGCGCGATGCGCTGGCGGCCGTCGACCGGGTCATGACCGCCTGACCGGCACGTCGGCCGCGACAATCCCACGCTGATGAACAAAAGGCTGCGGCGCCCGGGGGCAGCCGCAGCCTTGTCGTCCCGGCGCGCGGCCGGGGCAAGCCGAGTCTTCGTCAGAAGGCGTTGTCGTAGGCCTTGCGGGAGAACACGGTACGGAACAGGATTTCGACATCGAGCAGGATCGACCAGTTGTCGATGTAGAAGAGGTCGTGCTCCACCCTGGCCTTCATCTTGTCGTCGGTGTCCGTCTCGCCGCGCAGCCCGTGGACCTGAGCCCATCCGGTAATGCCCGGCTTGACGTTGTGCCGCCTGGCATAGAGCGCAATCCGCTCGTCGAACTCCCGGTCATGGGCGATGGCGTGCGGGCGCGGCCCGACCAGCGACATCTGGCCGGCCAGCACATTGAGAAGCTGCGGCAGCTCGTCGAGATTGAGGCGCCTCAGGACACGGCCGACACGTGTGATCCGCTGGTCGTTGCGCGTCGCCTGACGGACCACGTCGCCGTCGTCCATGACGGTCATGGTGCGGAACTTAACGATCTGGAACGCCCGCTGGTTGAAGCCGAGACGCCGCTGCATGAACAGGACCGGCCCCGGGGTGTCGAGTTTGATCGCGATGGCGACGAGGACCAGGACCGGCGTCAGCAGGAACAGCGCGAAGGACCCGAGCGCGATGTCAAGGACGCGCTTGGC
Source organism: Phreatobacter sp. (assembly GCF_030691135.1). GTDB lineage: Bacteria > Pseudomonadota > Alphaproteobacteria > Rhizobiales > Phreatobacteraceae > Phreatobacter. The sequence continues at coordinate 102,100 of NZ_JAUYFA010000058.1, forward strand.
CATCACCTCGCCGGCAGTCAGCGGCGGACGACCGAGCTGCAGGCTGGCGATGCCGCCGGCCTTGGCGATATGGACGTCCTGGAACCGGTCGAAGATCCGCTCGGGACCGAGATGGATGGTGACCGGAATGCGCATGAAACCATCGACCAGCCGGTCGATGGTTTCGGTCTGCGACCAGGGCACGATGATCAGGACATCGTCGAGTTGCATCTCGCGCGCCTGGCTGGCGATGCGGGCGATATCGTCTCGGCCGACCGGGCCGTCGCCGGGCGACAGGAGCCCAGTTCCGGCGATGTACATGCCCGCATTCCACGGCTGGTAGCGGCGGGCGAAATCCGAGACGTCATCCTCGCGGCCGACCAGCATGACGCGGCGGGCCGGGATGACGCCGAATTTGGAACCGAGCGTCATCAGCCGTCCCGTCAGTTCGCTGGCGACGAAGACCGCCGGCAATCCGACGAGGAAGGTCAGGATCACGGCGACGCGGGAAAAGGCGTCGGTGGTCTTGGTGGCGAAGGCGAAGGCCATCAGACTGAAGAAGGTGGCGCCCCACATGGTCAAGGTGGTGCCGAAGGTGCGCCGCGCACCGATATAATTGCCGATCTGATACTGGCTCCGCACCGCGCTGAGCATGACGAAGGTGCTGGCGACAAGCATGGCGAGCGTCGCCTGTGAGGGCGTGGTCCACCACTCGCCGCTGGCGATCCGGCTGTAGAGCAGGGACGTCACATAGCTCGAGAGCGCGATCACCAGCCAGTCGACTGCGGCGGTGCACAGCTTCAGCGCGAGCCGCATCCAGGCATAGCCGCCTCGACCGCGTCGGGCGACGGCTCCGGCCGGAAGATCGAGTTCCTTCAACGTCATGGCGTGAACCTTCGGTTCGCGTGCCCGGACTTGTCCCGTTTGGGGACGCCGGTCGGGCCCTCGGCAGGTCCATCGCAGATGCCGTGCCACGCCTCGGCGGGAAACGGCTGCTCAGGACGGGGTCTTGCTGCGCTTGGCAATGGCCGCTGCCCGGGCGATCAGGATGTCCCGGGCCGCAGGAGGTGTCAGGTCGTGGTCGGCCTGCGGCAGGATCGTCAACTGGACATTGTCCTGGCCGGCCAGCCAACGCCCGCCGGAGCCGAAATGCAGAGCCAAGTCGCTGAGCCCCGCATCGTTCTCGCTGAAGATGATGTCGACGGAGACGCGCCTTTCACTGAGCCGGCGCATGATCGCACGCGCCTGCCTGGTTCCGTCGCTCGGTCGCAGCGCCCTGAGACGGTCGGTCGCACGCTTGCCGAAGGCATGGATCAGTGGGCCGACCTTGCGCTCGCCGGTCAGCAGCCGTCGCCAGGCGCGCGCCTCGAACACCTTCGCGGCATAGCTCGCCGCCAGCGGATAGGCCGATGCGATCGCTTCCTCGACGGTTTCGCCCGGACGCCAGACGAAACGCTGTATATTGACGATGATGAGGCCGCCGATCCTTTCGTCGCGCGTCGCCTGCTGGAGCGCCAGATAGGCGCCGCTGCAGGCGCCGAGCAGCGTCACGTTTCCATAACCGCGGCCGACGAGCAGGTCGATCGCAACGCTGACCTGAGGCTCGTTGGCCTTGTTGTAGAGGACGCTGTCGAGACTGTCGGGGCTGCCGGCGCGGTCGCCCGCATCGCCGATTCCGGCCAGGTCCATCCGCAGCGATGCGATCCCCTGGTCCGCCAGTTCGCGCGCGAGCTGCACGCCGGACCGGGCCCAGCCGACATGGGAATTGCGGCCGGCATTGACGATCAGCAGAACCGGGCGGCCCGGCGCAGCCGTTTCGGGCTCGCAGAGCACGCCGAACAGACCCAGCTCCTCACCGAAGACCAGCGCTTCCTCGGTGAAGTGCGGTCCGGCGAGCAGGGCCAGGGCAGGGGGCGGGAGCGCGTCGGCGACCTTGCCGGCAAGCCCGTTCACCCACGCGACCGTGTCGGCCAGGACATCCGCAGGGGTAGCGGCCGTGGTCGGGCTGAGCGAGATCGCCTCGAAACCCCGGACCTCGGCGGCCGTGACGTCACCGGCGGCCCAGGCGCCGGCGAGCAGGCGCGCATCGGCGCTGCTCTTGCGCGAGAGCAGCAGAACCGGCGCTGCAGGCACCGCGAGCCGCTGCAGGTCAATGCCGCGCATCGACTCCAGCGTTTCGACCGAGGTCGTCAGCCCGGCGATCGACAGGCCCGCTTCCGTCGCGGTCTCATCCGGATCGAGCCGTGACGCTTCGGCGAGAGCCCTGGCCGTCATGGCCAGTTCGCGTGCGTAGAGCCGGCCCTTCACGACGGGATCGAGCAGGATCAGCCCGGCGAGGCCGGAGCGATCCCCTGCCGCCATCGCGGCGATGGTGGCACCGAAGCGCAGACCCGCATAGACGACCCCGCCGACGCTCGCATGACGCGCCAGGACGGTCGCCGCGTCGCCGGTCGCGGCGACCCAGGCGGCGATGCGATCGGGATCCGTATCGACGCCGAGGGAATCGGCCGTTCCCGGGAGATCGAAGCGCAGGGCGGCATGGCCGGCCTCGGCCAGGGCCTCCGCCATTCGGCGCAGCGTCTTCGTCGCCGCCAGCGCCTCGACACCGTGCGGCGGCACGATGACGACGCCGACACCGGACCTGCGGCCCTCGTCAGGCAGATGCAGTTTGCCCATCAGGCCGTTGAACGTGATGGGGATCATGCTGGGACCTCGTAGGGGACTGGATAACTGTTGAGCGCCGCAACGACGCCCCGCGGGGCGGCGTCATCATGGCCACCGATGAGCGAAACGACACGCGTTTCGCCCGGCGCCAGGCTGAACCCCTGGTCGGCTGCACGAAAACCGGCATCGTCGACGGTGACGAAGCGAGCCAGCCGCTCGGTCGTGATGGAAACGGCGGGAGCGCCATCCTGGATCACCGGGCGCACCGATAGACCGATGTCGCGGGGTGTGGCGGCGCGGCCGGCGACACAGTGGCAGGCTTCCGCCAGGAGGTCGCCGGTGTCGGGATCGACCAGGCGGGCCAATGTCGCGTCGTGGGCAAGGGGGCCGAAGCGATAGGCATGGGCCATGTCGAAGAACCGGCCGGCCAGCGTGAAACTGGACAAGCTCGTCTGCGAGCGCGGCGCGAGTGCCATGTCCTTCTCGGCACGAACGAGCGGATGCGGACCCTCGCCATAGGTCGCCAGCGTCAGCCGCACGCGCTTCGCCGATACCGTCTCGTTGGTGAGGTGGATGCCGAGCCCGTTGAGTCCCTCGTCAGTGATGCCGAGATGGATCGGCCGGAAGGCGCGCTTCAACGCGTGCCATGTGGTTTTCGGCTGCCCGAGCCGGTCGACCACGCCCCAGCCGGCCCCCGGCTTCATGTCGTTGAGGAACCAGACGAGACCGCCGCCGCAGCGCGAGCCGGCGCGGCGCCATTCGGCGAAGACGGCTTCCATCAGTTCGGCGGGCGCGGCCCGGCCGAGGGCGAGGTAGCGGTCCGGATCCTCGCGTCGCAGCGTCACGGGATCGACGGCGAAAAGGGTGCGGACATAATGGTCGCGCACATCCTCGAAATCCCAGGACGCACCGGCATCGCGCGGCACGCCGTCCTTCCAGCCGGCCTCCTGCGGCGAGGCGAGGCCTTCCCGCGCCAGCGTCGCCGGCGCCGGGACATTGGCGAAGGCGAGGCATTCCGAGGCGAAGCGGACATCGGCGCGGCGGGCATCCTCGATCGGACGGCAATAGGCCCCGACGCCGAAATAGTGGGTGACGCCCTCGTCGGTGACGAAGGGCAGGGGGCCGCCCCAGGGCGTGTGCGGCACGTAGACCGCCTGCGGCGCGACGACGGCGGAGACCGCTGCCAGCACCTCCTCGAACAGCGGCATGGCCGCCTGGTCCGGCCTCAGGCCGAGCATCGTCGCCTGCTGGGCGATCTCGCTGCCGCCGCAGACCACGGCCAGCGAGGGCGATGCCTGCAGCCGGCCGAGGAGCGACCGGGTTTCGGCCTCGACAGCGGTCCGGAAGGCGGGATCATCGCCGGGATAGTCGAAATTGGCGAAGGGCAGGTCGTGCCAAACGAGGATACCGAGCGCGTCGCAGGCGACGTGGAAGGCGCGGCTCTCCGGCGTCGCGGTACCGGAAATGCGGATCATGTTCATGCCGGCATCGCGCGCCAGCGTCAGCAGGGGAAGCGGATCGGCGCCGCCCGGGGAGACCGGATCGGGCGGCATCCACGACGCGCCGCGGCAGAAGACCCGTTCGCCGTTGACGATGAGTGCAAAGCCCTTGCCGTCTGGGCCGCGGTCGAGGGCGAGGGAGCGGAAGCCCACCGATCCACAATCGAGCAGCCACCCGCCGATGCGCAGGTGCACCGGGTAGAGCGTCGGCTCGCCATGGGTGTGAGGCCACCAGGGGGCGACACCCGGCAGCACCAGCCTTGCGGTGAGACGGCCGTCGGTGCCGGGATAGAGCGTCTGGGCGTGGCCGCCGCAGAGGATCTCGACCGGCGCGGCAGGGGAAGCGTCGAAACACAGGGAGACATCGAGCACGCCCTCGGTGCCGTCGAGGCGCGCCGCGAGTGCGAGATCGACCGGGCGGGGACCGTCATTGTGACGGCTCAGCGTCACCGATTGCCAGGGTCCGACGATCGCGACATCGGGCGACCAGCCCGGCATATGGCCGAGCGGCGTGGTGCGCACCAGCCGCAGCGACCCCGGCTGGATCATCTGCGGCCGCCAGCGTTGCCGCGGGCCCTTGGCCGCGGCGAGGATGGGGTTGAGCGCGAGGAACCGGATGGCGAGCCGGTGGCGGCCGGTTGCGGTGATGTCGCAGGAGCGAGCCTCGAACATCGAGCGTGCCTCGAGCACCATCTCATCGTCGAGGAAGATGTCGGCGTGCCCGGCGAGGCCTTCGAAACAGAGCGTCGCCGGCCCTTCCGCATGGAAGCCGCAGCGATACCAGACGTCCCGGTCGTGCAGGCCCGACGGCGTGCCGCGCACGAGGCGGCCGGCAGCGATCAGCGCTGCTTCCGCCGTCCCGGGCACCTGAGCCGCGATCCAGTCGCCGCGTGAATCAGCCTCGGCCGGCGAGCCCGCGGCCCCCGGCTCCATGATGGCCAGCATCCAGCCCGCATCGAGCGGGACGAGGTCGTCGTCCTTTTCGCTGCGGATCGGATCCATCGGAGCCTCAGGAGGCCGCCCGGATGAGCGTCCGGGTTTCTGCCATGGGAAAGCGCAGGGCTTCGGCCAGTTCCGCCATGAGCCGGTCGTACTGCCCTGCGGTCTCGTCGAGGGCGGCGGCGAGCGCGTCGGTCTTCTTGCGCGCCAGGGCGCGGGCAAGGAGGAACTGGAAGGTCTTCATGCCGTTCGCCATCGCCTCGCACGCCGCCACGGCGTCGTCGAGGCCGGCGACACCCTGGCCGCGGAGCCAGGCGAGATGGTCGCCCAGCAAGGCGATATTGGCGCCGAACTGGCGGGCGGTGTTGAAGGCGTAGGGGTGGAACGAACTGGCCGGCTGCGTCGCCAGCCAGTCAAGATGGCGCTGCATCGCCGCGCGATAGGCGAGTACCGGGTTGCGCGCGGGCCGGCGGGCCCAATGCGAGGCGAGGCGTGCCAGTGCGGCATCCTTCAGAGCCCGGCCCGACAAGCCCGGCCCGACAACCTTCACGAATTCCGTATAGGGCGGCAGGAGCGGCGTCGGCACGGCGCCAAAGCCGAGGAGATGCTCGACATCGGCCCCCTCCATCTCGAAATAGCCGGCATTGTGGAAATAGCCGAGGCTCGACGTCGTACGGTCGAAGCTGTTCACCGCGATCGTCGTCTTGGAATGGTCGGTGCGGTAGGTCACGCCTTGGGTGTCGGGCAGGAAATGCGCGTCGACCTCGACCAGCACGATACGGCCGCGGGCGACCTGCTCCTCGAGGTGGTCGACCAGTGGCCGGTAGATCGACAGTTCCTGCAGGTCGAGCCCGAACAGCCCGTCGAGGTCGCCGTTCGGGATCTTGAAGAAGGTGAACTGGTCCCCCTCGAAATCCTGCGCGAGGGTCATGCCGAGAGCTGCCGCCGGCTCGCGGCCGAGCGTGTGCAGGAGCTCGATGAAGAGATCGGTGTGGCAGTTGGTTTCCGGCCAGGCCCGGCCGGCATCATGCAGGCCATGGCGCCGGTAGGTCGCCGCCGAGAGCTGGGGAAAGATCGCTGCCATGGTTCAAATCCCCAGCGACTGGCGCACCGAGGCCGGCCAGCGCTTCACGTTGGTGCCGTAGTGCTTCAGCAGGGCGAGGATGACCCGCTCGTGACCGAAGCCGACGCAGGCCGTATGCGCGACCTCGTCGCCCGCCGTCGTCAGGCCGAAGGTCTTGCCGAAGTGATCCTGGTGGTAGTTGAACGACAGGCAGGCGGTCGGGTTCTCCTCGCTTTCGATGGCGATGAGGAGCTCGAATTTCAGGCGCTGGTCGCGCTGGTTGACGGCGAGCATCTTGCCGGCACGGCCGAAGAAGGGATCGTTGGCGACGTCGACCATGAAGGGCAGGCCGAGTTCGCCGATCATCGCCTGGCCGCGCTCCAGCCAGGCGGCGCGGAACTCGGTGACCTGGTCCGGCGTGCCCATGCGGACGAATTCGCGCATCCGGAAAAACTGCTGGCGCGCCGGGTCCTTCGAGGGCTCGTGGCGGAAGCAGTAGGACATCAGGTCGAAAAGCCGCCCCTCGGCGGGCAGGGTGCCGCGCTTCGCCGCCGTCGGGTAGAGCGGGTAGCAGGCGGCGGGCGTCAGCACGATCTCGCTCGCCTTCTGCCCTTCGGTCCAGTCGCCGCCCTGCTCGATGGTCTGCAGCAGGCTGACATGGTCGGCCGGGTTGCCGCAGAAGCAGTGGACCGTGCCGGCGAGCTGGGGGAAGCTCTTCATGTAGCCGGACTTCTCGAAGATCGAGCGCGACATGGCAGGCGGAAAACGCACCACTTCCGGGTCGTCGGCACCGCCATAGCGGGTGACCAGCGCCTGGAACCCGTCGCCGATGGCCTCGAACAGGCCGGAGCGGCCATAGAGGCCGTCGACGCCGGTATCGATGAGCAGGCCCTGGTCGAAGAGTTCGTCGAGGAACGTCGCGGTCTCGGTCTTGGCGAGCATGTCTCAGTCCTCCAGATCGGTGTCGAGACGCGACATGAGGAGCATGGTCGCGGTGTTGGCGAGGATTCGGTCATTGGCGATCATCAGCGGCGCCGACAGGATGTCGCGCAGCTGGCGGCCGATGGAGAAGGGATTGTCGTTCTTGTAGCCCTGGATGCCGACGATGGTCAGCGCCTCCTGGACGATGGCGACGGCGCGGCGCGAGGCCTCGATCTTCACCGCATTCATGGCGACGGCGAAGGCCATGGAATTGATCGCCGCCTCGTCATGGCGCGCCACCTCGAAGCGGGCGATGCCGTCGCGGACGATGGTCTTCAGAGCCGCGAGTTCAGCGGCCGCGGCGGCGAGACGGGCGGCGCCCGGCGGCACAGCGTTCGGCATGCGGCGAGCGGCGGCGCGCACGCTCGCCTGTGCCTTCGACAGGGCCGAACCGGCGATGCCGAACCACAGCGAGGCCCAGAACAGATGCGAGCTCGCCAGCATGGACTGGGCCGCGATCTCGGCGAAGGGCTTCGGGAAGACCTGCGCGGCCGGCACGGTGGCAGCCAGCTTGAAGCCGTGCGAGGTGGTGCCACGCATGCCGAGCGTGTTCCAGACTGAGGTCTGCTCGAGGCTCGCCTGTGCCTTCTCGATGACGACCATGACCTGGTCGGAGGACGCGGCATCCGGTGCGCGGCGGGCGGTCGCCAGGATTGCGTCGGCATCGAGCCCGTAGGAAATGACGGTCGCGTCCTTCTCCAGCCGCACCATGTCGCCCTCGGGCACGATGGAGCAGATCGAATTGCGCAGGTCGCCGCCGATGCCGCCCTCGGTCGTCGCCGAGCCGAGGAGCAACTGTTCCGCGGCGAGGCGGACCATGAAGTCGCGGTGCCAGTCGCTGTCCAGCCCGTGATGGACCAGGCTCGACGTTTTGATCTGGTGCATGGCGAAGACCATGCCGGACGCCGAACAGGCGGCTCCCAGCGTGGTGCAAACCCGGGCGACGTCGGCGAAATCGGCGCCTTCGCCGCCGAGATGGGTCGGAATCATCATGCCGAGCAGGCGCGCCTCACGCATGGCGGCCACCGCCTCGCGGGGAAAGCGTCCGTCACGGTCGACCGCATCCGCGTGGGATGCCGCCACCTTCGCGACCTGCTTGGCGCGTGCGGTGAAATCGGTGCCCTGCGGCACGCTCCGGGGTTCCGACCTGTCGAGCATGATCAGCCCCCGACATTCTCGGAACGCAGCTCTTCGAGAGCGGCGCGGATCGTGGCGATGGAGGAGAACAGCCGGCGGTTCAGCATCCGCTCGGGGAACTCCACGTCGAACGCCTCTTCGAGCGCCAGCATGAGCTGCACCGATCCGAACGAGGTCATTCCGGCCTCGTAGAGATCGCTCGTGTCGACGAGGTCAGTGACGCCGCCCGGCAGTTCAACCGTCTTGGCGATGATATCTCGGATCTTGACGTTCATTTCGGATCGCTCCTTCGAGCCGATCCCCGTTCCCGGGACCGGTTGTGTTGCATTTGACCGAGGCAATCAACGGATGATTACCGATAGCGTTAACCGCCTTGGTCCTTCCGGATGGGGTTGAAACGGACTGCCCCGCTGCGGGGCTGGTCCGGCGCTGTTTCCCATCGGGACATGACGACGGTGTTGACCGATACGCAGCAAGAACGGCGCCGTTGAGAAAGCGACCGGAATTGATGGAATTCGCCGCTAATGGCGACTTCACGGGCCGGCAGCGAGGTCATTTCGGTTCTGGCGATACGGGTGTTTAACGAAGCCGTAAGGATAGGCTGTGCCAAAACGGTTGCATTGCGGGAGCGCGGCCGGAGAGGGCAGGCGAACGGCGCCCGGTGGCGTGCCGACGCAGACCGCCAAGTCTCGACACGGCAAACCGGCGAGGCCGCAACCGTGAAGTCGGCGGGCGAGAGCCGACCGACAATGCTGACGCGTGGACGCCGGGCTTGGGAAACAGGAGAGGGCAGGGTGGGCCGCGTCCCACGGATGGGGAGCATCGAAGCCGTGACGGCCTTTTGGTAGCGGGAGGCAGAGTCGAACTGCCGACCTCAGGGTTATGAATCCTGCGCTCTCACCAACTGAGCTACCCCGCCCCAAAGGGCATGCGATCCGGCGAACCGTCTCGCGAGAGCGCGGATATAAGGTCCGGGCCGAAGGGGTGTCAAGGTGACCCGGACGGGGTTTTGCCGCCGCGGCGCGCCAGATACCCGTCGAGCCAGACGAGTGTCACGGCCAGGGCCGCGAAGACCGCCGTGACCACGACGGCGTTCTGCAGCACCGTCCGGTAGCCGAACCGCCCGGCATCGAGGAAAGGGTAGGGGTACCAGCCGTCGACGGCCCCGCGGGCCATCGCATAGGCGAAGAAGGTCAGCGGATAGATCAGCCATGCCGGCAGATCGGCGCGTTTCAGGGCACCTCTAGGTGCAAAGCCGAGCCACATCACCAGAGCGAGCGCCGGAACCACGCCGTGGAGCAGGGAATCGGCGACCCTCTGCCAGCCCTCGGGATCCCCGGTCGGCCTCAGCACGAGCCAATAGATCAGCGCCACGACGGTGATGTAGAGCGTCGCGGCGCCGTGGAGCGCCGCCGCGATCGACCGTCCGGCAGCCATGACCGTCATCAGGCAGGCCACGATAATGTTGGTCAGAATGGTGAAGAAGCTGAAATAGTCGAGGATCGCACCGGCGACCGATCCGCCCGCTGCCAGGCTGGCGCCGATGCTGAGGGCGAGTTGCAGGGCGAGGGCGCACCAGCCGAGTGCCGCGGACAGTCCGGCGAGGGCCTGTGCCGGGGTGGCCGAAAGCGTCATGGCCGTCCTCGCATCCGGGGCGACGCCGTCAGGCCGCGGCCTTCTTGAAGCGCACCTGCGTAAACAGCCCGCCGAACCCGGCCGGCTTCTTCTCGACCATCGTCAGGTCCTTCTGACCCATGACGCGGTCGAACGAGAAGTCGGGGTGCCAGCCCAGCTTGTCGCCGAAAGGCGCGGCGGCCTTCTCGATCCAGGCCCGCAGGCCGCCCTCGGCGGCGAAATGGTTGACGAGGATGACCTCGCCGCCGGGCTTGCAGACGCGGTTCAGCTCGGCCATCACGCCTTCCGGATCCGGCACCACGGTGATCAGGTACATCGCGACGACACAGTCGAAGCTGGCATCACCGAAGGCGAGCCTGCCGGCATCCATCTGCAGAATGCCCTCGACATTGGTCAGCCCCTCGTCGACGCGCTTGCGGGCGATGCGCAACATGTCGAAGGACAGGTCGAGCCCGATGACACGGCAGTTCGCGCCATAGTCCGGAAGCGCGATCCCGGTGCCGACGCCGACCTCCAGAATACGCCCGCCGACCCGGGACGCCGCCGCCACCGCAGCCTTGCGGCCGGTCGTGGTGATGCGCCCGAAGATCGGATCGTAGATCGGCGCCCAACGCGCATAGGCCTTCTGGATGGACTGGGCGTCGAGTTCGGCGGCTTGCATGGAAACTCCGGTCAGATCATGGCCTGCAGCGTGGCCTCGTGGCGCCGCGTCTCTGCCGCCGGGCGACGGCGGATGATGCCGCCACCGAGCACCCGCGCCATGCCGCCGGCGCCATCATAGAGCACACAGGCCTGGCCGGGGGCCACGCCGTCCTCGCCGTCGAGGAGTTCGATCTCGACCTCGCCGTCGACCATGCGCAGCCGCGCCGGTCGCGGCGGCCTCGTGGACCGTACCTTGGCGAAACAGGCGACCGTCTCGCCCTCGGCGAGTGCCGCGTCGCCGAGCCAGTTGAAGTCGCGCAGGGTCACGGCATGGATGGCGAGGGCCTCGCGCGGGCCGACGATCACATGCCGTCGTCCTGCATCGAGGCCGACGACATAGAGCGGCTCCTGCGCGGCGATGCCGATGCCGCGCCGCTGGCCCACCGTGAAGCGCATGACGCCCTCGTGGCGGCCGAGCACCCGTCCGTCGACATGGACGATGTCGCCGGATTCCGCCGCCTCGGGCTTCAGCTTCTCGACGATGGACGTGTAGCGCCCGGTGGGCACGAAGCAGATGTCCTGGCTGTCGGCCTTGTCGGCGATGGCCAGACCGAAACGGCGCGCATGCTCGCGGGTTTCGGGTTTGGTCATGGTTCCGAGCGGGAAGCGCAGCAGGTTGAGCTGGTCCGGTGTCGTGGCGAAGAGGAAATAGCTCTGGTCGCGGTCGGCATCGACCGGCTGGTAGAGCGCCCGCCGGCCATGCGCTCCGGGACGGCTCGAGACGTAATGGCCCGTCGCCAGGGCATCGGCGCCGAGATCGCGCGCCGTTTCGAGCAGATCGGTGAACTTCACATGGCGGTTGCAGTCGATGCAGGGGATCGGCGTCTCGCCATCCGCATAGGACTGGGCGAAGCGGTCGATCACCGCCTTCTTGAACCGCTCCTCGTAGTCGAGGACGTAGTGGGGAATGCCGAGGCTCTCGGCGACGCGGCGGGCGTCATGGATGTCCTGGCCGGCGCAGCAGGCACCCTTGCGATGGATCGCCGCGCCATGGTCGTAGAGCTGCAGCGTCACGCCGACGACATCGTAGCCCTGCTCGGCGATTAGGCCGGCGACGACCGAGGAATCGACGCCGCCGGACATGGCGACGACGACGCGGGTCGCGGCGGGGGACTTGTCGATGTCGAGGCTGTTCAGCATCCGGCGGCGGTTCTCGTCTGAACGCGATATATAGGCTGCGCCGCCGCCGCCGCAAAGCATTCGCTCGTGTGCCCAGCCAGATTGATGCAGGGCCAGTTCCAGCGTCTTCGTGGCGGGCGCCCGCGGCGGGGGTCTTGAGCCGGTCACTCCGGCCCGCTAACACCTGCCCATGACCGCCCGCTATGCCCTCTACGCCGCTCCCGCGCCCGATACGCCTCTCTGGCGGTTCGGCTCCGCCGTCATCGGCTATGATGCCGCTGCGGCCATCGAGCGGCCCTTTCCCGAGGGCGCGCCCTTCGACGCGGCCGACTGGCCGGCGATGACCGAGGATCCGCGCCTCTATGGCTTCCACGGCACGTTGAAGGCGCCTTTCGCCCTCGCCGAGGGGGCACGGGAAGCCGATCTCATCGAGGCTGCCATGCTCTTCGCCGAAAGGCGGCAGGCCTTCATGGTCCAGCAGCTGAAAGTCTCGCTCCTCGGCGCCTTCGTCGCGCTCGTCCCGGACGGCAATGCCGAACCGCTTGATGCGCTCGCTGCCGACTGCGTACGCGAGTTCGACGCCTTCCGGGCGCCGCTCACCGATGCCGACCGCGCCCGGCGGATGCGTTCGGCGCTGTCGGATCGGCAGATCGCCCAGCTCGAGGCCTGGGGCTATCCCCATGTCTTCGCCGATTTCCGGTTTCACATGACGCTGACCGGCCGCCTCGAGGAACCACGGCGCGAGCAGGTCGCCGCTGCCCTTGCGGAGCATCATCGTGCCATCGCCGCGCCGCTGGCGGTCGACGCGCTCTGTCTGTTCCGTCAGCGCGACAGGGCCGAGCGGTTCAGCATCCTCGCCCGCTTTCCCTTCGAGGCCTGACGCGGCGGCACCGGCCTGCGCTTGCCTTGGAGATGGCGCTCGCTTAAGCCGCTTGCACGGTGGTTTCGGCCGAGAATCCGCCACGCGCAGACTGCGAGACGACCATGCACGACATTCGCTGGATCAGGGACAATCCGGAGGCCTTCGACGCCGGCCTCGCCGCCCGTGGGCTCGCCGCACTGTCCACCTCCCTGATCGCCCTGGACGACGCCCGGAAAGCGGCGGTCTCGACGCTGCAGGCCGCCCAGGAGCGCCGCAACGCCGCCTCCAAGGAGATCGGTCAGGCCATGGGCCAGAAGGACACGGCCCGCGCCGATGCCCTGAAGGCCGAGGTCGCCGCCTTGAAGGACCGCATGGCGGAGGCCGAGGTTGCGGAAAAGGCGGCCAGCGCCGATCTCACCGCCGCTCTCGAGATCATCCCGAACCTGCCGCTGGCGGACGTGCCCGTCGGTCCGGACGAGACCGCTAATGTCGAGCATCACCGTTTCGGCGCGCGGCGGCAGATCGACAATGCCAGGGAGCATTTCGAACTCGGCGAAGCTCTCGGCCAGATGGATTTCGAGACCGCCGCGAAACTCTCCGGCGCGCGCTTCGTTCTCCTGAAGAAGCACCTGGCGCGCATGGAGCGGGCCCTCGCCCAGTTCATGCTGGACCTGCACACCGACACCCACGGCTATACCGAAATCAATCCGCCGGTCCTGGTGAAGGACGCGGCCGTCTATGGCACCGGCCAGTTGCCGAAGGCAGCGGACGACATGTTCGTCACGCGCGAGGGCCTGTGGCTCACGCCGACCGCCGAGGTGACGCTGACCAACATCGTCGCCCAGGAGATCGTCGCCGAGGACGTGCTGCCGCTGCGGTTGACCGCAGCCACCCAGTGCTTCCGCTCGGAAGCCGGCGCCGCCGGCCGCGACACGCGCGGCATGCTGCGCCAGCACCAGTTCCTGAAGGTGGAACTCGTCTCGATCACCGCGCCGGAACAGGCGATCGACGAGCACGAGCGCATGCTCGCCTGCGCCGAGGAGGTGCTGAAGCGTCTCGACCTGCATTACCGGGTGGTGACCCTCTGCTCCGGCGACATGGGCTTTGCGGCGCGCAAGACCTACGACATCGAGGTCTGGCTGCCGGGCCAGAAGGCCTTCCGCGAGATCTCCTCCTGCTCGGTCTGCGGCGATTTCCAGGCCCGGCGGATGAATGCCCGCTATCGGCCAAAGGCGACCGACAGCAGGCAGCCGGCACCGCAGTTCGTCAACACGCTGAACGGCTCCGGGACGGCTGTCGGCCGGGCGCTGATCGCGGTCATGGAAACCTATCAGCAGGCGGGCGGGGGGATTGCGGTTCCTGCCGTCCTCCAGCCCTATATGGGCGGCCTCACCCTCATCGAGAAAGCCTGATGCGCATCCTGGTCACCAATGACGACGGCATCCACGCTCCCGGCCTTGTCTCTGCCGAGAGGATCGCCCGCACCCTGTCGGACGACGTCTGGGTCGTGGCGCCGGAGACCGACCAGTCCGGTGTCTCGCATTCGCTGTCGCTGAACGATCCCCTGCGCCTGCGCGAGGTCGGCGAGCAACGCTATGCCGTGCGCGGCACGCCCACCGACTGCGTCATCATGGCGGTGAAGCACATCCTGGCGGGGGAGGGGCCCGACCTGGTCATTTCCGGCGTCAACCGTGGCCAGAACGTCGCCGAGGACGTCGGCTATTCCGGGACGATCGCAGGGGCCATGGAAGGGACCATCCTCGGCATTCCCTCGGTCGCGCTGTCCCAGGCCTATGGGCCCGAGAGCCGCAACACCGTCCCGTACGAGACCGCCGAGGCCCATGCGCCCGGCATCATCCGCACCATCCTCGCGGAGGGATTGCGGCCGGGTTCGCTGATCAACGTCAACTTCCCCAACCGCAGTCCCGATCAGGTCCGCGGCATCCAGGTGACGGCCCAGGGCCGGCGCGACCAGGAAATCCTGACCATCGATCCGCGCCACGACGGCCGCGGCAACCCCTATTATTGGATCGCCTTCGTCCGCAACCGCCACCGGATCGAGAACGGCACCGATCTGTGGGCCATGTCCGAGGGTTATGTCTCGGTCACGCCGCTCGAGATCAACATGACCGACGAACCGACGATGACGCGCCTCGCCGCGGTCTTCGCCGGCGATCGCGCTCCCGGCACCTGAGGCCGACGATGAACGCGGCGCCCGGACCGGAGCATTTCCTGGCCGCCGCTGAATTCGTCCTCATGCTGCGCCAGTCCGGCCTGTCGGACCGCCGTGTCCTCAAGGCGATGGAGCAGGTGCCGCGGGTGCCTTTTCTCGACGAGCGCCACTTTTCCCTCGCCGACGAGGATGTCGCCCTGCCGATCGCCATGGGCCAGTCGATCCTGCGTCCGACGCTGCTTGCGACCATGCTCGACGCGCTCGACGTCGCGCCCGACCATCGCGTCCTCCACATCGGCACGGGTTCGGGCTATGCGGCGGCGATCCTCGGCCGGCTTGCCGCCAGCGTCGTCACCGTCGAGCGCTGGCGGACCCTCGCCGACGCGGCCCATCTTCGCCTGCGGGCGCTCGGCTACGACATGGTCGAGACCATCTTCGGCGACGGCTTCGAGGGGCATGCCCAGCGCGCGCCCTTTGACCGGATCATCCTCACCTGCGCCGTGTCCGATCCGCCGCCGCATCTCCTGTCCCAGCTCGCCCCCGACGGCGTGATGGTGGCGCCGCTGACGGCCGGGGTCATCGTCCGGACCGGCAAGGCGGATTCCCAGGCGGCCCGCACCGCCTTCGCGGTCGCCCAGATCGATCCCGCCGTCCATGGCGTGGCGCGCAGGCTCTGATTTTCCGGAAAGTTATCGCGGCCCGACAACCGAACCTTAACCTGAACAGGTCATAAATCAGGGTGTCACTTGTTGCGTACCGCGTGAGAGTAGCCATGCGTCATCGAGCGTTCCCCGGTCTTTCCCGGTTCGTCCTCGTCATCGCGGTTTCCAGCCTCGGTGCTGCCTGCAGCGCGGACGTCGCGCGGTTCGACGAAAACCCCTTCACGTCGCGACAGGTCGCCAGCGCGCCGCCCCGACAGGTCGAGGCCGCGCCCGTCGCGCGGGTCGAATCGCAGCCGCTTCCCGCACGCGACTTCGCCGTCACCGCCCCGCCGTCCGGCAATTCGCAGGGCGGAGCGCCCTTTGGCCAGGGAGCCGATGCGGGGCTGACCACGGGAACCGTGACGCCGCGCCAGCCCTTCGGCTCCGCCAATCCCCCGACGCCGGCAGTCCGGCAGATGGCTGCGGCGCCGACCGCACCCGGCCGTGGCGCCTGGTCGGCGGCCGGCGGTACGACGATCACGGCAGCACCGGGCGACACGCCCGACCTCCTGTCGCGCCGCTACGGCGTTCCCGCCGGCGCCATCGCCCAGGCCAACGGCATCGCCGGCAACCAGCCCTTCTCGGCCGGCCAGAGTGTCGTCATTCCCACCTACTCGATGGCTTCGGCGTCACAGCCCGCTGCCGTTGCGGCGCCTGTGCGCGCATCGACCGACCTCGTGCGTCAGTCTGCGGCGACCGAGCAGCCGCGCCGCGTGCAGACACAGGCGATCAACCTTCCTCCCCAGCGCACTGAAACCGCCGTCGCACCCGCCTCGGGGACACGGTTGAGCTGGCAGTCCGGCTCGCCGCCGGCGGCCGCTGCCCCGGCGCCGGCCTCGCGGCCGTCCGTCGCCCAGCCCGTTTCGACGGTGCGCCCGACCACCAACGCCCGCCCCGGGAGCCATACGGTCACCTCCGGCGAAACCCTCGCCGGTGTCGCGCGCCGCTATGGCGTGACGCGCCAGCAACTGGCCACCGCCAACCGGATCGAAGTGTCGCAGTCGCTGCGGACCGGTCAGGTTCTGCGAGTGCCCGCCGTCACGCAGGTCGCCGTCGCTGCGCCTGCCGCCCAGACATCATCTCCCGCGGCCCCGACTGTTGCACCCACCCCCGCCGCCCGGCGCGAGCAGGCGCAGCGGGCCGTGGCCGAGGCCCAGGCGACGCCCGCTGGTCGGCAGGCCGATCCGCGGCCGACCGCGGCGATCTCTCCGGTTCAGCCGCAGCCTGCGGCTCAGCCGGTAGCGCCGGCTCCCGCACCGATCGTCGCCGAGGCGCCGGCCGCCAGCGAGGCGCCGGCACGTGCCGCTTCCGCCGAGCCGCAGTTCCGCTGGCCCGTGCGTGGCCGTGTCGTCAGCGGCTTCCGGGCCGGATCGAACGACGGCATCAAACTGTCGGTGCCTCAGGGCACGCCGATCAAGGCGGCCGAGGATGGCGTCGTCGCCTATGCTGGCAACGAGCTCCGTGGCTACGGCAACCTTGTCCTGGTGCGCCATGCGAACGGCTTCGTGACCGCCTATGCGCACAATTCGACGATCGCTGTCAGGCGCGGCGAACAGGTCCGGCGCGGCCAGACCATCGCCGCCGCGGGCCAGACCGGCAACGTGTCGTCGCCGCAGCTCCACTTCGAGATCCGCCGCGGAGCGACGCCGGTCGATCCCATGGCCTTCCTCGGAGCCAACTGAGGTTCCTCGCAATTCCCCGGCACGAGGCCGGGGCCGGGTAGTCGATCGGTCCTCTCCTGCGACCTCCAAAGGGACCGGTCTTTTCGGGGCGGCACGGCAGTGTCGCCCCAACCCTTTTCAGAGGCGTCACGCCTCGAGCCGCAGGCCTGATCGTCCCGCATGGTCCTGCACGAACTGCCAGGCCACCCGTCCGGAGCGCGAGCCGCGGGTGGTGGCCCATTCGAGGGCTTCCGCACGCAACTGGTCGGCGTCCGTCGTCAGCCCGAAATGTTCCGCATAGCCCGAGACCATGGCGAGATACTCATCCTGGCTGCATTTGTGGAAACCGAGCCAGAGGCCGAATCGGTCCGACAGCGAGACCTTTTCCTCGACGGCTTCGCCCGGATTGATGGAGGTCGAACGCTCGTTCTCCATCATGTCGCGCGGCAGCAGGTGGCGGCGGTTCGACGTCGCATAGAAGATGACGTTGTCAGGCCGCCCCTCGATGCCGCCTTCGAGCACCGCCTTCAGCGACTTGTAGGACGTATCGTCGTGGTCGAAGGACAGGTCGTCGCAGAAGACGATGAAGCGGTAGGTGCTGCCGCGCACCATGGCCATCAGTTGCGGCAGGCTCTCGATATCCTCGCGGTGAATCTCGACGAGTTTCAGGATGGCGCTGTGCCCGGCCTTCGCCAGGTCGGCGTTGACGGTCGCGTGCGCTGCCTTGACCAGTGACGACTTGCCCATGCCGCGGGCTCCCCAGAGCAGGGCGTTGTTGGCCGGCAAGCCTTCGGTGAAGCGGCGGGTGTTCTCGATCAGCGTGTCGCGTGCCCGGTCGATGCCGCGCAACAGCACCATCTCGACGCGGTTCACCCGCGCCACCGGATCGAGCCGGGGACCGAGCGGGTTCCACACGAAGGCGTCGGCCGCCGTGAGGTCAGCGGCCTTCGCGGCGGGCGGTGCGAGCCGCTCCAGCGCGGCTGCGATCCGGTGCAGCGCATCGAGGGTAAGAGGATCGGACAACGGCGTTTCTCCGGCGTGATTTTCCGTCCCATGCACCAGCCCCGCACATGAGGCAATGAGACCACTGGAAAGAAAGTCACGCAGGGCTTACATGGCTGCTCGCCCTCAGGTCGTGGCTCGCGCGACGGCGTCGTTGCAATCGACGCCTTGCTGGCTATAGTCCGCGCCAAAATCCCGTCCCGTCGCGCTTCCGCGGTCGGAACTCCCCAAGAGGATCTCTCATGTTCATCACCCCGGCCTACGCTCAGACCGGTGCGGGCGGCACCAACGACATCCTGATGTCGATGCTGCCCTTCATTCTGATCTTCATCATCATGTATTTCCTGATTCTGCGCCCCCAGCAGCGCAAGGTGAAGACGCACCAGGAAATGATCGGGAACCTGCGCCGCGGCGACCAGGTGACGCTGTCAGGGGGAGTGATCGGTCGCATCACCAAGGTGATCGACGATACGACCATCGAGCTTGAGATAGCTGATAATGTGCGGATTCGCGCTGCCAAGCAGTTCGTCTCCGACCTCCGCTCCAAGAGCGAACCCGCCGACGAGAAGTGACGCATCAGGCCGCGCCAGCGGCCGGCCTCCGAGGATAACTGACCGATGCTGAGCTTCACGCGCTGGAAGGCGACACTGATTCTGATGGCCGTGTTCGCCACCATGCTGCTGGCGGTGCCGAACGTCATGCCGCAATCCTGGGTGGACAAGCTCCCGCGGGCTCTGCGCACGCACATGACGCTGGGCCTGGACCTCCAGGGCGGCGTCCATCTGATGCTGCAGGTCGATTCGGACGAGGTTCGCCGCTCCATGCTGGAGAACCTGCGCGACGATGTGCGCCGCGTGCTCCGCGACTCACGTCTGCAGGTTCAGAACCTCGGTTTCCAGGGCAATTCCGTTGTGGTTCGCCTGCGCGAGGGCCAGAACAACGAGCTCGCCCTGACCGAGTTGCGGAAGCTCCCGCAGTTGATCGGTGGCGCGTTCTCGACCTCCGGCCAGTATGATTTCGAGGTCTCCCGTCAGGGCGACAGTTTTGTGGTCGCGGCGACCGATGCCGGTACGCGCGACAAGATTTCGCGCGCCGTCACTCAATCCATCGAGGTGGTGCGCCGGCGCATCGACCAGCTCGGCACCACCGAACCGGTCATCCAGCGCCAGGGCATCGACCGGATCCTGTTGCAGGTTCCCGGCGAGCGCGACCCGCAGCGGCTGAAGGCCATCATTGGCCAGACCGCCAAGCTCGAATTCCGCATGGTCGATCAGTCTGTCACGCCGGAGCAGGCGCTTGCCGGGCGCCCCCCGGCCGACAGCGTCATCCTCTACGAGGAGGTCAAGGAAGGGAACCGCGTCGTCCAGCAGGTTCCCTATGTCATCCAGCGGCGTATCATCGTCTCGGGTGAGGAGCTCGTGGATGCGCAGGCCGCCTTCAACGCCCAGCAGGCCGAATGGGTGGTGAACTTCCGCTTCAATTCCTCCGGCGGCCGCAAATTCGCCCAGGCGACCACCGAGAACGTCAACCGGCCCTTCGCCATCATCCTCGACAACAAGGTCGTTTCGGCACCCGTAATCCGCGAGCCGATTCTCGGCGGCTCCGGCCAGATTTCCGGCCGGTTCACGGCTGAGAGTTCGGCCAATCTGGCCCTGCTGCTGCGCGCCGGTGCGCTGCCCGCGCCGCTCACTGTCGTGGAGGAACGCACCGTCGGCGCGTCCCTCGGCCAGGATTCCATTACATCGGGCACACAGGCCGCCATCATCGGCTCGATCTTCGTGCTGATCTATATCTTCGCGACCTACGGCCTCTTCGGCCTGTTCGCCAACCTCGCGGTCATCGTCAACGTGGTGATGATGTTCGGGCTCCTCAGCCTGCTCGGCGCGACGCTGACGCTGCCGGGGATCGCCGGCATCGTGCTGACCGTGGGCATGGCGGTGGATTCGAACGTGCTCATCTTCGAACGCATCCGCGAGGAGGTGCGTTCGGGCCGCAGTGTCATCGCCTCCATCGACGGCGGTTTCACCAAGGCGATGGGCACGATCATGGACGCCAACATCACGCAGTTGCTGACCTCCATCATCCTGTTCTATCTCGGGACGGGTCCGGTGAAGGGATTTGCGCTGACCCTCGGCCTCGGCATCATCACCACGATGTTTACCGCCATCACCTTCACACGCTATCTGGTCGTCATCTGGCTGCGCGTGTTCAAGCCGGCACGGATTCCGATGTGATCCGGGCGACTGGGAGAGTTCCGCCGTGCGCCTGCTGAGACTGATTCCGGACGATACTTCCGTCCCATTCATGAAATTTCGGCCGTTCGCCTTTGGGCTGTCGGCCCTGATCTCGATCGCCACCATCATCGGCTTTCTGACCATCGGTCTGAATATCGGCATCGACTTCAAGGGCGGCACGCTGGTCGAACTTCAGACCAAACAGGGCAATGCCAACATTTCCGAGCTGCGCACCCGGCTGCAGGGCGCCAATGTCGGTGATGTCCAGTTGCAGGAGTTCGGCGGCCCCAATCTCGTGATGCTGCGCTACGGCGAACAGCCCGGCGGCGAGCCCGGCCAACAGGCGGCTCTACGGCGCGTGCGTGCGCTGATCGACGCCGATTTCGAGGTGCGGCGCACCGAGGTGGTGGGTCCGACCGTCTCCGCCGAGCTGGTGCAGATGTCCGTCGTCGGCGTCATCCTCTCCATCCTCGCGGTGCTGATCTATCTCTGGATCCGGTTCGAATGGCAGTTCGCCGTCGGTGCCATGATCGCGACGCTGCACGACGTCATGGCGATCATCGCGTTCTATGTCTTCACCCAAGCCGACTTCGACATCACATCGATCGCCTCCGTCCTGACCATCATCGGCTATTCCCTCAACGACACGGTCGTCGTCTTCGACCGCATCCGGGAGATGATGCGAAAACACAAACGGATGCCCGTCGCCGAACTGCTCGACATCGCGATCAATTCCACCCTGTCGCGCACCACCATCACCGCGACGACGACCTTCCTCGCACTGCTCGGCCTGTTCTTCTTCGGCGGCGAGGTCATCCAGGGCTTCACCGCCTCGATGCTGGTCGGCGTCATCGTCGGCACCTATTCGTCGATCTTCATCGCCGCGCCGATTCTGATCTATCTCGGCCTGCGCGAGGGCGGCTTCGGCGCCGTCCGTTCCGACGCCGGCGAGGATGGTGACGGCGCGTCGGGCAAGGCCAAGGTGTGACGTGCCGCGAGGAGAACCGCTTCAGGTTCTGCACGAGGGTTTCGTTCCCGGACGCTTCGCCATCGACGCCTATGGGCGTGGCGGCTTCCGCTTCGCCGAGATGAGCCACCGCGGCTCGATCCTCGCCCTGCCGTCGGGCGTCCACGCCTGGCCGGTCGAGGAGGGCGCGGGCTTCAAACCCGCCGACTTCGCAACGGTTGTCGCCGAGCGCGACGCCATCGACGTGCTGCTGCTCGGCACGGGGGCAGAGCCGAGGGCGATCGACGATGCCATTCGCTGGGTGCTTCGCGAAGCGGGGATCGGGCTGGACGTGATGCCGACGGGCGCCGCCGCGCGCACCTACAACATCATGCTGGGCGAGAACCGCCGCGTGGCCGCCGCCCTGATCGCAGTCGGGTGACGGGAAAGCCGATGGCGACGCTCCCGCCCGCCGCGGCGCTCGCCGCCTCCTATGCCCATTGCGACGACATGGTGCGGCAGGGCGACAAGGATCGCTGGCTCGCCGCCCTCTTCGCGCCCGCCGACAGACGCGCCGATCTCATGGCGCTCCATGCGTTCAATCTCGAGATCGCCTCGGTCCGAGAACGTGTCTCGGACCCCTTGCCCGGCGAGGTGCGGCTGCAATGGTGGCGGGACGTGCTGACCGGCGAGGGCAGGGGCGACGTCATGGCCCATCCCGTGGCGGGCGCGCTGCTCGACGTCGTCGGCCGCCACAATCTCCCGATCAAGCCCCTGATCGACCTGATCGATGCGCGGGTCTTCGATCTCTACGACGATCCGATGCCGTCGACGGCCGATCTGGAGGGCTATTGCGGCGAGACCAGTGCCGCGCTGATGCAGATGGCGGCGTTGATCCTCGCGGAGGGCGACGATCCCCGCACCGCCGATCTCGCCGGCCATGCCGGCATGGCCTATGCCGTTACCGGTCTCGTGCGGTCATTCGCCCTGCATGCGTCGCGAGGCCAGGTCTTCGTCCCCGCCGAACTGCTGGCCGCCGAGGGGCTGGGCCGCGACGATGTCGTGACGGGCAGGGACTCGCCTGCCATGCGGCGCGCGCGGCAGGGGATGATCGCCCTGGCGCGCCGGCACCAGCAGGCAGCGGAGGCTTTGATCCGAACCGCCGACCGGCGGACCCGGGCGGCCTTCGTGCCGCTGGCGACGGTCCTGCCGCGCCTCAGGCGTCTGGAACGCCACGAAGAGCCCTTCGCGCCGCCCCCGGAAGTGCCCCAGTGGCGGTTGCAATGGGCGATGTGGCGCTGGTCGGGGCGCTTCGGGCGCGGCTGAAGGGCTCAGCGGCCGTCGGCGACCTGACGGGCGATGTACTCGATCTCGCCGCGCTGGAAGCCGAGGTCGGCGAGGGCACGGTCGTCGAGCTGCGTCAGTTCCTCGCGGGTGCGCAGATAGACGAGCTGAGCCTTGATACGGGCGACGAGGGCGTTGAAAAGATACAGCATGACACGAATTCCTGAGGCTGACGGGGCGGTTCCGCCCGCGTCCATTGCCCGTTAGATAGTCATTATGCTGCACCTGCGAGATGAGAAATTGTGCACCGCAGCTATGCGATAGGCACATGTGATCATTAACGAAGTGCGATCAGGCGAGGAGCCGGGCGGCAAAGAACACGGCGGCGCCCGCCGTCAGGGCGACGGCGGACGCCCCGGCGAACATGCCGCCGAAGCGCCATGCGCCGAGCATCAGCGCGTAGCCGGCCTTCGCGACCGTGTTGCTGGTCACCGCGACGATCATCGCGATCGACGCGACCTCCGCGGACAGGCCGTTGCCGAACAGGCCGGCGACCGTGATCACCGGCGCGTCCACGTCGGCGAGGCCGGTGATCGCGGACACGGCGATGGCGCCGGCGTCACCGAACCAGGCGGCCGCGGCGCGGGTCGCGAAGGCGATCGCCGTCAGCAGGATCGCCATCTGGAGCACCTGTTTCAGGTCGAACGGATTGGCCGATTCGGTCGCGACATGGCCCTCGTCATCGCGCCGCGCCAGCCAGAAGGCCGCCGCTGCCATGACGAGTCCCGTAGCGGCGAGCGGGGGGGCGACGGTCGGCAGGAGTGCTGGCGCCAGCACGAGCACGAGCAGGGCGGTGCGCCCGTAGGAGACGACCCCGGCACCGAGCGCACCGGCGACGAGCCGGTCGGTTTCACCGGCCTCGATCGAACGGCGGGCATTGGTGACGGTCGTGGCCGTGGACGACAGGAGACCTCCGACGGCGCCGGCCACGAGCTCACCGTTGCGCTCGCCGAGCAGCTTCACCGCGACGTAACCGGCGAAGGAAATGGCCGCGACGAGGATGGCCAGGGTCCAGATCCGCGCCGGTGAAACGCCCCCGAACGGCCCGACATTGTCGGTCGGCACGAGCGGCAGGACGACGAAGGTCATGGCGAGCAGCACGATCGCCGAGCGCAGTTCGGCGGAAGTCAGCGCCTCGACGAAACGATGCAGCGCCTCGCGTGCCGCGAGGATCGCGACCAGTACGACACCGGCGGCGCCGGCGAGGCGCATGTCTCCGAGCACCGCCAGGCTGCCGAGGGCGAAGGTCACCATGCCGACGACGGCGGAGGTGACGCTGTAGGAATTCTCGCTCCTGTGTTCCTGATACTGGAAGAACGAGAAGACGGCGGCGAAAGCCACGAACACCCCGACGACGACGATGCCGCCGGGCCCTCCGCCGGTCCCCCGGAGGGCGAATTCGAGCGCTCCGGCGATGCCGCCGAGCATGCCGACGAGCGTATAGGTCCGCAGGCCGGCCGTGCGCTGGCCGTCGTCCTCACCGCGCTCGCGCCAGTGACGTTCGGCTCCGACCAGCGCGCCGACGGCCAGGGCGACGCCGAGCCGCTGCGCGAGTTCCAGTTCCGTCATGGTCGTCCAATGCCCCCTCCCGCACCTGCCGGGTTGGCACGGCGCGGCACCTATTCGGCTGCTTCGCTCTTGATCTTCAGCGGCCTGCGGGCGAGCACCTCGGAGAGGAACCTGCCGGTGTGACTACGCTTTTCCCGGGCGATAAGTTCCGGCGGGCCTTCGGCGACCACCTCGCCGCCGCCGTCTCCGCCCTCCGGACCGAGGTCGATGACCCAGTCGGCGGTCTTGATGACCTCGAGATTGTGCTCGATGACGATGACCGAATTGCCCTGGTTGACCAGTTCGTGCAGCACTTCGAGCAGCTTGGCGACGTCGTGGAAATGCAGACCGGTTGTCGGTTCGTCGAGAATGTAGAGCGTGCGACCCGTCGAGCGGCGCGACAGTTCCTTCGACAGCTTGACCCGCTGCGCCTCGCCGCCGGACAGCGTGTTCGCCTGCTGTCCGACATGGATATAGCCGAGGCCGACCTCCGACAGGGTCCTGAGGATGTCGCGGACGCGCGGCACCGCCTTGAAGAAATCGACGCCCTCGTCGACGGTCATGTCGAGCACGTCGGCGATCGACTTGCCCTTGAAGACGACCTCCAGGGTCTCGCGGTTGTAGCGCTTGCCCTTGCACACGTCGCAGGTGACATAGACGTCGGGCAGGAAGTGCATCTCGATCTTGATGACGCCGTCGCCCTGGCAGGCCTCGCAGCGTCCGCCCTTGACGTTGAAGGAGAAGCGACCGGGCTCATAGCCGCGCGCCTTTGCTTCCGGCAGGCCGGCGAACCATTCGCGGATCGGCGTGAAGGCACCGGTATAGGTGGCCGGGTTCGACCGCGGCGTGCGGCCGATCGGCGACTGGTCGATGTCGATGACCTTGTCGAGATGCTCGATGCCCTCGATCCGGTCATGCGGGGCAGGGGCCTCGCTCGCCCCGTTCAGCTTGCGCGCCACCGCATGATAGAGCGTGTCGATCAGCAGGGTCGACTTGCCCCCGCCGGAAACCCCGGTGATGCAGGTGAAGAGCCCGAGCGGAATGTCGACCGTGACGTTCTTGAGGTTGTTGCCGCGCGCCCCGACGATCTTCAGCGCGCGCCCCTTCTGCGGCTTGCGGCGCTTCGGCAACGGGACGCCCATCTCGCCGGTGAGATACTTGCCGGTCAACGACGCCGGATTGGCCATGATCTGGGCCGGCGTTCCCTCGGCCACGATCCGCCCGCCATGGATGCCGGCGCCCGGGCCGACATCGACCACGTGATCGGCCTGCAGGATGGCGTCCTCGTCATGCTCGACGACGATGACCGTGTTGCCGAGGTCGCGCAGCCGCTTCAGCGTGCCGAGCAGGCGCTCGTTGTCGCGCTGGTGCAGGCCGATCGACGGCTCGTCCAGCACATAGAGGACTCCGGTCAGGCCGGAGCCGATCTGGGAGGCCAGGCGGATGCGCTGGCTCTCGCCGC
>NZ_JAUYFA010000063.1 GCF_030691135.1 Phreatobacter sp.
GCGAGCTTGTCCTCGACATTGCCGAGATCGACCTGCAACTGCTGGAAATTGGCGCTGGCCTTGAGGTCCGGATAGGCCTCGCCGAGGGCGAGGAGCCGGCCTACGGCCCCGGAGAGCTGCTGCTCGGCGGCGGCCTGTGCCGCCGGACCATGGGCGCCCTGCGCGCTGTTGCGCGCGGCGATCACCGCATCCAGCGTCGACTTCTCGTGCGCCGCATAACCCTTCACCGTCTCGACGAGATTGGGGATGAGGTCGTGGCGCTGCTTCAGCTGCACGTCGATGTCGGCGAAGGCCTGGTTGACCCGCTGCCGCAGCCCGACGAGGCCGTTATAGACGAAGACCGCGTAACCGGCGGCGGCGGCAACGATGCCGAGAATGGCCCAACCCATGACGTGGCTCCTGCACAGGACGACGGACGGCGATAATGCCCGGTGACAGTGTCACGGGCGTGGCCGGTTCGCAAAGACAAGGCGGGCAGACATGTTTCAGCCCGATGTCGGGGGGGCGTTCCTGTCGCGCGCCTGCCGCCATCCCGGACATGGCGAGGCCCCGGACGCTTTCGCGCCGGGGCCTCTCAACATATCAGTCGGCCTGTAAGCCGGGTTTTGTGGGGCGGGATTGCTCCCGCGCGACGGCCATTCCTCTAGGCGACCGATTGCTCGGCCGCTCTGGCAACCTACCCGGACGACGACGCGGATCCACGCCCGGGGTTGCCCCCTGTCGTCCCTATTCGGTTTTGCTCCCGGTGGGGTTTACCATGCCGCTTCCGTTGCCGGTCGCGCGGTGGGCTCTTACCCCACCTTTTCACCCTTGCCGGGGCGAACCCCGGCGGTCTGTTTTCTGTGGCACTGTCCCTGGGGTCGCCCCCGCCGGACGTTATCCGGCACCGTGTTTCCGTGGAGCCCGGACTTTCCTCCCCCGCGCCCTTTCGGGTGATGCGGCGGCGGCCGTCCGGCCGGCTGATGGCCCCAAGTGAAACAGCGGCGGCGCGCTGTCAAGCGCCGCGCCGGCTCAGTCCTCGGCGGGACGATCGACGGATTCGCGTCCCGCCGGGGCGCCGAGGCTGCTCGTCGGGGTCGAGGGCTTGGCCGGGTCGCTGGCCGGGAAGGATCCCTCCAGCGCCTCGTTCAGCGCGGCTTCGTCGGCCTTGTTCATCGTGCTTTTCGGCATCTTCGGACCCTTGCCGGAGATCGCATCCTCGAACTCACGTGTACCCTCGGCCTGCAACGCTTCGGTCTTGCTCTGTGCGGACATGTTGCTCTCCCATGGCCATGCTGCTTCGACACCGACAACCCGCAAGGGTGTTCCGAGGTTCCCGGCGCAAGGTTACCGTCCAGCCGACCGCCTTGGTTCGGGGTGCCCGGCTCTGCTAAGGCTGGGGCCTGCCAGTAAAGAGGTTTCCATGCCGTCGCCGCTTCTCGCGCCCCTCTTCGGTTCGCCCGCCATGGAGGCGGTCTGGTCGGATGAGGCGGCTGTCGTCGCCATGCTCCACTTCGAGGCGGCACTGGCAGTTGCCGAGGGCGAAGCGGGCGTCATACCGGCCTCGGCGGTCGTGCCGATCAATGCCGGCTGCATGATGCTCGACGTCGATATGGCGGCGCTGGCGGAAGCGGCCGGCATCGCCGGCAACACGGCGATCCCGCTCGTCAAGATGGCGACCGCAAAGGTGGCCGAAGCCGATCCGGAAGCCGCTAAATGGGTTCACTACGGCGCCACCAGCCAGGACGTGATGGATAGCGGCCTGGTGCTGCAACTGCGCTCGGCCTTCAAGCTCATCGAGGCCGATCTTGCCCGCGCCATGGCCGCCGCCGCGGCGCTGGCGAAGGACCATCGCGACACGCCGATGGCCGGTCGCACCTGGCTGCAGCAGGCCCTGCCGATCACCTTCGGGCTGAAGATGGCGGGAACGCTCGATGCGCTGATGCGCCATCGCGAGCGGTTGGCCGAGGTCCGCCCGCGCATCCTCGCGCTGCAGTTCGGTGGCGCCGCCGGAACGCTCGCCTCGCTCGGCGGCAAGGGGCCGGAGGTCGCCCGCCTGCTCGCCCAGCGCCTCGACCTGTCGCTTCCCGACACGCCCTGGCACGGCCAGCGCGACCGCATTCTCGAGGCCGCGAGCCTGATGGCGGGCCTCGTCGCCACCGCGGCCAAGGTCGCCCGTGACGTCGCCCTGATGATGCAGACGGAGGTCGGCGAGGTGCTCGAGCCTTCCGCGCCGGGCCGCGGCGGCTCCTCGACCATGCCACACAAGCGCAATCCGACACTCTCGGCCACCATCCTCGGTGCCGCTGGGCTCACGCCGCAACTCCTCGCCACCATCGCTGCCGGCGGCGCGGGCGAGCACGAGCGCTTCGCCGGCGGCTGGCAGTCGGAATGGCTGGCGCTGCCGGAGCTCGCCCGCCTCGCGGGCGGCGTCCTGGCCCGTCTAGCCGAACTCCTCGAGGGGCTGGAGGTGATGCCTGAGCGGATGCGCGTCAACCTCGACGCCACCGGCGGCCTTCTGATGGCCGAAGCCGTGCAGATGGCGCTGGCGCCGGTGCTCGGCCGCCTCGCCGCCCATGACGTGATCGAAGCCGCATGCCGCAAAGCGACGGGCGAGGGCAGGGCGCTGCTCGACATGCTGGCCGAAGATGCCGCCATCGCGCCCCATGCGTCCCGCGATTGCCTCGCCGAACTCCTCGATCCCGCCGGCTATCTCGGCGCGGCGGGGATCTTTGTGGACCGGGTGCTAGAGCGGTATGCAGCCAGCTGAACTCAGCCGCCGTAGATGCCCTTGTAGGTCTCGCGCAGCACGTTCTTCTGCACCTTGCCCATGGTGTTGCGGGGCAGATCGTCCACAACGATCACTCGCTTCGGCAGCTTGAACTTGGCCAGACGGGTCTCGAGGGCGGCGAGGATCGCACCCTCGTCGAGCCGCGTGCCGGGGGTCGCGACCACCACGGCCGTGACGCCCTCGCCGAAATCGGGATGGGGGACGCCGATCACCGCGCTCTCGAAGACGCCGACCATGCCGTCGATCTCCGTCTCCACTTCCTTCGGATAGACGTTGTAGCCACCGGAAATGACGAGGTCCTTGCCGCGCCCGACGATATGGACATAGCCGTCGGCGTCGATCTTGCCGAGGTCGCCGGTGATGAAGAAGCCGTCTCCGCGGAATTCGGCGGCCGTCTTTTCCGGCATGCGCCAGTAGCCCTTGAAGACGTTCGGCCCCTTCACCTCGATCATGCCGATCTCGCCCTTCGCCACCTCGGTTCCCGTCTCCGGATCGGTGACGCGCAGGTCGACCCCAGGCAGCGGGAAACCGACCGTGCCGGCGACGCGCGCGCCGTCATAGGGGTTCGAGGTGTTCATGTTCGTCTCGGTCATGCCATAGCGCTCTAGGATCGCCTGGCCGGTCATCTCCTTGAAGGCGCGATGCGTCTCGGCGAGCAGCGGCGCCGATCCCGAGATGAAGAGGCGCATGTGACGCGTCGCGCCGGCGGTGAGGCGCTTGTCCTGGACGAGGCGCACGTAGAAGGTCGGGACGCCCATCATCGTCGTGGCGCGCGGCAGCAGTTCGAACACCTTGTCGGCATCGAACTTCGGCAGGAACAGCATGGTCGCGCCCGCCATCAGGATCGTGTTGGTGGCAACGAACAGGCCGTGGGTGTGGAAGATCGGCAGGGCGTGCAGCAGCACGTCGTCGCGGGTGAAGTGCCAGTAGTCCTTCAGCGTCAGCGCGTTGGAGGCGAGGTTGTCGTGGGTCAGCATAGCGCCCTTGGAGCGCCCTGTCGTCCCCGACGTGTAGAGGATGGCGGCCAGATCGTCGGCGCCGCGGGTCACCGTGTCGAAGACCGGCTGTTCGGCGATTGCCTTCTGCCAGAGCGAGCCGTCCTTCCCCCGGCCGAGCGTCTCGACCGCCGGCACGCCGGTGCGGGCCGCCACTTCGGCGACACCTTCGCGGCGGGACGGATCGCAGACCACCATCGCCGGCTCGGCGTCGGAGAGGAAATACTCGATCTCGGCGAGCGTGTAGCCCGTATTGAGCGGAAGGAAGACGGCGCCCGCCCGGACACAGGCGAGATAGAGGAAGATCGCTCCTGGCGATTTCTCCACCTGCACCGCCACCCGGTCGCCGGGCTTCACCCCGTTAGCCACCAGCGCATTGGCGAAGCAGCCGGTCGCGGCGAACAAATCCTCATAGGTGAAGAGCGTGCCGTCCTCGGTCTCGATGAAGGTCTTGGTCGGATCGGTATCGAAGAGACGGACAAGATCGAAGAGGTGATTGGCCATGGCTCAGCGGACGGTGCTCGGCGATGCGATCTGGGAACGCGGGAGGGCGGACCATGCCGCATCCCGTCGGTCAGGTCGAGGGGCGGGCAGCGGCGCCCGTCAGCCGGCGAGCGCCATAGGCTTGCCGAGATGGTCGGCGCGGATGGTGGCACGAACCTGGGTCCCCGCCCCCGGCTTGGAGCGGATGGTCAGCGCGCCGCCATGCAGGTCGATCAGCTTCTTGACCAGGGCGAGGCCCAGTTCGTCCCCCTCGCCCACGCCTTCGGCCAGCGGGTCCAGGGCCTGCGCCAATTGCCCCGGCGATACGCCGGTGCCGGAATCGGTCACGTCCAGCACCAGTTCGCCGCCGGGCCCCTGTTTGACGGAGACATTGACGATGCCGCCGCGCGGGGTCGTGGCGATGGCGTTGTTGACGAGTTCGCCCATGATCTTGCGCAGTGCCGCCGCGTTGGCGGACATGGTGGAGACTTCCGGGGTCCAGACCACCCGGAACTTCACGCCCTTGGATTCCGCGCGCGGCCGGCAGAGCAGGTTGACCTCGCCGATGAGCTTTTCCATCGGCGCCTGGTCGCCGGCCGGCGGTCCCTCGATGGCGGAGGCCTGGGCATAGTCGAGCACGTCGGCGAGACGGCGGGCCAGCCTTGCCGATTCCTCGCGCGCCGCCTCGATCAGCGCATCGATGTCGTCCTGATGCCGGCTCGACGCGGCACGCCGCGCCATCAGGTGCAGGCGTTCGATCGGCTGGCGGAACGTTCTGCCTATCAGCCGCACGAGGCCCGAGCGCACGCCCTTGAGGTTTTCGACGGCGATCAGCGAGCGGGCGACCTGGTCGGTCAGGAAGGCGACCTCGCGCGTCGCCGAATCGAGCCTCGACTCGCGCTCATGCACCTCGCCGGAGAGCCGGGCATTGAGGTCGTTGGCCTGCTCGGCCGCTGCCTCTGCGAGGGAGAGCTTTTCCTTCACGCCCTTGATCTGCGCCTGGAAGATGTCGACGGCGCGGTTGTATTCGCGGGCGATCTGTCCGAGTTCGCCGTCGGAATCGGCCTCCAGATAGGCGAAGGCACCGGCATTCAAGTTGAGCGCCCCGAGCTGGCTGACCAGCATGGCGACGTCGGTCGTCATCGCGTGTTCGGTGACGTTCAGGCCGATGCGCTCCTCCTCGGGGCCGACCCTCAGGCGGATGACGTAGCGCAGGCCGAAGGTCGCGGCGCCCATGACCGCCGCCGACCATGCGACGATGGCGAGCAGGCCGATGGCCTGCATGGTCAGGGTCGCAACGAGCGTGTCGGGCAGACAGAGGGCGACGGCGAGGACGCCGAGCATGCCGGGAAAAACGTGCGCGGAGGCGATGCCGAGGGCATCGTCGATCTCCAGGTGTTCGAGCGCCCGCCCGCCCGCGAGCGCAACCGCCGCCCCCGCCGCTCCGAGCCCGATCGCGCCGAGCGGATGAAGGAGGTGAGCCGCTGCCGATGCCGCCACGACGCCGGCGAGGGTCGCGTGGATGATATGGACGACGGTGACGCGGGACGGGCGGATCTGGTTGGCGAGGAAGGTCGCGGTGATCGCCGCGGCGCCGGCGAGAACGAGATTGATCACGACCGGAGCGATGGCGATGCCGGCGGCCATCGCCTGCCCGATGGCGATGCCGAACCAGCCGAGCCACAGCAGCATCACGCCGAGGGCGGCGAAGGGAAAGCTCTGGCTCTGCACCACGAGGGTTCGCCGGGTGCCGTTGAAGCGGCCTGTGCGGGCGCCGATGGCATAGGCGACCACCAGCGCGGCAGTGCCTCCGGCGACATGGATGACGCCGCCGCCGGCGAGGTCGATGAAGCCGAGCCCCTTGAGCCAGCCGGCGGTCTCTCCCTGTGCCCATGCCCAATGCAGGACGAAGGGGAGAACGCCGAGGCTGTATACCGCCACCAGTGCCGCATAGCCGCGCAGCGTCGTGCGTTCCGCCAGCGGTCCGGACAGGAGCGTTGCCGCGGCGCAGGAGATGGCGAGCGCGAAGACAAGGTCCGATCCGCCGTCGGCGGGCATGAAGGGGCCGTTGCCGGCGAGGGGGCCGCCGGCATTCATGATGCCGTATCCGGCAGCCCAGACGATCAGCGTGGTGATCCCGACCTGGACGAGGAGCTTGGCGGCAGCGTTCACGCTGTGCTTCGCGCGTACCAGGCCGCTTTCCAGCGTGACGTGGCCGGCAAGGACGAGGAACACGCAGAGCGCGATGATGACGGGCCAGAGCAGATCTTGCGGCGTCGGAGGCATCATGAAACCGGTGGCGAGACGCATCGCTCGCGATCGCACTGTCTGCGATCATAGTTAACGCAACGTTACTCGGCGCGGAAACCGACAGGATCAGAACCGTTTAGCAGAGGCGTCAGCTTTCCGGCGTCACCCCCGGCCGGTGGCGGTCGCGCCATTCGCGGGGGCGGACGAACTCGCCGGCCCAAAGGCCGCGCCGACCGGTCCGGGCCGAAGCTTCGTCCTGGTAATAGGCTCCATAGGCAACGGCGTTGCCGGAGAGAACCTGCGCCCGCCCAAGGTCGACATCCTCGACGCGGCAAATGGCGACGGTCCGCCCATATTGGTCGATGTCACGACGCTCGCAGGTGAGGGGCTGGCCGGCGACCATGGCGATGAGGGAACGGGCGGATTCGCGCCCGCAGCGCACCTCCCGACCGTCGCGCGTGCAGCGCTGGAACAGTTCCGGCGCATCGATGCCGAAGAGCCTCACTTCGATGCCGGCGACGACGAGGCTGTCGCCGTCGACGATGCGGGCATAGCCGCCGAAGGCGCGGCCGGCCGCAGGTCCCTGCAGGGCATGGCGGATAGCATAGGCCGTTACCGCCGCGACGGCCAACACGAGCCATACGAAACCGGTATTGGGCCGCAGGCTGCGGAAACGTGAGAAGCGCAGCATGGGAGGGCCGGGGCGGAGAATCAGGAATGAAACAGCGTGTTCATGGTTCGTTTACCATGGATCTCGACCTGCCGTTAATCAACCTCTGCCACGATCTGGACTGAGTGGCGTTGCGTTGGAGAGGTGCCCGGGGATGGGCGTGACGGCGGCAGACGGACGGCCGGACGACCGGCAGGCCGATAAGGCGCGCGAGCAAGCCCAGAGCCGCAAGCGCGTCGTCCGCCAGGTGCGCGATGCGCGCGACCGGCTGACCTCGACCACCGGAACGAAGCGCTCCTTCGAATACGAGTTGATGCGCGTCTTCGCGCAGAACAAGCGGTCGGCGGGCATCGCCGTCGCCCTGATCGCCATCGCCACCGGCTGGGTTGCCGGCTGGGCCACCAACCCGGCGCTCGGCGCCGCGGCCGGCGTCATCATCCTTGTCGCCCATGGCTTCTGCATGCTCATGGCGCGGTCGTTCCTCAAGGTCGCCCCGGACAAGGCCGATCTCGCCTCCTGGCGTCTGCGTTTCGTCATCGCCGAGGTCATGCTCGGTCTGGCCTGGGTGCTCGCCTTCATCGTCGTCATGCGCACCGAGGTCGCCGAGGCGAGCAACTTCCTGCTCGTCGGCATGCTCATCGTCGTCGCCGTTTCGGCGATGATCGGCTCGACCCTGCCGGCCGCCGTCTTTGCCTCCTCGCTCCCCGTTGCCGGCACGGTGATCGCCTATTTTCTCCTCCTCCACGGCATGCAGGGCGCGGTTCTGGGCGCCATGGCGCTGGGCACGCTCGTCTTTTTCGCCATCATCTCCGCGCGCCTCTACCAGACCAACCTCGCGACCATCGAGGCGCGGGCCGAGAAGGACGCGCTGATCGGCGAGCTGGAGACGGCGAAGACCAATTCCGACGAGGCCCGCCGAAATGCCGAGATGGCCAATATCGCCAAGTCGCAGTTCCTCGCCCAGATGGCCATGAATTGCGCACGCCGCTGAACGCCATCCTCGGCTTCTCGGAGGTGATGAAGGGAGAGATGTTCGGCCCGCATTCCTCGCCGCAATATGCCGAATATGCCGGCGACATCCATTCCTCGGGCCAGCATCTGCTGTCGCTGATCAACGAGATCCTCGACCTCTCGCGTATCGAGGCAGGCCGCTACGACCTCAACGAGGAGGCGCTGACGCTCGCCTATGTCGTCGAGGATTGCCACCACCTCCTCAAGGTGCGCGCCAAGAACAAGGGCGTCGCCATCATCGAGCGCTTCGAGGCCGACATGCCGAAGCTCTGGGCGGACGAGCGCTCGATCCGGCAGATCGTGCTCAATCTGATGTCCAACGCCATCAAGTTCACCCCGATCGGTGGCGAGATCACCCTGAAGGTCGGCTGGACGGCGTCGGGCGGGCAATACATCGCGGTGAAGGATACCGGCGCCGGCATTCCCGAGGACGAGATCCCCATCGTCCTGTCGAATTTCGGCCAGGGCTCCAACGCGATCAAGAATGCCGAACAGGGCACCGGCCTCGGGCTTCCGATCGTCCAGGGCCTGGTCTCGATGCATGGCGGTACCTTCACGCTGAAGTCGACGGTGCGCATCGGCACCGAGGTGACCGTGACCTTCCCGGCCGAACGGGTGATGGAGGCGCTGCCGGCCATCGCCAGCCCGCCCGTCGCCGCGCGTATCGACATCCCCATGGCCGAGGAGCCGCTGCCCGCCGCCATGGTGCAGAATGTCGGGGCGCTCCGCCGTGCCCTGTTCGGGCCGCGCCGCTGACGCCTATCCCCCGTCCCGCCGGGTTGACCCTCGCGCGCCTCTGATGTGCAGTTACACGATAAAAAGCCTGCTGCAGGAGGACGCTCGCGATGAAGCTCTACGACACCCCGCTCGCCCCCAATCCGCGCCGTGTGCGCGTCTTCCTCGCCGAAAAGGGCATCGATATCCCGAGGGTCACCATCGACCTCGGGAAGATGGAACAAAAGTCGGAGAGCTACGCGGCCGTCAATCCGCGCCAGCGAACGCCCGCCCTTCAGCTGGACGACGGGTCCATCCTGTGTGAATCCGTCGCCATCTGCCGCTACATCGAGGCGCTCCATCCCGAGCCGAACCTGTTCGGGCGGACGCCGAAGGAGATCGGCGAGGTCGAGATGTGGTCGCGCCGGGCGGAACTGAACCTGCTGTCCACCATCGCCTTTGCCTTCCGCCACCTGCACCCGGCCATGGCCGTTATGGAGGTGCCGCAGGTGAAGGAATGGGGCGAGATTAACAAGGCGCGCATCGTCGACGAGCTTACCTTCCTCGACAGGCAGCTCGCGGGCCGCGACTTCGTCTGCTGCGACCGCTTCACCAATGCCGACATCACCGCGATGATAGGCGTCGACTTTCTCAAGCCGACCCGCGTCGCCGTTCCCGACGAACTGGTCGACCTGAAGCGCTGGCATGCGGCCATGGCCGCCCGTCCCAGCGCGAAGGCATGAGGACGGCGCCTGACCGCCAGGCGGCGTTCCCCTGACGGCACGGGAGGCGAAATGGCGGAAGACCTCGACGCCCTCGGACGCGCCATCACCGCCTGCAGGATCTGCGTCGAGACCCCCCGCGGCGCGCCGCTTCCTCACGTGCCGCGCCCCGTCGCCTGGCCATCGGCGACGGCGCGCATCCTGATCGCGGGCCAGGCCCCCGGCACCCGTGTCCATGCGTCGGGCCGGCCTTTCACCGACCCGTCCGGCGACAGGCTGCGATCCTGGATGGGGCTGGACGAGGCCGTCTTCTACGATCGTACACGCCTCGCCATCGTTCCGATGGGCTTGTGCTTCCCAGGCCTCGATGCCAAGGGAGGCGACCTGCCGCCGCGGCGCGAATGCCGGGACACTTGGCACGACCGGCTGATGGCGGTCATGCCGCAGGTCGACCTCATCCTTGCCATCGGTGTCCCGGCGCAGGCCTATCACCTCGGCCGGCTCGGCCTGGGCCATCTGCGCGGCGCGACTCTCACCGAGACCGTCGGCGCCTGGCGCGCCGTTCTCGCGGCCCGCGGCAGCCCGGCCGTCTTCGTGCTGCCGCATCCCTCCTGGCGCAACTCGGGATGGCTGAAGCGCCATCCCTGGTTCGACGCGGACCTTGTTCCGGCCCTGCGTCGGGCGGTGTCGGCAAGGCTTTAGGCCTGGGCGCCGGGGCAACCCGGCGAAGCGGTGCGCGTCACTTGCGCTCGAGGCGGGCGAACAGGCTGGACGTGTCCCAGCGGCCGCCGCCCATCGCCTGGACCTCGCCGTAGAACTGGTCGACCGCCGCCGTCACCGGCAGGGTCGCGCCGTTGCGGCGGGCTTCGGCGAGGCAGATCGACAGGTCCTTGCGCATCCAGTCGACGGCGAAACCGAAGTCGAACTTGTCCTGGTTCATCGTCTTGTGGCGGTTTTCCATCTGCCAGGATCCGGCGGCGCCCTTGGAAATGACGTCGACGAGCTGCTCGATGTCGAGACCGGCCTTGCGGGCGAAGTGCAGGCCCTCGGACAGGCCCTGGACGAGGCCGGCGATGCAGATCTGGTTGACCATCTTGGCGAGCTGGCCGGCGCCGGGGCCGCCGAGCCGGCGGGCGGCGCGGGCAAAGGCCATGATGACCGGTTCGGCGCTGGAATAGTCGGCCTCCTCTCCGCCGCACATGACGGTGAGAACGCCGTTCTCGGCGCCAGCCTGGCCGCCCGAGACAGGCGCGTCGACGAAGCCGATACCGAGGGCCTTGGCCTTGGCCTGGAGTTCGCGCGCGACATCGGCGGAAGCGGTGGTGTTGTCGACGAAGACGGAGCCCGGCGCCATGGCCTGGAAAGCACCATCAGGGCCGATGGTGACGGCGCGCAGGTCGTCATCGTTGCCGACGCAGGCGAAGACGAAATCCTGCCCTGCGGCAGCCTCCTTCGGCGTCCGCGCCGCCTTGCCGCCATGCTGGGTGACCCAGGCATCCGCCTTGGCGGCCGTGCGGTTGTAGACCGTCAGATCATGGCCGCCCTTGGCCTTGAGGTGGCCGGCCATGGGATAGCCCATGACGCCGAGACCGAGGAACGCGACTTTCGCCATGACATGAAGCTCCGCTGCGATAGCTGGACAAAAAGGACGCCTACCATCCCCGTGACGGACGACAGGTCAAGCCTCCACGGCTGCAAACCCGCTCCTGAAACGACATTACGTACAAACACTTAGCCATGCAAAATTCGGAAGACCGCCAATCCGCAATGCTGGCATGCGCCGGTAAATTGTGTTTGTGTCCGCCCCACGAGCCCGGCAAACGGGCCGATTTTTTCACTGCGGGACCTTAAGGGAGAACATGCTCATGGAGCGCCGCACTTTCATCAAGACCGCGTCGGTAGCCGCCGCCGCATCTGCCGTCGCCGCCCCGGCGATCGCCCAGACCGCTCCGGAAGTGAAGTGGCGCCTGGCGTCATCCTTCCCGAAGTCGCTGGACACCATCTATGGCGCCGCTGAGGTCTTCTCGAAGGCCGTCGCGGAGATGACCGACAACCGGTTCCAGATCCAGGTCTTCGCGGCCGGCGAAATCGTCCCCGGCCTGCAGGCCATGCAGGCTGTGCGCGACGGCACGGTCGAGTCCTGCCACACGGCGTCCTACTACTACACCGGCATCGATCCGACCTTCGCCCTCGGGACCGCCGTGCCGTTCGGCCTCAACTCGCGGCAGCAGGATGCCTGGCAGTTCCTCGGCGGCGGCATGGAACTGATGAACGCCTTCTATGCCAAGCACAACATCTACGCGATCCCCGCAGGCAATACCGGCTGTCAGATGGGCGGCTGGTTCCGCAAGGAGATCAGGACCGCCGACGATCTGAAGGGCCTGAAGATGCGCATCGGCGGCTTCGCCGGCCGCGTCATGCAGAAGCTCGGCGTCGTTCCGCAGCAGGTGGCGGCCGGCGACATCTACCCCTCGCTGGAAAAGGGCACCATCGACGCGGCCGAGTGGGTCGGTCCCTATGACGACCAGAAGCTTGGCTTCAACAAGGTGGCGCCGTTCTACTATTATCCCGGCTGGTGGGAAGGTGGGGCCATGCTCCACAACATGTTCAACATCGCCCGCTACAATGCCCTCCCGGCGTCCTACAAGGCGATCCTGCTCAACGCATCGCACCAGGCCAACACCTGGATGCAGGCCAAGTACGACGCCCAGAACCCGGCGGCGCTTCGCCAGCTCGTCGCCGCCGGCACGCAGCTGCGTCCCTTCTCGCTCGAGGTTCTGGAGGCCTCCTTGCGGGCCTCCAACGAGGTGAATGCCGAGACCTCGGCGCAGAATGCCGATTTCAAGAGGATCCTCGATCACCACAACGCCTTCCGCGGCGAGCAGTATCTGTGGTGGCAGGTCGCCGAGTACACCTATGACACCTTCATGATCCGGGCCCGCGCCCGCGGCTGACCAACGCCAGATCGTCACATGAAAAACCCCGGCGGAGCGATCCGCCGGGGTTTTTGCATGGGATCACGGGATGCTTGTTGCCCGAACCTCTACCCAGCAGATCAGGGACGATAGCCCGGAGGGCGCTTCAGCCAGGGCTGGTTGGTGCGGATCTCGTTACGGCCGAACTCGAACAGTGCGTTCATGTAAGGCGGATCGAAGGGCTTCACATAGGGCACCGTGAAGCGGCGGGAGATGTAGGCCAGGTTGAAGTCGACCCGGTCGCGCTGGGTGACGAGGTACATCCGGTAGATGTCGCCGATGGCGTTCGACGTGATCATCGTCGAGATCGAACGCGCCGCGATCTGCAACAGACCGCGCTGGACCTCCTCGTTCAGTTCCTGCGTGCGACCGTTGCGGATGATCCAGGCCACGCGCGGGACGCGGCGGACCACGGCAGGTGCATTCCGTAGCGGTGCATCGCTCGGATAGAGGAATACCTGGGTCGTCGCCCCGCCGTCGACATGCATTTCCTGACGACGGTTGGCGCCCACCATGACGTCCAGCATCACCGGGGGGAACGCTCCGGGAATCGAGGCAGACGCGAGCAGGATGTCGCGGATCGCCTGAACCTTGCCCGGATGGTTGCTGACGGCGATCGCGCCGATGTTCCAGGCCACCGGCTGGCCGAGATCGAGATTGGTCGTGCCGATCATCAGCACGCGACCCTTCTGGTACTCGCGGCCGATCTCCTCGACCATTTCCGGCGTGATGTGGGTGGCGATGAGCGCGGCAAGCGGCCGGCTGTCGGCGACGGAATCACCATTGAGGATGGTGATGATCGGCAGGAGCTGTGCGATGTTGTCGCGCTGGATGGTCGTGTAGACCGTCTTCAACTGCTCATCGTAACGGCTGCCCAGGAAGGCGAAAGGCGCGGTCAGGGCGCCTGTGGACACGCCGGTGACCAGGCGGAACTGCGGACGGTCGCCACGTTCGGTCCAGCCGTAGAGCAATCCTGCACCGAAGGCGCCATTCTCGCCGCCGCCCGAAATGGCGAGCAGATGGTCGGTGCCGGTCACCCCCGACAGACGCCGCCGCTGTTCGGCCGCGGCGAAGCTTCCGGTGAGGGCCACCGTGTCCCCGCTCAATGAGAAACGGGCATCGGGAATGCCGAGAAACGACGCCTCGGATGTCTCGTGCCGCGGAACGGCGGGCAGACGCGGCTGGGTCGAACAACCGGCGATGACCAAGGTCATCGCCATGACGGCCAGCTGGAACAGGCGGGGGACTGTCGGTTGCATGAACCACTCCGTGCCCCATCGATAATGGTCCGCCGACGGAGCGTCTAGGGCTGAAAAGACACGGGCCGCAACGCAATGTCACGGCCCGGTCGGCATCAGTTGCGCGGAGCCGGCGGCGGCTCCAGCCCGGGCGGCGGACCGCCGAGGCCCGGTGGCGGCCCCCCGAGGCCAGGCAAGCCACCCGGCGAGTCGAAACTCGGAAGGCCGTTGCCGAGGCCCGGCAACTCGATACGGATCTCGACCTTGGAGGGATCGACCGTCGACACCGCGCCCTTGTAGTGCATGACCATGCCCGGGAAGGCGATCACCAGGCCCACCATGATGCACTGGATGACGACGAAGGGCACCGCTCCCCAGTAGATCTGCATGGTGGTGACGGGCTCCATGCGCAGGCCCGTTATCTTGTCGATATAGGCCTCTTTTGGCGCCACAGATCGCAGGTAGAACAGTGCGAAGCCGAAGGGCGGATGCATGAAGCTCGTCTGCATGTTGACGGCCAGGATGACGCCGAACCAGATCAGGTCGATGCCGAGTTTCTCAGCTGCCGGACCGAGCAGCGGCACGACGATGAAGGCCAGCTCGAAGAAGTCGAGGAAGAAGGCCAGCAGGAAGACCATGATGTTGACGACGATCAGGAAGCCCGCCTGGCCACCCGGCAGCGATACGAGCAGATGCTCGACCCAGATATGGCCGTTGACGCCGTAGAAGGTCAGCGAGAAGACGCGGGCACCGACCAGAATGAACAGCACGAAGGCGGACAGCTTGGCCGTCGATTCCGTAGCCTGGCGGACGAGGTCAAAGGTCAGTCGCCGCTTGATCACGGCCAGGATCATCGCGCCCGCCGCGCCCATGGCACCACCCTCGGTCGGCGTCGCCAGGCCGATGAAGATGGTGCCGAGGACGAGGAAGATCAGGCCGAGCGGCGGCACCATGACGAAGGTGACCTGCTCGGCGATGGGCGAGATCATCTTGAAATTGCCGAACCGCTCGATGAGGCCGACCACGATCGCATAGGCAAAGCCGAAGGCGGCGGCTTCGGCGATCAGTGACCAGACCTGGTAGCCACCCTGCTTGAGGAGGAAGTAGGCGACCATAAGCGCCAGGGTCATGGCGACAGTGAGGAGCAGCCGCTGCGCGCCGAAGTAATGATTGCAGGCGACGGCGATGAAGGCGACCATCACCGCCACCGACATCGACAGGATGACGAAGTCGGCGCCGCCACGGACGCTCGTCTGGTTCATGATGAAGACGGCGACGATGGCCGAGAACAGGACGAGGACACCGAGCTTCCAGCTGCCGCGCTTGCCGTCGTCCTGCATGTAGAGGAGCGCTTCCTTGGGCAGCCCAGGTGCGTTCTTCGGCTGCGTCATGGTCACGAGGAAGACATAGCCCGCATAGAGCCCCGCCAGCACCAGTCCGGGCACGAAGGCGCCCTCATACATGTCGCCGACCGAGCGTCCCAACTGGTCAGCCATGACAATGAGGACGAGCGAGGGCGGAATGATCTGCGCCAGCGTGCCGGATGCTGCGATGACGCCGGAGGCGAGCCGGCGGTCATAGCCATAGCGCAGCATGATCGGCAGCGAGATAAGGCCCATCGAGATGACGGAGGCAGCAACGACGCCGGTCGTGGCCGCGAGCAGTGCACCGACGAAGATGACCGCATAGGCGAGACCGCCGCGGATCGA
The DNA here is from genome assembly GCF_030691135.1 of Phreatobacter sp. GTDB lineage: Bacteria > Pseudomonadota > Alphaproteobacteria > Rhizobiales > Phreatobacteraceae > Phreatobacter. Next base: position 15,538 of record NZ_JAUYFA010000063.1, read on the forward strand.
GCCGAAGAGCTGGCCAATCGTGTCGAGCAGGTCTTCCGCCATGCCGGAGCGCTCAAGGATGAGGCCCATGAAGGTAAAGAACGGGATGGCCAACAGGGTGTCGTTGTTCATCGTCCCGTAGATGCGCTCGGGCAGCGCCTGCAGGAAGTTCGGCTGGAACAGCCCCAGTTCGATGCCGACGATGGCGAAGAACAGGCCGTTGGCGGCGAGCGCGAAGGCAACCGGGTAGCCGAGCAGCAGGAAGAAGACGAGCGCCACGAACATGACCGGGGCCATGTTGGCGCGGACGAAGTCGCCGAAACCGGAGCCGGCGGCGGCATGCGCCGGCTCGGCGAAGAGGGCCAGGGCGAGGAGTGTGAAGGCGGCGGCGGCGAGCGCGCCCGAGAGGGAACGGCGGATGGACACTGGTTTTCTCCCGGTACGCGTCACTTCTTGGCCGCGTCGAGCAGGCCTTGCGCCTTGGCGATTTCGAGCAGCCGTGCGGCTTCCGCCTCGGCCATCTCGTGATGTCCGCCGCCGTGCACGTCCTCAAGTTCGCCGCGCATGATGGCGACGCGCTTGATGAGCTCGCTGATGCCCTGCAACAGCAGCAGCACGAAGCCCGCCAGAACAAGGAACTTGGCCGGCCAGACGACGAGGCCGCCGGCATTCATCGACTGTTCGTTCTGCAGGTAGGATTTCAGGAAGAACGGCCAGCTGTCGTAGAGCAGCAGGATGCAGAACGGCATCAGGAACAGGGTGTGGCCGACGACATCGATCCAGTTGCGCACCCGCTTCGAGAACAGGCTGTTCACCACATCGATGCGGATATGCTCGTTGGCGAGCAGCGTCCAGGCGGCACAGAGCATGAAGACCGCGCCGAACAGATACCACTGAGCTTCGAGCCAGGCGTTCGACGAACTCGAGAACACCTTGCGGATGATGGCGTTGCCGGCCGAGATGACGACGGCCACGAGAATCAGCCAGCTGGCGGCCTTGCCGATATAGGTGTTGACCGTATCGATGACACGGCTGATCGAAAGCAGTCCCTGCATGCCGGGTAGACTCCCCTGGAAGGCCCTGACCTTGCGGAGCCGCAGGAGAGGACGCCTGGGCACCCCGCTCTCACGCATGCGAGCGGAAGACCCGCCGCCATGAAGCATCATGAAACGTGTCTCGCGACAATGGCCGGTCGCTACGTCAGGGACGCAGCCCGCCTTGTCTCTCGATCGCCCACCATGCCTGTCCCGCTGACCGTTCCCGCGATTGTTGTGCGGTGACCGGTGCGACATCGAAATGTCGTAAGTCCTCTATGCCACGGCTGTGGCGGGGACAACAGTGGTCTGCGGAAGATTTGGACCGGAATCCCCATCCCGGCGCAATGATGGGGTGGATCATTCCGTCCGCGGCGACATTTTCCCGACAGTGCCGCAGCCGCGGGATCAGGGGAGGGTCGTCCGCGCCTCCACCTCGGAGCTCCTCATCTTGAGCCTGACCCGCTCGCGGTGAAGGGTATAGAGGCCGGCGCCGACGATCAGGACGATACCACCCCAGCTGGTTGCATCCGGCCATTCGCCGAAAACGGTGATCCCCGAGACAATGGCCCAGACCATGACCGAATAGCGGAAGGGCGAGACGAGCGAGACCTCGACGCCGCGGAAGGCGAGGATCATGGCGTGGTTACCGACCACGACGACGGTCGCTGCCGCGAAGAGAAGTCCGACATGGGTGGCGGTCGGCGTGACCCAGTGCTGGAACGGGATCATGGCCGCACCGAACAGGGCGACCGCGACGCAGGTCGTCAGCGTGATGACGATGGTCGGAATGCGCGGGTCGATGAAGCGCGTGACCATGTCGCGGACCGCGCAGAAGGCGACGCTGGCGAGCGCCATGGCGGTGGCCGATCCGGCGACGAAGCCCGCGCCGCCCGGCTTCACCACCAGCAGCATGCCCACGAACCCGGCGGCGACCGCCGACCAGCGGCGCCAGCCGACCTTCTCTTTCAGGAGCGGCCCGGACAATGCGGTGATCAGGAGTGGCGTGATCAGGAAGATGGCGGTGATGTCGGCGATCGGCATCGACGCGATGGCGGTGATGAAGAGGAAGGCGACGATCGCCTCGAGGCCGGCGCGCGTCGCCACCAGCGGCGATGCCGCCATGCCGATCTGACGGGCGTGGCCGGCAATCACCAGCCAGGTGAAGACCATCACGGTCGCGAAGGCGCCGCGGATGGCGATCATCTGGCCTGAGGGCAGGTCCTCCGCCACCAGCTTGACCAGCGTGTCGTTGGTCATGAAGCAGGCCATGGCGGTGCACATGGCGATGATGCCGCGCCGGTTGGCGCCGCTGTCGACGGCAGGCGCGGTCAGGGGCTTCACGAACGGGCTCCGGCCGGAGCGAAACGGTCGAGGCGGAACAGCGAGAGGTCGTGTCGGCTGCTGCCCGTGGTGGTCAGGTCGGCGAGGACCTCGCCGATGACGCTGGCGAACTTGAAGCCGTGGCCGGAACAGGGGGAGGCGACGACGACCTGCGGCAGGCCCGGCAAGGTATCGACGATGAAATGCTCGTCGGGGGTATTGGTGAAGAGGCAGCAGCGCAGCGCCAGGGTCGGCCCGTCCGCTTCGGGAAAGACGTCCCGCAGCACCTCACGCAGCGCGGCTTCGTCCTGCTCGTTCGGCTCCCGCGAAAGGGTGTCGGCATGGCCGGTCTCCCTGCGGTGGTTGTAGAGGCCGATCTTGAAGCCAGGAACGCTGAAGACCGGGAACTGGTAGCAGGAGCCGAAGCGCGTCTCGACGATCGAGACCGGGAAGGCGCCGAGCGCAAAGGGTGCGGGATCGCGCGGCTGGAACCAGCCCAGCACCTGGCGCTCGGGCACGGCGATGCGGGCGAGGCCGGGCGCATGGTCGCTGATCCAGGCCCCGGTCGACAGGATAAGGCGCTCCGCCTCGTAGGTGCCGCGCGTCGTGGTGACCCTGACCCCACCGCCGGCGGTCGGCTCCCAGCCGGTCAGCGCCTCGCGTCCGCGGATATCGGCGCCTGCCGCCATCGCCATCGTGCTGTGGGCGACGATGGCCCGCTCGCTCATGACGAAGCCGGCATCCGCCTGGAAATTGGCGACGTGCCCCTCGGCCAGCCGATAGGCCGGAAAGCGGCGGCGGGTCTCGCGCGCATCCATCACCTCGTGGGGCAGGTCGTGCTCGCGGCAGGCCGCCAGCGATCCCGCGACGACGCGGCCGTCCGCAGGACCGGCGTCGAGCCCGCCGGTGACGTAGAGAAGCTGTTCACCGAAGGCCGCCTCGGTCTCGCGCCACAGCTCGTAAGCCCGGCGCAGCAGCGGCACGTAGAGCGGATGCTCGAAATAGGCGAGGCGGATGATGCGGTTGACACCGTGGGACGAGCCCATGGCGTGGGGGATGTCGAACCGCTCGAGGCCGAGCACCCGGCGCCCCCGCCGCGTGAGCTGATAGGCCGCGGCGGATCCCATCGCGCCGATGCCGGCTACGATCACGTCATAGTGGGCCACGCTTCGGCGCTCCGGTCGTTTCGTCCCTCCGCCCGTGCTAGCGCCCGGCAGGCTGGCGGTCGAGCGCCGCTTCGTCGCATCAGCCCCGCAGGGCCCGTTTCAGTCGACGACTTGCCGGTAGCTGCGCTGCACCTGGTAGTGGATCTGGTCGAGCATCGGATCGCCGGCAGGAGCCTTGGCTGCTGCGCGGACGCGCTTGTAGGCCGGTTTGACCTCGGCCGCATAGGGCGCCATATCGGAGCGCATCTGAACCGCCATCAGCGATACGGTCATCGCCAGGTCCATCGCGAGGATCGCCGAGATGGCGATGAGCCAATTGGCCGACGTCGAGAAGGCGACGCGCCTGCTGCGCGGCGCAACGGCCGGCAGCGCGGGCTCGGCGGAAATGCCAGGCTCAGCCTCGACCGCCACGGGTTCGAAGGTCGGCCGATAGCTGCCCGGCGCCATCCGGATGCGCAGCGGATCGCGTGCACCCGGGCCGGCGTAATAGAGGTCGAGGGCGTTACGCAGCCGCATCGCCGCGACGCGCACGGTGGAATCGCGGTCCGGATTGAAATCCGGCGACCGGCCGAGACCCTCGACGGCGATCGTATAGGCTTTGATGGTGCGATCGTCCCCGGCGAGCGTGCGCTCGACGACATGGGTCAGGATTGTCGCCGGAACCGATCCGGTCGGAACGAGGGTGGATGCTGTAATCCGGCGCAGCGCGTCCCGTATGATTGCGGGATCAGGCTGCGGCGTGGATGAAGGTTTCATCGCGGACGCCTTTGAAAAAAAATCGTCATTGCGCGCGAAGGCGTCGGACGACGGTTGATCTGGGATGCGTGTCGGGTCCGTCGCAGTTTGAACTGCCAAAGCGAGCCGCCCGTCTGGTGCGGCTTAAGCGAGAGAATTAAGGCTGAAAAACGGCAAATTCCCTTGCGTCACTTGCATAGCTTCCAATCTATTCGAGTATTATCATAATGTTGCAGGCGGTCGTCCTAAGACGACACGATCTATCATCCTCCCGTCATGCTCATGTGACGCGACACGGCCGGCTGGCGGGTGCGCCGATCGATCACGAAGTCATGACCCTTGGGCTTGCGGGCGATGGCGCGGTCGATGGCCTCGTTGAGCAGATCGTCGGACTCCGAGGCCCGGAGCGGCGCTCGCAGGTCGGCGGCGTCGTCCTGCCCGAGGCACATGTAGAGCGTGCCGGTGCAGGTGATCCGCACGCGGTTGCAGCTCTCGCAGAAATTATGGGTCATCGGCGTGATGAAGCCGACGCGGCCACCGGTTTCGGCCACATCGACATAGCGCGCCGGTCCCCCGGTCCGATGCGGGCTCTCGGTCAGCGTCCAGCGTTCACCGAGCCGCGCCCGCACCAGCGACAGCGGCAGATACTGGTCGAGGCGCGAGGGCTCGATGTCGCCGAGCGGCATGACCTCGATGAAGGAAATGTCCATGCCCTTGCCATGGGCCCAGGCGACGAGCCCCTCGATCTCGGCCTCGTTGACGCCGCGCAGCGCCACAGCGTTGATCTTGACGTGAATTCCGGCGGCGAGGGCCGCGTCGATCCCCTTCAGGACGGCATCAAGGTCGCCCCAGCGCGTGATCTCGCGAAACTTCGCCACGTCCAGCGTATCGAGCGAGACATTGATGCGCCTGACGCCGCAGGCGGCGAGGTCGGCGGCATGGCGGGCGAGCTGTGACCCGTTGGTCGTCACCGTCAGTTCGTCGAGTGCGCCACGGTCAAGATGGCGCGACAGCGAGCGGAACAGTGTCATGACATCCTTGCGGACGAGCGGCTCGCCGCCGGTCAGGCGGAGCTTGCGGACACCCTTGCCGATGAAGGCCGAACAGAGACGGTCGAGTTCCTCGAGCGTCAGCAGGTCCTTCTTCGGCAGGAAGGCCATGTTCTCGGACATGCAATAGACACAGCGGAAATCACAGCGGTCCGTCACCGAGACGCGCAGATAATCGATCGACCGCCCATAAGGGTCGATCATCGGGACTGGTGTCGTCACAGCCTGGTCGAACATGCGCACCTCCCGGTCGCGTCCCGGAGGATGCCGACCGCCTCTTTCGTCTATTTAGGCGCTGACGGCGTCGCCGTCACCTCCTGCGACGTTGAAGATGGCGAGAGAACAGTCTACCTCTCCGATCCGTCCTGCGACACGTCTCAGACAGGAGCTCCGCGATGACGGAGATCAGCACCGTTGAGAGCGCGACCGGCCGGCAGCACGCCTGGCCGACAGAGCTCCGGCTGTCCGCCGACCGCCGCCGGCTGACCGTCACCTATGACGACGGGCACATTTTCGCCCTCGACGCCGAATATCTCCGTGTGGAGAGCCCGTCTGCGGAGGTGCAGGGGCATTCGCCGTCTGAACGCAAATTCGTCGGGGGCAAGAAGGACGTCCAGCTGATCGGCATCGATCGGGTCGGGCATTACGCGGTCCGCCTGACCTTCGACGACATGCATTCCTCCGGCATCTATTCATGGGACTACCTGTATGAGCTCGGACGAGACAAAGACGCGACCTGGACCCGCTACGTCGACGGACTCGCCTCCGCCGGCGCCTCCCGCGAACGCCCCGGCCGTTGAACTCGGGCCTGACGACCGGCTGAAGCTCGACGAACTCTCCGCCGCGCTCGAAGGGCTCAGCCTCGACCGCCCGGATCCGCCGTTCGCGGCGGCCGTTGTCGCAGCCCCTGCGTCGCCGGAGCCAACGGTGGTCCGCGAACCCGTCGCCGAGCCGCCCCCGGTCGCGGCCGACCCGGTTCCCGCTGAACTGCCGCCCGTCATGGCCCCGGAGCCTGTCACGCCCCCGCCGAGCGCCATCGCATCGATGCCTGTTCCACCCGACGCCCCGGCCCCCGTTCCTGCTCCCTCCCTGCCCACGAGTTCCGCCGCCATGATCCCCTGGATCGAGACCAAGCAATTCACCGTCGACCTGTTTCCCAACTGGACCAAGACCGAAGGCGACAAGGAGTGGAGCCTCGGCGCGGTCACCGTCGACGTGCCCGCCATCACCAGCCGTCTCGATCAGCTCATCGCCTCCCTCAACGAGGACCAGTGGGAGATCAAGATGGTCGTGCCGCTCGAAAAGAGCCTGACCTATCACGAGCACCAGAAGGTCGTGCGTGCGGGCAGCCGCCGCGAGCCGGAAGCCGTGCTCGGCGCCTTCGGCCTCGGATGGGCGGCGGGCACCACGGCCTCGCTGCTGGTCGTCTGCCAGCGGACGGAATGGCTGGAAGCGGCCGATTATCGCGCCCGCATCGACGCCCGGAACGCCAAGCTCGCCGGCGTTCAGCGCGAGCGTGACCGGGGGCTCGCCCTCGATCACAACGCCGCCGTCAACGCCAAGATCACCGCGGCCCAGACGATCCTCGACGACCTCAAGACCCATGGCGTGAAGGTGAAGAAGTCCGGCTTCCTGCGCGGCGAGAAATTCGTCGTCGACGGCGCCGAGTTCGCCAATCGCACCGAAGCCGAATCGGCCTTGCGCGCCCGCATGGGCGAGCTAGAGGCCGATCTCGCCGCGCTGCCGCGGCAGTTGAAGGCGATGCCCTGAGGCGAGCGTGGCGGCGAGGGCGCCCCCGCAGGGGCGCGCCGCCGCCGCCGTTCTGGCATCCATTCCGCCTCCCGTGCGTGGCAGCCTCGGCGGTTGCGCACGCGTGAAGCCGTGCTAGGGTCCGGCCCAAGACGGGATCAAACCCGCATGGATTCATCCTAGGAGGAACTATGACCAAGGCTATCGACAGGCGTACCGTGCTCGGCTTGGCGGCCGGGACGATCGCTGCCCCTCTGCTCGGCACGGAGGGCTTCGCCCAGAGCTACCCGGCCCGTCCCGTCACCTGCATCGTGCCTTTCGGCGCCGGCGGTTCGACGGATGTCATCGGCCGTATCGTCTGCGAGAAGCTCACCCAGAGGTTAGGGCAGAGCTTCGTCATCGAGAACCGCGCTGGCGCGGGCGGCAATGTCGGCGTCGCGGCGATCGCGCGCGCGCAGCCGGACGGCTATACGATCGGCATGACGACCATCTCCACCCACGGGATCAATCCGAACCTCTTCGGTGAGCGCCTGCCGTTCAAGCCGATGGACGATTTCGAGTTCATCGGCCTGTCCTCGTCGCAGCCGAACTTCCTCTGCATCCACCCGTCGATCCCGGCCAACAATCTGGTCGAGCTGATCGCCTATCTGAGGGCCAATCCGGGCAAGGAGAATTTCGGCTCTTCCGGTATCGGCACCTCCATCCACCTGTCGGCCGAGCTCTTCATGCAGCTCACTGGCACGCGCATGACCCACGTTCCGTTCCGTTCCTCGGCCGCCCTCGTTCAGGGCTTGATCACCGGCGAGGTCAAGCTGTCCTTCGACAACTTCACCTCGCCGTTCCCCCACTACAAGGCCGGTTCCATCCGCGGCATCGCCGTGACCTCGGCCACCCGGGCCGCCATCGCTCCCGAAATCCCGCCGCTCAACGACACCCTCCCGGGCTTCGACATCACCTCCTGGAACGGCTTCGTCGCCCCCAAGGGCACACCGAAGGAGATCGTCGAGGCGCTGGAAAAGGCGCAGATGGAGGCGCTCAAGGATGCGGCCGTTGTGAAGCGCTTCGAGGAGATGGGGGCCGCTGCGATTCCCTCCACCGGTGCCGAAATGCGCCAGAAAGCCGTCATCGAGATCGCCAAATTCAAGACGATCATCGAAAAAGGCAACATCAAGCTGCAGAACTGACGGCTCTGCCGTGCGGACCCGCCATCGCGCTCAGGCGCGGTGGCGATCGCGGCTGTCGTCGGGTGCCTGGTCCCGGTTCTCGGTCATGTCGTAGTCGCGCATCACCGCCGCGACGCGCAGGCGATAGCCGGCGAACATGCCGTCCCGTCCCGCCGCCTGCGTCGCCCGATGCATGGCATGGTTGCGCCAGGCCTTGACCGCGGCCTCGTCGCGCCAGAACGACAACGACAGAAGCTTTGTCGGATCGGTCAGGCTCTGGAAGCGCTCGACGGAAATGAAGCCATCCATCGCCTCCAGTTCCGGCCGGAGCCTTTTCGCGTGCTCCAGATAGCCGGGGAGGGCTCCCTCGGCCGGGATCACCTCGAAGATCACCGCGATCATCTCATCCACCCTCGTTTTCGCGTCACCTGTCTGGTGTCTAAGACATACCGTCTGCCCTGTCAGGAGGCGGGCAGGGCGGCGGGCGTTCGCCGGAGAAGGGTATTCGGCTTTGACGCTGGCGGTCGCGGATGATCGGATGGCAGCTTCTCCACGAGTCGTCCTGCAAGAGCCTCATCCATGACCCTCGGCCTTTTCTTCGCCACCCTCGCCGCCGCGATGATCTATGTGCTCACGCCCGGGCCGGCTTTCCTGGCGATCTTCGCCCTGGCGGCCAGGGAAGGGCGGATGTCGGGAACATGGTTCGTCACCGGCCACCTCGTCGGCGACCTGCTCTGGGGCACGCTGGCGCTCGCCGCCATCGTCGGCGTGAACCAGATGGGGCCGCTCCTCTTCGAGGTTCTCGGCCTCGCCTGCGGCGCCTATCTCATCTTCCTCGGCATCAAGGCGCTGATGGCGAGAGAAGCGGCCGGCACGGCGGTCGTCGGCAGCCGCCATCCCCTGCTCGCCGGTCTCATTTTCGGGCTCACCAATCCGAAGGCCTATCCCGTCTCCGTCGCCATGTTCACGGTGCTGGTCGGCCATTATTCCGGCCTCTTGACCTGGGACCTCGCGCCGCAGGTCATGCTGGTCGCCTTCCTCGGTTTCATTCTCGCCGACGTGATCCTGGTCGCCGTCGCCGGCCTGCCGGCAGTCCGTCGCTTCTTCATGACCCATGGGCTGATCGTGACCCGCCTCGTCGGGCTGACCTTCGTGCTCTTCGGCGCGAAATCCGTGGCGGACGCCGTGCAGAGCTATCGCCAGCGCGCCTGATCGGCTAATCCGCCCGGCATGACCGCAGCGACGAGCGCCAAGCCCTTTCGCCTTCTGCCCGACGATCCCGGCCGGGCCGCGCTGGTGATCATCGCCGGCTTCACGGCCCTGCGCATCGTCTTCGCGGTCCTGCTCGGCTTCGGCGTAGACGAGAGCTACACGCTCGGCCAGGCCCGCCGCCTGGCGCTTTCCTATTTCGACCATCCGCCGCTGCATCTCTGGCTCGCCAACATCTCGATGGCCGTCTTCGGGATGACATGGGCGGTGCGTCTGCCCTTCATCCTGCTCTTCTCCGGCACGTCCTGGCTGCTGTTTGCCCTGACGCGCCGCCTCTTCGGCGGCTGGGAGGGGGTCTGGGCCGTCGCCGCTCTCAACGCCTCGCTGTTCTTCCTCGCTTCCCCCGGCACCTGGATCGTCCCGGACGGGCCGCTGCTGTTCTTTCTCGCCGGTGGCGTGCTGGCGCTGGCCCGGCTGTTCTTTCCCGTGCCGGGCGAGACCCCATCCCCCTGGACGGCCTGGCTCGTCGCCGGGCTCTGCTTCGGCCTCGCCGGCCTGTCGAAATATTCGGCGCTCTTCGTCGTCGCCGGTCTCGCAATCTTCCTTCTCGCCAGCGAGCATCGGCGCTGGCTCGTCCATCCCGCGCCCTATGCCGGTGCCATCCTCGCGGCTCTCGCCGTTTCGCCGGTCATCCTCTGGAACATCGCCAACGACTGGGCGTCGCTGCGTTTCCAGGCGGGCAGGGGCGGCGGACGCGGGCTGACGCTTGCCGCCTTCGCCCAGATGCTGGCCGGACAGTTCGTCTGGCTGGCGCCCTGGATCGCGGTCCCGCTTGCCACCATCGCCGCGCAGAACCTCCGCCTCCTCAAGGATCCGCCGCGCCTCTTCCTCATGGCGCTGGCGGCCCCGACCATCCTCTATTTCACGCTGCAGTCGCTGTGGTCGGGCTGGGCGCTGCCGCACTGGCCGATGCCGGGCTGGTTCTTCGTCTTCCCGCTGCTCGGCGCCTGGATGGTGGCCAATCCCGCGGCCAGCCCTTTGCCCAGGGCCTGGGCGGGATGGAGCGCCGGTCTCGCGGTCGCCATCGTCCTGGTTGTCGGCGGGCTCGGCGCCACGGGCCTTCTGACGCGCATGGGCGTGCCGGTCAGGGCCGATCCGACCATCGACGCCTTCGACTGGGCGGCGCTGCGGCCCGTCATCGCGGCGAAGGGCGCGGCGCGCGGCGCCGGGCCGGTCGTGGTCGGCCTCACCTGGAACGAGGGCGGCAAGATCGACCTCGCCGTCGGCGACCGCGCCGACGTCATGGTGATCGGTCCTGATCCGCGCGGCTTCGCCTTCCGGCAGGTGCCCCGCGCCTACCAGGGCGCGGATATCCTCATCGTCGCGCTGGCAGGCACATGGGCGCGCCAGCAGGCGACGCTCCAGGGCCAGTTCGCCGTGATCGGGGAGCCGGAGCGCCTGTCCATCGGCCGCGGCGGGCGGCCGGAGCTCGACCTCGTCGTCGTGCCGGCGCGCGGCCTGAAATCGCTGTCACCGGTGAGCGTGGCGGCGCGTTGAGGCGGCCTTGCATCCGTCAAGTGCGTCCTTCGAGGCTCGCCAACGGTCGATGCTGACGCATCGCCCGGTCTCGCACCTCAGGATGAGGAGGGGTGAGACTGGCATACCCGGTCTGGCTGGCGGTTTGGGAGAGCGCCCCAGTTGCCATGCACCAACCTCCTCATCCTGAGGTGCGAGCCTGAAAGGCGAGCCTCGAAGGACGCTCTTGACGGATGCAACGCGCCTCTGGATCCCAAAAGACAAGGGCGGCGCCTCGCGACGCCGCCCCCCGTTCAACTCCGGGATGACCCGGCTTACTGGATGCCGCCGAGCATCATCAGCTTGATCTCGATGAACTCGTCGAGGCCGTAGTGGGAGCCCTCGCGGCCGAGGCCGGATTCCTTGACGCCGCCGAAGGGCGCCACGTCCGTGCCGACGAGGCCGGTATTGATGCCGACCATGCCGTATTCCAGCGCCTCGGCGACGCGGAAGATGCGGCCGATATCGCGACCGTAGAAATAGCTCGCCAGGCCGAACTGCGTGGCATTGGCCAGCGCCACCGCCTCGTCCTCGGTCTTGAACTTGTAGATCGGGGCGAGCGGCCCGAAGGTCTCCTCGTTGGTCACCAGCATGTCGGTGGTGACGCCGGAAATCACCGTCGGCTCGAAGAAGGTGTGGCCGAGGGCGGAGCGCTTGCCGCCGGTCTCGACCTTGCCGCCCTTGGCGATCGCGTCCTTCACGTGGGTCTCGACCTTGTCGACGGCGGCCGGCTTGATCAGCGGGCCCTGGTCGATGCCGGCCTCCAGGCCGTTGCCGACCTTCAGCGCCTTCACCTTGGCGGTGAACTTGGCGACAAATTCGTCATGCACCGATTCCTGCACGAAGATGCGGTTGGCGCAGACGCAGGTCTGCCCCATGTTCCGGTACTTCGAGACCATGGCGCCCTCGACGGCGGCATCGACATCCGCGTCGTCGAAGACGATGAAGGGCGCATTGCCGCCGAGTTCGAGACCGACGCGCTTCACGGTGGAGGCCGCCTGCGCCATCAGCAGCTTGCCGACCGGCGTCGATCCGGTGAAGCCGATGAAGCGCACGGTCGGATGCTCGCACCAGACCTTGCCGATGGGCGCCGCGTCGCCGGTGATGATGTTGATGACACCGGCCGGAATGCCGGCGCGATGAGCGAGTTCGGCCAGCGCCAGGGCGGTGAGCGGTGTTTCCGGGGCGGGTTTCACCACCATGGTGCAGCCGACCGCGATGGCCGGTGAGCACTTGCGGGTGATCATCGCCGCCGGGAAGTTCCACGGCGTGATGGCGGCGCATACGCCGATGGCCTGCTTGTGCACGAGGATGCGGTGGTCCGGACGGTGCTGCGGGATGATGTCGCCATAGACCCGCCGGGCCTCCTCGGCGAAGAACTCGACGAAGGAGGCGGCATAGGCCACCTCGCCCTTGGCCTCCGCCAGCGGCTTGCCCTGCTCCGCCGTCATGATCAGGCCGAGATCGTCGGTATTGGCGATCATCAGGTCGAACCACTTTCGCAAGATGTTCGAGCGTTCCTTGGCGGTCTTCTTCGACCACAGCTTGAAGGCCTTGTCGGCGTGCGCGACCGCCTCGCCGGCTTCCTTCGCGCCGAAGCGCGGCACATGGCCGATGGTCTGGCCGGTGGCCGGATTGACGACGGGATCGATGGGCGTGCCGATCCATTCGCCGTTGACGTAGCACTGCGACTTCAGGAGCGTCGGGTCCTTGAGCGGCAGGGGCGTGGTCGTCAGGGGCGCGTTCATCGGAGCCTCCAGGGCTTGTCGGATGGGGAGACTTGCGTTCTAGCACCGGCCCGCAAGCGGTGCATCCCGCCCGCCGGCACGGCAGCCAAACGTCAGGTGACATTCCCGCGCATATTCGGCATGACCTGCCGGACCTTCACGGAGAGCCCAGGCATGTCGGCCGCCACCATCGTCTTCGATCTCGACGGCACGCTCGTCGATACCCATCCCGACCTGATCGGCACGCTCTCCTGGCTCCTCGAGGAAGAGGGCCTCGACGCCATGGACATGGAGGCGGCGAAGCAACTGATCGGACACGGCATGAAGCCGATGGTCGAGAAGGCGCTGAAGCTGAAGGGCAGGGGCGACACCCAGGACGAGATCGAGGCGGTCTATGCCCGCTATATCGCCGTCTACGAGACGCGCCTGACCCGCGAGAGCCGCCCCTTTCCCGGCATGCTCGACGCACTCGACCAACTGGCCGACGAGGGCATGATCCTCGCCGTCTGCACCAACAAGGTCGAACGCCTTGCGAAGAAGCTGCTCGAGGAACTGGACATGACGCGCCGCTTCGCCTTCATCGCCGGCGCCGACACCTATGCGCTGCGCAAGCCCGATCCCCGCCACATCCTGCTGACCGTTCGCGATGCCGGCGGCGACCCCACCCGCGCCGTCATGGTGGGCGATTCCGACACCGACATCCGCGCCGCCCAGGGCGCCGGCGTGCCGGTCGTCGCCTATTCCGGCGGCTATACGGCGGTGCCCCTCCAGAGCCTCGCCCCCGACGTCATCATCGACCACTACGACACTTTGCCAGCGACCATCGCGCGCTTGCTGACTTCGCCGAAAGTCTAAGACGGGGCGTCGGCCCGCCAAGCGATACGGTTAAGCGGCCGTTTACCCTGTTGCGCGACAATTCCCGCAATCTTCTCGTCAATTGACGCGAAGAAAGAGGGAACGCCGATGGATTTTCGCCGCATGCTGACGGCGCGCGAGCCGGCGGCCTCACCGTCGTCGCATCCACCCGCCAGCGCGACGGAGGATGCGATCGCGGAGGTCGTACGGCTGAAAGCCGAGATCGTCCAGATCCGCGACACGATCGGGCTCGTCGAATCCGACCTGATGAAGGTGATCGCCGACGTCTCGGACTCCGCCGACCATGTCCATGACGGCACAGCCGCCGCGAGCCGTGCCCTGGCGGCGATCCGCGAACGGTCGCGCGCGCTCGACCGGCTCGCCGCCGGTGCCTCGCAGAATTCGAGCCAGCTCGCCGCCGCCACCGAGGAGTTCGGGCAGAGCGCCGCGGCGATCGGTGACCGCGTGCGCCAGGCGACGCGCTTCACGCAGGAGGCCATCGAGGCGGCCGGCCATGCTTCCGCCAGTGTTGACGGCCTTCGGGCCTCGTCGACCGAGATCAATCAGGTCGTGGGGCTGATCGGCAAGATCGCCCGCCAGACCAACCTCCTCGCCCTCAACGCCACCATCGAGGCGGCGCGCGCCGGCGAGGCCGGCAAGGGCTTCGCCGTGGTCGCCACCGAGGTCAAGAGCCTCAGCCTCGAGACGCAGCGCGCGATCGACGAGATCTCCCGGCGCATCGCGCAGCTACAGGCGGATTCGCAGGCTTCCATCGCCGCCGTCCAGCAGATCGCCGGCGCCGTCGACGCGATCCGCCCGGTCTTCGCCTCCGTCGCCGAGGCGGTGGAACAGCAGGTCGCCACCATCGGCGAACTCTCGCGCTCGGCCGGCGACAGCGCCGCTTTCATCGCCGACGTCGCCTCCGGCGCCGGCGCCATCGATCAGGCGGCGGTGGAGGCCGAGACGACTTCGGACGAAGCCGACAAGGCCGGCCGTCAGGCCAAGCTGCTGACCGAAAAGCTGCGCTCGCGCTTCACCATCTTCCTGCGCCAGTCGGAAGTCGGCGACCGCCGCCGCCACGACCGGCTGCCGGTGGAACTCGCCGTGCGCGTCGATGGACCGCAGGGTGCCATCCGCGCCAAGACCATGGACCTCTCCGAAGGCGGCATGCTGCTGGCGGCGGGCGAGGTCGACCGGCTGGCCGTCGGCGCCGTGGTGACCGCGGCCGTCAACGACATCGCCGCGTTCCGCATCAAGGTGGTCGCCCGTTCGGCGCTCGGCACCCATTGCGAATTCGTCGCGCCGGACGAGGGCGGGCGTGTGGCCCTGGCGAAGAAGATCGCCGCGCTGCGCGAGGCCGATGCCGTCCGCATCGATTACGTCGTCAAGGCGTCCGCCGAGATCAGCCGTGCCATGGAACAGGCCATCGAGGCCGGACGGCTGTCGCGCGACGACGCCTTCGACAACGACTATGTACGCATTCCCGGCACCGATCCTGTCCAGTTCTCGACCCGCTACCTCAAGGTCTTCGAGGAGATCCTGCCGCCCATCCAGGAGCGCTGGCTCGCCGTCGACAAGCAGATGACGTTCTGCGCCGCGGTGGACCGCAACGCCTATCTGCCGGTTCACAACCGCATCTACGCCCATCCGCAAAGGGCGGGCGACCCGACCTGGAATGCCGCCAACTGCCGCAACAAGCGCATCTTCGACGACCGCGCCGGCCTTTCGGCGGCCCGCTCCTCGCGCCCCTGTCTGATCCAGTCCTATGCCCGCGACATGGGCAACGGCGTCACGGTCCACATGAAGGAGATCGACGCGCCGATCCGCATCTTCGGCCGCCACTGGGGCGGTCTGCGGATGGCTTACCGCCTCTGACGGCTTAGGCGCCCTCGGCCCGCAGCGCGGCCGCGGGCTGGGACGCCGACGGTACCGCCTGTGCAGCCACCGCCGGCTTCGTCCATGGCGCCGACTTGAACAGGCGCGCGAGCCAGGCTGCCGCTACGATACCCGCAAGGCCGACGAGATTGACCAAAGCCGCCGGTCCGGCTCCATCGCCGACGATGTCGAGCGCGATGCCGCCGATCCAGGCGAGCACCGTACAGGCGAGGAAGGCCGGCAGCGACTGGGTGCCGACGAGGGTCAGGACCGCCGCCGCGCGTGTCTCGAGCAGCCAGCGCGCCCCTTCCAGCAGCGACAGGGCAAGATAGGCCAGCGCCAGGAAATGGATGATGCGGACCGGGTGGATGTTGGTCCAGGTATTGGCCGGCAGGGCCATCATCTGCAGGTCGATGAAGACGGGAAAGGCGTCGGTGACGAGCCAGAAGTTGAACGGGACCGAGACGATGACGATGGCCGCCGTCAACCCGACCAGCCGCGGCCGCCCCAGCGCTGGTGGCTTCCACCATCCGAGACCGATGGCGAAGCCGGCGAAGAACAGTACCTGCCAGGCGAAGGGGTTGAAGAACCAGGTTCCGGCATTGTCGGAGCGGCCGGGCATGGCCAGGCCGAAGGCCAATGCGGCGATGTAGAGTGCGGCCGAGAGGGCGAAGGGGGCGACGGGGTGCAGCCGGTGCGCTGCCATCATCACCGGCACCAGCGCCAGCACGACGATGTAGAGCGGCAGGATGTCGAGCAGCATCGGCACATAGGTCAGCGTCACGAGCCCGCCGAGCGCTTCGGCCGGGGCCGCGAAGACATGGGCGAGGGCGCGCATGGCATGGCTGTCGGCCGGAGCGGCAAGAACGGTGACGCCGGCCAGCGCCATGAACAGCGCCAGATGGGCCCAGTAGAGCTGCCAGATGCGCTGGACGATCTTCAGCGTCGCCGGGATGAAACCCGCGGTCGCATAGGTCCGCCCGAAGGCCGTGGCACTGGCGAAGCCGGAGCCGAAGACGAAGAGTTCGGTGGCCGAGGAAAAGCCGAACCGCGCCGGAATCCAGGCGAGCCAGGGGTTCTGCGGCATGTGGGCGATGAAGATGATCAGCATGCACAGGCCGCGGAAGACGTCGAGGCGCAGATCGCGCGGGCGCTTGGGCGGTGCGGTCATGTCGGGCTCGTCTGTCGGTTGCTGCAATGCAGGATACGCAGTCACCGAAACGGTCGTTACGCGGACGCGGCGTCGCCGTGAGATTGCCGCTTCACGGTTTGGTGAACCCTCGAGACGGTAACGCCGTGACGTTGGCCGCGAATTGTCGGGGGAGGGCGAGGTTGCCCGCATCAGGACCTGAGGGGGCCCCGCCATGATTGCCGACACCGCTCGAACCATTACGAACCACGAGTTCCGCATCGCCGGCATCGCCCTGCCGGGCCTCAGGGAGATGATCGCCCTCATGGTCGGCGGCTTCGCCGGCCTCGGCCTGTGGGAGATCTGGGCCAATGTCCCCACCGCCATCGTTGCCGGCGGGCCGCTGGAGCCGCCGGCCCTGATCAAGGCGCTGTTCGCCGCCCGCCTTGGCTTCGAGCCTTCCGACGTCGCCGCCAAGGCGCTGCACTACGTCACCGGCGTCGTCGGCTACCCGCTCGGCTACTATCTCCTGACCCGCAACGGTATCTCGCTGGGTCGGCGCTGGAACGGCTGGGTCTGGGGCGCCTTCACCACTTTCATCGCGCTCGGCATCTTCGCGCCGCTGGCAGGCCTGCCCTTCCTTCTCCTCGCCTGGGGCGGCCAGCTCACCATCATGAGCACGATCGGCCACGCGCTCTACGGCGCCATGGCGGCCTATGTGACCGAGATGATGCTCGACCGTGACCGTGACCGCGACCGCCCCTGAGCCTTCACGGCACCTGGACGGCGATCGCGACACTTGGAGCGACCAAGACAAGGAACGGGCAACCCTGATCCCCATCAGGGCTTGCCCGTTAACCATTCCTGTACGAGAAAGTCGCCATTCTGCCGCTCAAGAGCACGTTCGAGGATGCGCGCATGACCACCATCAAGCTGCAGATCCCGCCGGACCTTCTGGCCGCGGTCGATCGTTTCATCGAGGAAGAGGTGCCCGAGGTGAGCCGCCCCGACGCGCTGCTCGCCGCCCTGCGCGCCTGGGCCGTCGGCAACGGGCTCATGCTCTCCTGGCGCGGCCCGCAGGAGCCGCCCGCGACCTGGCCGCAGGCGGCGAACGACGGGTGAGGGGCGGAGACAGCGGTTCGACCGCGCGATCACGCTGCAAACGGGTGCGACAGGGATCGACCTGTGACTCCACCCGTGTGAAGGCCAAGAAGTGAGCCGCTTCGGTCGAGATTCGACTTTCAACGGCTATTTGAGGTTGCGCCTCAGCCAGGCGCCGATGGCGTCAACAATCAGGACACAGGCAAGGATGGTCAGCAGGATCGCGCTGACCTGATCATATTTGATCAGCCGCAGGGCCGCGATGAGTTCGAAGCCGATACCGCCGGCGCCGACGATTCCGAGCACGGCGGAGGCACGGAAATGATACTCCCACCTGTAGATCGTCACATCGGCGAGTTGCGGCAACACCTGCGGCAGCACAGCGTGGCTGATCACTTGAACAGACGTGGCCCCGGCAGCACGCGCTGCTTCCAGCGGGCGTGGATCGACGTGCTCGATCGCCTCTGCGTAGAATTTACCCACCATGCCGACCGAGTGGAGAGCCAGCGCCAGGACACCCGGCAGCGCACCGAAGCCGACGGCGGCAACGAACAGGATGCCCATGATAATCTCGGGCACCGAACGCAGGAACGACAGCAACGTCCGCACGATGTGCATCAAGATTGGATGGGGAGTTGTGTTCGGGGCCGCGAGGATCGCCAGCGGCAGTGATAGGATGACGGCGAGCACTGTGCCGGCAATCGACATGGCGAGCGTATCCAGCAGTGGCCTCATCCAGTTGCGCCAACGCCCGAAATCAGGCGGCACCATCTCGCTGAACAGCTGGCCCAGAGCAGGAAGGCCATCGTTGAACCGTTCGGCATCGAAGAAGCCGGTGATTGCGAGCGCTGCGATGCAGATCAAGCCGATGCCGCCCATGATCACAAGGCGACGCAGCCCGGCTGCACGCTCTTGGGAGAGCAGTGCGTCATGACGAACAAGACTGGAAGTGACCTGTCGGGCAGGCAGTGGTGCGAGGTTGTTCATCCGCGCACTTTGGTCAGGTCGAGATCAAGCACCTTCGCAGTGTCGCGCAGGACATCGTAAGCCTTGTCGTCGGTGGCCGCGAAGCCCTGTACGCGGAAGGCCTTCAGGATTTCAGGGTCCTGGAGGCCGATGAAGGCCTCGCGGATACGCGCTTTCAGTTCAGGTGCAAGATTGCCCTGCATGACCATCGGATAATTGGGAATGGGATCAGACAGGCCGATCTCGATGATCTTGGACTTGTCGACCGTACCGCGTGACGTCAGATTGTCGAGAATGGCTTTCGAAAGTCCACCAGCCGGAACCTGCCCGTTCTGGACGGCGCGTGCGACCGCGTCATGCGTGCCCAGATGTACGGCCTGATAGTCGCGACCGGCGATCAGGTCGCGATTGGCGAGGAAGGCGCGCGGGATCAGGTGGCTCGATGTTGAGGCCTGATCACCGAAAGCAAAGGACTTGCCCTTGATGTCTTCAACCTTGGCAACGAGGCCGCCAGCCTGGGCGATCAGCACGCCGTTGTAGGTCGGCGAGCCACGCTCGATGCCGACGGCGAAAGGCTCGAGTTCTGGTGCGCGTGACTTCGCGAGCACGTAGGAAAGCGGGCCGAAATAGGCAATCTCGATGCGTCCGAAACGGGCTGCCTCGATCATCGAAGAATAGTCGGTTGTAACCACGAGCTCGACGCTTCTGGCCAACACTTTTTCAAGATGCAGCCTGAGCGGCTCGGCGTTCTGGATGATCGTGGCCGCATTTTCATCCGGCAACAGCGCCACACGGATGCGCGAGGGATTGCGCGTCTGCGCCAAGGCCGGGAGGGTCTGTGCGCCGATGGCGGCAGCCGAGAGTGCCATCAGGATGCGACGGTTCAACATGGTCATGCGACAAGCTCCATGGCGGAATGATCAAGGTTTTTCGCAGCACCAACCATCGGCGCTGTCTGATAAAGGCGGGTGATGTCGAGTTCGCTGAGGTCCGTTGGCTTGCCGTCGAACACGACCTCACCATGGGCTAAACCAATGATCCGGTCGGCAAAGCGGCGTGCGAAGTCGAGTTGGTGAAGTGAAACGACCGCTGTCAGTCCGTCCTGCTTGGCGATGCCGTGAATGAGCGAAAGCACGGCCTCCGCAGTGGCCGGGTCAAGACTGGCAACGGGCTCGTCGGCGAGGATAATGTCCGGCTGCTGCACCAGCGCGCGGGCGATCCCGACCCGCTGTTGCTGGCCTCCGGACAGCTGGTCAGCACGACGCAAAGCGTATTCGATCAAGCCGACGCGCTCGATGGCTGACAGGGCCCTCAGCCGCTCGTCGCGCCCAAACGGGAACAATGTGCGCAAGCTGTTATGGTAGCCAAGCCGGCCCATGAGGACATTTTCGAGCACGCTCGAACGTCCGATCAACTGATGTTGCTGAAAGATCATCCCGGTGCGGCGGCGATGACTGCGTAAGTTCGCGCCGCTGCTCAACGGCCCGAAATCTGCTGTGACGACTTTGCCCGAGGTGGGCTTCACGAGCCCGTTGAGGGCCCGGAGCAGCGTAGACTTGCCCGCGCCTGAGGCCCCGAGCAGCACAGTAAAGGCGCCGCGCTCAAAGCTGAGCGTCGTCGACTTCAGCGCAGGCGCTGCTTGGCCATACGAAACGGACAACGCCTCTACTGTGATCACGACCCACCTGCTGATTGCAAATAGAGATGAAAAGGAGCGTTTGATTGAGATCAATAATATCGGTTCAGCTTGACAGCGATGTGACAGCCTCATTCCGGGCGAGGTGTGCTCCAAACAATCTGGCGGGTGCCGCGATTGGCAGACTGCTTGGCGTGGCCGCCCACAAGGCTTTGGTCATGGGCGCATCGGCGACCGTCAACGCCACCAGCAACCCGGCTGCCACCTCTTCCGCAACGGTCGCATGCAGGACGATGGAGATGCCGAGACCAGCCATGACGGCCCGCTTCACCGCTTCTGTCGAACCCAAAACAGGACCAATCTTCAGCCGCCGCGCCAGTTCCGCACCAAGCGCCTGTGCGAGCACGCGCCCGGTCCCGGTGCCGGCTTCGCCACCAATCATGGGCTGGTCAGTCAGCTCTTCAGGGTTGACAACGCTCCGCCCAGCCCAGGCGTGACCAGGCGGCACAATGACGACCAAAGGCTCGTGCCGCCAGCAAAACGCCTGAAAGCCATCTGTCTCGGTCCACCACTCGGTGAGTGCGATATCAACTTCGCCATGTTGCAGGCGTTCGATCACGGTCGGGTTGGGTCCAATGCTCCAGCCGACAGGCTTGGCCGTCGGGTAAACTTCGCAGAACCCTTTGACCGCCGGTGGCAGCAGATAGATCCCGATATTCGAGGCCGCACCGATCACGAGCCGGTCTGGTTGCACGGATATCCGCGCCTGTTCCTCCGCCTGGAGCAGGCGTTTCGCGTGGGGCAGGAAGGCCAAGCCTTTCGGCAGGGCCCAACATCCGGCGTTGCTGCGCGCAACCAGACCTGTCCCGAGGGCCTCTTCCAGTTTGCGGATATGCTGCGAAACGGTTGGCTGCGCCAGACCGAGCCGTTTGGCGGCTTCATGGAAGCTGCCGCAAGCCACCACGGCGACAAAACTGCGCACCTGAGCAAGATCAAGCATGCGACATGTCTGCCGTGGCTGGCGACGTCAGAGTATTGGGACTGCTCCGTCCTGCAAGGACATCGATAATGTCTTGCGCTGCACTCATCGCGATCGCGCGCCTGACATCGTCGACTGCCGAACCCAGATGCGGCGTGAAAAATGTCGCGTGGTGGGCCAGTAGCCGCGGCGGGATCGTTTTGGGTCTGTCGGGCTTTGCCCAGTCCTCAAATGCAAAAACATCGGCGGCGTAGCCACCGAGGTGCCCGCTTTCCAGAGCTGAAGCCACTGCACTCTCGTCGACGATCGAGCCACGGGCAGGGTTGACCAGCAATGCGCCGGGTTTCATCGCGGCCAGCATCGAGGCGTTGAACAGCCCATCGGTGTGCTGGTTGAGCGGCAGCGCCAAAACCACTACGTCGCTGTTGGCCAGAAGGTCGGGCAGTCCGACGATGCGTGCCGGGGTGCAACTCTCCGGTTCAAGTGGCCGTTCATCAAAGGCGAGAACCGTCGCGCCAAGTGCTGCAAACGGTGCCACCAGTGCTCGTCCCACAGCGCCTTGTCCGACCACGCCCAAGGTGGCTCCTGCCAGCCCACTTCCGTAAAGCACTGGCTTCCATCCGACGAATTGACCCGAACGCACCATGGCATCGCCATGCCGCAGATTGCGCGCCAGACCGATCGTCAGCCCGACCGTCAGTTCAGCGGTTGGAACCGTCAGCAGATCCGGCACAAAGGTCACGGTCACCCGATGCCGCATGCAGGCATCAATGTCGAAATTGTCCGCCCCCTTGAGGGCGCAGGCGATCACCTTCAATTTTGGTGCTTCGCGAAGAAAGGCGTCATCAACGCAATCGGTCATGAACGCCATCATCGCGTCAGCACGTGCCATCCGGCTCGCAAGCTCACCAGGCGGCAAGGGTTCCTGCGAGTCATTCGCGACCACCTCACAGCCCTGACCCAGATTCTCTCGCAAGTGAGAGAGAACCTCTGGGTGGACCCAGTTGGTCAAGACAACGACGGGGGACAGCGGCATCGACGATCGCCTAATCAAATTGATGCGCGATCTTGATTGCGTTTGATGACTGGCCTGTGACGTTGGTCGGCCGTTGACCTGCCACGGAGCTTTTCCTCGACGCGGAGTTCGAGCCCGGCCCTTCGAAGAACGGACAGATGAAGCGGGAACGGTCCACGGAAGAGCAGACACCGCCACCCGGGACGCGACCAGACGATTGATCCGTTGGCCTGAGCAGACGATGTTTCCTATCGTCCGCAGTCCATTTCGGGAATGTCGGTTTTCGCCGCTATTGGGCCTCGAGTCGTGCTTCCATGGGTGCTGAATGATCCGGACCGCGATGATTTATGCCAAAGTCGGCGCTCTGATCCTGTTTGGGTTTTCACAAGCCAGCGCCGCCGAGACCCGCCCGTGCTCGAGGGGTTTGCACCGCTCGACGCGCTGTCGGTTTACGAAGGGGCCTGTCTGTACGGGGAGGCAGATGCCGGGTTTTCGCGGTTTGACCTGCCGGTCGGCCCGATGAGGGGCCGCGCGCGACCTGGCCCCAGGCCGCCAACGACGGGTGAGGGGGCTCACGCCCGGCCCCCGCACACTGGCATGACGCCCGGCCCCAGCGCCGGGCTCTTCATTCCTGCCGCCTCGCGGTCAGCGATACCAGAGCGTCGGCAGCGCCGTGGTGAACCACGGGAAGACCGAGATCAGCACCAGCACGATCAGCAGCGGCACGAGGAAGGGCGTCACGCCCGCCACCGTCCGCTCGAACGAGATGTTGGCGACCTTCGACAGCACGAAGAGCACCATGCCGACGGGCGGCGTCAGCAGCCCGATCATCAGGTTCAGCACCATCACCACGCCGAACTGTACCGGATCAATGCCGACCTTGAGGATGATCGGCATGAAGATCGGCACCAGGATCGAGATGGCGGCGATGGTCTCCATGAAGCAGCCGACCACCAGCAGGAAGAGGTTGATGAGCAGCATGATCAGCAGCGGATTGTCGGTGATCGACAGCAGCCCCGTGGCGATCGCCTCGGTGACGCGCGTGGTGGTCAGCACCCAGCCGAAGAGCGACGCGGCGGCCACGATAATGAGCACGCTGGCGGTGGTCTCGATGGTCTCCAGCGTGATGCGGTAGAACTGCTTGAGCGACAACGACCGGTAGAGCAGCGCCCCGAGCAGCAGCGCCCAGGCACAGGCCGCGATCGCCGCCTCTGTTGGAGTGAAGATGCCCAGCGACATGCCGCCGATGATGAGCGCCGGTGTGAACAGCGCCGGGATCGCGCGGACGAAGGTTTGCCCCAGCGCCTTCATCCGGAACACCTGGTCGCGGCCGATCCCGTGCCGGCGTGCATACCATGTGACATAGAACATCAGGATCACGGCCATCAGGACGCCGGGAATGAGCCCGCCGGCGAAGAGCTGGCCGATGGAGACATTGCCGACGACGCCGAAGATCACCATCGGCAGCGAGGGCGGGATGATCGGCCCGATGGTCGACGAGGCCGCAGTGATGCCGACGGCGAACTCGTCCTTGTAGCCATGGTCGCGCATGGCCTTGATCTCGATCGTGCCGAGGCCACCGGCATCCGCCACGGCCGTGCCCGACATGCCCGCGAAGATCACCGACCCCACGACATTCACGTGGCCGAGGCCGCCCTTCATCCACCCGACCGCCGAGACGGCGAAATCATAGATGCGGTTGGTGATGCCGGCGGTATTCATCAGGTTGCCGGCGAGGATGAAGAAGGGCACCGCGAGCAGCGGGAAGGAATCGACGCCTCCCGCCATGCGGTGCAGCACCACGAAGTCCGGGATCATGGTCTCGAACTTGATGTAAGCGAGCGATCCCGCCGCCAGTGCCACGAAGATCGGCGTACCAAGGAGCAGAAGGATCAGAAAGATGCCGAAAAGCCAGAACATGCTGCGCCCTCAATCGATGATGAGGCCCTGACGGGCCGGGTCCGGGCGCCACCCGCGGCGGGCATTGGCGATGAACATCTGGCCGGCGCGCCAGAGCATGAGCAGGCAGCCGACAAGGATGCCGCCGTAGACGATGCTCATCGACAGGTCGAAGACCGTCATGCGTTGGATTTCCATGCGCTCGGTCACCTGCCACGCGTACCAGACGAGCAGGGCGACGAAGCCGAGAACGATGACGTCGATGAGGAAGTTGAGCAGGCGCACCACCGGTTCGGGGAGGAACTGGTGGAGCACCTCCACCGCGATGTGGTTGCGTCGGCGCATGGCCACCGCCGAGCCGACGAAGGTGACCCACATCAGCAGATAGCGGGCGATCTCCTCCGTCCATGAGAAGGACGAGTTGAGGATGTAGCGGGAGAAGAACTGCAGGAAGACGACGAAGGCCATCAGCCAGAACAGGGCGAAGGCGATCCAGTCCTCGGGATAGTGCTCGATCCGCACGTCCGGGTCTTCGACGACGATCAGATGCTCCGCGCCGGGCGCGGTCGGGGGCTGCGGTGACATGGGAACCTTGCCGGGCAGGCGGTGTGGGACGCTGCAGGGGACGGTGGCGCCGGCAAAGGCACCACCGTCTCGATGTCGGGCGGAGAAGGCGCCGCCGCCTCAGCTGGAGGAGGCAAGCCCCTGGAGCGCGTCGTACTCGGCCTTTGACCAGCCGGCACCCGAGGCCGCATCGTTGTGCAGCGGCACCGCCACGGCCCGGAACGCCGCGCGGTCAGGCGCGATGACGGTCTTGCCGAGCTTGCGGAACTCCTCGGCGAGCTTCTGCTCGCTCTCGCGGATATGGTCAGATGCGCGGGAGGCGGCCTCCATCAGCACGTCGGAGAAGATCTTCTTCTCGGCGTCGTTCAGCCGGGCCCAGACGTGGCTGCCGACGATCGACAGCAGCGATTCCGTGATGTGGCCGGTGAGCATGATGTGGCTCTGCACCTCGTAGAACTTCTTCGCCATGATGGTGGGAAGCGGGTTCTCCTGGCCGTCGACCGTGCCCTGCTGCAGGGCCAGATAGACCTCGGCGAAGGCGATCGGCGTCGCGTTGGCGCCGACCGACTTGGTGAACATCAGGAAGAGCGGCGCCGGCGGCACGCGCAGCTTCATGCCGCGCATGTCCTCGGGCTTGTTGATCGCACGGTTGGCGGTCACATGGCGCTCGCCGTAATAGGTGAGGGCGGTCACCTTGTGGCGGGTGCGGCCCTCGTAGCCCGCGGCGATCTGCCTGAACAGCGGCGAGTCGCGATAGGCCTTCCAGTGGTTGAAGTCGCGCAGCACATAGGGCGCGTTGGTGATGGCGATCGGCCTGTGGATCGAGCCGGCGAAGGCGACGCCGGTATAGATGATATCGACCGCCCCGAGACCGAGCGCCTCGTTGATCTGGTTCTCGTTGCCGAGTTGCGAGGCAGCGAAAACATCGATCTGGTACTTGCCGTTGGTGCGCTTGGCGATTTCCGCCGCGGCCCAGAGGGCATCGGTGTGATAGGCCTCGCCCGTCTCGTAGACATGGGCCCATTTCAGCTTCGTCTGCTGGGCGCGCAGCGGCGTGGCGCCGAAGGGGCCGATCGCGGTCGTTGCAAGTCCCGCGCCCGCGATCAGGGCGTTGCGGCGTGTGATGGTCATGGGGTGTCCTCCCTACCCGTGGTGATGGTGTGATGGGCGGTTGATCCGCCGCTTGTTGCCGCAGGGTCCTTCGGGACCTGGCGGTGAATGGGCTTCAGGCGCGCTTCAGGTCGGGCCGCCCGCTATCCTCCACGAAAAAATCGGGGTTAAAGTGCTTAAGATCCTCGGTCCCGAGCTTGAGGCCGTCGATATGCCGGCCGAGCGCCTCAGCCGCGGCATCCGGCCGGCGCTGCTCAAGGGCATGCAGAACCGCCTCATGCTCGGCCACCACACGCGCCATCCGCCCCGCAAGCGGCAAGGTCAGGCGGCGGAACCGGTCGACCTGCAGCTTGACATGCCGGACTAGCGCCCAGACGCCGGGATGGCCGCCCGCCGCCGCGATCGCCTCGTGGAAGGCCTCGTCGGCGCGGTGGAAGGCCTCGGTATCGCCGGCCTCCGCCGATTCCGCCATGCGCGCCAGGATGGCGCCGAGCGCGATGATTTGGCTTTTCGTCGCGCGTTCCACGGCAGCGCGCACCGCATGCTGCTCCAGAACGCGCCGGATGGTAATGGCTTCGGGAAGGTCGGCCAGCGGAATGCGCGAGACATAGGTCCCGGACTTCGAGACGATGTCCACCAGACCCTCGTCCGAGAGGCGGAGCAGGGCCTCGCGGACCGGCGTGCGGCTGACGCCGTGCTGGGCGGCGATGTCCTTCTCGTTGAGCTGAGAACCCGGAGCGAGGCGGAGCGACAGGATATCGTCGCGCAACAGGCCATGGACCGCCGTCGCCGCCGTCCGGCCGCGTGACGCCCTGTCCCGTACTCCGCCGATCACTGTCAGCATAGCCGCTCCTGATATGACAGGTACACCTGATATATCAGGTTGGCAACGGGTTCCGGGAGAGCATGCGGGTGGCGCCGGGGATCGGGTGTCGAAACGCCATAAGGAGCGCGCCACCGTCCAGGATCACGGGCGGCGGCGACCGCCATCCCGGCGTGACCCGGAGCACGATCCCAATGCTGGTGTCAGGCGAGTTCCGGGCCGGACAGGCGGCGCCACGCATCGCCATCGGTTCGGCTGGTCAGTCATAGAGAATGGTGGGCGCGACAGGGATTGAACCTGTGACCCCTCCCGTGTGAAGGGAGTGCTCTCCCGCTGAGCTACGCGCCCGCGCCATCGACTGGCGAAGAGCCGCGTTCCTAGCGGCTCCCCCCGACCGGTGTCAAGAATCGAGATGGCGGAAACGGTGGAGCTTCGGGTGCGACCGGCGGACGGGTGCAGCGGCGATGCGCTGCCACCGATGAACCAGCCCGGACCCTGACGAGAGGATACCCGCCTCTCACGCCGCCGCGGCGATCGCGGCGTCCACCGCCTCGCCCAGCCGTTCGACGATCCCGTCGATGTCGGAGGCGGTGGCGATGAAGGGCGGGGCGAGGAGAACGTGGTCGCCGCGCGTGCCGTCGGCCGTTCCGCCGGACGGATAGACCATCAGCCCGCGGGCCATGGCCTCGGCCTTGATGCGCGCATGCAGCTTCAGCGCCGGGTCGAAGGTTGCTTTGCTGCCGCGGTCGAAGACGAGTTCGATGGCCTGGAACAGGCCGCGGCCGCGGATGTCGCCGACATGATGGTGGTTGCCGAAGCGCTCGCCGAGGCGACGCGTCAGGTGCGCCCCCTGCGCCTGCACATTGGCGAGGAGACCGTCGCGCTTGATCACCTTCTGCACGGCGAGGCCGGCGGCGCAGGCCAGCGCATGGCCGAGATAGGTATGGCCGTGCTGGAACAGCTTCGAGCCGCGGTCGAAGGCCTGGAACACCGTGTCGGCGACCAGCACCGCGCCTATCGGGGCAAAGCCGCCGCCGAGCCCCTTGGCGATGGTCATGAGGTCGGGGGCGACGCCCTCGTGCTCGCAGGCGTGCAGCGTGCCGGTGCGGCCCATGCCGCACATGACCTCGTCGAGGATCAAAAGGATGCCGTGGCGGTCGCAAATCTCCCTGACAGTGCGGAAGTAGCCCGGCGGGGCGGTGATGGCGCCGCAGGTCGCCCCGCCCACGGTCTCGGCGACGAAGGCGATGACGCTGTCAGGCCCGAGACGGTCAATCTCACCCGCCAGTTCGGCGGCGAGGCGCGCGCCATAGGCCTCCGGCGTCTCGCCGGGCTCGCGGCCGCGATAGTCATAGGCCGGCGCGACATGGTGGGCTTCGATCAGCAGCGGCGCATATTGCACCCGCCGCGCTGCATTGTGGCCGATGGCGAGGGCCCCCAGCGTGTTGCCGTGATAACTCTGCCGCCGGCCGATGAAATGCCGGCGCTGCGGCTGGCCGATCTCGACGAAATATTGCCGCGCCATCTTCAGCGCCGTCTCGATCGCCTCCGATCCGCCGGAGAGGAAATAGACATGGCCCATGCCGGCGGGGGCATCGGCAACGAGGGTTTCAGCCAGTTCCTCCGCCACCGCGGTCGTGAAGAAGCTCGTATGGGCGTAGGCGAGACTGTCGAGCTGGGCATGCATGGCGGCCAGCACGTCGGGATGCGAATGGCCGAGGCAGGAGACCGCCGCTCCGCCGGAGGCGTCGATATAGTCGCGGCCGGCGGAATCGCGGATGACGAGGCCCGTGCCCGACACGGCGACAGGGTAGTCGTGGGCGAGGCTGCGGTGGAAGATCGGCGTCATCGGCGGGGCCTCTCGGAACCAGGGCGGCTTGGCGACCATTTGGACGCAGGCCTCGCCGTTCGGCAATGGCGCGGCAGGGACGCTGGACTGCGTCGGCGCGCGTTCTGGCGAAGACCACGAAATAGAAATAGTTATGGGGCTAGATCGTACCGGCGCATGAGATGCCGGAACAGTCCGAAGGGGGACACGTGCAGGTTCTTCGGGGCCCCAGGAGGGCGGTGTGGCTGGCTTTGGCGGGGATGGCAGTCGCCATCGCCGCCGATATGGCGCAGCCGTCCCAGGCCCAGGCGCAGGCCCCGGCGGTCTGCGGGCAGATTCGCGCCCGGATCGCCCAGCTCGACCGGGCGCCCGCCGGCGGCGCCGCCAACCGCCGCTTCGTCGCGGCGGCCCGCAGCCAGCGGGCCGAGATCGCCAACGTCACCCGCGCCTACCAGGCGGCAGGCTGCGGCGGCTTCTTCCAGGGCGCCCAATGCGCCGCCCTCGACGGGCGCCGCCGCCAGATGCAGGCCAATCTCGCCCAGCTGGAGACGCAGGCGGGCGGCGGAGGGATGGAGACCGCCCAGCGGGCCCAGCAGCGGGCGCAGCTCATCGCCGCCTTCGACGCCAATGGCTGCCGCGGTGGCGCGGTGACGCGCGAGGCCGCGGCCCCGCCGCGTACGGGCCTCTTCGGCTTCGGCGCCACGCCCGATCGCGATTTTCACCGTGAATACCGGACGCCGGACTCGCGGCCGCAGTCGGCCTACCGCGAAGGTGCCGAGCCGCAGCGTCCCGGCTTCGGCAATTTCATCGAGCACCTGTTCAGTGCGCGGCGCGACCCCCGCTTCGACGATGTCGCGCCCGTGCCCGAGGAGCAGTTGCGTCCCGGCGACGGCGACGCCCGTCCGCGCAATGTCGGTCACCGCGCCGTCTGCGTCCGCCTCTGCGACGGTGCCTTCTTCCCCATGACCTCGTCACCGCGGCCGGGCGCGCAGCTCGGTCAGGAGGAGCTCTGCCAGATGCAGTGTCCCGGCGCCGAGGTCGCGCTCTACCGCATGCGCGACGACCAGATCGAGAATGCCGTGTCGATGAGCGGCGCCCCCTACACGGCGCTGCCCAATGCCCTGCGCTTCCGCCAGCGTTTCGACGCCGCCTGCACCTGCCGGCCGCGCAACGGCTCCTGGGCGCAGGCCTTCGCCGATCGCGCCGACCCGACCCTGCGCTCCGGCGATCAGGTGATCTCCGCCGAGCAGGCGCGCCTCCTGTCCATGCCCGCCGACCAGCGGCAGGCGGTGCGCGAGGAGATTGCCTCCGAGCAGCGCACCCGCCGCGAGGCCGAGCGTCTGGAACGGCTCGACCGGGCGCGCGGTCGCGACGGTGCTCCCCGCCCGACCATCGGTCTCGACGGCACCGTTCGCGCCCCCGCCGAGCCGGAACCGCTGGAAATCCGCGGCACAACGCCGGATGCCCTGCAACTGCCGTCCCCCGCGCAAAGCGGCAGCGAGCCAGACCGGCGCAACATCCGCGTCATCGGCCCTCTCTACGCACCCCGCGCCGACACACCGGCGGCTCCCAGCGGCGGCTGACCTTCAGGGCGCGCGGCCGGGCAGCCTCGGCCCGCATCGCCCCCGATACCGAGAAAGTGCCTCATGGATCTCGTTCTCCACGGTCTCGTCTGGCTCGCGCTGATCGGGGCGACAGCCTGGCTCCTCTCCTTCTGGCCGCGCTGGGTTGCCGACGAGCTCGGCGTGCCGGCGCGTGAGATGCTTATGCGGCCCTGGATGCGGGGCATCGCTCCCTATCGGATCCGCTGGCCCTTCGTGTCGCTCGCCTTCTACGCGCATTTGTGGCGCCGAGGCCGCGTTCTGGAATTCGTCCTGGCGGCGATCGCCTTCTTCTCGGCGTTCCGCATCGCCAGTGCCATCCTCAAGACCGCGAGCGCCGTCATGCGGGCCGGCGGCTGAGCGACGGGGTGGACGGGGGCGCCCGCCTCGGTCAAAACAGGCGGAAACGGTTTCAGGCGAAACCATCGGGAGGCCGTGCATGCCGATCGCCGCGCCGGACGCGCTGCCGCTTCGCTTCACTTATCGGCGCCATCCGGATCAGTCCGCTGCGGCACCCGCGCGCCATCCCGTCGTCATCGTCGGCGCCGGACCCGTCGGCCTGTCGCTCGCCATCGATCTCGCCCTCGCCGGCATCGCCAGCGTCGTCCTCGACGATGCCGACCGCATCGGCGAGGGCAGCCGCGCCATCTGTTTCGCCAAGCGGACGCTGGAGATCTTCGACCGGCTGGGCGTCGGCGAAGGGCTGGTCGCCAAGGGTGTGACCTGGCAGCGCGGCCGCGTCTTCCTCGGCGAGCGCGAACTCTACGACTTCGACCTGCTGCCGGAGGCCGGACATCGCCGTCCCGCCTTCATCAACATCCAGCAATTCCACGTCGAGGCGGCGCTGGTGGCGCGCGCCCTTGAACTCGGCGACCGCATCGACCTGCGCTGGCTGAACCGCGTCGACGCCATCGCGCCGCAGGGCGATGGCGCCATCCTGACCGTCGGGACGCCCGACGGCCCGTACCGCATCGCCGCCGACTGGGTCATCGCCTGCGACGGCTCTCGATCGCCGATCCGCTCCATGATGGGGCTCGACTTTGACGGCGAGGTCTTCGACGACCGCTTCCTGATCGCCGACGTGAAGATGAGCGCGGACTTTCCGACCGAACGCTGGTTCTGGTTCCAGCCGCCCTTCCATGCGGGACAGTCGGCCCTGCTGCACAAGCAGCCGGACGATGTCTGGCGCATCGACCTGCAACTAGGTCGCGATGCCGATGCCGAGGTGGAGAAGCGGCCGGAAAATGTCGTCCCGCGCATCCGCCGGATGCTCGGCCACGATGCCTTCACGCTCGAATGGGTGTCGGTCTACACCTTCCAGTGCCGCCGGCTCGCCCGCTTCATCCACGGCCGGGTGATCTTCGCCGGCGATGCCGCCCACCAGGTCTCGCCCTTCGGAGCCCGGGGTGCCAATTCCGGGATTCAGGATGCCGAAAACCTCGCCTGGAAGCTGGCCCTGATCCTGAGGCGGGAGGCGGGGCCGGGCCTGCTCGCGACCTATGATGGCGAGCGCGGCGCCGCGGCCGATGAGAACATTCTGAACTCGACGCGTGCCACCGACTTCATCGCGCCGCCCTCGCCGGGCGAGAGGACCGTCCGCGACGCCGCGCTGGCGCTGGCCGCTTCGGCACCTTTCGCGCGGCGCCTCGTCAATTCCGGGCGGCTCTCCACCCCGACGACCTATGACAGCGAACTGTCGACCCCGGACGGTGATGACTGGGCCGGTACGGCGCGTCTGGGCGCGCCGGTGCCCGACCTGCCCCTCATGCGTGCCGACGGTCGCCAGACCCACCTCACCGCGCTCGCCGCGGGGCGCTTTACCCTGATCACGATGGGAGAGACGGGCATGGCGGTTCCCGGCTGCGACCGCCTGACCATCGGCCCGGACCTGCGCGACGGCGACGGGCTCTTCGCCCAGCGCTTCGACGCCACGCCCGGTGCGGGCTTCCTGTTGCGCCCGGACGGACATCTGGCGGCACGCTGGCGCAGCCCCGATCCCGTGAAGGTCGAACATGCGATGCGGCGCGCGAAGGGATTCCAGGACAAGGACTTGGCCGGCCGCGCTGAATCGGAATCATCGCCTGAACGGGTTGAATCTCAACATGAGGACCAGCACGCGACGCCGCTGGTGACCGAAAACCGTTTCGCAGACCCCGATGCCGCCCTGCGCATCCTGGCCGATGCCCACAGGCCCCTGTCGGAAAGCGCCAGCGCCGCCTTCAACGCCCGGCTTCTGCTGATCCTCGCCAACCATGTGGGGGATCAAGCCGTACTGGCAGAGGCCGTGGCCCTGGCACGCAAGGCCCTTGATTCCGAGGCATCCTGAGGAGCCGCGACGGCGTCTGTCAGCCGATCGACGAACGCCCCGACATCCATGCCGCCACCGCCATCCACGGGCGGTCGACGAGGCTGCCATGGGCGGGCCTGTCCTCGCGCGCGAGCTTCAGCGGATGGACGTCGAGCAGCGGCAGGGCGGGTCCGGAATAGTTCTCGCTGATGAGGATGCCGGAGCGTGCCCCGCGCACCAGCACCGCATCGGAAGGCGCTGCCGAGACGAACTTCTCGCCGGGGCTACGCTCCCGGCCGGTGAGCCGCGTTTCCTCGAAGGCGACGACGGAGCCGTTGTCGGCGAGGACCAGATAGACGAGCGGCATGGTCTCGGCCTCCTGGAAGCCGATGGCCTCGACGAAGCGCCAGCTCTCCTCCTGCACGTCGCCCTCGGCGATGTCCGCGAGGATGGCCCGCCGCAGCGCCGTCGTCCGGCCCCTTCGCGCGACGACGCGCAGGGCGCTCATGCCGCCCCAGCCGCCGAGCCAGAAGAGCGCGGCCAGCAGCCAGGTCTGATCGTTGCCGAAGGACACGCCGGTAGCGAATTGCAGGCCCCAGGCGGCGAGGAGCGCGACGGGACCGATGAACAGGAGCGAGATGAGGCCGAGACCGAACCCCGAGCCCACTTCGGCGAGGTCGGACTGCGCATCGTGGCGCAGGTCTTCCACGACATCCCGCAGCACGTTCTTCTCCGAACGGTCCGCAGGCCGGCGGTAGGACAACGACAGGGGCCGCTCGCGTGTCTCGACCATGGGGCCGTTTACTCCGCCGCCTGCCGTGGCGGCTTGACGAAGGCGGCAGCGCTTTCCGCGGACGAACCAGAGGCAGCTTCCTGTGACCGGGCGGGAGTGCCGCGATCGAGGCCTGCGATTTTTTCCTCGGCCTCGGCCGCTTCGCGCTGACGGTTCCACAATCCGGCATAGAGGCCGCCCTTGGCAAGCAGTTCTGCATGCGTGCCGCGCTCGGCCACTCTGCCGTCGTCGAGAACGATGATCTCGTCGGCATTCACCACGGTCGACAGGCGGTGGGCGATGACGATGGCGGTGCGGTCGCGGGAGATGCGGTCGAGGGCTTCCTGGATCTCCCGTTCGGTATGGCTGTCGAGTGCCGAGGTCGCTTCATCAAGGACCAGAATGGGCGGCGACTTGAGGATGGCGCGGGCGATGGCGACGCGCTGCTTCTCGCCGCCGGAAAGCTTGAGGCCGCGCTCGCCGACCTCGGTCGCATAGCCGTCCGGACTGCGCGCGATGAAGTCGTGGATCTGGGCGAGGCCTGCCGCCTCCTCGACCTCGGCGTCGCTCGCCTCCCAGCGGCCGTAGCGGATGTTGTAGCGGATCGTGTCGTTGAACAGCACGGTGTCCTGCGGGACCATGCCGATGGCCCGGCGCAACGAGGCCTGCGTGACCTCGCGGATGTCCTGCCCGTCGACGGTGATACGGCCGCCGCTGATGTCGTAGAAGCGGAACAGCAGGCGCGAGATGGTCGACTTGCCGGCCCCCGAGGGACCGACGATGGCGATGGACTTGCCCGCCGGCACCTCGAAGGACACGCCCTTGAGGATGGGCCGCGCCGGGTCATAGGCGAAGGTCACGTCCTCGAAGCGGATCGTGCCGCCGGCAACCGCGAGTTCCGCTGCGCCCGGACGGTCGACGATCTCGGGGGCACGACCGAGGATGGCGAACATCGCCTCGATGTCGGTCACCGCCTGCTTGATCTCGCGATAGACCATGCCCATGAAATTCAGCGGTTGATAGAGCTGGATCATCATGGCGTTGATCATGACGAAGTCGCCGACCGTGTTGCGCCCGCGTGTGATGTCGATGGCGCAGAGCACCATGGCGACCGTCATGCCGACGGTGAAGATCGCTGCCTGACCTGCGTTCAGCACGGCGAGCGAGGTCAACGCCTTGGTCGAGGCCGTCTCGTATTTCGCCATGGAGACGTCGTAGCGGGCCTTTTCGCGCGCCTCGGCGGAGAAATACT
Source organism: Phreatobacter sp. (assembly GCF_030691135.1). Lineage (GTDB taxonomy): Bacteria > Pseudomonadota > Alphaproteobacteria > Rhizobiales > Phreatobacteraceae > Phreatobacter. The sequence continues at coordinate 49,939 of NZ_JAUYFA010000063.1, forward strand.
TGACCGTCTCGAAGTTCAGGAGCGAGTCGATGGCCTTGACGTTTGCGTTGGTGTCGCTCTCGTTCATGTCGCGGCGGATGGCGATGCGCCATTCGGTGGCGTAGTAGGTAAAGCCGAGATAGGCCGCCACGGTCACCAGGATGACCACGACATAGCGCCAGTCGAACATCCACAGGAGGATGCCGACGATCATCGCCAGCTCGAGGATGGTCGGCAGCAGCTGGAGGATGATCATCCTGACGATGGTCTCGATGGCGTTTCGGCCCCTCTCGAGCACGCGCGTCAGCCCGCCGGTCTTGCGCTCCAGGTGGAAGCGCAGGGAGAGCTTGTGCATGTGCTCGAAGGTGAGCAGCGCGAGGCGCCGCACCGCATGCATCGACACCTTGGCGAAGAGGCCGTCGCGCATCTGCGTGACGACGGCCATCAGGACGCGCGAGATGCCGTAGGCGAGGGTGAAAGCCAGCGGGGCGGCGAGGACGGCCGCCCACCAGCCGGCATCGGCCGCCTGCGGAGCGGCGAGGGCGTCGGTGGCCCATTTGAACGTAAACGGCACAACCATGGTGACGAGCTTGGCGATGACCAGCAGCACCATGGCCCAGGCGACGCGCGTCTTCAGGTCGGCCCGTTCATGCGGCCAGATGAAGGGCCAAAGATGCAGGATCGTGCGCGTCAGCGCGCCGCCCTCGGCGGAGACGGGCCGGGGCCCGGCCGCGGGCCCGGACGGCGCGTGAGGAGCTGTCACGATGATCTTGTCCTTGGGGAGTGTGAGATTTTCTCTGGAACCGATATAATCTCCTTTCCCGGCCCGTGAAGCCCCGGCGTCGCGCGAATGCGCATGGCTGACCTCGGCCGGCGCGCCCTGCTATGGTCTCGCCCGCGACTCGCGGTCTGCGCCCTCGCAGCCGAAATCCCCGCTCACGAGGCCACCATGGCGACGATCAAGTCCATCTGCGTCTATTGCGGCTCCGGCTCGGGCCATGACGTCGTCCACGAGCAGGCGGCGCGCGAACTCGGGGCGGCCATGGCCAGGGCCGGGATTCGCCTGGTCTATGGCGGCGGTGGCATCGGCCTGATGGGCACGCTGGCGAAATCCGTGGTCGACGGCGGCGGCAAGGTGCTCGGCATCATCCCGGACTTCCTCAAGCGCAAGGAAATGCCCCTCGACGCGGTGATCGACGTCGTCACCGTCTCCGACATGCACACGCGCAAGATGCGGATGTTCATCGAGGCCGACGCTTTCGTCGCACTGCCCGGTGGCATCGGCACGCTGGAGGAACTCGTCGAGCAGCTCACCTGGGCCCAGCTCGGCCGCCACGCCAAGCCCGTCATCATCGCCAATGTCGGCGGCTTCTGGGATCCTCTGCGGGTCCTGCTCGATCACATGAAGAGCGAGGGCTTCATCCGGCCCGGCCTCGCAGTGAAATACACTGTCATCGACGAGATCCGGGACATCATCCCGACGATCCGCGACCAGGTGGCGGACCTGCCGCAGGAAGCGCTGGCCGCCGAGCACGACACGGTGGTCATCGAGAAGATGTGAGGGTTGTACGATTATACCAAAAATTGGTATTCTCCGCTAATGGCAAAAAACACGTCCATCAGTCTCGGCGATCACTTTGCCACCTTCATCGAAGAGCGGGTCACCGAGGGGCGCTACGCGTCGGCCAGCGAGGTCGTGAGAGCCGGGCTGCGCCTCCTCGAGGAGCACGAGGCGAAGGTGGCGGCCTTGCGGGCGGCCATCGACGAGGGTGACCTCAGCGGCGTCTCCGGACCCTTCGACTTCGATGCGTTCATCGAGCGGAAGTCGGCGTCACGGCTGAGAGGCTCGAACTCACGCCACGGGCCGCGCGTGACCTGGAGGACATCTTCGACTGGTCGGCGGAGACCTGGGGAACCGAGCAGGCCGTGCGCTATGTGAGATCACTGCAGGCGGCGATGGAGCGGCTTCTCCGCTTTCCCGAACTCGGGCGGCCGATCGACGACATCAAGGCCGGGGTGAGAATCCTGCCGGTGGAATCGCATATCGTCGTCTACAGGCGAAGCGCGGATGCAATCGGGGTGGTCCGCATTCTCCACGGCCGGATGGATATTCTCCGCCATCTCCGCCATCTCTGACCTCACAGCCCGACCCCCTCCTTCACCAGCTTGTAGGTGATGGAATCCGTCAGGGCCTGGAAGCTGGCGTCGATGATGTTGGCCGAGACCCCCACCGTGGTCCAGGTCTCGCCTGTGCCGTCGCGGCTCTCGATCAGCACGCGCGTCACCGCGCCGGTGCCGCCGTTGAGGATGCGGACGCGGAAATCGACGAGTTCGAGATCCTCGATGAAGCGCTGGTAGCGGCCGAGATCCTTGCGCAGCGCCGCGTCGAGGGCATTGACCGGGCCGTTGCCCTCGGCCGCCGAGATCATGACCTCGTCGCCCACCTTCACCTTCACGGTCGCCTCGGAGAAGGTGACGAGATCGCCGACGGCGTTGTAGCGCCGCTCGACATTCACCTTGAAGCGCTCCACCGTGAAGAAGGCCGGCACCTCGCCCATGACGCGCTTGGCGAGCAGGAAGAACGAGGCGTCGGCCCCCTCATAGGCATAGCCGAGGCTCTCGCGCTCCTTCACCTCGTCGAGGATGCGCGCGACGCGCGGATCGTCCTTGGCCACCGTCAGCCCGACGCGCTCGAGCTCGGCCAGCACGTTGGACTTGCCGGCCTGTTCCGACACGAGGACCCGGCGGCGGTTGCCGACCGTCTCCGGCGGCACGTGTTCGTAGGTCTCCGGCTCCTTCAGGACCGCCGAGGCATGGATGCCGGCCTTGGTGGCGAAGGCCGAGGCGCCGACATAGGGCGCGTGGCGGTTCGGCGGGCGGTTGATGAGTTCGTCGAGCTGGCGCGAGATCTTGGTGAGCTGGGAGAGCTTGTCGAGGCTCACCCCGACGGCGAAACGGTCGGCATAGGCGGGTTTCAGCAGCAGCGTCGGGATCAGCGAGGTGAGGTTGGCGTTGCCGCAGCGCTCGCCGAGGCCGTTGAGGGTGCCCTGGATCTGCCGGCAGCCGGCGCGCACCGCCGCCAGCGTGTTCGCCACCGCCTGTTCGGTGTCGTTGTGGGCATGGATGCCGAGATGGCCACCCGGCACCACCGCCGCCACCTCCCGCACGATCGCCTCGACCTCCTCGGGCAGGGTGCCGCCATTGGTGTCGCAGAGCACCACCCAGCGCGCACCGGCCTCGAAGGCGGCATGCGCGCAGGCGAGGGCATAGGCGCGGTTGGCCTTGAACCCGTCGAAGAAATGCTCGCAGTCGACCAGCACCTCGCGGCCCCGGGCCTTGGCAGCGACGACGGAGCCGGTGATCCCCTCGAGGTTCTCCTCCAGCGTGCAGCCGAGCGCCACATGGACATGGTAGTCCCAGGCCTTGGCGACGAAGCAAATGGCGTCCGCCGCGGCATCGAGAAGGGCGGCGACCCCCGGATCGTTCGCCGCCGAGCGGCCGGCCCGCTTCGTCATCCCGAAGGCGGTGAACTGCGCCTTCAGGCGGCGCGGCGCGCTGAACAGGGCGGTATCAGTCGGATTGGCGCCGGGATAGCCGCCTTCGATGAAATCGAGGCCGAGATCGTCCAGCAGGGCGGCGATCTTCAGCTTGTCGTCAAGGGTGAAGTCGACGCCGGTCGTCTGGGCGCCGTCGCGCAGCGTCGTGTCGAAAAGATAGAGGCGTTCGCGGGTGTCGGTGATGGAATCGGTCATGGCAATGTCAGATCAGGCCTTTCCAGCGCAGGACGACGAGCGTCAGCGCGAGGAGGAACAGGTTTTTCACGCCGACCCAGAAGGCGATGCGCTTCAGGGCGCGGGCCGTGTCCGCGTCGGCATGGCGAGGCGCTCCGCTCATGCGGGCCACCGGCCGGTGTCGTGGTCGGGATGCTGGTAGGACACCACCGATGCGTAGAAGCCGGCGACCTTGGCCTCCTCCGCCGGGCTGCGTGTCGGCAGCGTCGCGATGTCGGCGATGAAAGGCATGCGCGCCTCGAGCCCCATCTGGATGACCGGGGGGAGGGCGGCCGGATCATCGAAGGCGCCAAGCGCAAGCTCGACGCCTTCGGCATGTTCATAGGTCAGCGGCGTGCCGCAATCGGCGCAAAAGCCACGGCGCACGATGCTGGAACTCTGGAAGTGCTTCGGTGCTCCGCGCGTCCAGGTCAGCCCATGGGCGCTGGCCAGCGGCGCGAAATAGCTGCCGAAGGCCTTCTGGCACATGCGGCAATGGCAGAGCGAGGCGCGGCCGAGGCTCTCGCAGGCAAAGCGCACGGCGCCGCACTGGCAGCCGCCGGTGAAGCGGGCGGTCATCGCATCACCTCCCAGGTCGTCACCGGCTCGCCGGTCGCCGGGTCCTTGCCGTCCTTGAGCTGGATTCCCATCGCCGCGAGTTCGTCGCGGATGCGGTCGCTCTCGGCGAAGTTCTTCGCCTTGCGCGCGGCGAGGCGGGCGGCGATGAGGTCATCGATACGGTCGGTGTCCTTCATGTCCGCCTCCGCGTCGATCTCGGCCGAAAGCTCGCCGGCGCGGGCCTCGTCGAAGCCCATCAGCGCCAGCGCTGCTCTCAGGCCCGGATAATCGCCGCGCTTGTCGAGTGCGTGCAGCTCAGCGATGGCCTTCGCCGTATTGAGATCGTCTCCCAGCGCCTCCAGAACGGCATCGGGAACTGCTCCTGCCGCCGTCCCCGCCGTCGCGCGGTACCAACCTTCAAGCGTCTTCCAGCTCTCTTCCATCGCCCGGACAGTCCAGTCGATGGGCTGGCGGTAATGCGTCTTCAACATGGTCAGGCGCAGCACCTCGCCCGGCCAGGCCTTGCCCTGCCAGCCGTCGAGCAGCTCCTGGATCGTCACGAAATTCCCCAGGCTCTTGGACATCTTCTCGCCCTCGACCTGCAGGAAGCCGTTGTGCATCCAGACATTGGCCATCATCGGATGCCCGAAGGCGCAGGTGGTCTGCGCCACCTCGTTCTCGTGGTGGGGGAAGACGAGGTCGATGCCGCCGCCATGGATGTCGAACACCTCGCCGAGGTGCTTCCAGCTCATGGCCGAGCACTCGATATGCCAGCCGGGACGGCCGGGCTGCGCAATGCCGCAGGGGCTCTCCCAGCCCGGCTCATGCGCCTCGCGCGACGGCTTCCACAGCACGAAATCCATTTCCGAGCGCTTGTAGGGGGCGACGTCGACCCGCGCGCCGGCGATCATGTCGTCCAGCGGCCGCTTCGACAGCCCGCCGTAATTCGGCATGGACGGCACCGAGAAGAGCACATGGTCCTCGGCGACATAGGCGTGGCCGGCCGCCAGCAGCTTCTCGCAGAGCGCCTTCATCTCCGCGATATGCTCGGTCGCCCGCGGCTCGACCGTCGGCCGCAGGTTGCCGAGGGCGTCGATCGCCGCATGGAAGCGCGCCGCCGTGCCCTCGGTCAGTTCGCGGATGGTGATGCCGCGCTCATGGGCGCGCTTGTTGATCTTGTCGTCGAGGTCCGTGATGTTCCGCGCATAGGTGACATGGTCCGCGCCATAGACAAGGCGGAGCAGGCGGAACAGCAGATCGAAGACGATCACCGGCCGCGCATTGCCGATATGGGCGTCGTCATAGACGGTGGGACCGCAGACATACATGCGGATATTCGTGTCATCGATCGGGACGAAGACGTCCTTCGATCGCGTCAGCGTGTTGTAGAGCCTGATCGCCATAGCCGTCTCCGCACAGCACCGCTCGCCGCTGGCCGTGTCAGTGATCTTTTGCGCTTGTGGATTTTGGCAAAGAACGGCGACCGGCCAGCGAAAACGCTCAGCCGCAAATAATCCCGATGAGGATGATCGAACCGTTCATGCGTCAGAGATAGCGCAGAAGGGCGCGCGGACGTCAAGCATCAACCTTCGACCGAGCAGGATACGCGGCCTGTAACCCGGCGGCTGCGGAACTCGCCGTTCACCGTCTCGCCGATGCTCAGCACGTAGCGCCCGCGCCAGGTTTCGGCATTGGCGGTGCCGCGTGCCTCGACAGTGAGATCGATGGTGCCGTGGGGCTCGCCGGCGCGCTCGAAATGGACATGCATCTTCAGGTCGCGTGCGTCGAACCAGCTCTGGGTGAGGTGATCCTTCGTGAAGGTGACCTTTTTGAAGTCCTCGGCGACGTTGGCGGCGCGAACCTCGAGTTCGCCCTCGAACTGGAAGAAGGCACCGCCCGTCGAGCGGCCGATGGGGCTGCCGATGGTGAGTTTCGCCGCGCGGTCCTCCGCCTCGCAGGAAATGCCGCCAGTGGCGTGGGCGGGGGCAAACGACAGGCAGGCGAGAGCCGTGAGGACAAGAAGGCGGCGCGACATGGGAAACTCCGGGCGATGTTGTTGGCCGGAGAAATGCGACGGGCGTTTTTCAGCGTGACGTCACGGAGAATGGCCTGCGGAAACGCAGGAAACGCAGCCGCGGCCCGTCATGAAATGAAATCGCCGCAGCGCACGATCTCGGCCTGCTGGCCCCAGGGCATGATCGGCACGGTGGAGGTCGAGTTCTGCGGCGATCCGTCGATCAGCTTGTCCGAATAGATCATGTAGACCAGCACGTTGCGGCGGGCGTCGCAGCCACGCACGATCTGCACCCGCTTGAAGAAGAAAGACCGGCCCTCGCGGAACACCACGTCGCCCTGGGAGGAGCGGCCGGTGATGCGGATCGGGCCGATCTGCCGGCAGGCGAGCGAGGCCTCGGAGAATTCCTCGGCGAGACCGAAGGCGCCGGCCCAGCCGCCCTTTTCCGGCACGGTGAAATGGCAGGCGACGCCCTCCACCTGCGGGTCATCGATTCCATAGGTGGCCAGCTTGTCGTTGGGGGAAAGCAGGCGGAACACCGTCGAGCGGCGGAAGATCAGGTCCGGCGACTGGGCGAAGGCCGGCAGGACAGGCAGGCCAACGGGAAGGGCCACGATGACGGCAAGGGCTGCGGCGAGGATGCGGCGCATGGGTTGGCTCCGGTGAGGCGCTCATAGGGAGCCTGCCGCCATGGTTTGGCAAGCCGATGGCGTTGACTGCTGGCGACAGGGAACGCCGGGGCGCTGCATCGGTTCCTCCATCTGTCCGCACCTCGCGCCAATTTGACGGAGACAGCCCATGGAAACGAACGCACTGCACCGCGGCCGCCTCATCGACCATGTCCAGCTGGTCGTCGCCGATCTCGCCGCCTCCCGCCGCTTCTATGGCGCCGTCTTCGACGTGCTCGGCATCCCGATCGGCGGTGAAGAAGACAGCTACTTCTGGGCCGACGAACTCTTCATCTCCTCCCGCGACAGCGAGGCGGCGCAGGGCGTGCTGACAGGCCGCCATCACCTCGCCTTCCAGGCCAAGGACCAGGCGATGGTGGAGGCCTTCCACCGGGAGGGCCTCGCCGCCGGCGGCCGCGACAACGGTCCGCCGGGCTTGCGCAAGTATCATCTGGGCTATTTCGCCGCCTTCCTCCTCGACCCCGACGGCAACAATATCGAGGCGGTGTTTCACGGCGAGCACCAGAGGAGTGCGGCATCGGTGGTGGTGACGTTCTGACACGCTATCCCCGCTGACCACAGTCCCGAGGCCGTTCCCAGCTTGTTCCCGCCTGCCGCCCCGCTTATCGAGGGTCCATGTCCCTCATTCCGATTCGCGAGGCCTGACCCATGGGCGAGCGCATAAACCCGCCCTCCGGCGACGACGATGGCATCGAGACCATCAACCTGCGCGACGCGCTGGAGGAGCGCTATCTCGCCTATGCGCTCTCCACCATCATGGGCCGGGCGCTGCCCGATGCCCGCGACGGCCTGAAGCCGGTCCACCGGCGCATCCTCCATGCCATGCGGCTGCTGAAGCTCGACCCCGGCACCGCGTTCAAGAAATGCGCCCGCATCGTCGGCGACGTCATCGGCAAGTTCCATCCGCACGGCGACCAGTCCGTCTACGACGCGCTGGTGCGCCTGGCCCAGGACTTCTCTCAGCGCTATCCCCTCGTCGACGGCCAGGGCAATTTCGGCAATATCGACGGCGACAACGCCGCCGCCTACCGTTACACCGAAGCGCGCATGACCGAGGTCGCGCGCCTCCTCCTCGACGGGCTGGACGAGGACGCGGTCGACTTCCGCAAGACCTACAACGAGGAGGACGAGGAGCCCGTCGTCCTCCCCGGCGCCTTCCCCAATCTGCTCGCCAATGGCAGCCAGGGCATCGCGGTCGGCATGGCGACCTCGATCCCGCCGCACAATGCCGCCGAGATCTGCGACGCGGCGCTGCACATCATCGCCCATCCCGACTGCACGACGCGCGACCTTCTCGCCTACGTGCCGGGGCCCGATTTCCCCACCGGCGGCATCATCATCGAGGGCCGCGCCGCCATCCAGGAAGCCTATGAGACCGGCCGCGGCGCCTTCCGCACGCGCGCGCGCTGGCACCAGGAGGATACCGGCCGCGGCACCTATCTCGTCGTCGTCACCGAAATTCCCTTCGGCGTCACCAAGGGACGGCTGATCGAGAAGGTCGCCGAGCTGATCAACGAGCGGAAACTGCCGCTCGTCGCCGACATGCGCGACGAGAGCGCCGAGGACATCCGCCTCGTCTTCGAGCCGAAATCGCGCAACGTCGATGCCGGCATCCTGATGGAGAGCCTGTTCAAGCTCACCGAGCTGGAAAGCCGCATCCCGCTCAATATGAACGTGCTCATGAAGGGCAAGGTGCCGAAGGTCGTCGGCCTCAAGGAGGTGCTGCGCGAATGGCTCGACCACCGCCGCGACGTGCTGATCCGCCGCTCGCAGCACCGCCTCGCCGCCATCGACAGGCGCCTGGAGGTTCTGGCCGGCCTCCTCGTTGCCTATCTCAACATCGACGAGGTCATCCACATCATCCGGACCGCGGATGAGCCGAAGAAGGCCCTCGTCGCCCGCTTCGACCTCAGCGAGGTGCAGGTCGAGGCCATCCTCAACATGCGCCTGCGCTCGCTGGCCAAGCTCGAGGAGATCGAGCTGCGCAACGAACATGCGGAACTGACCAAGGAGAAGGAGGGCATCGAGAAACTGCTCGCCTCCGAGGCGCTGCAGTGGAAGACGGTCTCCTGGGAGATCGGCAATGTCAGGAAGCAGTTCTCCAAGGAAACCCCGCTCGGCAAGCGCCGCACCACCTTCGGCGAGGCCAGCGAGGTCGATGTCGACGCCTTCGCCGAGGCCCTCGTCGAGCGCGAGCCGATCACCGTCGTCGTCTCCGAGAAGGGCTGGATCCGCGCCCTCAAGGGCCACGTCCAGGACCTTTCGACCCTCACCTTCAAGACCGACGACCGCCTGAAGCTCTCCTTCTTCGCGGAGACGACATCGAAACTCCTGGTCTTCGCCACCAACGGCAAGGTCTTCACCCTGGAGGGGTCGAAGCTCCCCGGCGGCCGCGGTGCCGGCGAACCCATGCGCCTGATGTTCGACCTGGAGCAGGAGCACGACATCGTCGAGGTCGTGCAATATCGCGGCGGCCGCAAGGCCCTTGTCGCCTCCCGCGAGGGCCGCGGCTTCGTCGTCGCCGAGGACGAGCTCGTCGCCAACACCCGCAAGGGCAAGGGCGTCATGGGCGTCGACACCCCGGATGAACTCGCCGCCGTGCGCTTCGTCGAGGGCGATCACGTCGCCATCGTCGGCCTCAACCGCAAGCTGCTCGTCTTCCCGCTCAGCCAGGTGCCGGAAATGGCGCGCGGCAAGGGCGTCCGCCTGCAGAAATACAAGGAGGGCGGCATGGTCGATCTGAAGACCTTCACGCTCGCCGAGGGCCTGACGTGGAAGGATTCGTCCGACCGCACCTGGACGGTGTCGCAGGCCGACCTTTTCGAGTGGATCGGCAACCGCGCCGATACCGGCAAGCTGCCGCCGAAGGGCTTCCCCAAGACCAACAGGTTCGGGTGAGGCGTCAGTCCGCGAGTTCGATCCGCGCCGCCTTCACCACGGCGCGGAAACTCTCGATCTGCGCGGCGAGATAACGACCGGTCTGCTCGGCCGAGGCATCGGCGATCGCCGTGGTGCCGGCCGCGGCGAGCCGCGTCCGCAGCGCCTCGGTCGCGAGAGCCTGCCGAGCGGCCTGCCCGATTTGGGCGATCCGCTCCGGCGGCGTCGCCCTCGGCGCGAGGAGCATGTTCCAGGTCGCGAGTTCGACGCCGGGAAGGCCGGCCTCGGCGAAGGTCGGCACGTCCGGCAGGACGGCCTGACGCGTGGGCGAGCCGATGGCGAGCGCCACCACCCGCTTGCCCTCGATCAGCGACGCCGCGGAGGCGAGGCTCTCGATGGTGAAGGCGACCTCTCCGGTGAGGACAGCCTGCATGGCCGGCCCGCCGCCCCGGTAGGGCACGTGGACGACATCTGCGAGATCAGCCTTCAGCTTGAACAGCTCGCCCGCCAGATGGGTGATCGAACCGGCACCGGCCGAGGCATAGCTGTGCTTGCCGGGCTCGCGGCGCAGGCGGGCGATGAGCTCTTCGAGGCGCGTCGCACCGAAGCCCGGCGCGGTCACCAGCACCAGCGGTGTGGTGCCGATCATCGTGACCGGCGCGAAATCGGCGACCGCATCGAAGCCGAGGCGACGCGCCACCGCCGGATTGACGCCGTGGGTCGAGGCCGAGGCGACCAGCAGCACATGCCCGTCGGGCTCGGAGCGGATGACGACCTCGGACGCCACCGCGCCGTTGGCACCGGCGCGGTTCTCGACGATCACCGCTTGGCCGACCAGGGGGCCGAGCGCCTCGGCGAGCAGCCGCGCTGCGACGTCGGTGGATCCGCCCGGCGCGAAGGGCACGATCAGCCGCAGCGGTCGCTCCGGAAAGGCACCGGCGAGAGGCGCGAAAGGAAGGCTGGCAAGTCCGGCGAGGACGAGGCGACGGGAGGGCATGGCTGGGACCGCGCGACAGGAGCTGATCTCGCTGGCTAGCGCGGCTGCCTGACACGCACATGACGCGGCGCCCGTGGGCCGGCGTCGATCCGGTCAGTTGCCCGCCGCCTCGACCCGGACCCAGCCCTCCGGCTGCAGCCGCTCCTGCGGCAGGAACCGCGCCTTGTAGTCCATCTTCGGCGAGCCCTCGACCCAATAGCCGAGATAGACGTAGGGAAGCCCCATGGTCTTGGCCCGGGCGATGTGGTCGAGGATCACCAGCGTCCCGAGCGAGCGGTCGGCCTGGTCGGGTTCGTAGAAGGAATAGACCAGCGACAGCCCGTCGCCGAGAATGTCGGTGAGCACGCAGGCGACGAGGTCGCCCTTCGAACGCCCGTTGATGGCGGTGTCGACGTCGCGCCTGCGATATTCCACCAGCCGCGTCTTCACATGGCTGTCCTCTACCATCATGGCGTAGTCTAGCACGGTCATGTCGACCATCCCGCCGGCGCGGTGGCGGGCGTCGAGATAGGCCCGGAAGGTCGAGTATTGTTCGGAGGTCGGGATGGCCGGGCGCATCTCGCCGACGAGATCGCCGTTACGCAGCATCACCTTTCGGAACGATCGGCTGGGCCGGAAATCGGCCACCGGCACCCGCACGGAGATGCAGGCCCGGCAGGTCTCGCAGGCGGGCCGGTAGGCGATGGACTGCGACCGGCGGAAGCCGCCCTGGGTCAGGATATCGTTGAGATGCGGCGCCTTAGGCCCGACGAGATGGGTGAAAACCTTCCGCTCCGACTGGCCGGGCAGATAGGGGCACGGCGTCGGGGCCGTGAGGTAGAACTGTGGCGTGTCGCGCGGTTGCTGCGTCAATGGAGCGACGCTCTTTCCAGATTCGTGGCCGTTCGCTTCCTACGATAGGCTCCCCGGGAGCGACGGCAAGTCCGTGATCCATCACGTCGCCGGGACCGCGCATCAGGCGCCCGCCGAACGAAACTCACGAGTCGCCGCTGATCAGCCGAGCTGGCCGCCGCCCGTCTCGATCCGCGTCGCCGGCAGGCCCTCCGCCTCCAGCGCCGCCAGGATTTCGTGAAGATGCGCGCCGTCTCGGACCTCCAGCGTCACGTCCAGCTTGGTGCCCTTGGCCGGGGTGTCGAGGAAGAGGCGACGGTGCTCCACCCCGAGGATATTGGCGCCGAGCCTGCCGAGGAGCGTCGCCACCATGCCGAGAACGCCGGGGCGATCGGGGATGGTGATACGGACCGAGACGATGCGGCCTTCGCGTTCCAGTTCGCGGACCATGATGGAGGCGAGGATGCGTGGGTCGATATTGCCGCCGCACAGGATCAGGCCGACCCTGGCGCCGCGGAACCGCTCGGGTGCGGCCAGCATGGCGGCAAGTCCGGCCGCGCCGGCGCCCTCGGCGATGGTCTTCTGGCGGGTCAGGTAGAGATTGACGGCGCGTTCCAGGTCGCTCTCGCTGGCGAGCAGGATGTCGTCGACGAGGTCGCGCACCACCGGCAGGGTTGATCGCCCGACGATCTTCACGGCGATGCCCTCGGCGAGGGTCGGCCCGCCGACGGGGCGGTTCTCGCCGTGGATCGCGTTCCACATCGAGGGATAGAGCCCGGCCTCGACGCCGATGATGGAGATGCCGGGGCGGATCGCCTTGGCTGCCACCGCATTGCCGCCGATCAACCCGCCGCCGCCGATGGGGATGACCAGCATGTCGAGATCGGGAACGTCCTCCAGCATCTCGCAGGCGATCGTCCCCTGTCCCGCCATGACGGCAGTGTCGTCATAGGGGTGCACCCAGACGCGGTTCTCCGCCGCCTGGATCGCCTCGGCACGGACCTGCGATTCCGCCAGGGTCTCGCCGTCGAGCACCACGGTGGCGCCATGCGAGCGCGTCGCCGCGACCTTCACGAACGGCGTCGTCACCGGCATGACGATGGTGGCGGGAATGCCGAGCCGGCTCGCGTGGAGCGCCACGGCCTGGGCATGGTTTCCGGCCGACATGGCGATGACGCCGCGGCGGCGCTCGTCTGCGCTGAGCGAGGCGAGCTTCACCAGGGCCCCGCGCTCCTTGAAGGAGTTCGTGACCTGCAGGTTCTCGTATTTGACGAAGACCTCGGCTCCCGTGATGGCCGAGAGCGGCGGTGCCGGCAGCATCGGCGTGCGCATGACCTGCCCGGCCAGGACCGCGCGGGCGGCCAGGATATCGGCATAGGTCAGGGGTGGGGAAGAAGCGTCCGGCGCAGCTGTCATGTCGACGGTCTTATCCTGCTGCGGCGCGTTCCGCGAGGCCCTAGCGGGCCTTCCCGGCGGAGCGGGGAGTGGTCGGCGCCTGATCGAGCCACCAGCGTTTGAGGATGACGAAGCGCGCGCCGGGAAAGGGGCCGCGCTCGGTCGACAGGTCCGCGAGGTCCGGCCTGCCGCGCGGGTCCCGTCCCTCGAAGCGGCAGGTCGCAAAATGTGCCGTGCGCGGCAGCCCCGGCCGCTCGGCGAGATAGTCGATGCGCACGCCCGAGCCAGCCGGGGCCGGACCATGGCGGCTTTCGCGGATCAGCGTGCCGGGATCATGCAGGGCCGGCAGGACCTCGCGGCAAAGCGCGAGCTGGTCAGGCGCCACAACGGGAGAACAGGCGCCGGCCGCAAGCGCAGCAGCGGCGATGACGAGGCCGCCTCTCACGCCGCGGCGCTGAGCAGTCCGGCCACCCGCGGCGCGAAATAGGTGAGGATGCCGTCGCAGCCGGCACGCTTGAAGGCGATGAGGCTTTCGAGCATGGCGCGTTCACCGTCGATGGCGCCGGCGCGGGCGGCCATCTCGATCATCGCGTATTCGCCGGAGACCTGATAGGCGAAGGTCGGCACGCCGAACGTGTCTTTCACGCGCCGGCAGATGTCGAGATAGGGCAGGCCGGGCTTGACCATGACCATGTCGGCGCCCTCCGCCAAGTCGATCTCGACCTCCCGCAGCGCCTCGTCGGAATTGGCCGGATCCATCTGATAGGTACGCTTGTCGCCGATCAGCGTCTTCTTGGTGCCGATCGCGTCGCGGAACGGACCGTAGAAGGCCGAGGCATATTTCGCCGCATAGCTCATGATCTGAACTTCGGTGAAACCGCGCGCATCGAGCGCCGCGCGGATCGCCCCGATGCGACCGTCCATCATGTCGGAGGGGGCGATACAGTCGGAGCCCGCTTCCGCCAGGGCGACCGCCTGCTTGCACAGGATGGCGACCGTCTCGTCGTTGAGGACACGGCCACACTCGGTCAGCACGCCGTCATGGCCGTGCGAGGTGTAGGGGTCGAGCGCCGCATCGGTGATGAGGCCGATCTCAGGCACCGCCGCCTTGATGGCGCGGATGGCGCGGCACATCAGGTTGCGATGGTTCTCGGCCTCGGTCCCGACGGGATCGCGCAGGGCCGGGTCGACATAGGGAAAGGGGGCGAGCGCCGGGATGCCGAGCCGGGCCGCCTTCTCGGCGTCGCGCACCGCCTCGTCGATCGAGACACGGTCGACGCCGGGCATGGTGGCGACGGGCGTGCGGGGCTCGGTGCCGTCGACGAGGAAGATCGGCCAGATGAGGTCGTTCGTGGTCAGGACATTCTCGCGCACCAGACGCCGCGACCATTCGGTCTTCCGGTTGCGTCGCAGCCGCGTGGCGATGTCGAGCTGGTGGCCGACCGACGGGGAGACGTCAGCGGCGGGTTTGTGGAAGGCGCGAAGGGTCATGGCCTGTCTCCGCGGCGTTGAGCAGCCGCTGAAGGCACATGAATATCACTCTGGAATTATTCGGAACAGCCCTCCAGAGGGTGGCGGTCCTTGTGCGGTGCGCTATTCGTCGGGCTCCCCCGGGCGGCCGAATTGACCCGGTGCGGCCAAGCCCCATAACCGAAGGCGAGCGTCTTCCTCTCCGGGTTTCCCCTGCCGATGGACTTCTCCCTCTCCGAAGATCAGGAAGCCTTCCGCCAGGTGGCGCGTGACTTCGCCGCTGCCGAGATGGCTCCGCACGCGCGAGACTGGGACGCCGGTTCCGTCTTTCCCGAGGAGACCCTGCGCGCCGCTGCCGCGCTCGGCTTCGGCGGCATCTATGTGCGCGAGGATGTCGGCGGCTCCGGCCTGACCCGTCTCGATGCGGCGGTGATCTTCGAGGAACTCGCCCAGGGCTGCGTCTCCACCACCGCCTATATCTCGAGCCACAACATGGCCGCCTGGATGATCGACGCCTTCGGCCACGAGGACCTCCGGCGGCGCTACGTCCCCGATCTCTGCGCCATGAAGGCCTTCTCCAGCTACTGCCTCACCGAGGCGGGCGCGGGGTCCGACGCGGCATCGTTGCGGACCCGCGCTGTAAGGGACGGCAATTCCTGGGTCATCACCGGCGCCAAGGCCTTCATTTCCGGCGGCGGCCGCTCCGACGTCTATGTCGTTATGGCGCGTACCGGCGGCGAGGGTGCCCGCGGCATCTCCTGCTTCGTCGTCGACAAGGACACGCCGGGTCTCTCTTTCGGCGCCCAGGAGAAGAAGCTCGGCTGGAAGAGCCAGCCGACCGCCGTGGTCGATTTCGACAATGTCCGCGTCCCCGCCGCGAACATGGTGGGAGAGGAGGGCCAGGGCTTCCGCATCGCCATGGCCGGCCTCGACGGCGGCCGCATCAACATCGCCGCCTGTTCGCTCGGCGGTGCCCAGTTCTGCCTCGACCGCACCATCGCCTATATGGGCGATCGCCGGCAGTTCGGGCAGGCGATCAAGGATTTCCAGGCGCTGCGCTTCCGCATCGCCGACTACGCGACCGAACTGGAGGCGGCGCGCCTCATGGTCCGCCGCGCAGCCGTCGCCGTCAGCGAGAAGGATCCGCGGGCGACGACGCTCGCCGCCATGGCCAAGCGCTTCGCCACCGATGTCGGCTTCGAGGTGGTCAACGGCTGCCTGCAGCTTCACGGCGGCTATGGCTATCTCAACGACCACCCGATCGAGCGGGTGCTGCGCGACGTGCGCGTCCACCAGATCCTCGAGGGCACCAACGAGATCATGCGCGTCATCGTCTCGCGTGATCTGCTCGGCGCGTGATAACAGGCTGGTCATGAGCGCACCGATTCACGACGATGCCGAGCCGGAAATCCTCATCGAGCGCCGCGGCTCGGCAGGGCTCCTGACCCTGAACCGGCCGAAGGCGCTGAATGCGCTGACCCTGACCATGGTGCGCGAGATGCGCCGGGCGCTCGATGCCTTCGCCGTCGATCCCGCCGTCAGCCGGGTGGTGGTGACCGGTGCCGGCGGCCGCGCCTTCTGCGCCGGCGGCGACATCCGCGTGCTGCACGATCTCGGCAAGGCCGGCCGGCACGAGGAGGCGCTGCGGTTCTGGCGCGAGGAATATGAGCTCAACGTCCTGATCAAGCGCTATCCCAAGCCCTATGTCTCCCTCATCGACGGCATCGTCATGGGCGGCGGCGTCGGCGTCTCGATCAACGGCAGCCATGTCGTCGCCGGCGAGAAATTCGTCTTCGCCATGCCCGAGGTCGGTATCGGCTTCTTCCCCGATGTCGGCGGCACCTATTTCCTGCCGCGCATCCCCGGTGAGATCGGCGCCTTCTTCGCCCTGACCGGCGAACGCATGAAGCAGGGCGATGCGCTGTCCACCGGCCTGGCCACCCACGCCATGGCCTCGGAGCGCTTCACCGAGGCCCTCGATGCGCTCTGCGGGCGCGAGACGGTCGACCATGTCCTCGAGGGCTTCGCCGACGTCGCGACCCAGCCGGCGAGCGTCACCGCCCGCCGCAGCGCCATTGATGCCTGTTTCCGCTTCGACACGGTCGAGGCGGTGATGGACGCCCTCGCTGCGGCCGCTGCGGCAGGCGACGACTGGTGCGGCCAGACGCTGGCGACGATGAAGACCAAGTCGCCGACCTCCATGAAGATCGCCATGGCGCAGGTGCGCGCTGGCCGGACAATGGAGTTCGAGGAGGCGATGAAGACCGAGTTCCGCATCGTCTCGCGCATCTGCCACGGTCATGACTTCTACGAGGGCGTGCGCGCTGTCATCATCGACAAGGACAATGCGCCGCGCTGGCGACCCGCGACCCTCGCCGAGGTGACGCCGGACATGATTGCAGCCCATTTCGCGCCGCTCGACGGGGGCGAACTCCAGCCGCCTGCGGTTCCGCGATGAGCGCCCCGAGATTCCGCCCTGCCAGCGATGCGCCGATCCAGGTCGATGCCGAGGAGCGCGGCATCGACTGGAGCCGGATCTACCGGATCTTCATGCGGGCCCTGGCGGTTCTCGTCATCGGCCGCGGCCTGATGCAGTGGATGGTCATCTGCGGCGGCCCCAACGCCGACGGTATCGGCTTCGAGGACATGCCCCCCGGCGTGCAGGCCTCGATCATCTTCTTCGCGGTCATCGAACTCGTGGCGGGCGTCGGCCTCTGGCTCACCTCGGCCTGGGGCGGCGTCGTCTGGATTCTGGCGACGGCCGTCGCCATCGGCATCGACCTGGCGATGCTGGCAGGCATGCAGGGCTGGGTCCAGATCGCGGCGCGATCGCTGCCGGCGACGATCGCCGATGCGGTGCTGCTCCTCTTCTATACCGCGGCGGCGATGATGGCCG
Organism: Phreatobacter sp.; assembly: GCF_030691135.1. Lineage (GTDB taxonomy): Bacteria > Pseudomonadota > Alphaproteobacteria > Rhizobiales > Phreatobacteraceae > Phreatobacter. The sequence goes on from NZ_JAUYFA010000063.1 coordinate 67,415, forward strand.
CCCGTCAGGCCGACGACGGCTTCAGCGAATAAGGCGCCCGGCCGAGGCACGGGCCCGAAAAACACGACGACGGGAGGATTTCATGAGCACCATCGCCTTCATCGGCCTCGGCAATATGGGCGGGCCCATGGCCGCCAACCTCGTCAAGGCGGGCCATAGGGTCGTCGGCACCGATGTCAGTCCGGCCGCAGTCGAGCGGCATGTCGCGGCCGGCGGCACCGGGGCCTCCACGATCGCCGAGGCGGTCAAGAACGCTGACGTCGTCGTCACCATGCTGCCCTCCGGCCGTGAGGTGAGCGCGCTCTTTGGCGGCGAGGCCGGCATCATCGCCGGCGCAAAGGCGGGCGCCCTGCTCATCGATTCATCCACCATCGACGTCGATACTGCCCGCGCCGTGGCGAAGGCCGCCGCTGAGCGGGGGCTCCTGATGATCGACGCGCCGGTCTCCGGCGGGGTCGGCGGCGCCAGTGCCGGCACGCTCACCTTCATGTGCGGCGGTGAGGATGCGGCCTTCGCCGCAGCGAAGCCCTTCCTCGAGGCGATGGGCAAGACCATCGTCCATGCCGGGGGTCCCGGCAACGGCCAGGCGGCGAAGATCTGCAACAACATGATCCTCGGCATCACCATGATCGCCACCTCCGAAGCCTTCGTGCTGGCGGAGAAACTCGGCCTCGACGCCCAGAAGCTCTTCGACATCGCCTCGAAATCCTCCGGCCAGTCGTGGTCGCTCACGACCTATTGCCCGGTCCCGGGGCCGGTGCCGACCTCTCCGGCGAACCGCGACTATGCCGCCGGCTTCACCGCGGCCATGATGCTGAAGGACCTCAAGCTCGCCCAGGACGCCGCCCGTTCGGCCGGGGCGATCACTCCGCTCGGCGCCGAGGCCGCCGCCCTCTACGGCCTCTATGCGGGGCAGGGCGATGCCGGCACGGACTTTTCCGGCATCGTGAACTTCCTGCGGGGCAAGTGAGGTCAGGCGCCTTCCGTAACGTCGCTCGCGAGGGGGCTCTATCCCGCCGCGGAAGGTCCGTGCCGATCTTTGACCCGACGTCATCGCCCTATGCTGAACAGGACGTTGCACCGATCGCCGGCAGTTGAAGGAGGCCGCGCCACGCAGATGGTTGACGACCGCTTTCGTCAATTTGAACAGTGTGTAAACACCGGGCGAGGAAGGTCCGGAAATCGGTGCTTCCGATCCTTTATCGAACCTTGACGCCGGTCCATCAGGTTGATGAAAAGACAATGAGATATTGCTGATATATCAATGCAATCTCTTGTTGAGGAAGTAATGGTTAAGCCGCCTTCACGCTGTTTGTTCGGGGGCTTTTAAAATTCGCCGGTCTAAGTTGGTGGCACACGAGCGGTGAACAGGGCTGCTCGGCCGAGGGTCAAAAAACGCCCCGGCATCAACCAGGACAAGAGGCGTCCCATGAGCACGATGACCAAGACGCGCGACGTCGCGTCGCCGCCGATTTCACCCGAACGTCTCGAGCGTTTCGAGGCCATCACACCGGTCTACATGGAGTCACTGACGCTGATCGAGCGTCTCCATCGCCGCCTGCTGGACGTCATCAAGGACGAGTTCGACCGTCGCAACAGCTCCGACATCAACGCCGTCCAGGCCTTGCTGCTGTTCAACATCGGCGACCGCGAACTCACCGCCGGCGAACTGCGCACCAAGGGCTACTATCTCGGCTCCAACGTCTCCTACAATCTCAAGAAGCTGGTCGAGATGGGCTATCTGTCCCACCAGCGCTCGCGCATCGATCGTCGCTCGGTGCGCATCAGCCTCACCGCCAAGGGCCACGAGATCGCCGAGATCGTGAAGGCGCTCTACGCCAAGCATGTGCGGACGGTCGAGCAGGTCGGCGGCATTGCCCTCGACGACTTCAAGACGCTCAACAAGTCGCTGCTGCGCCTTGAGCGGTTCTGGACCGACCAGATCCTCTATCGTCTCTGAGGTGCCCATGACGACGATGCTCTCCGACTGGACCATGCTGGCCGCGGGCCTCGTCATGGTCCTGCTCCTCGCCGAGAACATGCTCGGGGTCACCGGCGCCGCGCTTCTGGCGAAGAACCGCGTCAAGCGCCCCGAGTGATTGCAGCCTCTCACATCCTGTTGATCCGGCGAGGCCGGCGCTGTCCCTTGGGCGCGCCGGCCTCGGCTTTTTCCGCCGAAACCGGCCCGTGCGCCGCCGATGGATGCATTTTCCCGGTGTCACCGCACGAAATGCCTTGAGTTGGTCACATTGGTTGCCCTAGTTGCAATCTGACACCCGCTTGGCATTCCTTAAGGATAATGGTGTTTCCTCACGTTTCGGCGGGAGGCGACCCTGCCGATCATCCGGAGCCGTTATCGTGACCGAACGTTCCCCCGCGTATCCCGTTTCGCCCCTCGACCGGCGCACCCTTCTGGGCGGCATCGCCTCGCTCGGCGCGATGGTCGTGGCGAGCCCCGCCCTGGCGCAGTCGGCCCGTGGCGCCGTCGCCGAGTGGTCCGACAGTTTCGATGCCGGCTCGCGCAGCCGCTCCACCATCAATCCCTATCCGGTCCTCGGTCCGCACACGGTGCAGGGCCTCGAGCAGGCCATCGCCCAGTATCAGGGCATCGTCTCGCGCGGCGGCTGGCAGCCGATCCCCGATCGTGAGCGCCTGCGCATCGGCGCGCGCCGCCGGTCCGTCGCCATCCTGCGTGAGCGCCTGATCGCCTCGGGCGATCTCAACGCCTCGGCCGGCCGTTCCGAAGTGTTCGATTCCTTCGTCGACACCGCCGTGAAGCGCTTTCAGGCCCGCCATGGCATCTCGCCGGACGGCCAGGTGCGCGAATCGACCTATGCCGCACTCAACGTGCCGGCCGAGATGCGCCTGCGCCAGCTCGAAACCAACCTGGTCCGGGTGCGCGCCCATTCCGGTTTCCTCGGCAATCGCTTCATCGTCATGAACATTCCCGCCGCCCAGCTCGAGGCGGTGGAGAACGGCGTCGTCGTCTCCCGGCATGTCACCGTCGTCGGCAAGATCGACCGCCAGTCGCCGGTCATCACGACCCGCGTTCAGGACATCAACTTCAACCCCTTCTGGACGGTGCCGGCCTCGATCATCCGCAAGGACCTCATTCCGAAGATGCAGTCGGAACCGGACTACCTGACCAAGAACCGCATCCGCGTGTTCAACGGCCAGGGGCAGGAGGTTGCGCCGGAATCGATCAACTGGAACACCATGGAGGCGATGAATTTCCGCTTCCGCCAGGATCCCTTCGAGGGCAACTCGATGGGCAATGTCCGCATCAACATTCCCAACCAGCATGCGGTCTACATGCATGACACGCCCTCCAAGGGCCTGTTCGGCGAGGACCAGCGCTTCCATTCCTCGGGCTGCGCCCGCGTCCAGAACGTGCGCGAACTCATCGCGTGGATCCTCCAGGGCACGCAGTGGTCGCGCTCGGAGATCGACCGCATCTTCCGCACCACCGACCGCGTCGACGCGCGGCCGGTCCAGCCCATTCCGGTCTACTGGGTCTACATCACCGCCTGGGCCAATCCGGACGGCCTCGTCCAGTTCCGCGACGACATCTACCAGCGCGACGGCATCGGTGCCCAGGCCTCGGGTGCCGCGGCCCAGCCGGTCGCCCTGCGCTAATCCGCTCGCTCCCGCTATGTGACGAAAGCCCGGCCTCGCGCCGGGCTTTTTTGTACTTCGAAGCTGGGACAGTGGGCTCGCTCTGGCGAAATATCTAAGTTCAGAAATATCGGCTCAACACTCTCAACTCTGAGCCCAGTTCGGGGGCGATTTTGTAGAGGATCAGCCCTACCCAACCCGCACGCTTATCGGGTAGCGCGTTTCCAAGCTCGGACATGTAGGTTTGAGGAACCCAGACGACCAAATCGCCCGGCTGAAGGGGATCACCATTATTTGGGGTTTGGGCTAAGACTACGAAGCCGCCGTCGTCTGATGCAACTCGTACTGCAGCGACTTGCCTGTCGTCCTGAAGTTTTACGGCAATTTGAGTGCCAAAGTGGCGTCGAGCATCTAGGATCAAGCCTACGATACCCTTATCTTTTTCTAATGTCGTATGTCCAAATTTGCACTGATATTCGAAGAATGCCTCGCCACTCTTAAAGACCAGTGCCTCTGCCGGTGAGGTGGGGGGCTTCTTCTTGCCAAATGGCCACATGGCAATCTCCTTCGAAGAGACTCGCTCTACTAGGGCGCATAGAACGAAGGCAGTCTGCACCTACAGGTTGATCCCGTCTATGGGCGTCACTGTTTTGCGATAACATGCTGGCTATCAAAGGCGCGTGCCCCGACACTGGCCTTATGCCCGAATCACCGCCTCGCACCGTCTATTTCGAGCACACGGCCCTCGGCGCCTATATCCGCTGCGCCGCGATCTGCGGCGAGACCGGCACCGAGGTGGTGGTGATGGGCCCCGTCCAGGCGGCCCTGCACGATCTGGAACGCCTCGCCCGTCGTAAGCTGGAACGCCGTCTCGCGCAGGATGCGGGGGAGGGCGCCTGACAGCGGCACAAGGGCTGGTGTCTGCGGCGCGCTCAACCTTGGACTCCCAACCGACGCTGTGCTACCGGCAACGATCATCGTCCCGAACGACCCGGCGACCATCGCCGCGCCACGGAGTGATCCGGATGTCCTCGTCTTCCGCCGCCGCCTCGCAGCCCTTCGACGGCTTCTTCTCAGCTTCGCTCGCCGAAACCGATCCGGTCATCTTCGACGCGATCGAGAAAGAACTCGGGCGCCAGCAACATGAGATCGAGCTGATCGCCTCGGAGAACATCGTCTCGCGCGCCGTCATGGAAGCGCAGGGCTCGGTGATGACCAACAAATATGCCGAGGGCTATCCGGGAAAGCGCTACTACGGCGGCTGCCAGTTCGTCGACATCGCCGAGACGGTCGCCATCGAGCGCGCCACCAAGCTGTTCGGCTGCCGCTTCGCCAACGTCCAGCCCAATTCCGGCAGTCAGGCCAACCAGGCCGTCTTCCTCGCCCTGCTGCAGCCCGGCGACACCTTTATGGGTCTCGACCTCGCCGCCGGCGGCCACCTCACCCATGGCTCGCCCGTCAACGTGTCCGGCAAGTGGTTCAAGGTCGCCCCCTACACGGTGCGCCAGGAAGACCAGATTATCGACATGGACGAAGTCGCCCGCATCGCCCGCGAGGCCAAGCCGAAGATCATCATCGCCGGCGGTTCAGCCTATGCGCGCGTCTGGGACTTTCCCCGCTTCCGCGCCATTGCCGACGAGGTCGGTGCCTATCTCTTCGTCGACATGGCCCATTTCGCCGGCCTCGTGGCGGGCGGCGCCCATCCCTCGCCCTTCCCCCATGCCCATGTCGCCACCACCACGACCCATAAGACCCTGCGCGGCCCGCGCGGCGGCATGATCCTCACCGACGACGAGGACCTGGCCAAGAAGTTCAACTCGGCGGTCTTCCCCGGCATGCAGGGCGGCCCGCTCATGCACGTCATCGCCGCCAAGGCGGTAGCCTTCGGCGAGGCGCTGCGCCCCGAATTCAAGGCCTATGCCCACGCCGTCGTCGCCAATTCCAAGGCGCTGGCCGAGACGCTGAAGGCCTCCGGCTTCGACCTCGTCACCGGCGGCACCGACAACCATCTGCTGCTCGTCGACCTCCGGTCGAAGAACCTCACCGGCAAGGCCTCCGAAGCGGCGCTCGGGCGCGCCTACATCACCTGCAACAAGAACGGCATCCCGTTCGATCCGCAGAAGCCCTTCGTCACTTCAGGCGTGCGCCTGGGAACGCCGGCCGGCACCACCCGCGGCTTCGGCATCGCCGAGTTCAAGCGCGTCGGCGAACTCATCGCCGAGACGCTGGACGGTCTGGCGCGGAGCAATTCGGACGAGGGCAATGCGGCCGTCGAGGCCGCCGTGCGGGAGAAGGTGAAAGATCTCACCGCCCGATTCCCGATCTATTCCTGACGCGGCGCGCGGACCGTGCGCTGCCCCTTCTGCGGCTTCGCCGACACCCAGGTGAAGGACTCCCGTCCCACCGAGGACGGGTCGGCGATCCGGCGGCGGCGTGTCTGCACGGAATGCGGCGGCCGCTTCACGACCTTCGAACGCGTCCAGCTGCGTGAACTGGTGGTGGTGAAGCGCTCCGGCAAGCGCGTGCCCTTCGACCGTGACAAGCTGATGCGTTCGATCCAGATCGCGCTGCGCAAGCGGCCGGTCGATCCCGAGCGGGTCGAACGGCTCGTCTCCGGCATCGTCCGGCAGCTCGAGGCCTCGGGCGAATCCGACATTCCCGCCGAGAATATCGGCCGGATCGTCATGGAGGCATTGAAAGCCCTCGACGACGTCGCCTATGTGCGCTTCGCCTCGGTCTACCGGAATTTCCGCGACCCCCGCGAATTCCAGCAGCTCATCGGCGAGATGTCCGAGGACGGCGAGGGGGCCGGCGACCCCGAGCGCAGCTAGAGTGATGGACGGCGACGCTTTCACGGCTGTGGATCGCGGGCATATGGATCATGCCCTGCGGCTCGGGCGTCGCCATCTCGGCCTCGCCTGGCCCAATCCGTCCGTCGGCTGTGTGATCGTCAAAGACGGCATCGTCGTCGGCCGCGGCGTCACCCAGCCCGGGGGGCGGCCGCATGGCGAGACCACCGCCGTCGCCCATGCCGTCGCCGTCTCCGGCCCGGCGGCGACCCGCGGCGCCACCGCCTATGTGACGCTGGAGCCCTGCTCGCACTATGGCCGCACCGCGCCCTGTTCCGACGCGCTCGCGCGCGCGGGCATCGCCCGCGTCGTCTGCGCCATCGGCGATCCCGATCCGCGCGTCCACGGGCGCGGCTTCCACATGCTGCGCGCCTACGGCATCGGCGTCGATGTCGGTGCCGGCGCGGCGGAAGCCGCCGTCGACCATCGCGGCCACTTCATCCGCGTGCGCCAGGGACGTCCCTTCGTCCAGCTCAAGATGGCGCTCTCCGCCGACGGCTTTGTCGCAGCGGCGGGCGGCGCCCGCACGCAGATCAGCTGCCCGGCGGCGACCGTCCAGCTCCACCTCGTCCGCGCCATGGCGGATGCCATCATGATCGGCATCGGCACCGTGCTCGCCGACGACCCGCTGCTCACCTGCCGCCTGCCGGGCCTTGAGGAGCGCTCGCCGATCCGCGTCATCATCGATTCCAAGCTCCGCCTGCCGCTCGCCTCGCGCCTGGTCGCCACGGCCGGCGAGGTGCCGACCTGGGTCATCTCAACCGTCGGCGCGCCGCCGGAGGCCGAGCGCGCTCTGCGCCGTGCCGGCTGCGAGGTCATGCTGGTGAGCCGCCTGCCCGACGGGGCCGTCGACATGGGCGCGGCGCTGCGCCTCCTCGCGGCGCGCGGCATCACCCGGGTCATGAGCGAGGGCGGACCGATCCTCGGCGCCACGCTGATGCGCGCCGCACTCGCCGACGAGATCATCGTCGCCCACTCGCCCGAGGCTTTGGGCGACGGCGTTGCCGGCTTCATCGAACCCATGCCCACCCGCTACCGTCTCGCCGACAGCCGCATGGCGGGGCGTGACCGTATCGAAACCTTCCGCCCCGATCCGACCGCCGAGCGAGGAGCCTGACCCATGTTCACCGGCATCATCACTGATGTGGGCGAAATCGTCGCCGTGGAGGAGAAGGGCTCCGCCCGCACCCTCGCCATCGCCTGTTCCTATCCGGCCGACAGCCTGCCGCTGGGCGCCTCTGTCTGCCACATGGGCATATGCCTCACAGTGACCACGCTGCTCCAGGAGGGCGAGCGCACCCTGATCACCGTCGATGCCTCGGGTGAGACCCTCGCCCGCACGACGCTCGGTGCCTGGCCTGTCGGCAAGGCGGTCAATCTCGAGCGCTCGCTGCGTATCGGCGACGAACTCGGCGGCCATATCGTCACCGGCCATGTCGACGGCGTCGCCGAGATCGTCTCCCGCGAGGATCGCGACGGCACCGCCTGGTTCGTCTTCCGCGCCCCGCGGCACCTCGCCAAGTTCATCGCGGAGAAGGGCTCCGTCGCCCTCGACGGCACCTCGCTCACCGTCAACGGCGTCGATGGCGATACCTTCACCGTGACCATGATCCCGCACACCCTACAGGTCACCACCTGGGGCGCGTCCATAGCCGGTGACCGGGTCAATCTCGAGGTCGACATGATGGCCCGTTACGCGGCCCGCCTTGCGGAGGCGAAGGCGGAGGGCTACTAGAGCGCTCCCAATCCGAAGGACCTGCCATGGCCGCCCCGCGTTCCGCGCCCGAGCACGTGATTCCGACCCATGCGCGCGTGCTCATCGTCGAGGCGCGTTTCTATGACGATCTCGCCGACGCCCTGCTGGAGGGCGCCAGAGCCGCCATCACCGAGGCCGGCGCCACCTGCGAGGTGCACACCGTGCCCGGCGCGCTGGAAATCCCCGCCGCCATCGCCATCCTGATGGATGGTGGCGCCGCACGCGGCCAGCCCTTCGACGGCGCGGTGGCGCTCGGCGCGGTCATCCGTGGCGAGACCACCCATTACGAGATCGTTTCGGAGGAAAGCTCGCGCGCCCTGATGGACCTCGCGGTCTCCCGCAAGATGCCGCTCGGCAACGGCATCCTGACCGTGGAGAACGACGATCAGGCCTGGGCGCGTGCCCGCCGCAGCGACCTCGACAAGGGGGGCGGCGCCGCCAAGGCCTGTCTCGCCATGATCCGCCTGAAGCGTGCGGCGGAGACCCTGTAATGGCCGAAACCGCTCCCAAACAGGCCAATAAGCGTGGTACGGCCCGGCTTGCCGCCGTCCAGGCGCTCTACCAGATGGACGTCGCCGGCTCCGACATCAACGATGTCATCGGCGCGTTCCAGACCTTCTGGATGGGCCGTGAGGTCGAAGGCGAGACCTATCTGCCCGCCGACCACCAGTTCTTCCGCGACATCATCCAGGGCGTCATGCGCGACCAGCAGCGCATCGACGTGGCGGTCGACCGCATCCTCGCCGATGACTGGCCGCTGCGCCGCATCGAGGCCGTTCTGCGGGCGGTTCTGCGTGCCGGCACCTATGAACTCTTCGAGCGGCCGGACGTGCCCGCCAAGGTCATCATTGCCGAATATGTCGACGTCGCCGACGCTTTCGTCGATCGCGAGGAGGTCGGCATGGCCAATGCTGTCCTCGACAAGATCGCCAAGCGCCTGCGCGCCGCCGAGATGGGCGAGGCGCCGAAGGGCTGAGCGTCGCCGCTCTCCCCTTTGCCGGCGCTATCGGCCATGATCACCAAGTGACCCGCCCCTCCGAAGACGATCTGATCGCGCGCTTCTTCGCGCCGCTCGCCACGACCGCGGGGGCCGACGGACTGATGGACGATGCCGCTGTCATTCCGGAGGGCGCCAGCGACCTCGTCGTCACCAAGGACATGGCCATCGCCGGGGTGCACTTCTTCCCCGACGACCCGCCGGACCTGATCGCCGCCAAGGTGCTGCGGGTCAATCTCTCCGATCTTGCCGCCAAGGGCGCGGTGCCCGTCGGTTTCCTCCTTGGCCTCGGGCTTCCTCCTGACTGGACGACGACGTTTCTGGCGGCCTTCGCCGACGGCCTCGCGCGCGATATCGAAGCCTATGACTGCCCTCTTCTCGGCGGGGACACGGTCAAGGTGCCGGGGCCTCTGACCCTGTCGGTCACCGCCTTCGGCCGCGCCGCCCGGACGATACGACGACGCGGCGCGCGCCCGGGGGACGTGCTCTGCGTCACCGGGACCATCGGCGATGGAGCCCTCGGGCTGATCGCGCGTCAGGCCGAGCGCGCGCCCGGCACTGCGCCCGACTGGGTCCGCCTGCTCGCGCCGGAGGAGCGCACCCATCTCGTCGACCGCTATCTCGCACCGCGTCCGCGCACGACGCTCGCCGCCGCTGTCGCCCGCCACGCCTCGGCGGCCATGGACGTCTCGGACGGGCTCGTCGGTGATCTCGCCAAGATGATGGCGGCGTCTGGGACCGGCGCGCAGCTCGACGCTGAGGCGGTGCCGCTGTCGCCCGCCGCCGCCCGGGCGCTGGCGATCGACCCGGCGTTGCAGGAGCGCATCCTGACCGGCGGCGACGACTATGAGATCCTGCTCGCCTGTCCGCCGGACCGGCTCGATGCACTGCGCGACGATGCAGCGAGCGCCAGCGTCCCGTTGGCGGTGATAGGGGCGGTCACGGATGGCATCGACGTGGTCTGGACGGCGGAAGGGCAGTTGCTCTCCTTCGTCGCCGGGCGGTTCGAGCATTTTTGACGCTCGTTGCATTCTCGTTCGCCTGAGTCCCGCGCCGCCCGCTCCACCGCGTCATGCCCGGCCTCGTGCCGGGTATCCACGACTTCTCGTCGACGCGCGGTGTTCAAGTCGTCGATGGCCGGGACAAGCCCGGCCATGACGGAGTGGGCGGTGCTCATAACCGATCGCGCACGAGCATGCCGAAAACAAAAGGCCCCGGAAACCGGGGCCTTCGTCATTCACAAATGGCGGAAAAGCCTCACTCCCATGCCATGACGACATGGCCGGGGGAGACTTCGCGGTACTGGCGCGCCGGGGGCACGTAGTCGGGGGCGCGGACGGGGCTCTTGATCTCGTCGTTGGAGACGCCGCGCTTCTGCAGGCGGCGGGCCGGGTCGGGGATCGGCACCGCCGACATCAGCTTCTTCGTATAGGGGTGCTGGGCATTGCCGAAGACCGCGGCGCGCGGGCCGATCT
>NZ_JAUYFA010000065.1 GCF_030691135.1 Phreatobacter sp.
CGGCGGCGGGTTCGGCGGCGGCGGGGGCGGACGCAACGCGATCCTCGGCGCAGCGGCGGCGGCCATCGCGGTGCCGGCGATCCTGTCGATCATCGAACAGGCCCGCGCCAACGACCGTACCGCCGAGGCGAGCGAGCCGCCGGGCCTGCCCGCCGCGGACGAGCGCCGCTTCGTCGCCGGCGAGGTGCTCTTCATCATGGCCCCCGATGCACCGCGCGACGCCATCCGTCAGGTCGAACGCCGCTTCGGCCTGCGGCTGCTGCAGCGCGAGATTGCGGAGGTGGTCGGCGCCGTCATGCACCGTTACCGGGTGCCGAACCGCCAGACCGTGCCGGCCGCCATCCGTGCCATGCAGCAGGCGGTGGGCTTCGCCTATATCCAGCCGAACTATGTGTTCGAGCGGCCCGAATTCCGCGTCCGCCTGCAATCGGCCAATGCGATGCGCGCCGGCCGCGACCAGCGGCTCCAGTATGTGGTCGACGCGCTGCGCCTGTCGGAGGCGCATCAGATCTCCCGCGGCCAGCGCGTCGCCATCGCAGTGATCGATTCCGGTGTCGACGCCGCCCATCCCGAACTTGCGGGGCGCGTCACGCAGAGCTTCGACGCGGTGGGCGGCGCGTTCCGCGCCCATGAGCATGGCACCGGCATGGCCGGCGCCATCGTGGCACAGCGCCAGCTCCTCGGCGTCTCGCCGGGCGCCGAGATCTTCGCCGTGCGCGCCTTCGCACCGGGTCAGACCCAGGGTTCGACCGGCACCAGCTTCCACATCGTCAAGGCCATGGACTGGGCCATCCGCAACGGCGCCAAGGTCATCAACATGAGCTTCGCCGGCCCGCGCGACCCGATGATCGCCCGCGCCATTCAGGTGGCGGCGGACCGGCGTATCGCCATGATCGCCGCCATGGGCAACGGCGGCCCCGGCGCGCCCATCGCCTTTCCCGCCGCAGACCCGAATGTCATCGCCGTGACGGCGACCGACCGGGACGGGCGGCTGTTCAATGCGGCGACCCAGGGCGAGCATGTGGCCGTCGCCGCGCCGGGCGTCGAGATCATCCTGCCGGCGCCGCGCGGCGGCTATCAGATTTCATCCGGCACCTCGGTTGCCGCGGCCCATGTGAGCGGCATCGCGGCGCTGATCCTGGAACGGCACCCGGACGCCGACCCGGCGACGCTGCGCCGCCTGCTGCAGGCGACCGCCCGCCAGACCGACATTCCCGATCCGAAGCTCGGCGCAGGGCTCGCCGATCCGGTGCGGGCGCTGACCGCCGAACTGCCCCGGCAGGAAGCTCCGCCCGCCATAGCGACGGCGCCGGCGGAACCCTCGCCGCGTGCGGCTGCGCAGCCGGCGCCGGAGGCGCCTGCCGCCCCCGCCCCGGCCAGCCTGACGCCACGCTGAGCGGCAGGGCGCAGACCGCTCTCCCCCGCTGTTGGCGGCGCCGTGTTTACGTCCTGGGCACGATTTGACTCGTACCATCTGTCGAATTCGCGCTCCGATTTGTGATTCGCAAGAGGGCTGCGTTGGGGCGGGACGGGGCCATGGCTACAGCACCGCGCGAGAGCATCTCAGATATCGGCTTTTTCGGGCCGATCATCGAACAGGCCGTCGATGCGGTCGTGGTCATCGACGGATGCAACAACGTCGTCCTGTTCAACGCGGCGGCCGAGCAACTGTGGGGGATCGACCGCAACACGGTCCTCGGCCGGAACGTCCGCAGTCTCATGCCGGCCAACGTCCGCGCCAGGTACGAGGAGCAGATCGAGAGCAACAGGCTCGGCGGTGACACCCGGTTGGTCGGCGCGACCCTGGAGGTCCCCATCGACCGCCCCGACGGGACGCGCAACTGGGGTTCGCTGTCGCTGTCACGGACCCGGATCCGCGAGACCATCTACTACGCCGCCTTCATCAAGGACGTCACCGAGGAAGTGCACCGCCGCGAGGAGCTCTATCTCCTGTCGCTGGTGGCGAACGAGACCGACCGGGCCGTGCTGATCACCGACTGCGAGCGGCGGGCGATCTATGCCAACCGCGCCTTCATGGAGCTGTTCGGCTACGGGCGCGAGGAGCTGATCGGAGCCTATCCCCCGCAATTGCTGGCGGGACGTCACACCAATCCCGAGACGCTGATGGCTCTCGGCAATCTGACGAGCGGCGACCGCGGCGAGGCGATGGAGCTGATCGCCTACCACAAGGACGGCCGCGAAATCTGGGTGGCGGCCACGGTCAATCCGGTCTTCGGAGCGGACGGCAATCTGCGCAACGCCGTCTCCGTGATCTCCAACATCACCGAGACCCGTCAGACCCAGGTGCTGCAGCAGCGCATTCTTGAGTCGGTGGCGCGCGACGACGACCTCGAAGTGGTCGCGAACCTCATCTGCCGCGAGGTGGAGACCATCGCACCGGGCGTCATCTGCTCCGTCCTTCGGGTCGACGACCAGAAGGCCCTGCGGCCGCTCGCATCTCCGAGCCTGCCCGCCTTCTATTCCGAGGCCCTCGACGGCCTCCCGATCGGGCCGTCCGTCGGCTCTTGCGGCACCGCCGCCTGGCGCGGCGAGCCCGTTCTCGTCGAAGACATCGAGACCGATCCGCTCTGGGCACCCTACAAGGAGTTGCCGCTGCCGCTCGGGCTGAAAGCCTGCTGGTCGAGCCCGCTCAAGCTGAAGGACGGCCGCGTCGCCGGGACTTTCGCCTTCTACTACAGTGAAAAACGCGGCCCCAGCGCCTGGCACGAGCGCCTGGTCGAGGCCTGCGTCCATTTGTGCGTTCTGGCCATCGAGCGCCACGAGGCCAAGGCCCATATCGCCCGGCTCGCCTATTTCGACACGCTGACGGGCCTGCCCAACCGCAGCCAGCTCGCGCAGGCCATCGACGAGCGCATCGCCAAGGCACAGGTGGAACCGAGCCCCGGCATGGCTCTCCTCTTTCTCGACGTCGACGGTTTCAAGGACGTCAACGACTCGCTCGGACATTCCGCCGGCGACGCCCTCCTCGTCGAGATCGGCCAGCGCCTGAGGAGCCAGGTGCGGCCGGGCGACATGGTCAGCCGTCTCGGCGGCGACGAGTTCGTGATCGTGCTGGGAGATTGCGCCAGCGAACGCGCGGCTCTGGTCGCCGAGCGGGTGGCGAAGGCGCTGGCGATGCCCGCCGACATCGACGGCGTGGCGCTTTCGGCCTCGGTCAGCATCGGCATCAGTCTCTATCCCAGCGACAGCCTCGACCGCGAGGAGCTTCTCAAGCACGCCGACACGGCCATGTACGAGGCCAAGAATGCCGGTCGCGGCGCCTTCCGCTTCTACAGCCCCGGCATGAACGACCAGATCCACGAGCGCCTCGTGATGGGGAACGCCCTGAAGGAATCGCTCCGTGCCGGTCACCTCCAGCTTCACTATCAGCCGCAGATTCTCGGCGGGAACGGCAAGCTACACGGTGTCGAGGCGCTGGCCCGCTGGAACCATCCGGTGTTCGGCCAGGTGCCGCCGTCGCGGTTCATCGCGCTGGCCGAGGAATGCGGCCTGATCGAAGCGATCGGCGAATGGGCGCTCTGCGAGGCCTGCCGGCAATTGGCGGAATGGCGGGCGCAAGGCCTCGCGATCCCGACCGTCTCGGTCAACCTCTCGCCGCTGCATTTCCGCAATCCCCACCTGCCCGCCCTCGTGGCGGCGGCCCTCGAGGCCTCGGGCCTGTCAGCCGAAGCCCTGACGCTGGAGATCACCGAAGGCGTCATGATGGACAAGTGCGCGGCAACGATCGCCACGGTCGAGGCGGTCGCCGGGCTGGGCGTGCGGCTGTCGCTCGACGATTTCGGCACCGGCTATTCCAGCCTCTCGTCGGTCTCCAGGCTGCCGATCGCGGAAATCAAGCTCGACCAGAGCTTCGTGCGCGACCTGCAGACCGACAAGAACGCCCGGGCGGTAGCCTCCGCCGTCATCCGCATCGGCCAGAGCCTCGGGCTGACGGTCGTCGCCGAAGGCGTCGAGACCGAGCCGCAGCGACGCTTCCTGCAGGGATTGAACTGCCAGGCGATGCAGGGCTACCTCTTCTCGCCGGCACTGGCGCCGGCGGCGCTCGTCGCCTGGCTGACACCGCGCGACGAACTGGCCGCCGCCACCGAAGTCGCCTGACGGCGGGCGTCACAACTCGACGATGTCCTTGCTCGGCCGGATATAGGACTGGCAAAGGCAGTTGACGCCGAGCGGGCAATGCGCCTGATCGGCGCGCGCGTGATGGACGCCGCAGATCATGCTGGCGAAGGACTCCTCGCCGACCTTGCCGAGCACTTCGCGGCGGACGGTCTTGGCGCGCGGCACGGGACCGAAATAGACGCGCGTGCGGACGAAGGGGCGCGGCATCGCCAGGACCGATTCCGCCCGGGAACGCAACGTCTTCGTGCTGAACGGCCGCGCGACATATTCGTGCACGCCGGCCGTGACCGCGCCGAGAACGGAAGCGCGGGTGGGATAGCCGGAGATCATGATGATCGGGGTGAACTCGAGCCCGCCATCGGCGCGGCGCAGCATCTGGGTGACCTCAACGCCGTCCAGACCGCTCAGGTTCATGCCGAGGACGATCAGGCTCGGGCGCAGCTGTTCGGCCGATTCCACGGCATCGAAACCGGTCCGGCATTCGGTCACCCGGCCGAGGCCCGTCAGCACCGAGCGGATGATCCGGCGTGAAAACGATTGCTCGTCCGCGACCAGGATAGTCGTACTGGCCGGTTGGTGCAGATTGAGGGGGTTACTCTTCGCCACGCGACTTGACCTTGGGTCATGCAACCTGACTTTCATGCCACGGTCGTGCTTAAGGAAGCGCTAAGCCGGTGCGCCGGGCTTTCAGGCCCGTTCCAGCAAACCCAGCGTCAGAAGACGCGCGCAGAAGGCGAGCGCCGCTTCGCCGCCGAGTTCGCGGGGCGTCGCGCCTTCGCCGAGGCGTGCGATCCAGCCGAGCTCGTCGGCGCCCAGCCGCTCGGCCGGGCCGGCCCAGCGCAGTTCGGCACCAGCGCCGACCGGGACCACGTAGTGATGGACCGAATCGGCGAGGATGAGCCTGTCGTCGAGCCCCGGCTTCGGTGCGACAAGGCCGCGACCCGGCATCACCATGCGGTCGGACCCGAGTTGCTGGAGGAAGCGCATGGAGACGAGGTCCATAGCCTCGCCGGTGGCCAGCGCCTCCAGCCGCCCGCGCGCTGCGGCGACCAGCCCGGCGCGGGCCGCATCATCGGCCATGCGCCAGGTGCGGAAGGACTGCCGAAGCGCGGGCTGCTGCTGTTCCATCTGGTCGATGGCCGCCTTCAGCGCATCGGCCCAGCTCGGCTCGAGGAGGCCGACCGTGATGTGGAGGGAGGGCTCGCTGCCCTCCTGCACCGAGGCGTCGTGGGCGACACCGCGCGGCACATAGAGCATGTCGCCCGGCTCCAGCAGCACGTCGCGGGCGCCCGCAGGGTCCGCCCGATGCACGGCCCCGTCCCATGGCGTGTTGCGCGTCGCATGGGGCAGCAGCACGTCGTCCCAGACCCGCCATCTCTTCGCACCCGAGACCTGGAGGACCAGCACGTCGTGGGTGTCGAAATGGGTGCGGAAGCCCTGGGCGCCGGGCGGCGTCAGATAGATGTTGGCCTGCACCGCATGCAGGAACAGCTTTTCGAGGCCGCGACAGAAGCGGGCGAGCGGCGGATGCATGTCGTGGAACTGCGAGACGACGAGCGTCGCCCCGGCATCGAAGAGCTGGAAGAGGTGGACGGGATCGACGCGTCCGTCCTCGTCGGCGAAGAGGTCCTCCGGGACGGCGGCGCTGCCGCTGCGCGAACTGTCGGCCATGGCGACACGCGGCGTCCGGGCCGCATCGGTGCGCAGGAAGGCATCGATGTCGGCGACCGACAGCAGGCCGGCGTAGCGACCGGCATTGCCGCCCGGCATGTGCCGCGGTTTCGCCCCCTCACGCAGGGCGAAGGCTTCGGAAACGGTCATCGTCCCGAAGGCCAGCTCGAATGCGTCCGCTGCAAGCGTCACGGTGCCGACGCCCCCGCGCCCGGCCTACCAGCCGCGCCCGCCGCCGCGGGGATCGCGCGGATCGTTGTCGGTGACGCGCACGCGACGACGGATGACACGCGTGCGGCGGCCCCGGCCCGGATCGTCGTAGGGATCGCTGTCGGTGCCACGACGACGGACGAAGCGGCCGCGACCCCGCCCCTCGCGGTCATGGGGATCGCTGTCGGTGACGCGCAGTCGCTGCGCTTCGGCCGGCTGAGAGGTGGCGACGGCGGCGGGAACGACGAGCGTCGCCGCGCCGGCGAGCGTCTTGAAGAAGAAGAGGCGGCGATCGAGCACCTTCGGCTCTTCGTCGGCACCGTCCACGGGGGATGGAACGCGGCTTTCCTCGGTCATGGGTCGAAACTCCCCCTGTCGGGCCGGCCTGGCAAAGGCCGGACACGAAAAGGCTAGCCGCAATTTACCGAACCGTCGTGCGTGATTTGACGTAGGCGTGACAGCGTCGCGGGGGGATCTGCGCCGGGCAGGCGCGAGTGGAAGGGAGGAGACCACGCTCAAGGGGTCGCAGATTGCGGTCCCCTCCCGTCCGAGCCATTGAACCGGCGACGCAATACCTGATGCCGGGTCATCTCCATCCTTGCAGGGGCGGTGCCAAGGCGTTCCATGGCCGCGCGCCACCACATATAGACCCAAGACAGACCCTCCGGCACGACATCTGGTCGGCAGGCCCCTGCAGCACCCCACCGGTCTCGCCAAATGGGCCATGCAATCCGCGAGAGCCTCCCAAATTGCGAGAGACGGTACGTCGGCGGCCGCCGCGGTTGGTACCCGGTTTCCGTTGCACCGCAGGGCCGTCTCCTATAGATGCACCGCAACAGAGTTCACGCGGGCCGCCTTTCCGACGACGCCCGCTTTTTCGTATTCGCCCGACCCGGACGCCCCTGCCATGTCTATGCGCAACATCGCCATCATCGCCCACGTCGACCACGGCAAGACCACGCTGGTCGACAAGCTGCTGCAGCAGTCCGGGTCGTTCCGCGACAACCAGCGGGTCGCCGAGCGGGTCATGGACTCGAACGACCTCGAGAAGGAGCGCGGCATCACCATCCTCGCCAAGGCGACCTCGGTCGTCTGGAAGGACACGCGCATCAACATCGTCGACACGCCGGGCCACGCCGATTTCGGTGGCGAGGTCGAGCGCATCCTCTCCATGGTGGACGGCGCCATCGTTCTGGTCGACGCCGCCGAGGGGCCGATGCCGCAGACCAAGTTCGTGGTCGGCAAGGCGCTGAAGATCGGCCTCAGGCCGATCGTCGCCATCAACAAGATCGACCGCCCGGACGCCCGCCACGTCGAGGTCATCAACGAGGTCTTCGACCTCTTCGCGGCGCTGGACGCCAGCGACGAGCAGCTCGACTTCCCGATCCTCTACGGGTCGGGCCGCGAAGGCTGGATGGCCGAAAAGCCGGAAGGCCCGACGGACCAGGGCCTCGCGCCCCTCTTCGACGTCGTGCTGCGTCATGTGCCCGAGCCCGATATCGGCGACGGCCCGTTCCGCATGCTCGGAACGCTCCTCGAGGCCAATCCCTTCCTCGGCCGCATGATCACCGGACGCATTTCCTCGGGCACGGTGAGGCCGAACCAGTCGATCAAGGTTCTCTCCCGCGACGGCACGGTGGTCGAGACCGGTCGCGTGTCCAAGATCCTCGCGTTCCGCGGTATCGAGCGTCAGCCGATCGAAGAGGGCATCGCCGGCGACATCGTCGCCATTGCCGGTCTGTCGAAGGGCTCCGTCGCCGATACGTTCTGCGATCCCGTCGTCGACACCCCGATCCAGGCCCAGCCGATCGACCCGCCGACCGTCATGATGGGCTTCATCGTCAACGACAGCCCGCTCGCCGGCACCGAGGGCGACAAGGTCACCAGCCGCATGATCCGCGACCGCCTGTTCAAGGAGGCCGAGGGCAACGTCACGCTGAAGATCGAGGAAAGCCCGGACAAGGATACGTTCTTCGTGTCCGGCCGCGGCGAGTTGCAGCTCGCCATCCTGATCGAGACCATGCGCCGCGAAGGCTTCGAGCTCGCCGTGTCGCGTCCGCGCGTCGTCTTCCAGAAGGGCGAGAACGGCGAGACGCTGGAGCCGGTCGAGGAGGTTCTCATCGACGTCGACGAGGAGCATTCCGGCGTCGTCGTGCAGAAGATGAGCGAGCGCCGCGCCGAAATGGTCGAGATGAAGCCGTCGGGCGGCAACCGCCTGCGCCTCGTCTTCCACGCCCCGACCCGCGGCCTCATCGGCTACCAGTCGGAGCTGCTCACCGACACGCGCGGCACGGCCATCATGAACCGCCTGTTCAAGGCCTATGAGCCCCACAAGGGCGAGATTCCGAGCCGGACCAACGGCGTGCTGATCTCCAACGATATTGGCGAGGCCGTCGCCTATGCGATGTGGAACCTCGAGGATCGTGGCCCGATGATCATCGACCCCGGCGTCAAGATCTACCGCGGCATGATCATCGGCATCCACAACCGCGACAACGACCTCGAAGTGAACGTGCTGAAGGGCAAGAAGCTCACCAATATCCGCACAACCTCCAAAGACGAAGCGGTGCGCCTCACCCCGCCGATCCGCATGACGCTGGAAAAGGCTCTCGCCTGGATCCAGGACGACGAACTGGTCGAAGTGACGCCGAAGTCGATCCGCGTGCGCAAGACCCATCTCGACCCGAACGAGCGCAAGCGCGCCGAGAAGTCGAAAGAAGCGGTGGCGTAACAGCCGCCGCATCGCCCGGATGCGGCTTTTGGCGCGGCGGGGTCGCTTCAGTCGACGGCGGGGTTCCCGCCGTCACGCAGGTCATGCGACCGGGCTGTCCGAAAAGCGCGGCGGACGCTTTTCCATATTGGCAGCCACGGCCTCGACCTGATTGGCGCTGCCGAGAATGGCCTGCTGCGCCACCGATTCCATCAGCAGCCCCTCGGCGGGGCCGACGAGCGTCGCGGCATTGAGCAGCCGCTTGGCGGCACGGATGGCGTCGGGGTTCTTCGCCGCGATCTCCTGCGCCGCGGCGAGCGCCGCAGCCCGCGGATCGGCCTCGATCCGGGTGACGAGGCCGAGGCGGCAAGCCTCCTCACCGGTCACGACCCGGCCGGTATAGGTGAGGTCACGGACGACGTCGTCGCGGCAGAGGTGGCGCAGCAGCTGCGTGCCGGCGAGGTCGGGGACGAGGCCCCACCTGATTTCCATCACCGAGAGCTTCGCGTCGGCGGTGGCAAACCTCAGGTCGGCGCCGAGCGCCACCTGCAGGCCGCCGCCATAGGCGACGCCGTGGAGGGCGCAGATGACCGGAACGGGAAGCTCGCGCCAGCACCAGGCCGCATATTGCGGCCGGTTGGCGATACCGTGGGTGCGGCCGGTGAGATCGGAGAGCGCCGCATCGCCGCCCGCCTGCATGGCCTCGAACGAGGCGAAGTCGAGGCCGGCGCAGAAGGCGCGCCCTTCGCCGGAGAGTACGGCCGCCCGGACGCCGCCGGTATCACAAACGAGGGCCGCCGCCTCGATCAGCGCGTCGAACATGGCGTGGTCGAGCGCGTTCATCTTGTCGGGACGGTCGAGGCGGATGTCGGCGACGCCGCCCTCCACGGTGACGGTGATGCGGTCGCGGATGCGGGTGGTGGTCATGGCGCGGCTCCTCGGCCCATTGTCGGGGAAGCGGGAGGCGGGTTGAAGCCGGCCGTTCGGGCGGGTCGACAGTCTTCCGGCGGACAACGGGCGGATTGCGCTGTCCCGATGCAGGCCTCAGCCTTTCAGGGCCGCTCCCAGCATCGGCGCCAGATCGCCGCGCGGCTCGACGCCGACGCTCTCCAGCCCCAGCCAGCGCGCCATGAGGGCGAGCTCAGCCGCCAGAGGTGCGACGACGTCGCCGGCCGCGGCGCCCTGTTCGAGATGGGCGGCCTGGACGACGAGGCGGCAGCGGCCACGATCGGCCTTGAGGTCCACCCTTGCGACCAGCGTGTCGCCCAGCAGGAACGGCAGGACGTAGTAGCCGTGGGCGCGCTTGTCGGCGGGCGTGTAGATTTCGAGGCGGATCCGGGCGCCGAACAGGGCCTCGGTGCGCTCGCGCTGCCAGATCAGCGGATCGAAGGGGGCGAGCAGGGCGCGGGCCTCGACACGGCGCGGGATGCGGGCGTCCCTGGCCAGATAGGCGGGGCGGCGGAAGCCGGCGAGGGTGACGGGAACGAGGTCGCCGCTGTCGACGAGCTCGGCCACCGCCTGCCGGGTGTCGGCGACGCCGAGGCGGTAATAGTCGCGCAGGCATCGCTCGGTGGCGATGCCGAGGGCGACGGAGGAAAGCCGGACGAGTTCGCGCCGGGCGTCGGCCTCGGCCGGTGTCGGCGCCTCCAGCACCGCACGCGGCAGGACCCGTTCGGTCAGGTCGTAGATGCGCTCGAAGGCGCCGCGGCGGGTCGCGGTGGTGACGATGCCGGCCCAGAACAGCCACTCGACGGCGCGCTTGCCCTCCGACCAGCCCCACCAGCCGCCCTCCCCGCGGTGGTCGTGGGAGAGGTCTCCCGCCGCCTTCGGTCCCTCGGTCTCGATCTCGCGGCGCACCGCCTCGACGAGGACGGCGCGCTCCCGGCCGAAGGTGGCGAGCCCGGTATAGATGCCCTCGCCGCGCCGGGCTCGCTCCATTCGCCAGCGAAAGAGCGGCTGGAGCGCCACCGGCAGGTAGGAGGCCTCGTGGCCCCAGTATTCGAACAGCGAACGACGGCGGCCGGCATAGGCGAGCGCGTCGAGATCGGCCGTGTCGTAGGGACCGAGGCGGGAGAAGCCCGGCAGGGTGTGGGCACGGGCGACCACATTGACCGAATCGATCTGGATCACGCCGAGGCTCTCGGCCATGCGCTTCAGGTGGCGGCGCTCGCCGGCATGGGCCTCGCGGCGGGAGAGGCCTGCGAGGTCGAAGCCCTGCGCGGCGACGGCGATGCGGCGGGCCTGTTGCAGGGAGAGCGTGTCGGAGCGGCGGGGCATGGGGATCACCGTAGGGGCCGGACCGGGCATAGACCGGGGATAATCCGCCGGCCACCCGAAAGCTGGCAGTATTTTTTCAAGGCCGCAAAGCCCGGCGAAGGCTGATCCGGGCCGCCTGCGGGGCTGCCATGCTGACAGGATCCGGTGGCCGGCTTGTCCCCGAACGGCGGAGGGAGGTTAATCTCGCCGCCTGTCGTCGAACACCGTGAGGAGCCTGCCATGACCCGGAGCCAGACCCTGACCAGACGCCCTCTCGGCCGCACGGGCCTGTCCATCGCCCCGCTCGTCTTCGGCGGCAACGTCTTCGGCTGGACCGCCGACGAGGCGACCTCCTTCGCCCTGCTCGACCGCTTCGTCGATGCCGGCTTCGACGCCATCGACACGGCCGACGTCTATTCTTCCTGGGCGCCCGGCCATGTGGGCGGCGAGAGCGAGACCATCATCGGCAAATGGATGAAGGCCCGCGGCACCCGCGGCAGGATCACGCTGATCACCAAGGTCGGCTCGCCCATGGGCGAGGGCATGGAGGGTCTGTCCGCGCGCTACATCGCCGAGGCGGTGGAGGCCTCGCTCAGGCGGCTGCAGACCGATGTGATCGACCTCTACCTGTCGCATTTCCCCGATCCGAAGACGCCCTACGAGGAGACGCTGGGCGCCTTCGAGAGGCTGGTGAAGGCCGGCAAGGTCAGGGCCATCGGCTGCTCCAACCTCGATGCCGAGCAGTTGGCGGCCTCGCTCGCCGCGGCCAGAGCCCATGGCCTGCCGCGTTACGAGGTGCTGCAGCCCCTCTACAACCTGCACGACCGCGCCGCCTTCGAGGGGCCGCTGGCCGATCTGTGCAGCGCCGAGACGATCGGCGTCATCACCTATTTCTCGCTGGCCAAGGGGTTCCTGTCGGGCAAGTACCGGTCGGAGGCCGATCTGGGGAAGAGCCCGCGCGGCGAGCGCAGCGTCAGGCCCTATCTCACCGAACGCGGCTTCCGCATCCTGAAGGTCCTGGACGACGTCGCCGGGGCCCTGGGCGCCAGGCCGGCGGAGGTGGCCGTCGCCTGGCTGATGCGCAAGCCGGCGGTGACGGCGCCGATCGCCAGCGCGACGAGGCCCGAGCAACTGGAGAGCCTCATCCGCGCGGCGTCCCTGGCGCTGGGGGCAGAGGACATGGCGCGGCTGGACGCGGCCGGCGCCTGATTGGCGGATGACCTCCAGGCCTCCGTCGACGTGGCCGCAGTGGACGTCAGCCGTAGGGTGACGGCCCTCTGCCGGCACGACAGGCGTGCAAGGATTCCCCTAGTCTCGGAACCACGGCCCGAGTTCACCGGGTTTTCGTTTACCACCGCAACTGTTCATGTCGTTCCAATGTTTCCTTTAGGGGATTGTTCAAGGCCATTCTGTAGTGATGGGGCTCCATAGAGGAACCGCCGCGAGATCCCCATGACCGTCCACACCCTGCGCAATCACCTGGCAGCCTTCTTCGGCCGCGCGGGCCATGACACATCCGGCGTGGTCGCGGTGCTCTTCGCCATCTGCATCGTGCCGGTCATGATCGTCATCGGCGCGGGCATCGATTTCTCGCGACTCTCTTCGGCCCGCACTGCGGCCCAGGCGGCCGCCGACGCCGCGGCTCTGGCAGCCGCTTCATCGAGGCTGGACGCTGAAGCCGGCCTGAGGCTGCTGGCGGACGCACAGGCGAACGCGAACCTGCGCGGGGGCAATGCGGACGGCTCGCGGATCACCGAATTCCGCTATCTGGCGGACCAGCGCGAAGTGACCCTGAAGATCACCGGCACGATCGACACGACCTTCATGGCCCTCGCCGGCATCAGCCGTCTCGACTACCAGGCCGAGGCGAAAGCCATTCGCGGCCTCAACGGCACGACCGAACTCGTGCTCGTGCTGGACAACACCTGGTCGATGTCCGGCAACAAGCTCACGGCTTTGAAGACAGCGGCCGAGAACCTTGTCGTCCAGCTGCGCCAGGACCCGAATGCCGATGTGAAGATCGGCGTCGTGCCCTATGCCGACTATGTCAATGTCGGCGTGAACAACCGCAATTCCGGCTGGGTCGACGTGCCGGCGGACTACAGCACCACGACCCCGCGCACCTGCACCACCCATACCACCCGCCAGACCTGCACCCCGCGCACCTGCACCCGCGGAGCCCCGCGGACCTGCACCCGTGTCGTCGATGGCGTGACCGAGAGCTATGACTGCACGCCTCAGACCTGCACGACCCCGACCTGCACGACGCAGACCGTGCCCCCCTATGAGACCTGCTCTGGTGGCAACACGACGTGGTTCCGCTGGTACGGCTGCGTCGGCTCGCGCCGCACGGCGAACCTGCGCCTCAACGACACCACGCCCTCCGAGCGCTATCCGGGCTATCTCGCCACCAGCCAGAACTGCCTCAACCCGATCGTGCCGCTCACCTCGAACCAGTCCACCGTGACCTCGGCGATCCGCGGCATGGTGGTGAACATCGGCGGTTACCGGCCCTCCACCTATATCCCGGCGGGGCTCATCTGGGGCGTCAACGTCCTCTCGCCCACCGCCCCCTTCTCCGAGGGCGCCGCCTATGACCCGACCAACCGCCGCCCGCGCAAGGTCATGGTGCTGATGACGGATGGCGAGAACACGCTGCGCTTCCAGGCTTCCGACGGCCGGCACCTCACCCCCAACGGCAACGCCACGGCACAGGCGGCGCAGCTGAAACAGACCTACGACGACATGAACGACATCTGCACCTATGCCAAGTCGCAGAAGATCGAGATCTTCACCGTCGCCTTCGACATCACCGCCGCTACGGCGATCACCGCCATGCGCAACTGCGCCTCGTCACCGGCGCACTATTTCGACGCCCGCGATAGTCAGGGCCTCAACGACGCCTTCAAGGCGATCGCCCTGTCGCTGCAGAACGTGCGCATCACCCGCTGAGGCGAACCGGATGGTGCGGCGGCGTGCGGGGGCGCCTTGTAGGTAGGGGAGTGACGTCCGCCCGGTCACGCCACCGCCAGCCATTGCGTACCGAGCGCGCCTGAGACCGTGCCGAAGCCGCCGAAGGTGCCGTTGTTCATGTCGGCGAAGTAGGTCGTGCCGTCGGCGAGGTTCTGGACGATGACGTCACGATAGCCGTCATTGTCGACATCGGCCGAGCCGCGGACATCCCATCCCGCGAGGCCGTTGGCGATGACGTTGAACCCGGCATTGGTGCCGCCGAGCATGTCGACCCACCAGATGTCGGACGTGCTGGTGTTGCGGAAGACGACGTCGGCATAGCCGTCGCCGTTGAGATCGGCGGCCTCGCGCGCCACCCATTGCGCGCCGATGGCTCCGGAGACCGTGCCCCACTGGCCGTTGGCGATGTCGCGGTAATAGGTCGTGCCACTGCCGATGTCCTGCACCAGAACGTCGGAGGCGCCGTCGCGGTTGAAGTCGCCGAGGCCTATGGTGCGCCAGCCGATGCCGAGACTGGTCCCGAGGACCCAGCCGCCGAAGGTGCCGCCGGCCTCCATGTCGGCAATATAGTTGATGCCGGTGGTATTGTCGCGCACCAGCACGTCGGTCGTGCCGTCGCGGGTGACGTCGCCGGAGGCGATTGCTCGGTAGGAGGCCGTGAGATTGACGTTCACGACGCCCCAGACCGGCGCGCCGGAGGCGATGTTCACCGTGTAGATCGACCCGGTATTGGTGTCCTGGATGAGCGTGTCGGCGCGCCCGTCACCGGTGAAGTCGTCGCTGCCGACGAGCCGCCATCCCGCGGGGAGCGTCGACAGCAGATTGGTAAAGCCGCCGGCCGCTCCGGCATTCATGTTGACATAGGCGACCTGACCGGTGGCGCTGTTCTGGAACAGCACGTCATCGAAGAACGAACCGTCCATGTTGGACACGAGGTTCTGCTGGATGCCGGCAAGGCCAAAGGCCTGGGCGCCATTGTTGAAGCCGAGAACCTCGATACTGACCAGCGTGTCCACCCCGTCCGTGCCGGATGCCGCCGACACCTGCGTGAAGGTCTGCCCGTTCGAGACGAAGGAGCGGACGAAATAATTGGCCCGGGCGCCCGAGAACAGCGCCGTGTCCGCGCCGCTGCCGCCGTCGATCCCGTCACTGTCGGCGCCGCCGGTGATGATGTCATTGCCGCCGCCGCCGAGGATCGTGTCATTGCCGGCGCCGGCGGTGATGCTGTCGGCCCGCGTGGAGCCGAAGATGGTGTTGGCCAGCCCGTTGCCGGTGATGGCGATCGTGTCGGTGCCATCGGTCCAGGTGGTGAAGGCGAGCCCCGCCAGCGAGACGCCGGTCGCGGCGGCGTCCATCGTGACAGTGAGCGCATTGGCCCCGGCGCCGCCATTGATCGTGCCGGTGCCAAAGTCGCCGTTGGCATGGGTGACGAGCAGCGACTTGCTGCCGAGGTTGATCGTGCCGGCGCCCAGAAAACTGATATCCCTGATCGAGGCGACCCCGCCGCTGATGGCGCTGATGTCGAAGATCGCGCCGGGCGCCATCAGCCGCAGTTCGAACGAATTGGCAATGGAACCGGCCCCTGCCAGCGCCAGCGTGCCGTTGTTGATTCTGGTGATGGCATTATAGGTGTTCACGCCGGACAGCGTGAATGTGCCGGTGCCGGTTTTTTCAAAACCGCCGCCAAACGATTCGATCACACCGGAAAAGGTCGTGCTCGTGTTGTCTGCGCCGGTCGTGAGGCTAGCGTTGCTGGCTACGAGAACGCGCCCACTCCCGGCGAGCGAGCCGATCGTTTCAGCCTCCAGGTGTCGAAGCATGCCCGCTGCATTGACAATAACCGCGCTGGTATCGGCGATGGCATTGCCATTTCGGAGAAAAAGGTCACCGTCATTGACGGTCGTGGTGCCGGTGTAGGTGTTGACGCCGCCGAGAATGACCGTTCCGGTGCCATCCTTGGTGAGCGTGCCTGAACCGGTGGTGATGGCGGAATTCACCGCGATAGTGCTATTGATACCGGCGCCAAGGATGAGGTTCTGGTTTGTGCCGGTGATGCCGCCGTTCAAGCTCAGCGTGAAGGTATCCGAATTGATTCGCGTCTCGGAGCCGAGCGTGATGCCGCCGGTCCAGGTGTGAGTGCCGCTGAGGTTGCGCAGCGCGCCGCCATTGCTGATGCCCGTGCCATTCAGCGTCAGCGCTTCTCCGATGGGGTCGGCGATACTGCTCGCGATCAATTGCAGCGCCGCGCCGCCCGTGACCGTGGTGCCGCCAGCGGTGGTGCCGAGCGCGCTGTCTTCCTCAATCTGCAGCACGCCGACGCTGACGGTCGTGGTGCCGCTGTAGGTGTTGCCAGTGTGGAGAACGAGCGTGCCGGTGCCGATCTTGGTCAGGTTGCCAATGCCGCCCGTTTCGGAGATTGTCCCACCGAAGTCTGTCGTTGCATTGTTGCCGCCGGTCGTCAGCGTGCTGTTGTTGGCCAGCAGGACAGAGCCGGGGCCGGCCAGCGAGCCGATTGTCTCAGAGGCGGTGACAACCAACCGGCCACCCGAAAACACCGTCACCGCGCTGCTGTTGCCAATCGCATTGCCATTCTGGACTTCCAGCGTGCCGGCGCTGATCGTCGTTGCGCCGGAATAGGTGTTGGCGCCCGTGAGCGTGATGGTCGTGGCCGGGCCCTTCTGCTCGACGGAACCGGCCCCGCTGATCACCTGGGAGAGAAACAGCGCATTGGTGGTGTTGAACGTCAGCTTGCCGCTCGCTGCGCTCAGGTTGACCGCGCCTGTGACCGTGCCGCTGGCCTCCGCCGCCCCGGCCCCGCCGACGATGAGATTGCCCGCGACATTGTAGCTGTTGGCAGACACCGATCCGCCATTGCGCGCGACGAGGCTGCTGCCATTGAAGATTTCGAAAACGCCACCGACGGTCAGTCCGCCGCCGGCGCCGACATCAACTGTCTTGTTGATGAACACCGAGACCAGCGACGCCGTCAGCCCGGTCGTGTCGACCGTGACATTGCCCGCGCTGATGGCGGCGCCTTCCGTGGGGCTCGGCAGGATGCCGCCGGACCAGTTGCCGGCGTTGGACCAATTGCTGTTGATCGCTCCTGTCCAGGTCGCCATGGTGATGTGTCCCGTGCCCTGTCCGCCATTAACCCAAGGGAAACCATAGACACATTCCCAGGGCTGCGCAGCAGCAAACGTGATGATGCGTTGCGGCATCGCGACCCGGCGCAGGTGGCGATGCCGGCTGTCGGTCGGCACGCGGCCATGGCCGGGACCTGCGGCGGTGGGCGGCCTGTTGCCGGCGCGCGGCGCCGGTCTGCGGGCCCATCAGTTCCGGTGTGGCCTCACGCCACGGCGACCCACTGGGTGCCGAGCGCGCCGCTCACCGTGCCCCATCCGGCGAAGGCGCCGTTGTTCATGTCAGCGTAGTAGGTGGTTCCGTTCGCCGTATTCTGGACGATGACGTCGCGATAGCCGTCATTGTCGACATCGGCCGAGCC
>NZ_JAUYFA010000067.1 GCF_030691135.1 Phreatobacter sp.
CGGCGGCGGCCGGGGAGGCCTCCTCGCCGGGTGCCGTCGCGGCGACCGCCACGGGGGCCGGTTTCGGGCCCGCGACCAGGGCCGGGTCGGGATCGACCTTGGCCGGGTCGACGCCGTAGAGGTCGCCGACCTTCCGGGTGATGGTGGTGAACTCCATCGCCTTGAAGAAGGCGATCAGCGTCTGCCCGTCCGGCTTCAGGAGGCCGGTCTCGTCGAGCGGCACCTCGACCTTCACGTCGCGCACCAGCTGCACGAGCTTTTTCGAGATGCGGACCTTCTCGATCACGGCGGGGTCAGTGAGGGTCTCGCGGCGCTTGGGCTGCTTGATCTCGTGGGCGCGGGCGAGCAGCGTGTCGAGATCGCCATACTCGGCGATGAGCTGGGCCGCCGTCTTGCGGCCGATGCCGGGCGCGCCGGGCACGTTGTCGGAGGTGTCGCCCTCCAGCGACTGGATGTCGACGATCTTGTCCGGCGGCATGCCTTCCCAATATTCGGTGACGTCGCCGATCTTCTCCGTGGGCACGTTCCAGCGCTCGAAACGGTCGCCGTGGGTGAGCAGGCGCTCCGGCCGGTAGCCGGGCTTGCCGCGGATGCCGCTCTCCGGATCGTAGAAGGCGACGCAGGGCCGCACGAGCTGCATCAGGTCCTTGTCGGCGGAGATGATCAGCACGTCAGCGCCGCGCGAGCAGGCCTCGTCGCAATAGGTGGCGATGAGGTCGTCGGCCTCGTAGGTGTCCTGTTCGATGGCGTGCAGGCCGAAGGCGCGGATGGCGGCGCGCATCAGCGGAAACTGCGGCACGAGATCCTCGGGCGGCGGTGGGCGCTGGGCCTTGTAGAGGGGGTATAGCTCCTTGCGGAAGGAGTTCTCGCTCTTGTCGAGAATCATGGCGAGGTGGGTCGGCTTCACGCCGAGTGCGCCCTCCTCGACGAATTGCAGCACCTTGGTGGAGAACAGGCGCACGGCGCCGGTCGGCAGGCCGTCCGAGCGCACATTGTACTTCCGGTCCTGGTTCATGGACTGGAAATAGGCGCGGAAGACGAAGGAGGACGCGTCGACGAGGAAGACGCGGTCGCCCTTGCCGACGGGGCGGTGATGCTCGGTGTGCATGGAATGGGGGCCTCTGCGATGAGGCGCCATTATGGACGGCCCCGGCCCGCGCGTCATGTCAGCAGTCGCGCCGTCACCAGCCTTGAAGAGGGGTCCGTTCCACCCCTACCAGGCGAGCACCCGTCGCCCGATGACGGCGCCGGCGGCGGTCAGCATGGCGATGGCGATGGAATACCAGGCGGCGACGAAGAGCGGCGAATCGTCGGAGCAGTGCAGGCCGTAGGCGACCGCGGCGATGGCGCCGGCGGCAAAGCCGGAGAGAGCGCCGGCGAGCGCCGCGTTGCGCGGGGCCGCCGCCGTCATGGCGGTCAGGATGGCGGCGAGCGGCAGGGCGCCGAGCAGGGGAATGGCGACGAGGCAGAAGGCCCAGTTCCGCGCGAACAGCCGGCCGGGAAGCGCGGCGGGGAGCTGGGTCGCGATCTCGTGGCCGATGCCGAACATGAGAACGAGCCCGGGAACCAGGAGGACGATCTTCGGCAACCCGGCTTCCGGGCGTGCCGAGGCCCGCACCAGGGCAATGGCGGCGACGGCCAGCGTCACCACCAGCAGCATCTTCAGGTCGAACAGCATGTTGCGGCTCGCCGCGGTCAGGTCCGGCCTGATGCCGAGACCGGCGACCAGCATCGCGAAGGCCGATGCGATGCCGAGGGCGACGGCCATGGCGAGGCGCCCGTGGACCGAAGGGCCGGTCCTCCTGGCGTCGCGAGACAGGGCGGTGATGAGGTCTTCGGTCTTCATGGCACTCATATGCTCCCGCGGAGCATCTTTGCGAGGCTGGCGAGGCCTCTGTGAAGGGAAACCCGGACGGCGCCCTCGCTCATCTGCAGAGCGGAGGCCGTCTCCTGCGTGTTGTGGCCGTCGACGAACATGGCGTGGATCACCGCCTTCTGGCCGGACGGCAGGCTCTCGGCTAGCTTGACGACGTCGCGCGTGGCGATCCCCGGCTCTTCCGCGGGCGCGGCGATCACCTCGGCGAAGGTATCGATGTCGATATGACCAGTCGTCCCGCGGCGGCGCAGGAAGTCGATCAGCTTGTGCTTCAGGATGGCGCGAATCCACGGCACCAGCGGTTCGCTGGCAATCCAGCTGCTGCGGCGGGTATGGATCGCGATGAGCACGTCCTGCACGATATCCTCCGCTTCGGCGGTGGGGCGACCGGCCCTTGCCAGGCCGGACCGGGCCAGCGTGCGCAGGAACGGCGTCAGCTCGCGCAGAAGGCGCCTATAGGCACCTTCGTCGCCGGCAAGCCCCGCCCGCATCCAGGCACTCCAGTCGTCGTTCCGGTCTTTCAACTTCGGACCTATGGGCTTCATACGCGGCAGGGGCGCCGAGTGTTACAGACGCCTTGCGTCATATGCGAGACATGGCGGCGGCGTGACAAGCCTGCCCTATTCGGAGGTGCCGCGCCACCGACGCCGTGGCGAGTGTCAGGGCCGATCTGCCGACCCGGCGACGGGATGCCGCGACGATCAATGTTGACGTTTACGTAAACGTGACATATAAGGCGGGCCAAGACAGCGGCTGGCGCGAGAGGTATCCCATGCGACCCGGTCCAGACCCGGAACTGGCAGTGCCCCCGCCGGGCGTCACGCTGGCCGAGTTGCTGGCGCGCACCGGTACGGCCGCCGGCAAGGACGTCTTCTCCATCCGCGAGATGACGCGCGAGTTCGGCGTCACCGCCCGCGCCCTGCGCTTCTACGAGGAAAAGGGGCTGCTCGCCCCGAAGCGGCAGGGCCAGGACCGGCTCTACTCGCGCCGAGATCGCTCGCGCCTGCGCCTGGTGTTGATGGGCAAGTGCGTCGGGTTCTCTCTCGAGGAGGTCAAGGCGATGCTCGACCTCTACGAACTCGGCGACGGCGGCGTCACACAGATGAAGGTGGCGCGGACCAAGTATCGCGAGCAGATCGGCCGGCTGCATGCGCAGAAGAGCGACATCGACACGGCCATCGACGAACTCGAACGGGCGATCACCGTCATCGACGGGCGGCTCGCCGGCATCGGCGCCTCGGCGTCGAAGGACTGATCCGCCGCCTGCGCGGCGACATTGCGAAACCGGCGCCGAACGGGCGCCCCCTCCCGGAGGAGATGCGACATGCCGACCTACAAGGCACCGATCGACGACACGATGTTCGTTCTCTACGACGTCCTCAAGATGGACGGCTACGGCAACCTGCCGGGCTTCTCGGACGCACCGCGCGACCTCGTCGAGGCCATCGTCAACGAGGGCGCCAGGTTCTGCGAAGAGGTACTTCAGCCCCTCAACGTGGTGGGTGATACGGTCGGCTGCCGCCGCAACGACGACGGCACGGTGACGACGCCGCCGGGCTTCAAGGAAGCCTACCGGCAGTATCAGGAGGGCGGCTGGATGGGCCTCGCCTTCGATCCCGCCTATGGCGGCCAGGGCCTGCCCGCCACGGTGAACACCATCATCGGCGAGTTCATGTCCTCGGCCAACCTCGCCTGGGGCATGTATCCCGGCCTGACCCAGGGCGCCATGGCGGCGCTCAACGTCCATGCCAGCGACGAGATCAAGCAGATCTACCTGCCGAAGATGACCACCGGCGAGTGGACCGGCACGATGAACCTCACCGAGCCGCATTGCGGCACGGATCTCGGCATGCTGCGCACCAAGGCGGTGCCGAACGGCGACGGATCCTATCGCATCACCGGCCAGAAGATCTTCATCTCGGCCGGCGAGCACGACATGGCCGAGAACATCATCCACCTCGTCCTCGCCCGCATCGAGGGCGCGCCGGCGGGCACCAAGGGCATCTCGCTCTTCGTCGTGCCGAAGTTCCTGCCGACCGCCGACAACATGCCCGGCGCGCGCAACGGTGTCTCCTGCGGCAAGATCGAGGAGAAGATGGGCATCCACGGCAATGCCACCTGCGTCATGAACTACGACGATGCCACCGGCTGGGTCGTCGGCCATGAGAACAAGGGCCTCAACGCCATGTTCGTGATGATGAACGAGGCGCGCCTGTCGGTCGGCGTCCAGGGCCTGTCGCAGTCGGAGGTCGCCTACCAGAACGCGGTCATCTATGCGAAGGACCGCCTGCAGGGCCGGTCGCTGTCGGGCGTCAAGGCGCCGGAGAAGGCCGCCGATCCGATCATCGTCCATCCCGACGTCCGCCGCACCCTGATGACGCTGCGCGCCGTCAATGAGGCGGGCCGGGCGCTCGCCCTGTGGACCGCGCTGATGGCCGACGTCTCGCATCGCTCCGAGGACGCCGCCGAGCGGCAGAAGGCGGAGGACCATCTCGGCCTGATGACGCCGATCGTGAAGGGCGTGCTGACCGATCTCGGCTTCGACAATGCCGTGAAGGCCCAGCAGATGTATGGCGGCCACGGCTACATCACCGAATGGGGCATGGGCCAGTTCGTCCGCGATGCCCGCATCGCCATGATCTACGAGGGCGCCAACGGCATCCAGGCGCTCGACCTCGTCGGCCGCAAGCTCGGCGCCAATGGCGGCCGTGCGGTGATGACCTTCTTCAACGAGGTCGGCACCTTCTGCTCGCAGAACAAGGACGACCCGACGGTCGGCGCCTATGTCGGCGCGCTCTCGAAGGGCCTGAAGGACCTGCAGGCGGCGACCATGTGGTTCATGCAGAACGCCATGGCCAAGCCCGACAATGCCGGTGCCGGCTCGACGCCCTACATGCACATGTTCGGCCTCGTCGCCATGGGCTACATGTGGGCGAAGATGGCCAAGGTCGCCTCGGAGAAGCTCGCCGAGGGCGCCAACGGCTCGACCGACCGCATGAACGCCAAGCTGGTGACGGCACGCTTCTTCTTCGAGCAGATGATGCCGGAGACGGGCGCCCATCTCGCCCGCGTCACGGCGGGTGCCGATTCGATGATGGCGCTTGCCGCCGACGCATTCTGAAGGGTCTGACCGCATCGGGGAGCCGGCTCGCCGGCTCCCCCGTAAGGCCGTCTTTAGAGCCGCGCAGGTCGATGGTGTAACTGCACAATCGCCCCGAAGTGGCCGAACAGAACATCCGGGAGAACGACATGAGCGCCCTCAACCTGCCGAAACCCGCCTGGCGGACCGAAGAGCACGATATGCTCGCCGAGAGCACCCGGGCCTTCCTCGCCAAGGAATTCGTGCCGAACCTCGACCGCTGGTCGGAAGCCGGCGTGATGGACCGCGACGCCTGGATCAAGGCGGCGGATGCGGGCCTGCTCGCCGCCTCCATCCCGGAGGCCTATGGCGGAGCGGGCGGCGACTACAGCCACGAGTCCGTCATCGCCCACGAGATCGCCATGGCGGGGGCCGACTCATGGGGCTGGGCCATCCACGGGCCGATCGTCGCCCCCTATATCCTCCATTACGGCACCGAAGAGCAGAAGAAGGCCTGGCTGCCGAAGATGGCGACCGGCGAGCTCATTGCCGCCCTCGCCATGACCGAGCCCGGCGCCGGTTCGGACGTGCAGGGCATCCGCACCAAGGCCGAGCGCTCCGGCAACGGCTGGGTGCTGAACGGCTCGAAGACCTTCATCACCAATGGCCAGCACGCCAACATGGTGGTGGTCGCCGCCAAGACCGATCCGTCGGCGGGCGCCAAGGGCACCTCGCTCTTCGTCGTCGAGACCGAGAATGCGCCCGGCTTCCGCCGCGGCCGCAAGCTGAAGAAGCTCGGCCTCGACTGGGCCGACACCTCCGAACTCTTCTTCGACGACATGAAGCTGCCGGCCGAGGCGCTGCTCGGCCCCGAGCCCAACCAGGGCTTCTACCAGATGATGCGCGCCCTGCCGCAGGAGCGCCTCATCATCGCCGGCGGCGCCATCGGCATGATCGAGCGGGCCCTGATGTTGACTATCGCCTACGTCAAGGAGCGCGGCGCGTTCGGCAAGAAGGTCATCGACTTCCAGAACACCCAGTTCGAGCTGGCGGACATGAAGACCGAGGCGACCATGGCCAAGGCCTTCTACGAGACCTGCGTCGGCCTGCATCTTCACGGCCAGTGCGACACGGTCATGGCCTCCATGGCGAAGTACAAGCTTACCGACCTGCAGAACACCATCGTCGACCGCTGCCTCCAGCTCTTCGGCGGCTATGGCTTCATGGACGAATATCCGATCTCGCGGATGTACCGGGACGCGCGCATCCAGCGCATTTACGGTGGCACCAACGAGATCATGAAGATCCTGATCGCACGTTCGCTCTAGACAGAATGCGCAGGCCGGCTTGCGGCCCGCGCGGCGCCCGCGCCCAACCATCAACCGGGGAGAGGAACCCGCCATGACCGACGTCTTCGTCTACGACCATGTCCGCACGCCGCGCGGCAAGGGCAAGTCCGACGGCTCCCTGCATGAGGTCACCGCGCTGGAGCTGGCCACCACGACGCTGCGCGCCCTCCGGGACCGCAACGGCCTCGACACCAGCCTCGTCGACGACGTCATCCTCGGCTGCGTCGATCCCGTCGGCGAGGCTGGCAGCGACATCGCCCGCGTCGCCGCCCTCAAGGCCGATTACGGCGACATCGTCCCCGGCATCCAGATCAACCGCTTCTGCGCCTCCGGCCTCGACGCGGTGAACTTCGCCGCGGCGCAGGTCATGGCCGGCCAGCACGACCTCGTCATCGGCGGCGGCGTCGAGAGCATGTCGCGCGTCGGCATGGGCGCCTCGGGCGGCGCCTGGCCGGTCGACCCCTCCATCGCGGTGAAGAGCTATTTCATGCCGCAGGGCATCTCGGCCGACCTGATCGCCACCAAATACGGCTTCTCCCGCGACGACGTCGACGCCTATGCGGTGGAGAGCCAGAAGCGCGCCGCCAAGTCCTGGGAAGAGGGCCGCTTCAAGAACTCGGTCATCCCGGTGAGGGACATGAACGGCCTCACCATCCTCGACCGCGACGAGCATATGCGCCCGACCACGACCATGCAGTCGCTGGCGAGCCTCAACGCCTCCTTCGTCATGATGGGCGAGGCCGGCGGCTTCGACGCCGTGGCGATCCAGGCGCATCCCGAGCTCGAGGGCGTCAACCACGTCCACCATGCCGGCAATTCCTCCGGCATCGTCGATGGCGCCGCCGCCGTGCTCCTCGGCTCGGCCGAGGCGGGCCAGGCCTCGGGCCTGAAGCCGCGCGCCCGCATCCGCGCCTTCGCCAATATCGGCTCGGAGCCGGCGCTGATGCTCACCGGCCCGGTCGACGTGACGCACAAGCTCCTGAAGAAGGCGGGCATGACGATCGCCGACATCGACCTGTTCGAGCTCAACGAGGCCTTCGCCTCGGTCGTGCTGCGCTACATGCAGGCCTTCGACATCCCGCATGACAAGATCAATGTCTGCGGCGGCGCCATCGCCATGGGTCACCCGCTGGGGGCCACCGGCGCGATGATCCTCGGCACCGTGCTCGACGAGCTGGAGCGTACCGGCAAATCCACCGCCCTCGTGACGCTGTGCATCGGCGCCGGCATGGGCACCGCCACCATCATCGAGCGCGTGTAAGGGGAGCGACTGTCATGAACCTCAAGAACTTCACGTGGTCCGTCGATTCGGACGGCATCGCCCTCCTCACCTGGGACATGCAGGGCAAGTCGATGAATGTCATCGACGAGTCCGTCGGCCATGACCTCAATGCCGCCGTCGATGCGGCCGTCGCCGATCCCGCCGTCAAGGGCGTCGTCATCACCTCCGGCAAGGACACGTTCTCCGGCGGCGCCGACCTCACCATGCTCGAGCGCCTCGGCCAGACCTTCAAGGACGCCATCAAGGCCAAGGGCCCCGAGGCCGCCATGGCCGACTTCTTCGAGCAGAGCCGCGCCTATTCGCTGGTGCTGCGCAAGATCGAGACCTGCGGCAAGCCCTTCGTCTGCGCCATCAACGGCATGTGCCTCGGCGGTGCCTTCGAGATCGCGCTGGCCTGCCATGCCCGCGTCGCCTCGGACAATCCGAAGCTGCGCGTCGGCCTGCCCGAGGTGAAGGTTGGCCTGTTCCCCGGCGCCGGCGGCACCCAGCGCGTGCCGCGCATGGCCGACATCCAGTCGGCGCTGCAGATGCTGCTGAAGGGCGACCAGCTCAAGGCCGACCGCGCCAAGGCGATGAACCTGATCGACGAGATCGTTCCCGCCGATCGGCTCATCGAAGCTGCCAAAGAGAGGCTCAAGGCCGGCGTCGACCCGGTGAAGCCCTGGGACAAGCCGAAGTTCAAGCTGCCCTCCGGTCCGGTCTATTCGGCCGGCGGCATGATGGTCTGGCCCCCGGCCAATGCCATCTATCGCAAGGAGACCTACGACAATTATCCCGGCGCCCGCGCCATCATGAGCGCGGTCTATGAGGGTCTGCTCGTGCCGATGGACACGGCGCTGCGCATCGAGTCGCGCTACTTCGCCTCGGTGCTCCGCACCCCGCAGGCGCAGGCGATGATCCGCTCGCTCTTCGTCTCCATGGGTGCCCTCGGCAAGGGCCTGCGCCGCCCGGCCGGCGTGCCCCCGACCCAGTTGAAGAAGGTCGGCGTCATCGGCGCCGGCTTCATGGGGGCGGGCATCGCCTATGTCTCGGCCCAGGCCGGCATGGACGTGGTGCTGATCGACCGCGACGTCGAAGCCGCCGAGAAGGGCAAGGCCTATACCCACAAGCTGATGACCGACCAGGTCAACAAGGGCCGCGCCTCCTCGGCCCAGCGCGAGGCGCTGCTCGCCAAGATCACGGCCAGCGCCGACTATGCCGACCTCGCCGATGTCGACCTTGTCATCGAGGCGGTGTTCGAGGATCCGGCGGTGAAGGCCGACGTGATCAAAAAGGCGGAAGCCGCTATCCGGCCCGACGTCGTCTTTGCCTCCAACACCTCGACCCTGCCGATCACCGGCCTCGCCAAGGCCTCGGTACGTCCCGACCAGTTCATCGGCATCCACTTCTTCTCGCCGGTCGACAAGATGATGCTGGTGGAGACGATCATGGCCGAGAAGACCGGCGACAAGGCGCTGGCGGTGGCCCTCGACTACGTCAAGGCGATCAAGAAGACGCCGATCGTCGTCAACGACACCCGCGGCTTCTACGTCAACCGCTGCGTCGGCAACTACATCAAGGAAGCCCATCTGATGGTGATGGAAGGCGTGCCCACCGTCATGATCGACAATCTCGCCAAGCAGGCGGGCATGCCCGTCGGCCCGCTGACCCTCAATGACGAGGTGGCGATCGACCTTGGCCTGAAGATCCTGAAGGCCACCAAGGCGCAGGTCGGTGCCCAGGCGGTCGACCCGCAACAGGAGAAGCTGCTGACCTTCATGGTCGAGCAGGAGGGCCGCATCGGCAAGAAGGCCAAGAAGGGCTTCTACGACTATCCCGATACCGGCAAGAAGACGGCGTGGCAGGGGATCAAGGCCCTTGTCGGCAAGCAGCAGGACCCGGATGCGATCGACCGCCAGGAGATCATCGACCGGCTCCTGGTGACGACGGCGCTGGAGGCCTCACGCTGCGTCGAGGAGGGGGTCGTGACCGATCCGCGCGAGGCGGATGTCGGCTCGATCCTCGGCTTCGGCTTCGCGCCCTGGTCGGGCGGGACGCTCAGCTACATCGACATGATCGGCACCAAGGCCTTCGTGAAGAAGTGCGACGCGCTGGCGGCGAAATACGGCGACCGCTTCACGCCGAACAAGCTGCTGCGCGAGATGGCGCAGACCGGCCAGACCTTCTACGGCCGCATGGCCGGGACGAAGGAAGCGGCCTGAGAGCCGGCGCGGGCGGCCGCCGCATCTGTGCCGGCGGCCCGCGGCCCCATCGCTCAGCGCCAGTCGGTGATCGGCACGCGCGCCACGAGTTCGAAGCCGGGCGCTGCCGACCGTGCCCGGTAGATCAGGGTCTCGCCCTCGGCCACCGTAAAGGCCTCGACGCCGACCGCGTCGAGAATGTTGGGCCGATGGCTCACTAGGACAAGGTTGCCGCCCTGCGGGGCTGCCGAAAGAAGCGTCCGCAGGGCGCGGGCGCGCCGGCTATTCTCGGCGGGCGGGACGACCAGCCCGCCCTCGCCGAGGTCAGGATCGATCGTCACCGCGCCGAGCCCGGTCAGTTCCGCAGCCTCCTTGGCACGGCAGAACGGCGATGTCCGTATGGCCATCACCGGGATGCTGCGGCCGGCCAGTGCCGCCCCGAAGTCGCGGGACTGCTGCCGTCCCAGATCGTTCAGCTGGCGTTGGCGCGTGCAGTCCGCCAGGTTG
This sequence comes from Phreatobacter sp., assembly GCF_030691135.1. Classification (GTDB taxonomy): domain Bacteria; phylum Pseudomonadota; class Alphaproteobacteria; order Rhizobiales; family Phreatobacteraceae; genus Phreatobacter. Next base: position 10,274 of record NZ_JAUYFA010000067.1, read on the forward strand.
AGCGGGTCAGTATCGGCCTGGTCGTTGTGAGTCGCGGGGTGACGCCACAGCAGGACGAGGCCGCCTTTGCGCAGGGCGTCGACCACCTCGGCGGTCACGGCGGATTGGGCAGAGGCCGTCGTCACAGCGGCCGTCATGATCATGCTGGCAAGCACGGCAATGCGGATGAGCGCGTGGCGCATGGGGTCAACTCCGGATCCGTCAGGGGCAAATTCGTATGACGGCCGCAACTGTAAAGGTATCCATTTGCGACCATGTGACGCTCGCCCCTGCCGTCGCGGGGGCCGATAGAAGCGCGAATGCGCGGGTTTTGGCGCCGTTGCGCATCGTCACCCGGCTTTCATGGCGTTGCACCATGAGAATACGTGTGCTACCGGACAGCCGACTTCGGGGGAAGGTCACGTCGGTGACGTTCTCCCGGTGACGAATTTCCCAGTCGAGACAAAGGTTTGTTGTTGCCGGGCGGAAGCCTTGTAGACAGCGGGACCCGAAGGCCTCGACACGTGAAGCGCGAGAGACGCGGTGGCTGGCGAAGACAAGACCGTTTCCGGCATGGCGGGGCGTTACGCCCTGGCCCTTTTCGAGCTGGCGAACGAGGCGGGACAGCTGGACCAGGTCCAGTCCGATCTCGCCCGCTTCTCGGCGATGCTCGGTGAATCCGATGATCTGAAGCGCCTGGTGAAGAGCCCGGTGTTCTCCTCGGAGGACCAGACCAGGGCCGTCGGCGCCATCCTCGACAAGGCCGGCATTTCCGGCATCGCCGGCAATCTCATCAAGGTCGTCGCCGCCAACCGCCGCCTCTTCGCGGTGGAGGCGATCATCCGCGGCTACAATGGCATGGTCGCCCGGTCGCGCGGCGAGATCGTCGCCGAGGTGACCGTCGCCGAGGCGCTGTCGCCCACTCATTCCGCCTCGCTGTCCTCCGCCCTGAAGGACGTGCTCGGCAAGGAACCCAAGATCGACGTGAAGGTGGACCCGGCCATTCTCGGCGGACTGATCGTAAAGGTCGGCTCGCGGATGGTCGACACGTCCCTTCGCACCAAGCTCAACGCGATTCGAACCGCCATGAAAGAGGTCGGCTGATGGACATCCGCGCCGCTGAAATCTCTGCGATCCTCAAGGACCAGATCAAGAACTTCGGTCAGGAGGCGGAAGTCTCCGAGGTCGGCCAGGTGCTCTCCGTCGGTGACGGCATCGCCCGCGTCTACGGTCTCGACAACGTCCAGGCGGGCGAAATGGTCGAGTTCGACAACGGCATCCGCGGCATGGCCCTGAACCTGGAGACCGACAATGTCGGCATCGTGTTGTTCGGCGCCGACCGCGACATCAAGGAAGGCGACACCGTCAAGCGCACCGGCACCATCGTCGACGTTCCCGTCGGCAAGGGCCTGCTCGGACGCGTCGTCGACGCCCTCGGCAATCCGATCGACGGCAAGGGCCCGATCGAGAGCACCGAGCGCCGCCGCGTCGACGTCAAGGCCCCCGGCATCATTCCGCGCAAGTCGGTGCACGAGCCGATGGCCACGGGTCTCAAGTCGATCGACGCGCTGATCCCGATCGGCCGCGGCCAGCGCGAGCTGATCATCGGCGACCGCCAGACCGGCAAGACCGCCATCGCCCTCGACACGATCCTCAACCAGAAGGCGCTGAACGTCGCAGGCGCCGACGAGATGCAGAAGCTCTACTGCGTCTATGTCGCCATCGGCCAGAAGCGCTCGACGGTCGCCCAATTCGTCAAGGCCCTCGAGGAAAACGGCGCGCTCGAATATTCGATCGTCGTCGCCGCCACCGCCTCGGACCCGGCGCCCATGCAGTTCCTGGCGCCCTTCTCGGGCTGCGCCATGGGCGAGTACTTCCGTGACAACGGCATGCACGCCGTCATCATCTACGACGATCTGTCTAAGCAGGCCGTCGCCTACCGCCAGATGTCGCTGCTGCTGCGCCGCCCGCCGGGCCGCGAAGCCTATCCGGGCGACGTGTTCTATCTGCACTCCCGCCTGCTCGAGCGCGCCGCGAAGATGGGCGACGACGCCGGCAAGGGCTCGCTGACCGCGCTGCCCGTCATCGAGACGCAGGCCAACGACGTGTCGGCCTATATCCCGACCAACGTCATCTCGATCACCGACGGCCAGATCTTCCTCGAGACCGACCTGTTCTTCCAGGGCATCCGCCCGGCGGTGAACGTCGGCCTCTCCGTGTCGCGCGTCGGCTCCTCGGCGCAGACCAAGGCAATGAAGAAGGTCGCCGGTAAGATCAAGGGCGAGCTCGCCCAGTATCGCGAGATGGCCGCCTTCGCCCAGTTCGGCTCGGACCTCGACGCGACGACGCAGCGCCTGCTCAACCGCGGCTCCCGCCTCACCGAGCTCCTCAAGCAGAATCAGTATTCGCCGCTGAAGATGGAAGAGCAGGTCGCCGTCATCTGGGCCGGTACCAACGGCTATCTCGACAAGCTGCCGCTCAACCGCGTCAAGGCCTTCGAAGAGGGTCTGCTCGGCAAGCTGCGGTCAGAAGGCACGATCCTGGAGACGATCCGCTCGTCCAAGGACCTCGCCGACGACACCGCCGCCAAGCTGAAGGCCGCCGTCGAGAGCTTCGCGGCCTCGTTCAGCTGATCGGCCGCCGGTGAGCTACGTCAGCGACAGCCTGGGCCCGGGTGAGGAGATCATCCACGAGGCGACGATCCACTGGATCGTCTACCTCTGGCCCATGGTCGCGGTCGTTGTCGGGATCGCCGCGGCGGTCTTCGCCTGGCCCTACGGTGTCGTGGCCCTCGGGCTCGCCTCGCTCTGGCTGCTGGTCGCCTGGTTCATGAGCCGGACGACCGAACTGGCGGTGACGTCGCGCAAGGTGGTGGCGAAGTGGGGCTTCATCGCCCGCTCCACCATCGAGCAGCGGCTGGAGAAGGTCGACTCCGTCGCCGTCGACCAGACTTTCCTCGGGCGCGTTCTCAATTTCGGGAACGTGACCGTCCATGGGACTGGCATCAACGCCACGCCCATCAAGATGATTGCGGATCCGCTGGCCTTCCGCCGCAAGGTGGAACAGGCCATCGAAGCCAGAAGGGACGTCGGCTGATGCCGAGCTTGAAGGATCTCAGGAACCGCATCGCCTCCGTGAAGGCGACGCAGAAGATCACCAAGGCCATGCAGATGGTGGCCGCTGCGAAGCTGAAGCGCGCGCAGAACGCCGCCGAAGCGGCGCGCCCCTATGCCGAGAAGATGGATGCGGTGCTCGCCAATCTCACCGGCGCCGTCACCGGCTCGGACGCGCCGATGCTGCTCAGCGGCACCGGCAAGGACAATGTCCACCTCCTCGTCGTCGCCACCGCCGAGCGCGGCCTGTGCGGCGCCTTCAACACCTCGATCGTCCGCCTCGCCCGCGAGCGTGCCCTCGCCCTCCAGGCCGAAGGCAAGACGGTCAAGTTCTTCTGCGTCGGACGCAAGGGCTACGACCTGATCCGCCGCCAGTTCGAGAAGCAGATCGTCGGCTATATCGAGTTCCGGGCGATCAAGCAGCTCTCCTACGCCCAGGCGGAAGAGGTCGGCACCCAGGTGCTGAAGCTCTATGCCGAGGGCGAGTTCGACATCGCCACGCTGTTCTTCTCGAAGTTCAAGTCGGTCATCGCCCAGATCCCGACGGGTCAGCAGATCATTCCGGCGCAGGTCGCAGGCGGCGCCGCCGCCCCTGGCGCCGACAATGCCCCCTACGAGTTCGAGCCCGGCGAGGCCGAGATCCTCGCCGATCTCCTCCCGCGCAACGTGACCATCCAGATCTTCAAGGCGATCCTCGAGAACGCCGCGTCCGAGCAGGGCGCCCGCATGTCCTCCATGGACAGCGCGACGCGCAACGCCGGCGAGATGATCAAGAAGCAGACGCTCAAGTACAACCGTGCGCGTCAGGCGATGATCACCAAGGAACTCATCGAAATCATCTCGGGCGCCGAGGCGCTCTGAGTCACGACATCACCAGAGGATCGTATCATGGCAAAGAAAGCGACCAGCGCGAACGCCACCAATGCCCCGTCGGGCACCGGCCGGATCAGCCAGGTCATCGGCGCCGTCGTCGACGTGCAGTTCGAGGGTCATCTCCCGCAGATCCTGAACGCGCTGGAGACGAGCAACAACGGCCACCGCATGGTGCTCGAGGTCGCTCAGCATCTCGGCGAGAACACCGTGCGCTGCATCGCCATGGACACCTCCGAGGGTCTGGTGCGCGGCCAGTCGGTGACCGATACCGGTCAGCCGATCGCCGTTCCCGTCGGTGACGAGACGCTCGGCCGCATCCTCAACGTCGTCGGCGAGCCGATCGACGAGGCCGGCCCGATGAAGACGACCCTGACCCGCGGCATCCACCAGCCGGCCCCGACCTTCGCCGAGCAGTCGACGGAAGCGGAAATCCTCGTCACCGGCATCAAGGTCGTCGACCTCCTCGCCCCCTATGCCAAGGGCGGCAAGATCGGCCTGTTCGGCGGCGCCGGCGTCGGCAAGACCGTGCTGATCCAGGAGCTGATCAACAACGTCGCCAAGGCCCATGGCGGTTATTCGGTGTTCGCCGGCGTCGGCGAGCGCACCCGCGAGGGTAACGACCTCTATCACGAGTTCATCGAATCGGGCGTCAACAAGAAGGGCGGCGGCGCCGGCTCCAAGTGCGCCCTCGTGTTCGGCCAGATGACCGAGCCCCCGGGCGCCCGCGCCCGCGTCGCCCTCTCCGGCCTGACCATCGCCGAGCATTTCCGCGACCAGGGCCAGGACGTGCTGTTCTTCGTCGACAACATCTTCCGCTTCACCCAGGCGGGTTCGGAAGTGTCGGCGCTTCTCGGCCGCATCCCCTCGGCGGTGGGCTACCAGCCGACGCTGGCCACCGACATGGGCGCCCTCCAGGAGCGCATCACCACCACCCAGAAGGGCTCGATCACCTCGGTGCAGGCGATCTACGTCCCCGCCGACGACTTGACCGACCCGGCGCCGGCCACCTCCTTCGCCCACTTGGACGCGACGACCGTGCTCAACCGCTCGATCGCTGAAAAGGGCATCTATCCGGCCGTCGACCCGCTCGACTCGACCTCGCGCATGCTTGACCCCCGCGTCATCGGCGACGAGCACTATGCGGTCGCCCGCAAGGTCCAGCAGACCCTGCAGCGCTACAAGTCGCTGCAGGACATCATCGCCATTCTCGGCATGGACGAGCTGTCTGAAGAGGACAAGCTGACGGTGGCCCGCGCCCGCAAGGTCGAGCGCTTCCTGTCGCAGCCCTTCTTCGTCGCCGAGGTCTTCACCGGCGCGCCCGGCAAGTTCGTCGACCTGAAGGACACCGTGAAGGGCTTCAGCGACCTCGTCGACGGCAAGTACGACCACCTCCCGGAGGCCGCCTTCTACATGGTCGGCACCATCGAGGAAGCGGTCGACAAGGGCCGCAAGCTCGCCGCCGAAGCCGCCTGATCACGGGCGAACAGCGAACAGGGAGTAGCGATCAGGGGCGATGACGAGAGGCCGGGTGCTTGCCATCCGCCATTCGCCGTCCGCCACACGCTAGAACGAACATGGCGACCTTCCATTTCGAACTGGTCTCGCCCGAGCGGCAGCTCTTTTCCGGAGCCGTCGATCAGGTCATGGTGCCGGGCTCGGAGGGTGACTTCGGCGTTCTCGCCGGTCACGCGCCCTTCGTCGCGACCCTGCGTCCCGGTATCCTGACCATCCATGCCGACGGCCAGCCGAAGCGCCTCTATGTGCGCGGCGGCTTCGCCGAGATCTCGGCGGGCGGGCTCACCGTCCTCGCCGAGCGGGCGACGGCGGTCGAGGATCTCCACGTCGACCAGATCGACCGCGAGATCCGCGAAGCCGAGGAAGACCTGACCGACGCCAAGGACGACGCCCACCGGATCAAGGCCTCCGACCGGCTCGACCAGCTCAAGTCCGTCAAGGCGGCCCTGGCGACCGCCGGTTCGACCCACTGAACCGACCCGTCCCTTGACGAATCCAGGGCCGCCTCCGGGCGGCCTTTTCGTTGGCGTCGCATCTTCACCTCTCCCCGGCGGGGAGAGGTCGGCCTCAGGCCGGGTGAGGGGGCATGCCCTCTCCAACATCCACTCTCCCCCTCACCCGCCTCGCTGCGCGCGTCGACCTCTCCCTGCCGGGGAGAGGTGAAGGCGTGTCCGCGCCGCCGGGGAGAGGTGCCTGCCCCGCCAGTGAGAGGTGCCTGCCCCGCCGGTGAGAGGTGAAGGCGTGCCCGCGCCGCGAATCCCCTGGCCGCAAACCCCGGTGACGACGGGCGGTGCTTGGTCTGGCGAGGCCAGGGCGCAGTCATCCAAGATGTCGGATCTGGTAGCATCGGGCGTTGCGCTCGTCAATGACAAAAAACCGAAATAGGAAAAAAGAGAAAATCTGCCGTGCCGCCGTCACAGCGGATGGGCGAAGGGGGCGAAGGCCTCGACGACCTTGCGATAGACGCCGCGCTTGAACGGGATGATCAGCTCCGGCGTTGCGGCGAGTGCCTCCCAGCGCCAGGCCTCGAACTCCGCCTTGTGGCCGCCGCCGGGGTTGCGGACGTCGATCTCGCCGTCCTCGCCCTCGAAGCGGAAGGCGAACCATTTCTGCGTCTGACCGCGATAGCGGCCCTTCCAGGCCTGGCCGGCGACATCCTGCGGCAGGTCATAGGCGAACCATTCGGCCGCCTCGGCGAGCAGCGTCACCGAACGGACATTGGTCTCCTCGAAGAGTTCGCGGCGGGCGGCGACGAGCGGGTCCTCGCCGGGATCGACGCCGCCCTGCGGCATCTGCCAGGCATGCCCGGCATCGACATGTTCGGGGGCGGGCCCCTTGCGCCGGCCGACGAAGACCAGGCCGTCACGGTTGAACAGGGCGACGCCGACGCAGGGCCGGTAGGGCAGATCTTCGAAGCGGGTCATGGGGCGGATCCGGGGCAGGTTACCATTCTAACCGGCCGGCTGGCGGCGCGCGACCCCGTTGGAAACCGGGACCAGCACGAAACCGCGGCCCTCGAGTTCACGGGCCCAGCGGGCGACACGGTCGATCGTCACCGGCAGGGCGGAGCCGACGCCGAGGGCGAAGCCCCTTTCGCGGGCCCTGGCCTCCAGGCGACCGAGTTGGGTATCGACCTCTGTCGGCGTCGGGACGCGGTCGAGATGGATGTCGCCGCGCAGCACCGGCTGCTGCAGAACGGTGGCGATCTGCGGAATGAGGCTGCGGGCGCTGGTGCCGTCGTCGATCATCATCAGGCCGCGGCGGTTGGCCTCCCGCAGGATCGGGGTGACGGCGCTCTCGGTGGCGGTGAACTTGGCGCCCATATAGTTGACCAGCCCGACATAACCCTGGAACCGCGCCATCGCCCAGTGCAGCCGCTCGGTGTTGCGCTCGCTGGAGAGCGTCGTCAGCAGGGTCTGCGGGCCGGGGTCATTATCGGGATAGTCCATCGGCTCCATGGGAATCTGCAGGAAGGCCTCGTGGCCGTCGGCGCGGGCCCTGGCGACGATCCGGTCGAGGTCGCTGGCATAGGGAGCGAAGGCGAAGGAGACCGCGCCGGGCAGCTTGGACAGTGCCTCGGAGGTGCTCTGCTGGCTGATGCCGAGCCCGCCGATGAGGATGGCGATCCGCGGCGCCGTGGCATCGGCGCCGGCCGGCAGGCGGAAGGTGCGGGCATAGACGTCGCGCGGCCTGCTGCCGTCCGGAGCGACGCGCGGCAGGATGCCGAGAGCTGTTCGTTCGTTCAGGCGCGGGTCGAGCCCGGCGGCGGATTCCTGCGGGGAGGCCGCGATGCGGACGCTGCGGGCGGTGCCCGACATTCCGTCGATGATGTTGACGGTCGGCCCTTCCGGTTCGGCGGGCCGGGCGGCGGGGGCGGCGGCGACCGCCTGCTGCGGGGTCGCCACGGCGGTGCGCGGCGCCGGCGCGGCGATGGCGGTGACGGCGCGCGGCTCGCCGCCGAGGGGGTTGTGGATGAAGGCGATGGCCCCGGCCATGCCGAGGACGAGCGCTCCGACGACGCCGGCGGCGATCGGCACGAGCGGCAGCATCGGCAGCCGCCGCTTCGTCTCCTGCTGGCTGTCCACCCCGAGGGGGGCATTGAGGTCGTCGGTCATGGCGCCTGCGCTGGCGCGGTTCGGATTACCGCCCCTCTAGATCAGGCGGGAACCGTTAATCCGCGGTTAACCAAACCGGTCGAACGGTGGATGAATGCACGGATCCGCTCGATTTTACCTGTTCGGGCTGCCGTGCTAGGCAAGACTGCTCCGGAGGTTCCCATGTCCGCGGCTCCCAGCGCGATCGGTGAAGAGGCCAGCACCGAGCAGGTGATGCTGGAGATCGGCCGCCGCGCCAAGGCGGCGGCGCGCCGGCTCGCCCTCGCCACCCCGGCCCAGAAGAACGCCGCCCTGACCGCCATGGCCCAGGCGATCCGGTCCCGCACCGCCCTCATCTGCGAAGCCAATGCCGAGGATGTCGCCGCCGCCCGCCAGGAGGGCGTGAGCCCCTCCTTCATCGACCGGCTGGCGCTCGATCCCGGCCGCATCGGGGCGATCGCCGCCGGCATCGAGCTGGTGCGCGATCTCGCCGATCCCGTCGGGGCGGTGATGGAGGCCTGGGACCGGCCGAACGGCCTCAGGATCGAACGGGTCCGCGTCCCGCTCGGCGTGATCGGCGTCATCTATGAGAGCCGCCCGAACGTCACCGCCGACGCGGCGGCGCTCTGCCTGAAATCGGGCAATGCCGCCATCCTGCGCGGCGGCTCCGACAGCTTCCGCTCCTCGCAGGCCCTGCATCAGGCGATCGCCCTCGGACTCGACCAGGCGGGTCTGCCGGCGGCGGCGATCTCGCTGGTTCCGACCCGCGACAGGGCGGCGGTCGGCCACATGCTGCAGGGTCTCGGCGGCACCATCGACGTCATCATCCCGCGTGGCGGCAAGAGCCTGGTGGCGCGGGTCGCAGCCGAAGCGCGGGTGCCGGTCTTCGCCCATCTCGACGGGAATTGTCACGTCTATGTCCACGGCGCCGCCCCACTCGCCATGGCGATGGACATCGCGCTTAACGCCAAGATGCGCCGCACCAGCGTCTGCGGCGCGGCGGAGACGATGCTGGTGGACGAGGCCTGTGCCGGCACGCATCTGAGGCCGCTCGTCGCGGCGCTGCTCGATGCCGGCTGCGAGGTGCGCGGCGACAGCCTGACCCGCATCGTCGACCCGCGCGTCACACCGGCGAGCGAGGAGGACTGGAGCACGGAGTTCAGCGCCCCGATCATCGCCGTGAAGGTGGTGAGCGGCCTCGGCGAGGCCATCGCCCATGTCGAACGCTACGGCTCGCACCATACCGACGCCATCGTCACCACCGACCAGGCGGCGGCCGACCGGTTCCTTGCCGAGGTCGACAGCGCCATCGTGCTGCACAATGCCTCGACCCAGTTCGCCGACGGCGGCGAGTTCGGCTTCGGCGCCGAGATCGGCATCGCCACCGGCAGGATGCATGCCCGCGGTCCCGTCGGCGTCGAGCAACTGACCACGTTCAAATACCGGGTGCGCGGTTCGGGGCAGACCCGCCCGTGAGGCCCTATGGCAGCCGCATCGCCCAGCGCCGGCCGCGCGCCGGCCTCCGCCTCGTCATGCCTCCCCATGCGGAGGGAATGCGGATCGGCCTGTTCGGCGGTTCGTTCAACCCGCCCCACGACGCGCACCGGCTGGTGGCGCTGACAGCGCTCAGGCGTCTCGGCCTCGACGCGGTCTGGTGGCTGGTCAGCCCCGGCAATCCCCTGAAGGCGGGGCGCGGGCTGGCGCCGCTCGACGCGCGGATCGCCGCGGCGCGAAAGCTCGCCAGCCATCCGCGCATCCACGTCACCGGCGTCGAGGCGGCGCTCGGCACGCGGTTCACCTTCGATACGATCGCTGAGCTGAAGGCGCGCTGCCGCGGCGTGCGCTTCGTCTGGATCATGGGCGCCGACAATCTCGCGCAGTTCCACCTCTGGCAGAACTGGCGCGGCATTGCCGGGCTCCTGCCCATCGCGGTGGTGGACCGGCCGGGTGCCAGCCTGAAGGCCGCAGCCGGTGTCGCGGCGCAGACGCTTTCCCGTTACCGGTTGAGCGAGGCCGACGGCCGGCTGCTGGCCGATGCCCGTCCGCCGGCCTGGGTCTTCCTGCACGGCATCAAATCGCCGCTGTCCTCGACCGCGCTGCGGGAGAAAATGCAACTTCAGTCAAATTGATTCGATTGGCTTAGCCGCGGTTCAAGACGGCCCGCCTAATGTCCCCGGCAGTGGTGACAGGGTGGGTGAAGTTGCATGAACGGCCTGATCTCGAAGAAAGCGGAACAGTTGTTGTCCAGCGTCGACGTGCTGATCGTCGACGACAACCAGTTCATGCGCAAGGTCGTGCGCAACATCCTGACCAATATCGGGATCAAGACCGTGCACGAGGCTGCCGACGGCCTCGCCGGTCTTGAGCATATCCGCGTCCATGCGCCCGACATCGTCATTCTCGACTGGGAAATGCCGATGCTGAACGGGGCCGAGATGCTGCGCATCGTCCGCAATCCCCGCAGCTTTCCCGTGCCGGACGTGCCGATCATCATGCTCACCTCGCATCTTGAGCGCTGGCGGGTGATGGAGGCGACGCGCCTCGGGGTGCACGAATTCGTCGCCAAGCCGATCTCCGGCAAGGCGCTGCTGGAGCGGATCATCTCGATCATCGTCAAGCCGCGGCCGATGGTGCATCTCAACGGCTATTACGGACCCGAGCCGCGCAAGCTGCTGGTCGAGCCGCGCCTCAGGGCGCGGGGCATCATGCCGCCCGCCAACGTCGCCTGACAGTCGCAGCTGGCCCGCGAGCGGGCCTCTTGCCAGGCGGGCGCGATCCGGCTTCCCTGTCGCCTTCGAACCGTTCGAAGGAGCCCCCGCCATGACTGCCGCCACCACCGCACCGGCTGCGCCGCCGGCCCATCCCGCCGGCCTGTCGATGATCGAGAAGCGGCGCATCGAGGCGGAAATCCTCAAGCACGTTTACGACCAGTTGAAGGAGAGCCACGGCATCGACGTGGCGCGGTCGACCATCGGCGAGGCGGTGCGCCGCTCGGCGCTCGAACAGGCGGCCCGCTTTGCCGCCCAGTCACCGGAAGGGCCCTCGCTGCAGGGCTTCATCGCCATGCAGCCGCTGTGGACGGCGGAAGGCGCCCTCACCGTCGAGGAGATCGGGCGGACCGAGACCACCTACGATTTCAACGTCGTGCGCTGCCGCTATTCCGAAATGTACAAGGCGATGGGCCTCGGCGAGATCGGTGCGCTGCTCTCCTGCCAGCGCGACGGGACCTTCTGCGAGGGCTATGATCCCAAGCTGAAGCTCGAACGCACCCAGACGATCATGCAGGGTGCCTCGCATTGCGACTTCCGCTTCACCTACGAGGCCGACAAGCCGGCGGCGTGAGCGGCCGGTTCCCGCCGCGGAACGACGCGGGGGGGTGCCAGACTGCTGCTGCCGCATCCGGGGTGGCGCCGAATCTGCCGCATCGCCATAAGGAGGCCATGGCGGAAACGATTCAGGGGCTGGTTCGGCCGATGGACGACGGGGCGGCAGCGCCGCTGCGCGGCCGCATCACGCGCCTGTCGCTGTCGCGCTTCCGCAGCTATCGCGCCGCGACGCTGGAGCCCGAAGCCGGGCTCGTGGCGCTGATCGGGCAGAACGGCGCCGGCAAGACCAATATCCTCGAAGCCCTGTCCTTCCTGACGCCGGGACGGGGCCTGCGCCGCGCCACGCTGGCGGAGGCGTCCTTCGACCAGGGGGACGGCGGCTGGGCGGTCAGCGCCGCCCTCGTCGGTCCCTATGACGAGGCCGTGCTCGGCACCGGCATCGACGGCGGCGATCCCGACGTGCGCTCGCGCCAGTGCCGCATCGACCGCGTGCCGGTGGGCTCGGCCACCGCCTTCGCCGATCATGTGCGCGTCGTCTGGCTGACCCCGGCCATGGACGGGCTCTTTCTCGGTTCGGCCGGTGAGCGGCGGCGCTTCCTTGACCGGCTGGTGCTGGCGGTGGATGCTGAACACGGTAGCCGGGTCAATGCGCTGGAGCGGTCGCTGCGTTCACGCAACCGGCTTTTGGAGGACCACGCGCCGGATCCTGCCTGGCTCGACGCCGTCGAGCACGAGACGGCCGAACTCGCGGTCGCCGTCGCCGCGGCGCGGGCCGAGGCGGTGCACCGGCTCGCCGGGCTGATCGCCGCGACCAAGGATCCGGATTCGCCCTTTCCCTGGGCGCTGCTGGCCCTCGACGGCACGCTGGAAGCCGGCGTGCTGGAGCGGCCGGCCCTCGCCGTTGAGGACGATTACCGCGCCGTGCTGCGCGATAACCGGCACCGCGACCGCGCCGCCGGCCGCACGACGGTCGGGCCGCATCTCACCGACCTTCTCGCGGTCCACGGCCCCTCCGGCGCGCCGGCCGAGCGCTGCTCGACCGGCCAGCAGAAGGCGCTGCTGATCGGCCTCGTCCTCGCCCATGCCCGGCTGGTGGCGGAAATGGCGGGGTTCACGCCGATCGTGCTGCTGGACGAGGTCGCGGCCCATCTCGATCCCGAACGCCGCGGCGCCCTCTATGACGCGCTGGATGCCCTCGGGGCGCAGGTCTGGATGACCGGTGCCGACCCGCACGCCTTCGCGGCGCTGGGTGACCGGGCCGACCTGTTCACCGTCGCCTCCGGCGTGGTCAGCCGCGGCTGAGGCCTCCGTTCTGAGGGCTGAAACGACAAGACCCGCCACGAGGGCGGGCCTTGCCTTGCGTTCAGGGCCGTCCGCTCAGTGGCTGGCGGCGGCTTCGTCACGGCGCTTGCGCAGGACATAGCCCAGCCCGAGCACGACGATGGCGCCGACCACCGCCGACCCGTAATGGGCCAGCGCGACCGGTTTCAGACCGGCCGGATAGACCTGGCTGACCTCCACCTGGGTGACGAGGCCGGTGCCCCAGGCCATGAGCTGGCGCAGCACGACCGGATCGCTGAGCAGCATCTCGCCGGCGATCCAGCCGAGCAGGGCGGCGCCGGCCCAGACGAAGATCGGGTAGCGCTCGATGATGCCGAGGATCAGCGTCGAGCCGAAGATGATCAGCGGGATGGTGAGGGCGAGGCCGAAGATGAAGAGCCAGACATTGCCGTGCGAAGCGGCGGCGATGGCGATGACGTTGTCGAGGCTCATGACGGCGTCGGCGATGGCGACGGTGCGGACGGCCTTCCAGAGGTTGTCGCTCTCCTGGATGCCGCCGTGGTCGCCGCCCTCCTCGCCGACGATCAGTTTGGTGGCGATCCAGAACAGCAGCAGGCCGCCGACCAGCTTGAGGAAGGGAACGGCCAGCAGATAGGTGATGATCAGCGCGAAGAGGATGCGCAGGCCGACGGCCGCGCCGGCGCCGAGCAGGATGCCCCACTTGCGCTGCTTCTCGGGCAGGCCGCGACAGGCAAGCGCGATGACAACCGCGTTGTCACCGGAGAGCAGGAGGTCGATCCAGATGATCTGGAGAAGGCCGATCCAGAATTGGTTGTCCATCAACAATCCATCCGATTGGTGCGGGACTGTGCCCGCGCTAAGCGACTGTTCGTGGCGGTCTTAACGCCTTTGTGGCGGAATGCCAGCCCCAAATCGCGATGTCGCGGATGCGCGGCGCCGCCCGCGCATCCGGTGCCGGCCGCCTCAGGCGAGGGCGTCGGCGATCGCCTTGCCGCAGGCGACGGTATCGGCCGTGCCGCCGAGGTCGCGGGTGCGATATTCGGACGTCGCCAGCACCTCCTCGATGGCGCGGACGATGGCCGCAGCCGCCTCCGGCTCGCCGAGATGGTCGAGCATCATGGCCGCCGACCAGATCTGGCCGATGGGATTGGCGATGCCCTTGCCCGCGATGTCCGGGGCGGAGCCGTGGACCGGCTCGAACAGCGAGGGAAATTTGCGGTCCGGGTTGATGTTCCCCGACGGCGCGATGCCGATCGTCCCGGTGCAGGCCGGGCCGAGGTCGGAGAGGATGTCGCCGAAGAGGTTGGAGGCGACGACGACGTCGAAGCGGTCGGGATTGAGGACGAAATGGGCGGTGAGGATGTCGATGTGGTACTGGTCCACGGCGACGTCCGGATAGGCCTTCTTCATCTCCGCGACGCGCTCGTCCCAGTAGGGCATCGAGATCGAGATGCCGTTGGACTTGGTGGCGCTGGTGAGCTTCCGGCGCGGGCGCTTCATCGCCAGTTCGAAGGCATATTTCAGGATGCGGTCGACGCCGATGCGCGTCATCACCGTCTCCTGCAGCACGAACTCGCGCTCGGTGCCGGGGAACATGCGGCCGCCGACGGAGGAATACTCGCCCTCGGTGTTCTCGCGAACGACGAAGAAGTCGATGTCGCCGGGCTTGCGGCCGGCCAGCGGCGAGGGCACGCCCGGCATCAGCTTGACCGGGCGCAGGTTGACGTACTGGTCGAACTCGCGGCGCATCAAGAGCAGCGAGCCCCAGAGCGAGACGTGGTCGGCGATCTTGTCCGGCATGCCGACGGCGCCGAAGAAAATGGCGTCCGAGCCACCGATCTTCGCCTTCCAGTCTTCCGGCATCATGCGGCCGTGCTTCTCGTAATAGTTCCAGGACGAGAAGTCGTGGTGCTCGAGCTCGACCGAGAAGCGATATTTGGCGGCGGCGCGTTCCAGCACGCGCAGGCCCTCGGGCATCACTTCCGTGCCGATACCGTCGCCGGGGATGACGGCGAGCTTGTAGGTGTTGGAACGGGCCATGGGGGTCTCCTGATCCTTGGGGCGTTATCAAACGCGCCGCATTGCTCACGTCATGCCCGGCCTTGTCCCGGCCATCCACGACTTTTTCTCCAGCGGCGTCGTGTTCACGTCGTGGATGGCCGGGACAAGCCCGGCCATGACGCGAAGAGCGA
>NZ_JAUYFA010000069.1 GCF_030691135.1 Phreatobacter sp.
TGACGCCGTCACCCAGGCCCGCGCCGCCGCGGCCGGCGCCACCTCGGTCAATGACAAGGTCCAGGCCGAGAACATGCTGACTGCGACCCTCGGCCGCCTGTTCGCCGTCGCCGAGGCCTATCCGGACCTCAAGGCCAACACCAACTTCCTCGAGCTGCAGCGCGAGCTGTCGGACATCGAGAACAAGCTGGCCGCCGCCCGCCGCTTCTTCAACAATGCGGTGAGCGAGTTCAACGCCTCCATCCAGGCCTTCCCGGCGGTGCTCTTCGCGGCCTCGATGGGCTTCACGTCGCGCGAGTTCTTCGACGTCGGCCCCGAGACGCGGGCGCAGATCGAGACGGCCCCGACCGTGAAATTCTGACCCCGGAATTGCAATGATCGGCGAGGCCTACGGGCTCTACGGCCATATCCGCAACAACAGGATCCGGTCCGGCTTCCTCATCACCGGACTGTTCCTGCTCGCCTATGTGATGACGTTCGGCGTCATCCTCATCGGCTATGGCATGACAGGTGCGCCGCTGGGGCGGCAACTGGTCGGAGAGGCCGGCCGCGTTTTCCTCACCGCCCTCCCCTTCGTCACCGCGGCGACGGCGCTGTGGGTCTTCATCGGTTTCCGGTTCAACGTGGCGCTGATCGGGCGCATGACGGGATCCCAGCCGATCGCCCCAGCGGACGATCCCAAGCTCTACCGGATGCTGGAGAACCTCTGCATCTCGCGCGGCATGCCGACGCCGAAACTTGCGGTCCTGGAGAGCGAAGCGCTCAATGCCTTCGCCTCCGGCGTCAACGACAAGCAGTTCACGGTGACGGTGACACGGGGGCTCCTCAACCAGCTCGACGACAAGGAGGTCGAGGCTGTCCTCGCCCATGAACTGACGCATATCCGCAACGGCGACGTCAGGCTGATGATCATCGCCGTCGTCATCTCGGGGGTCGTCTCGCTGATCGGCGAACTGGTCTTCCGAAGCTTCCTGCGTGGCGGCATCCGGTCCTCGTCGAACAGCGACCGCAAGGGCGGCGGCGCCATCGTGGTGGTGCTCATCGGCATCGCCCTTGTCGTCGTTTCGTGGATTCTGGCGATCGTGGTCAGGTTGTCGCTGTCGCGGTCGCGCGAATATCTTGCAGATGCCGGCGCCGTCGAACTCACCAAGGATCCCGACGCGATGATCTCGGCGCTGCTGAAGATCTCCGGCCGGGCCGATATCGAGGGCGTCCCCTCCGGCGTGATGGACATGTGCTTCGAGAACGATCCGGACGATTTCGCCGACATGTTCTCGACGCATCCCTCGATCACCAAGCGCGTCCAGGCCCTGGTCGAGATGGCGGGAGGACGGATGCCGAACATGCCGCCGCACCCGCCCGCCATGCCGCAGCGGCAGGATCTGCCCTCCATGGTCCAGGCGAGCCGATCCTGGGGCGCGCCGCGCTGAAAGCCTGACCCCGGGCTGTACCCGGTAGGGAGCGAGGGCTGCGGACGACCGGGGACCTCCACGACCCCTATTTGATTTGACATCAAATCATATTGACAAGGGCATTTCGGTTTGATATCGAATTATATAGTTCGACATCAAATCATAGGAGTTTCCCCGTGAACCGCCGCGTTTTCCTTCTCTCCTCCGCCGCCACCGGCCTCGTCGCCGCCACCGGTGCCACCGCCTTCGCCCTGACCCGGACGCCGACGGCGGCGCTGCTGCCCTGGGCCGAGGCCGGCACGGCGGGGCCGGACCCTCGCCGCTTCGTGATCGGCCATGCGATTCTCGCGCCGAACCCGCACAACCGTCAGCCGTGGATCGTCGAGCTGACCGGACCGACATCGATGACCCTCTACTGCGACCTCGACCGGCGGCTTCCCGAAACCGACCCGTTCGACCGGCAGATCGTCATCGGCCTCGGCTGTTTCTGCGAGCTCGCGCACATCGCGGCGAGAGCCATCGGCTACCGGCTCGACGTCACGCCCTTCCCGGAGGGCGAGGCGCAGCCCCGCCTCGACCGCCGGCCGATCGCCCATCTGACGCTGGTGAAGGACGAAGCCGGCTCTCCCGATCCGTTGTTCGCCCATGTGGCGGCACGTCGGTCGTCGAAGCGGCCCTACGACATGGCCCGCCCGGTTCCCGCAGCCGCCCTGTCCGCTCTCACCGCCCTGTCCTCTCCCGGTCTCCACGTCGCGACGGTCACCGAGGCCCGCATGACCGCACGGCTCCGCGACATCACCTGGGCGGCTTGGGAGGTAGAGTACCGCACGGCGCGCACGCACAAGGAGAGCGTCAACCTGATGCGGATCGGCCGACGCGAGATCGAGGCCAATCCCGACGGTATCTCGCTCGGCGGCGCCTTTCTCGAGGGATTGTCGGTCGTCGGCCAGTTGTCCCGCGCCCAGCTCGCGGACCCCTCGTCCTTCGCCTACCAGCAGGGCCGGGACATGTACCGTCCCATGCTGGCGGCGACGCCGGCCTATCTCACGGTCACGGCGGACGACGACAGCCGCCTCGGCACATTTGCCGCCGGACGGGCCTATCTGCGGGCCAACCTAACGGCGACGTCGCTGGGACTTTCCATGCATCCGGTGAGCCAGGCGCTGCAGGAATTCCCGGAGATGGACGCAACCCGCGCGGAACTCGACCAGTTCCTCGGTAGCGGGCGGCCGAAGCGACTGCACATGCTGGCCCGATTGGGCTACGGTCCAGCCGTTCCGCAGACGCCGCGCTGGCCTGCGGCCTCGCGAATCAGGACCGCATGACCCGACAAGCCCCAGCCAGCGACGCCGACCTCCTGTTCCGCGTGTTCAACGAGGTCGGCATCATCGCGCAGCTGTCGAGCACCGCCTTCGAGCGCGTCATGCCGGAGGGGATGACGCTCGCCCAGTTCACCATCCTCAACCACTTCGTCAGGCTCGGGGGCCGCAAGCGACCATCCGACCTCGCCAGCGCCTTCCAGGTCACACGGGCGACCATGACCTCGACGTTGCAGCGCCTCGAACCGAAGGGCCTGGTGCAGATCGTGCCGGACGAGAGCGACGGGCGCGGCCGCCTCGTCGAGATCACGCAAGCCGGCCGCGCCATGCATGAGGACTGCCTCCGGCGGCTCGCCCCCTTGCTGGACGACATCCTGGCGCAAGCCGGGCGCGGGCCCTTCGCCGCCGCCCTCGCGCCGCTGGCCGAGATCCGCGAGAAGCTCGACCGGATGAGGGACTAGGAGCGGCAGCCGGTAAGGCTGTCCGCGCTGAATGTCATCCATCAGCCAAATGCATTGGCCGACACGTGCCGTTGTGTGAGACGCATGACGGACCACTCGAACCAAGCTCCATGCCTTCCTCTCCGTCCCCCCGCATCGGGCTAGGCCTCGGCTTCGTCGGCGTCGTCATCTTCGGCGCGACACTGCCGATGACCCGACTTGCCGTCGCCGCCCTCGACCCCTGGTTCGTGACCTTCGGGCGCGCCGCCGGCGCCGGCATTCTCGCGGCTGCGGTCCTTGCCATCCTGCGGCGCCCCCTGCCCGACCGGCGCGACCTGCCGCTCTACGGCATCGCCATGGCAGGCCTCATCGCCGGTTTCCCCGGCTTCACAGCGCTGGCCATGGTCACTGTGCCCGCCAGCCACGGCGGCGTGGTGCTCGGCATCCTACCGCTGGCGACGGCGATCGCCGCAGCGCTCGTGTCCGGGGAGCGGCCCTCCCTGGGCTTCTGGTTGATGGGGATTGTCGGAGCCGGGCTCGTCTGCGTCTTTGCCCTGCGGCAGGCAGGTGGGTTGCACCTGTCGGCAGGCGACGTCTTTCTCGTCCTCGCCGTAGTAGCGGCCGCGCTCGGCTATACGGTCAGCGCCATGCTCACCCGCAGCAGACCGGGCTGGGAGGTCGTTTCCTGGATGCTGGTTCTATCTCTCCCCGTGACAATTCCGGCGGCATGGTGGTTTGCACCGGTCGATCCAGGCGCGGTCCCCGCCTCCGCCTGGTGGGGCTTCGCCTATGTCGCCCTGTTCAGCCAATACATCGGCTTCTTCTTCTGGAATGCTGGCCTGGCGCTGGGCGGCATCGCCCGCGTGGGGCAGGTGCAACTGCTTCAAACCTTCGTGACGCTCGCCGTCGCCACCGCCGCCAACGGCGAGGCCGTGGGGCCGGAAACGATCATCTTCGCGCTGGCCGTGGCCGTCGTCGTGCTGGCGGGAAGCCGCATGCGTTCGGGATGAGGATTCCAGCCGGGTGGCATCGACCGTACCGCTCGGGTTAGACTTCCGCTAATGCGTACCGGCCTGCCGCTGATGTCCATTGCCGCCGTCGCCGTGGTTCTGACCGCGATGCCGGCCCATGCCCAGCTCGACCTGACACCTCCCGGGGTCTCCCAGCCGCCAGCCGGACAGCAGGCCCCGCGCCCGGCCCGCCCCGTCGTCCGGGCACCACGGACGGCACCGGTTCCGGAACCGCGGCCGGCTGATGCCGGCGACGGCGAACCGGTGGCGGCACCGGAACTCGCAACGGTTCCACCGGCCCCCCCGGCCCCTGCTCCCGTTGCTCCGCCGACGGCGCCAGTGACCGCGTCTCCCTCCGCGGCTGAACGGGCTGCAGGACAAGTCACGCCAAGTCTCATCGACGATGCTTTCCGCGAGACGGAGGCCGCGAGCCGGCGGGCACCGGCCATCCCCGACGGCCATCCCGCCGTGATCAATGCCCAGGTGCCGTCAGCCGGACCAGGAGGCGCGCCCCCCCCACCCGCCACGCCGACGCGGCCTGCCGAGCCCACCGCCGTCGATACGGCCACCGACCTGCCGCAGCTCGAGGCACCCTTCGCCGAGGCGCCGCCGCGGCGCTTCGAGGGCAGAGCCTTTTCCGATACGCGCTTTCTCGTCGGCCGCAGGGCGCATTACCCGACGGTGCGCCGGCTCGCCGCCGCCCTGCGCGTGCCGATCGACCTCGCCGATGCGGTGGTCATGGTGGAAAGCGCCTACGATCCGCATGCGGTCGGCCTCGTCGACGACATCGGCCTCATGCAGGTGCGCCCGGCCATGGCGCGACAATTGGGGTTCGACGGCACGATCCAGGACCTGTTCGAGCCGGAAACCAATATCCGCCTCGGCATGACCTATCTTGCCGGCGCCTGGGAGCGGTCCGGCGGAAATCTGTGCCAGGCGCTGATGAAGTACCGCGCCGGCTGGGACGAGACGGAGATGAGCGCCTTGTCGCTCGAATACTGCCGACGGGCCGTCGTGCATCTCAACGCCATCGGATCGCCGCTGGCCCGCGGCGTCACCGTGCCGGCGGGGTCGGAAACGCCGTCCCCCGGTCAGCGCTCCACCAGCCGCTTCAACTGGCGGGACCACGAAAAGCGCATCGAGCAGATCGAGCAGCGTTTCGGTGGGCAGAACTTCGGCATCATAGCTCGTGAGCCGCCGCGGCCATAGACGCGGCGACCACGGCGGTTCTAGGCTCCCCCAAAATCAGATGAGGAGCCCCGCATGCCCGTGACCACAGATGTCGAACAGGTCGTCGCTGACATCATGCGCTGGGCCTCGATCGAGAGCCCGACCTATGATGCCGCGGCCGTCAACCGCATGATGGACGAAGGGGCACGCGACCTCGGCGTCATGGGCTTCGACATCGACAGGCTGCCGGGCACGCAGGGCTTCGGCGACATCGTCATCGGCCGCCTGGCGGGAACCGAGCCGGGACCCGGCCTCCTCATCCTCGCCCATGTCGACACCGTCCATGCGGTGGGAACGCTTGCCGGTCCGCTGCCCATCCGCCGCGAGGGCGACCGGCTCTACGGGCCGGGCGTCACCGACATGAAGGGCGGCACAGTGCTGGCGCTCCATGTCCTCGGCAAGCTGCTCCGGCAGAAGGGCGGGCGCCTGCGCCGCAGCGTCACCGTCGTCCTCATTCCCGACGAGGAGGTGGGATCGCCATCCTCGCGGCTGACCATCGAGGCGGAGGCAGCGAAGGCCGCCCATGTCCTGGTGCCAGAACCGGGGCGCGACCATTTCGTCACGTCGGGCCGCCACGCCGTCGTGCGCTACATGGTCCATGTCCACGGTCGCCCCTCCCATGCGGGTGCCGCCATCAGCCGCGGCGTCTCCTCGATCCGGGCCATGGCGCGGATCATCGAGACCATCGAGGACTGGTCGGACTACGAGCGTGGTCAGACCTTCGCGGTCGGGCGCGTCAACTCCGGCACCTGGGTCAACGTCGTGCCGGTGCTATGCTCGGCGGAGGTCCTTTGCGTCGCGGCGACGCCGGATGACCTCGCCGACATCGATGTGCGCCTGCGCACGCTGCGGCCGCCCTTCCCCAACACCCGCATCACCATCGAGGCGGGCCCGGTGCGTCCGCTCTTCGTCGCTGGCGAGGGTACGATGGCTCTCTACGCCAAGGCCAAGGCGATCGCCGACCAGCACGGCTACCCGATCGACCACATGCAGTCCGGCGGTGGGTCGGACGGCAATTTCACCGGGGCGATGGGCGTTCCGACGCTCGACGGTCTCGGCGTCTGGGGCGGCGGCATCCATACCAAGGAAGAATATTGCGACATCCGCTCGATCCTGCCGCGGGGAACCATCCTCGGCGGGTTGATCGAAGAAATCGCCGGCTGAGCCGGCCTGTGGAGAGGAAACGGTCATGTCGATGAAGCCACCGCTGGCGGACGCGGACCTGTCGGCCGAGGCGGCGGCGGTCTTCGCCGACATCCGGGCGACGCGAATGACGGATTTCGTCAACAATTTCTGGCGCGTGCTCGCCCATGACCCGGCCGCGCTGAAGCGGACATGGGAGAGCATCCGGCAGGTGATGGCGCCGGGGGCGCTCGATCCGCTGACCAAGGAGCTGATCTATGTGGCCGTCTCCATGGCGAATTCCTGCGAGTACTGCATCCGCTCGCACACGGCCGCGGCGAGCGCGCGTGGCATGAGCGAGGCCCAGTTCATGGAACTGGTGTCCATCGTCGCCATGGCCTCGGAGACGAACCGCATGGCGATCGCCCTGCAGGTGCCGGTCGACGGCGCCTTCAAACAGGTGTGATGAGCCAAGGCCGCTCGCGGGCTCCCCGGCCCCTTTCCGATGTCGCCATGGCGCCCCATTTCATGAGACTATGTCCGGATGCAATCCCGCCGAAACATGGCGGGCGTTCATGACCTGGCCGACCGGAGACGTGACATGACCAATGACCGCTCTGCCGACGCCGACGCTCTTGCCGCCCTGCGGCCCTCGCACCCTTCCTCTCGCGGATATTCCACCAGGATCTCGATGATGACCTATCGGATCGGCAGCCGCCTCGCCGCGGCCAGCCTCGCCCTCGCCCTCGGCACGGGCCTCGCGCTCACCCCGGGCGCCACGCCGCGCGCCGAGGCCCGCCAGGCCATCGACCTGTCGGATCTCGCCGAGCGCGTCATCGACGCCGTGGTCAACATCTCGACCTCGACGCGGGTGGATGCGGCCGCCGGCCAGCGGCCGGGACCGCAGGGCCGCCGTCCCGGGCAGCCCGGCGCCCCCGGGGCCCCCGGCAATCCGGGTTCGGGCCCCGGCGCGCCTTTCGACGAACTGTTCGAGGAGTTCTTCCGTCGCCGCGGCGAAAACCCGCCGGGCGGCCCGAACGGTCAGCCGGCGCCGCAGCGCCGCCAGTCGTCCCTCGGCTCTGGCTTCGTGATCGACGCGAGCGGCATCGTCATCACCAACAACCACGTCATCGACAATGCCGACGAGATCACGGTGATCTTCAACGACGGGACGCGACTGAAGGCGGAACTTGTGGGCCGCGATCGCGAGATCGACGTCGCGGTGCTGCGCGTGCAGCCGACGCGCCCCCTCAAGGCGGTCAACATGGCCGATTCCGACCGGATCCGGATCGGTGAGGCGGTCATGGCCATCGGCAACCCGCTCGGCCTCGGCGGGACGGTGACCGCCGGCATCGTCTCGGCCAAGAACCGCGACATCCAGTCCGGGCCGTTCGACAACTACATCCAGACCGACGCCGCCATCAACCGCGGCAATTCAGGCGGCCCGCTGTTCAACATGGCCGGCGACGTCATCGGCATCAACACCGCCATCTTCTCGCAGACCGGCGGCAATATCGGCATCGCCTTCGCCATCCCGGCCAATACCGCCCGGCCGATCATCGCGCAGCTGCGCGAGTTCGGCGAGACCCGGCGCGGCTGGCTCGGCGTGCGCATCCAGGAGGTGACGGACGAGATCGCCGAGAGCCTGAACCTCGGCACGCGCCGCGGCGCGCTGATCGCCGGCGTCGAGCCGAACGGTCCGGCCGGCCCGGGCGGCATCAAGACCGGCGACGTCATCGTCAGCTTCGACGGCCGCGAGGTGCGCAACTCGCGCGAGCTGCCGCGCATCGTCTCGGAGACGGCCGTCGGCAAGGCGGTGCCGGTCATCGTCATGCGCGGTGGCAAGGAGGAGACGCTGATGGTGACGCTCGGCCGTCGCGAGGGCAATATCCAGCAGGCCTCCACCGGTCAGCAGCCCCAGGGCCAGGCGCCGCGACCGGCCAATCCGACGGTGTCGGCGCTCGGCCTGCAGCTCTCCGGGCTGACGCAGGAAATGCGCCAGCGCTTCCGCGTGCGCGACGACGTGCGCGGCGTGGTGGTGACGCAGGTCGACCCCAATTCACGCGCCGCCGAGCGGGCGATCCAGGCTGGCAACGTCATCCTCGAAGTCCAGAACGAGGCGGTCAATTCACCGGCGGACGTGACGCGGCGGATCGAGGCCCTGCGGGCCGAGGGCCGCAGCTCGGCCCTGTTCCTGGTCGCGAACGCGGAAGGCGATCGCCGCTTCGTCGCGCTGACCCTGCGCTGACCTCAACCGGCACCGGCGGGCCTCGCGGCTCGCCGGCTCACAGGGCGAAGTCGGCCCGGCGATAGCCCTGCATGTAGAGGAGCGCCGTCAGGTCGGCGTGGTCGATCCGCACGGCGGCGGCCTCCGCCACCTTCGGTTTGGCATGGTAGGCGATGCCGATCCCGGCCTCGCCGAGCATGGCGAGGTCGTTGGCGCCGTCGCCGACCGCCATGGTCTCGACGGCCGACAGTCCGAAGCGGCTGCGCAGCTCCATCAGCGTCTCGCGCTTCGCCTCGCGGCCGAGGATAGGTTCGCGCACGGTCCCTGCGAACCGGCCGTCCTCCACCTCGAGGAGATTGGCCCGGTCCTCGTGGAAACCGATCATCGCTCCGATCCGCGACGTGAAGAGCGTGAACCCGCCGGAAACGAGGGCCGTGTAGCCACCGCGGGCCCGCATGGTGCGCACCAGTTCCGGGCCGCCGCCGGTCAGGGTGATGCGGCGCGCGACGACATCGTCGACCACCGCCGCCGAGAGCCCCTTGAGCAGCGCGACGCGCTCGCGCAGCGCCGGTTCGAAGGCGATCTCGCCGCGCATGGCCCGCTCGGTGATGGCCGAGACATGGTCCTTGAGCCCGACGAGATCGGCCAGTTCGTCGATGCACTCCTGCCCGATCATGGTCGAATCCATGTCGGCGAGGAACAGCCGCTTGGCCCTGCCGGCGGCCGGCTGCACCACGACGTCGAGGGCAAGGCCGGCAAGGGCGCCGCGCAGATCGTCGGCGAGCAGGCGGTTGTCGGCATTCCCCCCAGGTGCGAAAGGAATGTCGGCGGCGACGCCCTGGTCGAGAATCGCCGGGGCACCGGCTCCTGGCAGCCGCGCCGCGGCCGCGGCAATGGTATCGGCGGTCAGAACCGGGTTGTGCGGATGGGCGATGAGGGTCGCGACGTGGGTCAAGATGAGGTTTCCCGCAAGGGCCACAGGCCGAGGGCCGTCCTCATCGCAGGTCCGACGGCGAGCGGCAAGTCGGCACTGGCTCTCGACCTTGCCCGTCGCTTCGGCGGCGTCGTCATCAACGCCGATTCCATGCAGGTCTACCGCGACCTCGCCATCATCACCGCCCGCCCCTCCGCCGCCGAGACGGCGCTCGCCCCGCACCGGCTCTACGGCACGGTGGATGCCGCCGAGACCTTCTCGGTGGGACGCTGGGTGGAGGCGGCGGGAACGGAGGTCGCGGCGGCGCTGTCGGCCGGGGCGCTGCCGATCCTGATCGGCGGTACGGGCCTTTACTTCAAGGCGCTGACGACGGGGCTCTCGGCCATTCCCCAGGTCTCGCCTCTGGTCCGTGAGCGTGTCCGGCAGGAGGCCGCGGGCCGCTCGCCCGCCGATCTCCACGCGAGCCTCGCCGCACGCGATCCCGCGACGGCGGCAAGGCTTCGGCCGAGCGATCCCCAGCGCATCCTCAGGGCCATCGAAGTGCTGGAGGCGACGGGACAGCCGCTCGTCCGGTGGCAGGAGGCCGGACGCGAGGCGGCGGTGCTCGCCGGCCATGATCTCGCGACGGTGTTCCTGGCGGTGGAGCGGGAGGTGCTGCGGGAGCGGATCGACCGCCGCTTCGAGGCGATGATGGCATCAGGGGCGATGGACGAGGTCACGGCGCTCGCCGCGCGGCGGCTCGATCCGGCCCTGCCTGCCATGCGGGCGCACGGGGTGCCAGGCCTCGTCGCGCATCTGGCGGGTGATCTTTCCCTTGCCGAGGCCATTGCGCGCGGCCAGCGCGACACGCGCGCCTATGCCAAGCGCCAGGAGACGTGGTTCCGCAACCAGATGCCGGAGGCCCTCTGGCTCACGCCTTCGGCGGCCGCGCGAGCGCTGGAGAACTGGCTCGGCGCGGCGCGCGTGGCGCCGTTCCCTGCCGAGTCGACGGACTGAAGGCAGGCAGGTCGGCGGAGGGCTGCAGCGGCATCTCGCCGTCCAGGCCGAGGACGTGGATTTCGCCTTCGCCCTCGTCGAGCGCGACGCGGTCGCGGCCCGCCGCCTTGGCCTTGTAGAGCGCGGCGTCGGCGCGGCTCAGCAGGCGGTCCATGGTTTCGCGGCCGTCCCAGGCTGCGACGCCGAACGAACCGGTGAAGCGGATCTCATCGTCGTCGTGATCGATGCTGGCAGCGGCGAGCAATGCCCGCATGCGGCGGGCGACGCCGACGGCTTCCTCCGCCCCGATATGGGGCAGGACGACGACGAATTCCTCGCCGCCCAGACGGCCGACCAGGTCGACATCCTCGCGCAGGCCGTGGGTGAGGAGGTCAACGGTCCGCCGCAGGACGGCGTCGCCACCGGCATGGCCGAAGCGGTCGTTGATATGCTTGAAATGGTCAAGGTCCATGGTGACGATCGAGACCGGATGGGCGTAGCGGGCGGATCGGGCGATGGCGTCGCGCAGGCCCTGCGTGATCGCCCGGCGGTTCAGCGCCCCGGTCAGACTGTCGCGCGTCGCGAGATGGCTGAGCTCCTCCTCAAGGGCCTTGCGGCGGAGAATCTCGGCCTTCAGCGCCGCATTTGCCCGGGCATATTCGGCCTGGGACTGCCGCATGGCATCCTCGGCCTGTTTGCGCTCGGTGATGTCGGCCTGGGTCACCATGAAGCCGTCGCCGAAGGGCACGCAGGCGATTTCGAGCCAGCGCTCCGCATCGGCACAGGGATAGCGGGTGACGAGTTGCAACGGCTCCCGCGTCACAGCGACGTCGACATAGCGACTCCACAGGCCGCTCTCCGCGAGCCAGGGGCAAAGGGTCAGGACCGAGGACTGAAGCATGGCATCGACGGTCACCCCGCTCCATTCGGCGGCACGGCGGTTGACCGAGACGAACTCCCCATCGACGGGTGTCCCGGAATCGTCGCGGACGAGATGCACCGCCACGATGGCGTCGAGCGAGGCGTCAAGCACAGCCGCCAGCAAGTCGTCGCGGAATTGCCGCGGCTTGGCGATGATGACGATAACTGGCTCGCCATCGGTATCGCGGCACGGCAGGACCAGCCGCTCCCACAGATGAACCTGCCCGGACAAGGCGCTGCGGTGGAGGGTCAGAAGCGGTTCGCCGCTTTCTAGAACGCGGGCGTTGCACTCGCGGAAGAAGGCGCCGACCGCCTCGCGGATGCGGGAACTGGCCTGCCCCGTCTTGTCGGTGCCAACGCGGTCGATGAGCGAGCGACCGTAATGGGCATAGACCATGTAGCCATCGCCTGCCGGACGGAACACGATCATATCGTCAGCGATGTCACCCATCGTCGCCGGATCGAACTCGTGGAACGGGACGTCCGGGTTGTCGGCGCGCAGCGCCATCCAGTTGCCATAGAGCCGCCGGATCGCATGGGCGTGAGCGCGCCACTCGATCCCCTTGTGGAACATCTCGCGATACATGGGTGACCTATCCTGCGGGCAGTCTGTCACCGGGCGCTTTAAGGCGAGGTAAAGCTGCCCCAGGGGCACCGCGACAGGTTCACGCTGGGGGAACAGAGCCGGTTGCGCGGAAACTCGGCACGTCGAGCGGACGCCCCTCGCTGTCGGCCATGGTGACGAAGTCACGGGCGAGGATCTCGGCGAAGGTGGCGGCATCGCGCACCACCATCTGGCGGCCACGGTCGGTGATGAAGAGTACGAATCCGGCGCCGACCTGAAGCGTCATGAAATCGATGAGGAGCGGGGAGGCTTTCCACAGCAGGGGGCGTGCCGGATCGACGAAGACGAAGATGACCTTTTCCACGGGGTCGCGGTGAAAATAGGCGCCGCAATCGAGAGGGTGGGGGATGCGGTTGCGCTCCGGGGCACTGGCGAGGCGCGCGGTCAGATAGGCACAGGCATAGGCGGCACAGGCCCCGGGCCGCTCGGGGCGGCCGTGGATCGCGCAGCCACCGTCGGCGATATGGATGCAGGGACGATAGGCGGGCTTGGCCAGCGCCTCGATCTGCGGCAGCGAACAGCAATAGGTGCAGGTGCGACAGTGGGAGACGCGGTCGCCCGCTTCCTTGCGCCGCTTGGCCTGCCCCATCTCAGCCCCTCTGGCCTTCCTTGACGGCGGCGAGCAGCGCCTTCTGGATCGGCTCGTTGCCGGCGCAGACCGTGCCGTTCAGCATCATGTTGTCGTGGCCGTCGCAATCGGTGACGAAGCCGCCGGCCTCGCGGATAAGGACGATCCCGGCCGCCATGTCCCAGGGATGGACGCCGCGTTCCCAGAAGCCGTCGAAACGGCCGGCCGCGACATAGGCGAGATCGAGGGCGCAGGCGCCCATGCGGCGGATACCGGCAAAGCGCGATTGCACCACCTTCAACTCGTTGCGGAACTGGACATGGTCGCCGCGGGCGATATGCGGAATGCCGCCGCCGACGACGCTGGCTTCCGGCTTGGTACGGGCGGAGACCCGCAGGCGGCGATCGTTGAGGAAGGCGCCGGTGCCGCGCTCGGCGACGTAGAGTTCGTCGTTGGCCGGATTGTAGACGACGCCGGCGACCGGCACGCCGTTACGCTCGAGGCCGATCGAGACGGCGAAATGCGGAATGCCGTGCAGGAAGTTCGTCGTGCCGTCGAGCGGATCGACGATCCAGGTGTGGGTGGAGTCGGTGCCCTCGACCTTGCCGCCCTCTTCACCGATGAAACCGTAGCCCGGTCGGGCCTTCATGAGTTCGGCCATGACGATCTGCTCGGCCTTGCGGTCGGCGGCGGAAACGAAATCGGCCGGTCCCTTCAGCGAGACCTGCAGATGCTCGACCTCACCGAAGTCGCGCTTGAGGCTGCGGCCGGCCTTGAGGGCGGCGCCGACCATGACATTGAGAAGGGCGGAACGGAGCATATCGATCTTTCGGCTGGCTTTCCGGGGTCATGCCCGCGAGCGGCGTCACGGTCAAGCGCCGTGCGCTCGGTGCGTCAGCGCAGCCACTCACGCGCGCCACGTTCGGCGGCCTCGCGCTGGACCGGATCCATGGTCTTGACGAATTCCTGGAGCCAACCGTCGGACGCACCGAGCATATGGGCGGTCATGTGCCACTGGGCCGCTCTCTGGGCATCCGGCCGGATGCCGCGGCCGGCGGCGAGGAGACGGGCGTAGCGGTTCATGGCGAGCGGATTGCCGCGCAGCGCCGCCTTGCGGAACAGCGCCGCGGCGCGCGCCTCGTCCCGCGGCAGACCCTGGCCGTTGAACACCATGACGGCGAAATCGATCTGCGCCTCGAGGAGGTCCTGCGCCGCAGCGCGGCCCATATAGGTCGCGGCACGCGGCAGATCGGCGGGCACGCCGTTGCCGTCCTTCAGGAGCACGGCGAAGGCGTATTGGGCATCGGCGCTGCCGAGGTCGGCAGCCATCTGGAACCATCGGGCGGCAGCGGCGGGATCGCGCGGACCGCCATCGCCGGCGAGGGCCAGCAGGCCGAGATTATAAGCGGCCGCGATGTGGCCGAGGCCGGCGGCATGCTCGAAAAAGGGGCGCGCCAGGGCGGGGTCGCGGACCTGGCCGGCGCGACCGTCGACATGCAGCATGCCCAGCGCGAAGATGGCGTTGCGGTCGCCGCGCTCGGCGGCGAGGCGGTACCAGCCGAGCGCCCGCTCGTCGTTCTGGGGAATGCCGATGCCGGCCGCATGGAGTTCGGCGAGAAGCGTCATGGAGACGGGATCGGCGAGGGTCTCGACCCGTTCCGTCGCCTCGCGGAAGGCGGTGAGATAATGCCCGCGCTGATAGGCGGCATAGGCGGATTCGGCGCTGGGCGGCTCCGCCCGTGGCGCGGGGCTCGCAGGTGCGGCGGCGGCCGG
>NZ_JAUYFA010000085.1 GCF_030691135.1 Phreatobacter sp.
TTGCAGACGGGCGGCACGGCATTCGGGGCGACCTCGACAAGGTCGAGCCCGGCCTCCACGGCCATCAGGACGGCATCGCGAGTCTGGATCACGCCGCGGTTCTCGCCCTCGGCATCGATTAACTGGACTTCGCGGACACGGATCATGTCGTTGATGCGCGGCCCGTCACGCTCGACGGGGGCGGCGGCTCTCATGGGTCTGCGAATGGGGGCGTCTCCTTGACACGTTGCTGGGACCGGATCGCCGCTGGCCGCGCCCTTGCCGAGAGGGAAAGACGCACACCGACCTGCGGATCATCCGGAAGCTCGGGAAGATCGGTAGAAACGCCGCGAAAGTCAATGGTTGC
This sequence comes from Phreatobacter sp., assembly GCF_030691135.1. Classification (GTDB taxonomy): domain Bacteria; phylum Pseudomonadota; class Alphaproteobacteria; order Rhizobiales; family Phreatobacteraceae; genus Phreatobacter. Next base: position 347 of record NZ_JAUYFA010000085.1, read on the forward strand.
CGGCATTTTGTGCGTCGGTCTTGCCCGCGGGTCGCGCGGGCGGGTAGTCAGGGGTCGCTCCCGGCTTCCCCGTTTCGGAGACCTGACACTGTGATGAACCTGCCCGAACCGGACTTCCTGACGGTTGGAACCGGCTCTGCCGCCCGCCGTATCGCCTGGCGCCGCGTTCCCGGACGGGGGCCGACCATCGTCTGGCTGGGCGGCTTCAAGTCCGACATGAAGGGCACCAAGGCCGAGGCGCTCGCCGCCTTTGCGGCGCGGACGGGCCGGGCCTTCCTGCGCTTCGACTATTCCGGTCACGGGGAATCGGAAGGCGATTTCGAAATGGGAACGATCTCCCGCTGGGCGGAGGAAGCCGCTGCCATGGTCGCATTCGCCGGGCCGCGGCCGGTCCTGGTCGGCTCCTCCATGGGCGGGTGGATCGCCCTCCTCGTCGCCCGGCTCATGGCGAGCCCGCCGACGGCGATGGTGCTGATCGCTCCGGCGCCCGATTTCACCGAGGTGCTGATGTGGCCGTCCTTTTCCGAAGAGGTCAGGCGGACGATCATGATCGAGGGCCGCTGGCTCCGCCCCTCCGCCTATGATGCGGGCGGCTACCCCATCACCAGGGCCCTGATCGAGGACGGGCGCCGCAACCTCGTTCTCGGCGGCCTGGTCGAGACCGGCTGCCCGGTCCACATCCTGCAGGGGATGGAAGACCCGGACGTGCCCTGGCGCCACGCCATGCTGCTCGCCGAAAAGATCGCCCGTGACGACGTGGTGGTGACGCTGGTCAAGGACGGTGACCACCGCCTGTCCCGCGACGCGGACATCGCGCGGCTCGAAGAGGCGGTCGCCGCCGTCGCACGATGAGTCCCGGCCGTCCTTGATTCCATTATCTGAGAATGGTACTCTCGGAACATGGACAGCGCCGCGGATCCGACCGACCAGCTTGACCAGATCGTCGCCCAGCGCGTCCGCGAGTTGCGGGCCGCCAAGGGCCTGACGCTGGACCAGCTCGCCGCCCTGTCCGGCGTTTCCCGTGCCATGATCTCGCGGATCGAGCGCGCCGAGGCCAGCGCCACGGCGGTCCTTCTGGTCAAGCTCGGCGCCGCCCTCGGCGTCACCCTCGGAGCGCTGTTCGAAAGGCCGCAGCCGCAGCCCGATCCTGTGCGCCGCGCCGCCGCCTCGGCAGTGCGCACCGACCCCGAAACCGGCTATACCCGCCGCAATGTCGCCCCTCCCAACGCCTCCGGCACCGACATCGTCGAGGTGATGCTGCCGCCGGGCAAGCGTGTCGCCTATGACAATATCGTCGTCATCCCGGTCGAGCAGTTCGTCTGGGTCTTCGCGGGGACGCTGACCCTGACCTATGCCGGCCTGACCACCGACCTCGGCCCCGGCGACTGCCGGGTGATGCGGCTCGACACGCCGCTGGTCTTCGAGAACCGCACGGCAGCGCCGGCGCGCTACTGCGTCGTGCTGGTGTCCCATGCCGCCCCGCCGGGACAGCGCCGATGATCACGATCGAAACGCTCGATGCGGCGGCGACCAGGCGCCACCTGCCCGATCTCGCGGCCGTCCTGGTCGACTGCGTCACCCATGGCGCCTCGGTCAGCTTCATGAAGCCCTTCGGCTTTGCCGACGGTGAGGCCTTCTTCGCGCGCGTCGTCGACAGCGTCGCCGCCGGCGACACCGTTCTCGTCGCCGCCTTTCTCGGTGACCGCGTCATCGGCACCGCCCAGCTCGGGCTCGACATGCCGCCGAACCAGCCCCATCGGGCGGAGGTGAAGAAAATGCTCGTCCATTCCGACGGGCGCCGGCAGGGCATCGCCGGCTCGATGCTGCGGCGCATCGAGGAGGAAGCACTCGGACACGGCCGCCACCTCCTCATCCTCGACACCGCGAGCGAGGAGGCCAAGCGTGTCTACGAGCGCGGTGGCTGGTCGCGTTTCGGCTTCGTGCCCGATTTCGCGCTGCTGCCCGACGGCGGCTTCTGCGACACCACCTACTATCTGAAGGACCTGTCGCCGCCGCGGGGGATGCCCGTCTCGACCGCGACCGTGCGCGACGCCACCGACGCCGACATGCCGGCCATCCTCGACATCGTCAATCACGCCATCGCCACCAGCACGGCGATCTGGTCGGACGAGCCGGTCGATCTGGCGAGCCGCCTGGCCTGGCTGCGCGACCGGCTGGGGACGGGCAGCCCCGTCCTTGTCGCCATGGATGACGGCGCCGTGGTCGGCTTCGGCTCCTACCTGCAGTTTCGCGCCTGGTCGGGCTATCGCAACGCCGTCGAGCACTCGGTCTATGTGCGCGACGACCGGCGCGGCTCCGGCGTCGGGTCGGCGCTGATCGCGGGCCTGCTCGCGCGCGCGAAGGCCGACGGCAAGCAGGTGATGATCGGCGGCATCGAGGGCCGGAATACCGCCTCCCTGCGGCTGCACCGCCGGGCCGGTTTCATCGAGGTCGGGCGGATGCCGGGCATCGGCGAGAAGTTCGGCCGGAAGCTCGACCTCGTCTTCGTGCAGAAGCAGATCGGCTGATCCATTGCCGCGGGATTTTTCCGGACCTAGACGTACCGCGTGACACGTCCGAATGTCACCCGTGGTAGTGAGGGCGCATGTCGCAACTCATAAAGGTTGTCGACTGGACGGGCGAGCGGCGAGGAACTGTCATTTTCGTCCATGGCTTGGGCGGCCATCCCTATGACACGTGGCGGCGCGGAACAGGGCCCGTCGCCAGCGACGATACCTTCTGGCCGAAATGGCTGGCGGAAGGCATTTCCGGGATCGAAGTCTACACGCTCGGATACGAAGCCACCCCAAGCGGCTGGTTCGGCGAGCCCATGGCGATTGAGCACCGGGTCAACAATATTGCCGAGCTTCTCTTCAACGAAGAGGGGCTAGCCCGTTCTCACATTACGTTCGTTTGCCACAGCCTCGGCGGCATCATCGTCAAGAAGCTGCTGCTCCATCTCGATCAGATGGAGGCTGTCGAACCTAGGGCAAAGGCCCTCCTCGACGGTGTCCGGCAGGTCGCTTTTCTAGCGACACCGCATCTGGGGTCGGACCATGCGAACCTGATCGACCGCCTGCGGCTTCTGCTCTGGCCCTCGCCGTTGACGACCGCTCTAGTGGCCAATGCGCCAGCCCTGCATCAAACCAACATCACCTACAGGGCCTTGGCCAAAGGCCGGGCTGGCTCGCTTCGGCACAAAGTCCTTTACGAGACGCGATCGACCGTGCTCGGTAAGATTGTGCGAGAGGGTTCGGCTGATCCCGGCCTCTCAGACAGCGCGCCAATAGCGACTGACTCCAACCACATCACCATTGCGAGGCCGAAAGATCGTGGCTCCGAGGTCTTCGGCTCCCTTCGCAGCTTCATAGCCAAGGCTCTGCCACCCGCAGAGAAGAGCGCGGCGGGCGACCTCGTTCTCCCCGGCCTTCCGGAGTTCGATGACGAGCGGACTATCGACTATCTCGGCATACTGACGCGGGTAACGATGCTCGCATTAATCGTCGCCACGTTGTGGTTTGCGGCAATCGGACTTCTTCAGCGGCACGATGGGGGCCCGAGACGCGACTTCGTCGAAGTGCTCGACGTTCTGACGCGGATCGAAAACGACGACGACCGGGTGAGAGTCGCGGAGGCAATGCTCAATCGTCAACTGGGCACCGGCGAGAGACAGCGGATCCGGCTCATGCGGTCAGGGCCGGTGCGATCTGTTCCGCTCGCACCAGAATTTCAAACACGCATAGCTCGCGCGACCAACCCTGCTGATCTGAGCAGGGTGCTGGCCGAGATCGATCTCAAGCCATGCGGGGGCTCGTTTGCCTTCAAGGTCGACGGCGCAACGCTGGTTTGCGCTGATGGTCGGCCTGTGCCACAGGTTCCCGTGCCCGGCGCCTTGCCTGAACTCCGGTCGGCCGAAGCGGTGATCTTCCACTACACCGCGAGCGGCAGCACCACGGGCGTGCTGAACTTCCTCGCCGGCGGGACTGCACCCAACAACGTTTCCTACCACATTCTCGTCGCGCGTAGCGGAGCCGTGGTTCAGCTCGTTCCCCTCGACCGCGAGGCGCGGCATGCCGGGCAGAGCTACTGGCAGACCCGCGGCCTCACCCAGCTCAACGCCTATTCGATCGGCGTAAGCTTCACCAACCAGGGCCGCCTGACCCAGCGCGACGACGGCACATATGTCAACGCCTATGGTGCGCAGGTCGGTCCGAAAGACGTGGTTCCGGTGCAACAGGCTGGGCAGACGTCATATTGGGACCGCTATACCGACGACCAGATGCGGACCGCCGAAGGGCTCGTGCACGCCTTCCGGGCCCGGAAGCCCAATATCGAGTTGCTTGGCCATTCCGAAGTCTCGCCACGGAGCCTCGACCCCGGCCCCGCGTTTCCTATAGATCGCCTGCGACAGATCCGCTGAGAAATCCTTAGTCTTCCGCCCCGTAGCGGTGCAGGTTCGCCCCGTTGGCGCGCAACCACGCCTTGGCCGCGTCCATGCCGGGACACAGGTCCCGGACGATCCGCCAGAACCGCGTCGAATGGTTCATCTCGCGCAGATGCGCCACTTCATGCGCCGCGAGATAGTCGAGCACGAAGGGCGGAGCCAGGATCAGCCGCCAGGAATAGTTGATGGCCCCCGAGGATGAGGCCGAGCCCCAGCGGCTCGCCTGATCGCGGATGCCGATGCGCGTCACCTTGACGCCGAGCCGCTCGGCATAATGGCGGGTCGCCACCTCGAGATCCTTGCGCGCCTCGCGCCTGAGAAAGTCCTGGACCCTGCGGGACAGGAAGGCCACATCGCCCGAAACGAGGATGGCGCCTTCCTCCACCGAAACCGTGCCGCGCCGGTCGGGACTGTGGACGACCTTGTGCGGCACGCCGCGCAGCGGCACCACGGCGCCGGCGACGAAGCCGAGCGCTTCGGGTATGCGGTTCAGCCGCGTGGCGATCCAGGCACCATGGCGCTCGGCGAAGCCGATGGCGTCGGCGAGCCTGGCCCGCGCCGGCATGGAGAGCACGGCGTCGCGGCTTGCGGCGCGCACGCGCAAGGTGAAGCGGCGCGCCTGCGGCAGGCGGCGTAGTTCCACCGCATAGGGCACACCCTCATGCGAGACGGTGATCGCCTGCGGATCGGGTTCGCGCTGGAACAGCCTGCGGATGATCGACATGGGGTCAGATTAACCGAGTCGCCCGTGCCGAGGCCAGCCGCGAAGTCGTGACCGGATTGCCCCTTTCGCTGCCCGCTGCCAGATCGGAGTGCGGCGGACCCAAACCGAGGGACGCCCGGGATCAGCTCCCTTTCGCCGCGTCAGCCGTGCGCCCGCCACGGATCATCTTGAGCACCGTCGGCTTGGTCGACGGCTTGTCCTTGGCGGGAGCTTTGGCGGGGGGCTTGGCGGCCTGGGCCTTGCGATAGGCGTGGGTGCGCATGAAGTCCATGACGCGGGGCGCGATGTCCGCCCGGAAGCGGGATCCGTTGAAGACCCCGTAATGGCCGACCGCCGCCTGCAGGTGGTGGTGGCGCATGTCCTCGGGGATCGAGGTGGCGAGGCCATGGGCCGCCAGCGTCTGCCCGCCGCCGGTGATGTCGTCCTTCTCGCCCTCGACCGTGAGCAGGGCGACGCGCTTGATCGCCTTCGGATCGACCCGCTCGTTGCGATGCATCATCGTGCCGCGCGGCAGGTGATGCTCGACGAAGACCCGCTCGATGGTCTGCAGGTAGAACTCGGCGGTGAGGTCCATCACCGCCAGATATTCATCATAGAAGCTGCGGTGCTTCTGCGCATTGTCGCCGTCGCCCTTGACGAGGTTGCGAAACATTTCGCGGTGGGCGTCGACATGGCGGTCGAGGTTCATCGACATGAAGCCGTTGATCTGCAGGAAGCCCGGATAGACCGGACGCAACATGCCGGGATGCGGGAACGGCACTGTGGTGATGACGTTGCGCCGGAACCACTCGGTGCCGCGCTCCTCGGCCAGTTTGTTGACCGCGGTGGGATTGGACCGCGTGTCGATCGGTCCGCCCATCAGGGTCAGCGTCGTCGGGACGAAGGGGTCGTCCTCGGCCTCCATGCGCGCCACCGCCATGAAGACCGGCACAGCCGGCTGGCAGACGGCCATGACGTGGGTGTCTGGGCCGAGGAAATGCAGCATCGAGACAATGTAGTCGACATAGTCGTCGAGATCGAAGCGCCCGTCCGCCAGCGGCACCCGGCGGGCGTCGAGCCAGTCGGTGATGAACACCTCGTGGTTCGGCAGGAAGGCCTCGACCGTGCCGCGCAGCAGCGTCGCGTAGTGGCCCGACATCGGCGCGACGATCAGCACCTTGGGATCGGGCCGGCGCCGCGCCGGAAGCGCCCGCTGGAAATGAACGAGGTCGCAGAAGGGCCGCTGCCACACGGCTTTTTCGGTCACGGCGACACGTTCGCCCCCGACCAGCGCTGTCGGCAATTCGAAGCCCGGCTTGCCGTAGCGCCGCGTCGCGCGCTCGAACATCTCGGCGCCGGCGGCCATCTGCTTGGCCATCGGCATGTGCGAGAAGGGATTGACCGGGCTGTTCAGGGCCAGCTTGGTGGCGTCCGCCATGGCCCGATAGGGCGACAGCATGGCATGGGTGGCTTCGTACCAGTGGTAAAGCACGCAAAGGCCTCCGGGGACGGGGAGGATTGGGCCAGGTCGCTTCAGTCCGGTCGGGCGACCTGTCGGGTCATGGCGTCGGGAGAAGCCTCACCGACCCGCAGAGATCCAATCTCGATTGCTGCACTGCGAAATTTGTAGCGGACTTGTTACAGCCCGCGCAACCTCAAGCGTGCAGGGCCAGGCGTTAACCCGCAATGAACGTGGTTTTCGAGTGACATCAGACGAAAGACGATGATCAGCCGTCACTCGCCGCTGGACAGGAGGGTACCGGCGTCGCGTGCCCGGTCCAGCAGCGCGGCGAAGGCGAAGGAGGCCGCGACGATCCACAGCACGTTGAGCGCGGCTGCGGCTGCCAGCAGGTCGAGGCGCAGCACGCCCTCCGACAGCACCGCCCGCATGCCCTCGAAGACATGGGTCGGCGGCAGCGCCAGGGCGAAGGGCTGCAGCCAGGCCGGCAGCACGCTCAAGGGATAATAGACGCAGCAGAGCGGCCAGAACACGAACATGATCGTCCAGGCGAGGCTCTCCGCCCCGAGGCCATGGCGCAGGATCAGGCCGCAGACGACGAGCCCGACCGCCCAGCCGGTCACCACCAGAAGCGCGAAGAAGGCGGCGAAGCCGATCCCGAGCCGGGCGAGGTCGAAGCCGAAGAAGGCGATGGCGAGGATCGTCGCCGGGATCATCCCGACCGCGAGGCGGGCGAGGCTCATCACCATCAGCGCCGCGACGAACTCGGCCGGCCGCAGCGGGCTCATCAGGAGATTGCCGAGATTGCGCGACCAGACCTCTTCAAGGAAAGAGATCGAGAAGCCGATCTGGCCGCGGAACAGCACCTCCCAGAGCAGCAGGCCCGACACCAGCGCCCCGCCGACGAACAGCGTGCTGTTGGTGGAGGCCATGGCATAGTTCTGCAGGAAGCCCCAGGTCAGGAGATTGAGCACCGGCCAGTAGACGAGTTCCAGGAGCCGCGGCCAGGACGAGGCGAGGAGATAGACATAGCGCAGGCAGAGCGCGCCGACGCGCTGGACGGAAAAGCTCATGCGGCCCTCACCGCCGCCATGAAGGCGGCGAGCTTGTCCGGGTCGAGATGGCCGTCCGTCCTGACCCCCGTGCACAGGTCGACCCCGAACGGGCCCACCTTGGCGATGGCTTCCGCCACATTGGCCGGCGTCAGCCCGCCGGCGAGGAAGACCGGCTTGCGTGTCGCCCGGACGAAGGCGCGGCTGACGTCCCAGTCATGGGTGCGGCCGGTCCCGCCGAGTTCGCGCATCGTCCCGCCCGGCTTGCCCGAATCCAGCAGGAAGGCGTGGACATAGGGCTCGTAGCGCGGGATCAGGTCGAGCGCCGAGGGGCCCTCGACATGGATGACCTGCACGCGCCTGACGGCCGGCAGGGTCACCGCGAGGACCGCGATCTCGCCGGGATCGATATGATCGACGATCTGGATCGTGCTGGCGCCGCAGTGCCGCACATGTTCGGCGATCTCGAGGCCGGTGAGCCGCGAGCTGAGGAGGAAGGTCGCGATGGGCGGCGGCACCTCGGCGGTGATCGCCCGGATGGTCGCATCGTCGACCATGCCCGATCCCGGCGGCGTTGCGGCGACCATGCCCAGCGCGTCGGCGCCGGCGGCGATCGCCATCTCGGCCTCGGCGAGCGAGGAAATGCAGCAGATCTTGATGCGGGTGCGGGCGCTCATGCGACGTTCTCCCGGCGGCCGCGCGCGACATCAAGGAAGACCTCCTCGAGGCTGCTGCGCCCGTAGCGGCGGATGAGTTCGGCGGGCGACGCGTCGTCCTCGATCCGGCCCTGTTTCAGCATGATCACGCGGTCGCAGAGCCGTTCGACCTCGCCCATATTGTGCGACGCGAGGAGGATCGCCGCGCCGCGACGGTCGCGGTAGCGCTCCAGATGGCCGCGGATCCAGTCGGCCGTGTCCGGGTCGAGCGAAGCGGTCGGCTCGTCCAGCAGCATGACCTCCGGTTCGTTGATGAGCGCCTTGGCGAGGGCCACCCGCGTCTTCTGCCCGGCCGACAGCTTGCCCGAAGGCCGGTCCAGCAGAGCGGTGAGGTCGAGTTCGCCGGCGAGGGTCGCGATGCGGCCGGACAGGTCCGGGACGCCATAGAGCATCCCGAAGATCTTGAGGTTCTGCCGCACCGTCAGCCGGTGCGGCATGTCCACATAGGGGCTCTCGAAATTCATCCGGTGCAACACGTCGTGGCGCCGCCGCACCATGTCCGTCCCGAGGACCGATACGGTGCCGGACGTCGGCAGGACGAGCCCCATGATCATGCCGATCGTCGTCGACTTGCCGGCACCATTGCCGCCGAGCAGCGCCGTCGTCGAGCCGCCGGCCACGGCAAAGCTCAGCCCGTCAACGGCCCTGACGGGTCCGTAGTTCTTGACGAGATTCTCGACCTCGATGGCGGCGGTGGCGGGGCTCATGACGGAGCACATGGGGCGGTTGCCCGTTCAGGGCAAATGAAAAGCGGTGATGGACGCCCCGCGTCGTGCAAGGCCGCCCTGCTCACACCGGCTTGACCCTGTCCCGGCCGCAGCGCAAGCCTTGGCTTTCTGCATTCCCCGCCTGTCATGATCATCGTCTTCGGTTCCATCAACATCGACCTGGTCGCTCGCGTCCCGGCCCTCCCGCGCGCGGGCGAGACCGTGGCGGGGCCCGACTATGCCGTGATCCCCGGCGGCAAGGGCGCCAACCAGGCGCTCGCGGCGCGGCGGGCCGGCGCCGCGGTCGCTATGGTCGGAGCGGTGGGCCGGGACGGCTTCGCCGCGCCCGCCCTCTCCCTGCTGGAAGCCGCCGGCGTCGAGTTGTCGGCCGTCGCCCCCGTCGATGCGGCGACCGGCGTCGCCTTCATCGCGGTCGACGCTGCGGGGGAAAACCAGATCGTCGTCGCCGCCGGGGCCAATGCCGCCGTCCGGGCGGCCGCCCTCGAACGCCTCGCGCCCGCTCCGCGCGACACGCTGCTGATGCAGTGGGAAGTGCCCGAGGCGGAAATCCTCGCCGCCGCCCGCTGGGCCCGCGCCCGCGATCTCAGGGTCATTCTCAACCGCGCGCCGGCAGGGCCCGTCCCCGCCGAACTGGCGGCGCTCCTTGACGTCGTCGTCGTCAACGCGCACGAGGTGCTGGCGCTCGGCGCCGGTTTCGGCCTCGCCGACGGCGGTGCGGATGGCGTCGCCGCTGCGATTTCCGAACGTCACGGCCTCGCCGTCGCCGTCACGCTCGGCGCAGAGGGCGCCATCTGCTGGGCCGACGGCATCCGCCACGAATCCCCCGCCTATCCCGTTGAGGTGGTCGACACGACCGCCGCCGGCGACACGTTCTGCGGCGCCCTCGCCGCCGCCCTCGACCGCGGCCGCGGGCTGGAAACCGCCCTCGAATTTGCCGCGGCCGCAGGTTCGCTCGCCTGCAGCCGGGCCGGCGCCCAGCCGAGCATTCCCGATCTCGCCGCCATCGATGCGGCAGCTGCCATCCTGGCGGAGCAGAGAAATCCACCAAACCGGAGGACGACCCCATGACCCGCAACCGCATCAAGCGCCGTGCCCTGGCGGGCGAGAGGCTTCTCGGCGCCTGGGTGTTCTCCGGCGCGCCGGCGGTCTGCGAGACCTATGCGCTTGCCGGCTACGACATCGTGTTGATCGACGCCGAGCACACGCCGATCGACATGGCGGAGACGCTGGCCTGCGTGCGCGCGGTCGAGGCCGGCGGCGGCGACGCCATGGTGCGCGTGCCGAGCCACGATTTCGGCATGTTCAAGCGGATGCTGGATGCCGGCATCCATTCGCTGATGGTGCCGATGATCGACACGGTGGAGCAGGCGCAGGGCATCATCGCCTCCTGCCTCTATCCGCCGCGTGGCCGCCGCGGCTATTCCGCCTCCGTCGCCCGCTCGGGGCTCTATGGCTTCGCCGAGGACTATATCGACACCGCCCACGAGGACACGTTCCTCGCCCTCCAGGTGGAGAGCGACCTCGCCTCGCAGAATGCGGCGGCGATGGCCGCGCTGCCGGGTGCCGACTGCCTGTTCATCGGCGCCAACGATCTCGCCGGCTCGCTCGGCAAGCTTGGACGGCTGACCGAGCCGGATGTGCTGGCGAGCATCGACCGGGCGGCGGAAGCGACGCTCAAGGCCGGCAAGGTGCTGGGAACGATCCCGATCCCCGGCCGCGACCCGCTCATGCTCGCCGAGCGTGGCTACGGCATCGTCATCGGCGAATGCGACATGGCCGCGGTGCGGGCCGGCGCCCTTGCCGATCTCGCCCGCAACAGGGGCAAGTTCCCCGGCCGGCGCTGACCTCAGGCGGCGAGGCGGGCGAGGATCGTCGCGACGATCGCCTCGGGATCGTCCGCGATGGGGACGGTCACGGCTTGCTCGTCGGGCGCGGGGGCTTCCAGCGTCGCGAACTGGCTCTCCAGCAGGCTCGGCGGCATGAAATGGTCGCGCCGCGCCCGCATGCGCCCGTCGATCAGGTCGAAGGAGCCGTCGAGATGGATGAAGCGCAGCCGCGCGCCTGCGGCCCTGAGACGGTCGCGATAGGCGCGCTTCAGCGCGGAGCAGGCGATGACCACATGGCCGTCGCCGTCCTCCAGCTCCGCGACATGGCGGCTGATGGCGTCGAGCCAGGGCCAGCGGTCGGCGTCGGTCAGCGGCGCGCCGGAGCGCATTTTCGCGACATTGGCGGGCGGATGGAAACTGTCGCCGTCGCGGAAGTCCCAGCCGAGCGCCCTCGCCAGACCGAGGCCGACGGTCGACTTGCCCGAACCGGACACGCCCATGACGATCAGCGCCGTCGCGCGTGGTGGATGCGCCGCTGCCGCGGCCTGAAGGCCGGTGTTCACTTCGGCTCCTGGTGGCCGCCGAAGCCCTTGCGCATGGCGGAGAGGACCTTTTCCGCGAAGGTGTGGTCCTGGCGCGAGCGGAAGCGCGTGTAGAGCGCCGAGGTCAGCACCTCGGCCGGCGTCGCCTGTTCGATCGCCGCCTCCACGGTCCAGCGTCCCTCGCCGGAATCGGCGACATGACCGGAGAACTGCGCCAGCGCCGGATCGGCGGCGAGCGCCTCGGCGGTCAGGTCGAGGAGCCAGGAGGTGACGACCGAGCCGCGCCGCCACACTTCCGCGATGTCCGCCACGTCGAGATCGAGGCGCTGCTCTTCCGGCAGGCGCGGCGAGGCGGCGTTGCGCAGGATGTCGAAGCCCTCCGCGAAGGCCTGCATCATGCCGTACTCGATGCCGTTGTGGATCATCTTGACGTAGTGGCCGGCGCCGCTCGGTCCGCAATGCAGATAGCCCGCATCGGCGGTGCTCTGCCGCCCGTCCCGGTGGCGGGTCGGCGCAATGTCGCCGCGGCCCGGGGCGAGCGTCGCAAAGATCGGGTCCAGCCGCTGCACGGCCTGCCGCTCGCCGCCGATCATCAGGCAATAGCCGCGGTCCAGACCCCAGACGCCCCCCGACGTGCCGATGTCGAGATAGGTGATCCCGCGAGCCGCCAGCGCCTTGGCGCGGCGGATATCGTCCTTCCAGAACGTGTTGCCGCCGTCGATCACCGTATCGCCGGGCGACAGGAGGTCGGCGAGTGCGGCGATGGCGTTCTCGGTGACGTCGCCGGCCGGCAGCATGACCCAGACAGCGCGCGGCGCCGTGAGGGCCCCACAGAGCGCGGCGAGCGAGCCGGCGCCCACGGCGCCTTCGGCTGAAAGCGCGTCGGTAGTCGCCGCATTGGCGTCGTGCACCACGCAGGCATGGCCCGCCCGCATCAGGCGGCGCGCGATGTTCGCGCCCATCCGCCCGAGCCCCACCACGCCGATCTGCATGCACGCCCTCCGCGCCCGTCTTTTTCTTCCCGTCGAAGCAACCGAACTTCGTCGAGAAGTCAATGGCACGCCGTTGCCGGATGGCGCCCCAGCGTGTAGAGGGCGCCAGAGTTTCGCCGCGAGAGCCCTTCATGTCCCAGACCCGCTACGACGTCGCCGGAATCGGCAATGCCATCGTCGATGTGCTCGCCCGCACCGAGGACGATGTCCTCGCCCGCCTCGGTGTCCCGAAAGGTGCCATGATGCTGATCGACGAGCCGCGGGCCGAGGCGATCTATGCCGCCATGGCCCAGACGATCGAGATGTCCGGCGGATCGGCCGCCAACACCATCGCCGGCATCGGCCTGCTCGGCCTGAATCCGGCCTTTCTCGGCAAGGTGCGCGACGACCATCTCGGCGCCTCCTTCCGCCACGGGATGAAGGCTGCCGGCATCCACTTTCCCACCGCCGATGCGACTGAGGGTCCGGCCACCGCCCGCTCCTTCATCCTGGTGACGCCCGACGGCGAGCGGACGATGAACACCTATCTCGGCGCGGCCCAGAACCTGGTTCCCGCCGACGTCGACGCCGAGACCATCGCCGCGTCCGGCATCACCTATCTCGAGGGCTATCTCTGGGATCCACCGGAGGCCAAGAAGGCCTTCCTGAAGGCGGCCGAGATCGCCCATGGCGCCGGCCGCAAGGTGGCCCTGACGCTGTCCGACGCCTTCTGCGTCGATCGCTACCGCGACGAGTTTCTCGGTCTCATCCGGGGCAAGACCGTCGATATCGTCTTCGCCAACGAGAGCGAGCTGAAGTCGCTCTACCAGACCGCCGATTTCGCCACGGCGCTCGACGCGCTGCGCGCCGATGCCGGTCTTGCCGTCGTCACCCGGTCCGAACAGGGCGCCGTCGCCGTCGAGGGCGCGACCCTCGTCTCCGCGCCGGCCTTCCCGGTCGACAAGGTGGTGGACACGACGGGCGCCGGCGACCTCTTCGCCGCGGGCTTCCTCGCCGGCCTGTCGCGCGGCCTGCCGCACGAGACCTCGCTGCGCCTTGGGGCCCTCTGCGCCGCCGAGATCATCAGCCACATGGGTGCCCGCCCCGAGGCCAATCTCAAGGCGCTCGCCGCCGAGAACGGCTTCGTCCTGTGAAGGTCGCGGCCGCCTAAAGGATGAAGCGGCTGAGATCGGCGTTCTTGGCGAGATCGCCTACCGTCTGGCGCACATAGGCGCCGTCGATCGTCACCGTCTCGCCGGCGCGGTCGGCGGCGGTGAACGAGATGTCGTCGAGCACCCGCTCGATGATCGTCTGCAGGCGCCTGGCGCCGATGTTCTCGAGCGAGGCGTTCACCTCCACCGCCAGGTCGGCGATGGCGTCGATGGCATCGTCGGTCAGGACGAGGTCGACGCCTTCCGTCTTCATCATGGCGATCGACTGGCGGGTGAGGCTCGCCTCGGTCTCGGTGAGGATCGAGCGCAGATCCTCCCGCGTCAGCGGCTTCAGCTCGACGCGGATCGGCAGGCGGCCCTGCAGTTCCGGCAGCAGGTCCGAGGGCTTGGCGACGTGGAAGGCGCCGGAGGCGATGAACAGGATGTGGTCGGACTTCACCGGCCCGTGCTTGGTCGCCACGGTCGTGCCCTCGATCAGCGGCAGGAGGTCGCGCTGCACGCCCTCGCGCGACACTTCGCCGCCGCGGTTTCCCTCGCGGGCGCAGATCTTGTCGATCTCGTCGAGGAAGACGATGCCGTTGTTCTCCACGAGATGGATCGCCTCCTGCACCAGATTGTCCTGGTCGACCAGCTTGTCGGCCTCTTCCTGGACCAGCGGATCGTAGGCTTCCTTCACGGTGGTGCGGCGCTGCTTGGTGCGACCGCCCATCATCTTGCCGAGCATGTCGTTGAGGTTGGCGATGCCGATCTGGCCGCCGGGCATGCCTGGAATGTCCATCATCGGCAGGCCCTGCGGATTGCCGGCCGCCACCTCGATGTCGATCTCCTTGTCGTCCATCTCGCCGTCGTGCAGCTTCTTGCGGAAGCTCTCGCGGGTGGCGGGGGAGGCGGTCTTGCCGACGAGGGCGTCGAGCACGCGCTCCTCGGCGCCGAGATGCGCCTTAGCCTGGACGTCCTTGCGCTTGTTCTCGCGCACCAGCCCGATGCCGACCTCCACGAGGTCGCGGACGATCTGCTCGACGTCGCGGCCGACATAGCCGACCTCGGTGAACTTGGTCGCCTCCACCTTGAGGAAGGGCGCATTGGCGAGCTTGGCCAGGCGGCGGGAGATTTCCGTCTTGCCGACGCCGGTCGGGCCGATCATCAGGATGTTTTTCGGCAGCACCTCCTCGCGCAGGCTCTCGTCGAGCTGCAGGCGGCGCCAGCGGTTGCGCAGGGCGATGGCCACGGCGCGCTTGGCGTCCTTCTGGCCGATGATGTGCCGATCGAGCTCGGAGACGATTTCGCGGGGAGAAAAGTCGGTCATCGGGACCTTGAACTGAGGGGCTTGGACGAGCGGAGAGATGGCGATTGTCGCCCGCCGATCAAGGACCGGCGCTAAACGCCGCCTTGCTGCCACAGCCGGATCGCCTCGATCGGATGAACCAGCATGAGGATGTTGAGGATGAGGTTGTCGCGGATCACTGCCGCGAGGCCCACTTCCAGCGCGATGGCGAGGCCGAGCGTCGCCCAGGCCGGCAGCAATGCGGCGATGCCGAAGCCGACGATCATGGCGAGCGAGTCGGCGATCGAATTGACGATGGTGTCGCCGTTGTAGCCGAGCGAGATGGTGGTCGCCCGGTAGCGCTCGATGATCATCGGCGTGTTCTCGGCGATCTCCCAGGCGCCCTCGACGACGACCGCCAGCACCAGCCGGGTCCAGAGGGAACTGCGCGGCAGCACCAGCCAGGCGAGGAAATAGAACAGGAAGCCGTGGACCACGTGGCTGAACGTGTACCAGTCGGCGAGATGCTGCGAGTTCTCCGAGCTCATGACGAGGCCGTGCCACAGCTTGATGCTGCCGCAGGCGCAGATCGGCAGGCGCCCCATGGCATAGAGCACGCCGGCCTGGATGGCGAGGAGCAGCAGGACCAGCGGCAGCGCCTGCCACCAGGGGAAGCCGCCGACCGGTCCGCTCGGGCGATAGGACGAGCCAGGGGACGCAGTGATCGGCTGGAAGGGAGAGGATGTCATGGTCATGGGGAAAGCCTAGCCGCCGGCGCGTCGCAAGTCATGAAGCGGACGGGGCCGAAATGCGGCACGTCCCGGACGTCCATGCGCTGTTCGTCAGCCGATGCTCTCCATGACGAGATTGCCGTTGGTATAGACGCAGATTTCCGAGGCGATCTTCATCGCCTTGCGGACGATGGCCTCCGCATCCAGGTCGGTGTCGGCCAGCGCCCGCGCGGCGGCGAGCGCATAGTTTCCGCCCGAGCCGATGGCGGCGATGCCATTCTCCGGCTCCAGCACGTCGCCGGTGCCGGTGAGGATCAGCGAAACGTCCTTGTCGGCGACGATCATCATCGCCTCGAGGCGCCGGAGGTAGCGGTCGGTGCGCCAGTCCTTGGCGAGTTCGACCGCGGCGCGGGTGAGCTGGCCGGGGAACTGCTCGAGCTTGGCTTCAAGCCGTTCGAACAGGGTAAAGGCGTCGGCCGTGGCGCCGGCGAAGCCGCTGATCACGTCGCCGCGGCCGAGTCGGCGCACCTTGCGGGCATTGGCCTTGATGACGGTCTGGCCGAGGCTGACCTGCCCGTCGCCGCCGATCACCACCTTGCTGCCCTTGCGGACGGTGCAGATGGTCGTGGCGTGCCAGCCGGGAAAGGAATTGTCGCTGCTGGAATTCATGGAACCTCCGGAAAGGCGAGATGTAGGCCGATTGGCGAAGGACGCAAGGCGGGCTTCGGCGCCCGCCGGGAGCCCTCCGCCTTTCAAACCGCCGCCGCCGCTGTTAGAAGTCCGGCCAGCCGCCGGAGAAAGCCATGCGCAAGGGCCAGATCACCCGCACCACCAGGGAAACGGACATCACCGTCTCCGTCGATCTCGACGGCTCGGGCCGTGCCGAGGTCGCCACCGGCGTCGGTTTCTTCGACCACATGCTCGACCAGATCGCGCGTCATGGGATGATCGACATCTCCATCCGCGCAAAGGGCGACCTGCATATCGACGACCACCACACGGTGGAGGATGTCGGCATCGCCTTGGGACAGGCGGTCCGGCAGGCGCTCGGCGACATGAAGGGCATCACCCGCTATGCCGACGTCCATCTGCCCATGGACGAGACGCTGACCCGCGTCGCCGTCGACGTCTCGGGCCGGCCTTTCCTGGTCTTCCGCACAGAGTTCCTGCGTCACAAGATCGGCACCTTCGACACCGAACTGGTGCGCGAGTTCTTCCAGGCCTTCGCCATGAATGCCGGCATCACGCTGCATGTCGAGACGCTCTACGGCGACAATGCCCACCATGTCGCCGAGAGCTGCTTCAAGGGTCTCGCGCGCGCCTTGCGCGCAGCCGTCACGATCGATGCCCGGCGGGCGAACGAGATCCCCTCCACCAAGGGAGTGCTCTGATGGCGCGCCAGACGAGCTACACCGTCCACCTGCCCCCGTCGGGGCAGAACGGCGACGACGCCGTCCAGTTCGTGCCGGATTCCTTCTCGCCTCTCGCCTTCCTGTTTCCCTGGGCCTGGTTTCCGCTGCAACGCATGTGGCTGGTGACCCTCGCCTATCTCGTCCTGCTGGGACTGACGCTGCTGGCGCTGTCCTTTGCCGGCCTGTCGCCGCTGCTGCGGACGATGATCACGACCGCCCTCAGCCTGCTAATCGGGCTCGAGGCGACCAATCTGAAGCGCTGGACGCTGCGTCGCCGCGGCTGGCGCGAGGTGGCGGTCATCGTCGCCCGGTCGCAGGATGAAGCCGAGCGGCGCTATTTCGCCGAGCGCGGAATCGTGCCGACCGCCCGCATGGAACCGCTCTTCACGGCATCTCAGCCCGCCGTCGCCATGCCCATGGGTCAGCAACCTGTCCTCGGCCTCTTTCCGGAGGCCGATCCGAGCGCGCGGGGCAGGCGGTGAGCGTCGCCATCGTCGACTATGGCTCGGGCAATCTGCATTCGGCTCAGAAGGCCTTCGAGCGCATGGCCCGCGAGCGCGGCCTCAACGTGCCGGTTCTGGTGACCGCCGACCCCGACACCGTGCGCAAGGCCGACCGCATCGTCCTGCCCGGCGTCGGCGCCTTCGCCGACTGCAAGGCGGGCCTCATCGGCGTTCCCGGCATGGTCGAGGCCTTGACCGAAGCGGTGCGCGGCCGCGGCCGGCCCTTTCTCGGCATCTGCGTCGGCATGCAGCTCATGGCCGGCCGCGGGCTGGAGAAGGAAATCTCGGCGGGTCTCGGCTGGGTGCCGGGCGACATCGACCTGATCCGCCCGTCCGATCCTTCCCTGAAGATCCCGCATATGGGCTGGAACACGCTGAACGTGACGCGGGACCACCCGGTCCTCGCCGGCATTCCCACCGGCCCGGATGGTCTGCACGCCTATTTCGTCCATTCCTATCACCTCACCGCAACGGCGGGCGACGTCATCCTCGCCGATGCCGATTACGGCACCAGGGTCACGGCCATGATCGCCCGTGACACCATGGTCGGCACGCAGTTCCACCCCGAGAAGAGCCAGACCCTGGGTCTTGCGCTCATCGGCAACTTCCTGGAGTGGCGGCCGTGAGCGGGCCTGCCCGGCCGGCGCGACCTGTCCTTCACCTCTCTGCCGAGACCGCATCATGAGGCTCTTCCCCGCCATCGACCTGAAGGACGGGCGCTGCGTGCGCCTGCGCCAGGGCGACATGAACCAGGCCACCGTCTATGCCGACGATCCCGCGGCCCAGGCCAGGGCCTTCGAGTCGCAGGGCTTCGATTATCTCCATGTCGTCGATCTCGACGGCGCCTTCGCCGGCAAACCGGTCAATGCGGCGGCGGTGGAGGCCATCCGTGCCGCGACCGCGTTTCCCGTCCAGCTCGGCGGCGGCATTCGCGACATGAAGACGGTCGAGGGCTGGCTGGCCAAGGGCGTATCCCGCGTCATCATCGGCACGGCTGCGGTGCGCGATCCGGACTTCGTCAGGACTGCCGCGAAGGCCTTTCCCGGACAGGTGGCCGTCGGCATCGATGCCCGCGACGGCTGGGTCGCTGTCGAGGGCTGGGCCGAGACGTCGACGCTCGCCGCCCACGATCTCGCCCGCCGCTTCGAGGATGCCGGTGTTGCCGCCATCGTCTACACGAACATTGCCCGTGACGGCATGCTGACCGGCATCGACTGGGACGGCACCATCGCGCTCGCCGATGCCGTCGCCATCCCCGTCATCGCCTCAGGCGGCCTTGCCTCCCTCGACGACGTGCGCCAGTTGCTCACGCCGCGCGCGTGCAAGCTCGAGGGCGCCATCACCGGCAAGGCTCTCTATGACGGTCGGCTCGATCCCGCCGAGGCGATGGCCCTCATCCGCGGAGCGCGCGCCGCATGACATTCAAGGTCCGCATCATCCCCTGTCTCGATGTCAAGGACGGCCGCGTGGTCAAGGGCGTGCAGTTCGTCGACCTCATCGATGCCGGCGATCCTGTCGAGGCCGCCAAGGCCTATGACGCGGCTGGCGCCGACGAACTCACCTTTCTGGACATCACCGCGAGCTCCGACGACCGCCGCACCATGTTCGACGTGGTGACGCGTACGGCGGAAGCCTGTTTCATGCCGCTGACGGTCGGTGGCGGGGTGCGCACCGTCGAGGACATCCGTGCGCTGCTCGTCTCCGGCGCCGACAAGGTGTCGATCAACACCGCGGCGGTGAACGACCGCGCCTTTGTCGGCCGCGCCGCCGACAAGTTCGGCAACCAGTGCATCGTCGTGGCCATCGACGCCAAGCGGGTATCGGCGGCGGGCGAAGCGGACCGCTGGGAGATCTTCACCCATGGTGGCCGCAAGCCGACCGGTATCGACGCGGTGGCCTATGCCCGGGAGGTGGTGGCGCTGGGGGCGGGCGAGATCCTCCTCACCTCCATGGACCGCGACGGGACCAAGTCCGGCTTCGACCTCGCGCTCACCCGCGCCGTCGCCGATGCGGTGCCGGTGCCGGTCATCGCCTCGGGCGGCGTCGGCACGCTCGATCATTTCGTCGACGGCGTCGCGCAGGGCGGCGCCACCGGCGTTCTCGCCGCTTCGGTCTTCCATTTCGGCACCTTCACCATCGGCGAGGTGAAGCGCCACATGCAGGCGGCCGGCCTGCCGATCCGCATGGACGGGATCACGGGCTGAGGAGCTTGTAGTCGGCCGCTTGCTGCGTCATGCCCGGGTCGTCCCGGGCATCCACGACTTCTCCTTTGCTCGTTGTGATCAAGTCGTGGATGGCCGGGACAAGCCCGGCCATGACGGATAGGGTGTGTCACACGATGACCGACCATCCGGAATCATGTCTCCCGCTGACACCCTTCTCGTCCTCGCCAGCCTCTGGCTCGTCGCCGTCCTGACTCCCGGCCCGAACATGATCCTGTTCATGGCGGTGGGCCTGTCCTCGCCGACTGCGTCCATCATTGCCTTGGCGGCCGCCATCGTGCTCGGCACGTTCCTGTGGGGGCTCGCCGGGCTCTTCGGCCTGTTCTGGCTGTTCGAGCTCTTTCCCGCCGCCGCCATGGCGGTGAAGGTCGCCGGCGGGCTCTACCTCGCCTGGATGGGCTTCGGGCTGATCCGCCGCAACCTCGCACCGGCGCCCGAAACCGCGCGCGAGCCGGCGGCGATGCTGACGCCCCGGCGGGCCTTCCTCACCGGCCTCGCCACCGCCCTCGGCAATCCGAAGAGCCTCGTCTTCGTCTCCTCGCTCTTCGCGGTCACACGCCTCGCCGAGCAGCCGCTGGCGATCGGACTCGCCGGTGTCGGCGTGATGATCGCCATGTCGACGCTCTACTATGTCGTTCTCGGCGTGGCGCTTCGGACCCTGCCCTTCGCGCGCCGGCCGGGGGCGACCGGGCGAGTCCTCGCCATGGGGACGGGGCTGGTCATGATGGCCTATGGCGGCAAGATGGCCTGGGAGCGCTAGGCCCCGCCGATCAGTTCCGGCCGATATTCGAAATGCATGGTGTCGTAATGATACCATTTGCCGCCCCAGATGAATCGCTGGGCCTCGAAGACCTCGGCGATCTCGAAGGGGATGCGGTTGCGATAGGGGATGTCGCCCCGCTCGCGCGCCCACGACCAGTAGTCGGACCGGGCGACGTTGATGTCGATGGCCGCGGCATAGGCATGCATGCTCAGGAGCCCGGTATCGGCCACCGTCCGGCAGTTGAACGTGCCGGAAGAGGGCACGAGATAGGCCTTCAGCCGGTCGGGCAGGCGCTCAAGCTCGGCGATGACGCGCTCCAGCCGCGTCGCGACATCGTTCTCGGTCGTCACCGGCAGGGGTTGGGGCCGCGTCTGCGGCATCCAGGTGACGGTGCGGTGGCGTCTGTCTGCGCCGCCCCGCCGGCAGTCGCCATACATCTTGACGAAGAAGGCGGTGCTCCTGATCCGGCCCGGGCTGTGGTTCCGACCGGGTGGTCCCGCCGGAGGGCCGGCCGGATAGGCCTGCCGCATCTGGTCGGTGAGGGTCGCGTCGCGCAGCATGACCTCGAAAGGGCGCTCCGGCCGGCCGGCCCCGGTCTCCATGCGCGTGCCGTCCGTCCAGACGACGACCTGACCGTCGAGCCGGGCGAGGTGGTGGGGATAGGCGGCGACGAGGCGGCCTAGGCGCTCCGCCCCTTCCGCCGGCCGTGTGACAAAGAGCGGCGCCGCGAGGGCGCAGAGGATGGTGCGCCGCGAGACAGCCACGGCGGTCAGCCGGAGCAGCCGTTGAACCGCTCGGCCCGGACGATGGCCTGGATGATGCGCCGCTGGGTGTTCGACAGCGGCACGTCGCCCTGCCGGTCATAGACGCAGCCGGCATTGCCGAAGGTGCGGACGGCACGCGGCGTGTTGAAGCAGTAGCCTGCGTCCTTGTAGATCTGGTTGCGCTCCATCCAGAGGTCGCGGCATGACCAGCCGCCATAGTCCTGGGCGGCGAGGCCGGCGGTGGACGCGGCGAGGATGACCGCGGCGGCGGCGATCTTTGAAGCGGCGATCTTGGTAGCGGAGACCCTGGATGATATCGCGGGCATGGCGTTCCCTGGTGGTTCGAACGGGCGAACGCCGCCACCCTAGGGCAGCGACGTGCGGCAATCTATCAGGGATGCTGCGGAGCGCTTCAGCGCGCCGCGTGGGTGGCGCGGGACAGATGGGTGGCGGCACCGTCCGGGACGCTCCGTACCGGCATCCGCGCACTGGCCTCATGGGCGGTGATGAAGGTGGCGATCGCCTGCGTCCGGCGCTCGACACCGAGCTTCCGCAGGATCGAGGAGACGTGGGACTTCACCGTCCCCTCGGAAATGCCGAGGTCATAGGCGATCTGCTTGTTGAGCCGACCACGGCTCATCAGGTCGAGCACCTTGAACTGCTGGCCGGAAAGAGCGTCGAGCTTGCGCGACGACGACAGGTCGCCCTCGGGATCGACGGCGGTTACGACCGGCCACCACGAGCGGGAGGACAGGACGCTCGCCAGTGCGGCGCGCAGGTGGTCGGCGGGCAGATCGAGCGGAATCGCCGCCACGGCGCCGCGGGCGCGGGCCTCCTGGACGGGCCGCCGGTCGGCGTGATCGATGAGAACGGCGATGCGCGTACCCTCGGCGAGGTCGAGGCCGTCGAGATCGGCGAGGGTGGCGATGACGAGGCTCGCCTTGCCCGGATCGGTCGCCAGGGCACCGGGGTGGCTGGCACGGACCAGCGCCTCGACAGTCTCCGCGACGATGGGGAAGGCGTGGCGCACAGCGAAATTCAGGGTTTCGCGGACAGGGCTTTCGGCAGTCATGTTCGGTTCCTCCAAGTGCCTGATGGCGCGTCGGTTGTTCCGATCTTGCTTGGGGTGGACGCTAGCACCGCGGTTGCCTGAGTCAAAATGCGAAACGTCATGCTGCGAAATTGCAAAATTTTTGCATCTACACCTAATGGCCAATGTGGTTTAGGCTAAGCCGAAAGAACAGTCCTCCGGGGTGGGCTCATGTCGCGGAAAGTCTTCGTCGGTCCGGCCCTGCGCAGATTGCGCGAGGAGACCCGCCTCACGCAAACCGCCTTCTCCCAGCGCCTCGGCCTGTCTGTCAGCTATCTCAACCAGATCGAGAACAATCAGCGGCCGGTGACGGCGAGCGTTCTCGTCGCGCTCGGCCAGACCTTCGGCGTCGACCTCGCGACCTTTGCCACTGATGACACCGACCGTCTCGTCACCGACCTGCGCGAGGCCGCCGCCGACCCGCTCCTCGCCGATACGGCCCCCAGCCTGCAGGATCTCAAGCGCGTCGCCTCCGACAGTCCCGCTTTCGCGCGTGCCTTCCTGAGGATGCACCAGACGGCCCGGCGGCTCGGCGAGCGCCTCCAGGCGGCCGGCGACACGCCGATCCTGCCGCCGTCAGGGGTGGAGACCGCCGGTGCCCTGCTGCCCTACGAGGAGGTGCGGGACTATTTCCACTACGTCGACAATTACGTCGACGATCTCGACCGGGCCGCCGAGGATCTGGCGGAGCGACTGGGGCTTGCCGCCGCCAGCGACCGCTTGCAGGTGCTCGCCGGCTATCTCGCTGCCCGTCATGGGCTCAATGTCGACGCCAACGCGAGTCTCGGCGACGATACCCTCGAGCGCTATGAGGCCGGCCCCAATGTCGTCGCCCTCGACGGCTCGCTCGATTCTTCCACCCGCGCCTTCCTGCTCGCCAACCGCATCGCCCGGCTGGAACAGGCGGACACCATGTCCGCGATCGTCTCCGCTTCGGGTTTCCGGTCGCGCGCCGCGGCCGACATCGGACGGGTCGCCCTCGCCAATTATTTCGCCGGCGCGCTGTTGTTGCCCTATCGCCGCTTCCTCGCGGCCGCCAAGGAGACGCGCCACGATCTCGACTGGCTCGGCCGCATGTTCGGGGCGAGCCTCGAACAGGTCTGCCACCGTCTGTCGACGCTGCAGCGTGCCGGCCAGCGCGGCATCCCCTTCTATTTCGTCAAGGTCGATCGCGCCGGCAATGTCATCAAGCGCCATTCCGCGACACGCTTCCAGTTCGCGCGGTTCGGCGGCGCCTGCCCGCTATGGAACGTTCACGAGGCCTTCGAACAGGCGGGGCGCACCTTCGTCCAGGTCGCCGAGATGCCCGACGGCACGCGCTATCTCTCGCTCGCCCGCGCCGTCACCAAGGGCGCCGCCCACTGGCGGGCGCCGGTCAGGCGCTATGCCTTCGGTCTCGGCTGCGAGATCTCCTATGCCGGCGAGATCGTCTATTCCGAGGGCCTCGACCTCAAGGCCGACGCCAATGTCGCGAAGATCGGCGTCTCCTGCCGCATCTGCGAGCGCGCCAACTGCCACCAGCGGGCGGTCCCGCCCATCGACCGCGAGATCCGCGTGCCGACCGATCGGCGCAAGGTGGTGCCCTTCGATCTCAGCTGAGGCGGGCGGCGTCCGTCACCGCCGCGTCAGCGTGCGCTCCACCGCGTCCTTCCAGCGAGCGAGTTTGTCCTCGCGGACCGTCGCATCCATGGCGGGCGTGAAGCGCCGCTCCAGCGCCCAACTGCGGGCGAAGTCGGCTGGCGGCGGACAGACGCTCCGCGACAGGCCGGCGAGATAGGCCGCGCCGAGCGCAGTGGTCTCCAGCACCTTCGGCCGGTCGACCGGCGCATCGAGAAGATCGGCGAGGCGCTGCATGGTCCAGTCGGAGGCGACCATGCCGCCGTCGACGCGCAGGACCGTGCCCGATGCGCCCGCTCCCGGCCAGTCCGCCTTCATGGCGCCGAGCAGGTCGGCGGTCTGGAAACAGACGCTCTCCAGGGCCGCCCGCGCCATCTCCTTCGGCCCGGTTGCCCGCGTCAGTCCGAAGATCGCGCCACGGCAATCGGCATCCCAATAGGGTGCGCCGAGACCGACGAAAGCCG
Organism: Phreatobacter sp.; assembly: GCF_030691135.1. Lineage (GTDB taxonomy): Bacteria > Pseudomonadota > Alphaproteobacteria > Rhizobiales > Phreatobacteraceae > Phreatobacter. The sequence goes on from NZ_JAUYFA010000085.1 coordinate 24,790, forward strand.
GCACCAGGATCACCTCCTGGTTCGGATCGGAGGCGGCGGCGAGCGCCCCGGTCTCGCCGGCCATCCTGACGATGCCCAGACCGTCGCGCAGCCATTGCACCGCCGCTCCCGCGACGAAGATGGAGCCCTCAAGCGCATAGGTGCGCCGGCCATCGATCTGATAGGCGATGGTGGTGAGCAGCTTGTTGCGGGAGGCGACGGCTTCCATGCCGGTGTTGAGCAGGGCGAAACAGCCGGTGCCGTAGGTGGACTTCATCATGCCCGGCGCGAAACAGGCCTGGCCGACCGTCGCCGCCTGCTGGTCGCCGGCCATGCCGCCGATGGCGATGGCGCCGCCGAACAGGCCCGGCTCCGTCGTGCCGAAGGCGGCGGCGCAGTCCATCACCGTCGGCAGGAGGCCCATCGGTACGTCCAGAAGCCGGCAAAGATCGGCGTCCCAGACACCGCGGTGGATGTCGAAGAGCATGGTGCGCGCGGCGTTGGTCGCATCCGTCGCGTGAACCTTGCCGCCGGTGAGGCGCCAGAGCAGGAAGGAATCGATGGTTCCGAAGGCGAGCTCGCCGCGTTCCGCCCGCGCCCGCGCGCCGGGGACATGGTCGAGGATCCAGGCGAGCTTGGTCCCGGAAAAATAGGGGTCGATGACGAGGCCGGAGCGGGCCTGCACCAGCGCCTCGTGGCCTTCGTTGCGCAGGCGGGCGCAGGCCGCCGAGGTACGCCTGTCCTGCCAGACGACGGCGCGATGGATCGGCTCGCCCGTCGCCCGGTCCCAGACCACGACGGTCTCCCGCTGGTTGGTGATGCCGATGCCGGCGACATCCGCGGCGGTCACGCCCGCCTTCGCCAGGGCCTCGCGCGCCGTCTCAACCACGCCCGACCAGATCTCTTCCGGATCGTGCTCGACCCAGCCCGAGGCCGGGAAGTGCTGGGTGAACTCCCGCTGGGCGACGGCGACCACCTCCAGCCGCTCGCTGAAGACGATGGTACGGGAGGACGTGGTGCCCTGGTCGATCGCGACGATCACGGGCGGGTGCCGATCGGAGGGCATGTGCGTTTCCTCATGCAAGGCGCGGCTCGGCCGCTGCCGGATTGCGTCCACTGTGCCACCGTGCAGCCTTGCGGCGGAAGCCAAAAGCCGTCAGACGGAGGGCTGACGCGGCACTTGGGGAATAGCATGTCCGGGACGACGGTCGACCTTCTGGTGGTCGGCGGAGGCATCAACGGAGCCGGGATCGCGCGCGATGCGGCCGGCCGCGGCGTCTCCGTCATGCTGGTCGAGCAGGATGATCTCGCCAGCGCCACCTCGTCCTGGTCCACCAAGCTGATCCATGGCGGCCTGCGCTATCTCGAGCATTACGAGTTTCGCCTGGTGCGCGAGGCCCTGATCGAGCGCGAGGTGCTCTGGGGCATAGCGCCGCATATCATCCGGCCGCTGCGCTTCGTCCTGCCGCACCATGAGGGTCTGCGCCCGGCCTGGCTGCTGCGCCTCGGCCTGTTCCTCTACGACCATCTCGGCGGCCGCAAGCGTCTGTGGGCGACGCGCACGCTGGATCTGTCGACGGACGCCGCCGGCAAGCCCCTGAAGGCCGGGTACGGCAAGGCCTTCGAATACTCCGATTGCCGCGTCGACGATTCACGCCTTGTCGTCCTCAACGCCCGCGACGCCGCCGACCGTGGCGCGGTGATCCGCACCCGCACCCGGGCGGTGGACGCGACGCGCGCAGACGGCCTCTGGCACATCACGCTCGAAGACCGGATCAGCGGCTCCACCGAAACGGTCTCGGCCAGGGCACTCGTCAATGCCGCCGGGCCCTGGGTCGAGGCTTTCCTGACCGGGGTCGCGAAGACGCAGCCGCCGGCGCGGGTCCGCCTGGTCCAGGGCTCGCACATCGTCGTGCCGCGGCTCTTCGACCACGACCGGGCCTATATTTTTCAGAACGCCGACGCCCGCATCATCTTCGCCATCCCCTACGAGCGCGACTTCACCCTGATCGGCACGACCGACCAGGACTATGCCGGCGACCCCGCGGCGGTCACCGCCAGCGCGGCCGAGATCACCTATCTCTGTGCGGCGGCCAGCGAATATTTCCGCGATCCCGTGACGCCTGCCGACGTCGTCTGGAGCTATTCCGGCGTCCGCCCGCTCTATGACGACGGCGCGTCCGCCGCCCAGGAGGCGACGCGCGACTATATCCTGCACAAGGACGGCGGCGGCGCCGTGCCGCCGCTCCTCTCCATCTTCGGCGGCAAGATCACGACCTATCGCCGGCTCGCGATCAGCGCCCTCGACGAACTCGTCGCCGACCTGCCGGCGCTCGGCGAGGGCATCGGCTGGACGGCAACGGCCGTGCTGCCTGGCGGCGACATCGACCGCGATGCGCCTGTCAGTCTCGCCGAGAGCCTCCGGCGCAGCCATCCCTTCCTCGACCCGCAGGTCGCCGCCCGCCTCGCCGGGGCCTATGGCACCCGCGCCGCTGCCATCCTCGCGGGCGCCGGGCGGATGGCCGATCTCGGCCGCGATTTCGGCGCCGGTCTCACCGAGGCCGAGATCGCCTATCTCCAGCGCGAGGAATGGGCCCTGACCGCCGACGACGTGCTGTGGCGCCGCTCCAAGCTCGGGCTGCATCTCGATGCCGCGCAGCGGGCGGCCGTGGCGGCCCATTGCGGCGGATGACCCGGGCGCCTGCCGTCGTCGTCGTCGGAGCGGGACCCGCCGGGCTCTTCGCCGCCGAACGTCTGGCGACTGCAGGTGCGGCGGTGACCGTCTATGACCGGATGCCGTCGCCCGCCCGCAAGCTGCTGCTCGCCGGCCGCGGCGGCCTCAACCTCACCCATTCGGAGCCGCGAGCCGCATTTCGCGCGCGCTATGAGGCCTTGCCACCGCTGCTGTCCGCGGCGCTCGAAGCCTTTCCGCCGGCGGCCCTGCGCGCCTGGGCCGCCGGGCTCGGGGAGCCGACCTTCGTCGGCACGTCCGGCCGCGTCTTCCCCGAAGCCTTCAAGGCCTCGCCGCTCGTGCGCGCCTGGCTCGCCCGCCTCGCCGGTCTCGGCGTCAGCCTGGTGATGCGGCATCGCCTCGTCGAGATTGCAGCGGCGGGCGCCCTCACGTTCGAGGGGCCGGAAGGCCGGACCGTCGTGCCCTGCGATGCAGCCCTCCTGGCGCTCGGCGGCGCCAGCTGGCCGCGCATGGGCTCGGACGGCGGCTGGACGCCGCTGCTCGAGGCGCGCGGCGTCGCGCTTAACTCCCTGCGCCCGTCCAATATGGGCGTGGAAATGGACTGGACGGAGGCCTTCGCTGCGCGCTTCGCCGGCCAACCGCTGAAGTCTGTCGCCTTCCGCATCGACGACCGCACCGCGCGCGGCGAGGCGACGATCACGGCGCAGGGGCTCGAAGGCGGCGCGATCTATGCTCTGTCGGCTCCCATCCGCGAGAGCCTCGCGACGCATGGCGCGGCGCGGCTGCACCTCGACCTCAAGCCCGACCTCGACGGCGCTGCGATCGCCCGGCGGCTCGCCGGTGCGCGGCCGAAGGATTCGCTCTCCGCCGTCCTGAAGAAGACGCTGGCGCTCACACCCCAGGCCATCGCCCTGCTGCGCGAAGCCGCTGGCGGCCCGTTGCCGCGCGATCCGGCTGGGCTCGCCGCCCTGGTCAAGGATGTCGTTTTGCCGGTGCCGGGCGTGCGCCCGCTCGACCGGGCGATATCGACAGCCGGCGGGGTTCGCTTCGACGCGCTGGGGGAGGGGTTCGAGCTTGCGCGCCTGCCCGGCATTTTCGTCGCCGGCGAGATGCTCGACTGGGAGGGGCCGACCGGCGGTTACCTGCTGCAGGCGACCTTCGCGACCGCCGCCGCGGCTGCCGCGGCGATGGCGGTCCGGCTTGGACTGCGGCCGCCGTCGCCGGCGGCCCGCTGGTAGATCACACGCAGCCGGCACCCTGGCTCGGCGTCCGGCTCACCGACTCGCCGATGCGCGGACGAGTATAGAGCCGGTCGGACAGCACGATCGAGCCGGAGATGAGATAGGCCACGGTCGGCGTATAGGTATATTTCACCTCGGCGAGGACGAGGAAACCGGTGGTGCCGATCAGCGGCTTCAACTCGGTCGGAACGGTCATCGTCTGACCGCAGGTGTAGCGCGAGGCATTGCGTGCATCGCTCCATACGGCCCGCGACACGCCGAGAATATCGGTCTGGATGCCGGTCACGACGATCTGCGCATTGGCGACGGCGAAGGGTGCGATGATATCGGCCGTCGCATCCATGATGTTGCCCATGTCCGTGTTCGATATCACGGTCGCTTGCGACGACAGATCGGAGAGGGCACGGGAGGCGAGCGAGACCTTCCGGTCGGCCTGCAGGCCCTGGGTAGTCTCCACGGTGGCGAGGAACAAAGTGACCATTAACGGCAGGACGAGGGCGAACTCGACGGCGGAAACGCCCCGGCTGTCGCAGCGCAGGGTCCTGAAAGCGCGGACGGCGCGCCGGGTCATGGCACGGGCTTGGCGAAGGGACGTCGCGGAACTCATGTCGGCTCCTGTCAGAACGGCTCGTTGCGGAAGGCGGCCGTCGCCATCAGCAGGCGCTTGCCGTTGGCGAGGCCGCCGACGGTCAGACCGAAGGTCGGCATCAGCACGGGCCATTCGTAGACGGCCCGCACCACGACGATGTCGCCGCCTGTGCCCTGAACATAGGTCATGCCGGCATAGTTCACCGCGCCCCCGCTGACGGGCTGGCTCGTGCTGGCACTGCTGAAATTCGTGTATGTGCGGACATCGACCGCGATCCCTGCGCAGTTCATCAGCGCATTGGTCTTGTTGCAGATCTCGTTCTTGAAGGCAGCCTGATTGAAGTTCTGGGTCTGGGCCTGGCCGGTCATGATGAGACGCGAGGCGCTGGCCGTGGCGGTTTCCAGCACCTGGCCGGCGAAGAACACCATCGCCAGCTCGATGATGGCGAAGAGCAAGAACAGGAACGGGCCGGCGACGAGGGCGAATTCCACCGCGGCGACACCGTCCTTGTCACGCCGGAAACGGCGCACGATGCGCGGCCTCGTCATCGCCGCGCGCAGCAGCCCGCGGAAGCCGGAGTAGCGCGACCCGACGCGCCGAGAGCTCTCCCACGCAGCAGACATGCCCAAGCCTCCAATGGTCCCGGACGCCGAAAAGGCGTGTCCCGAAGCTTGTCTTAGCGGAAACCTGTTGACGAACCCTTGCCCGGACCAGGGGACTTTGTCGCGAAGGTGCGATCATTCGCCCGCCGGCGTCACCGGGGTGCGGCTACGCCCCCGGCCGAGGCCGCGCCGTCACGGGTCCGCGCATTGCCGAGCGCCGTCTCGAAGAACGCCTTGGAATCCCCGACCGCGATGGTCCGCTCGCAGGTGGGTGAACAGGAGTAGGTCTCGCGGTCGACGCCGCGGTAGACCTGAACGACCGAGTCGTGCTGCACCCGCACGCGGATCTGTATGGTCAGCAGCGGCTCGCCGCGCCCGTCGAGGGCGATGAGATTGGTCGAGCCGACGCTCTTGCCGGTCAGAACCATCAAGCCACCGCGCTGCACGGATGCGTCGGCGATCAACGGGTTGCCGATGACCAGGGTCGAGACATTGGCTGGCAGGCGCATCACCCGCGCCTGGTCCATGGTCACCGTCATGCCCTGGGCGACGACGCCGGCGAGATCGGCCGAGATGGCTCCGGCGAGCGGCGTCTCGGTCGCCTGCGCCGCGCCCACCGGCAGCAGCACCAGCATGACGGCTGCCGCCATCACGGCGCGGCGGGCGCGAAAGGAGATCGTGTCGGTGAGCCTGACCATTGTTTTCATCGAAGCTCTCGTTCGGGAGGCAGTCCAACGTGTTCCTGCAGAAAAACAGGAAATGGTGAACGAATTGCCAATAGGCCGGACGCCGGACTGTCGCAGTGCATCCTGCCCCTGCGGTGCCGGGTCTGCCCAAATGTGCCACGACCTGTTTCTTGTCGTATCCACGGCTGCTGTTGTGATTCACTGGCGGCAAAAAAGCAATAGAAGTCGGCTGTCAAGGAGTCGCAAGAGCTGTAAAAACAAGCTACTTATGTCATTTATCAAGAAAATCATTCAATTCGCGCGGAAAATAAAGTAATAATTCTATGTAAATCTTGTATTTATTGCGGTTAGTTGCCCGCATATTTATTTTATATTCCGATTAAATGACTGTTTAACCACATCAAATACGTTAGGGAAATTCAGATTTTGACGATTTGGATTTAACGATGCGGCAACGGGTGGTCGCTAACGTGAGGCCAGTTCGAACGGATCATATCAACTTGACCGGCGAACAGCGCTCTTTCGGCGCATCGTGGACATCCAGGAGTCAGCCATGAAGAACCTCTTCGCTCGTTTCGCCCGTGACAACTCGGGCGCCACCGCCATCGAATACGGCCTGATCGCCGCCGGCATCGCGGCCGTCGTCATCACCGCCGTCTACAACCTCGGCAGCAAGGTCAACGAAACTTTCGTCGGCATCAACAACAACCTGAAGTAATAGGCTTAGTCCATACTTCTGGCGGCCTGAACGCCGGCCCTGCACAGTCGTGTGCCGGGCCGGCGTTGTTTTTTAAGATCTGCCTCGTGGCAGCGTCGAAGCATAGCTTGGTATGTCGGCGGGCAGAATGTAAAAATCGTGCGGCGACAAAAGCCAATAAATACACTTTTAACTAAAATAAAAAGAGGCGTACATATCCAAAAATAATAAAACTCACCATTTAAATACGATTTTAACCGAGTTTTGTGCGCAATTTGATTTAAGGCTTTCGAGGTTGTGACTTAACGAAGGGGCAAGAGCTTCTCGATAGGGTCCAGTCAGTTCGAACCGTTCATCGCAACTTGACCGGCGAACAGCGCTCTTTCGGCGCGTCGTGGACATCTAGGAGTCAGCCATGCAGAACCTCTTCGCTCGTTTCGCCCGTGACAACTCGGGCGCAACCGCCATCGAATACGGCCTGATCGCCGCCGGCATCGCTGCCGTCGTCATCACCGCCGTCTACAACCTCGGCAGCAAGGTGAACACCACCTTCGTCGGCATCAACAACAACCTGAAGTGATCGCAGCGTCTCTTCGCCAATACGATGGCCCGCCCCCGGCGGGCCATCGGTTTTTCCGAAAGCCCGATCCATGCACGTCCTGACGGGACACGCCGCCCCGCGCCTACCAGACCATGGTACCGCCCTCGACAGGGCCGCCATCGGCGCCCTGCGTCAGGAGGCGCGCCGCGACATCCGCTGGGTTGTCGCCGTCCTGCTCGTCGCCATCACAACCGGCCTGATAGGCCTTGTCCATTCACTGTCCTGAAACCGGACCCGCCCTATCGTCGGTCCGACACCTGACCGGAAGGGATGCCATGTTCGACTTCGCCATTCTTCTTATTTTCCCGGCGATGATGGCCTTCGCTGCGGCCAGTGACCTCTTCACCATGACGATCTCGAACCGCGTGTCGCTGATCCTGGTGGCGGGGTTCCTGGTGCTGGCCTTCCTCACCGGCATGAGCTGGCCGGTGATCGGCATGCATCTGGCTGCGGGGTTCCTCGTGCTCAGCGTATGTTTCGTCTGCTTTGCCCTCGGCTGGATGGGCGGCGGCGACGCCAAGCTCGCAGCCTCCACAGCGCTCTGGCTCGGCTGGGCCCAGCTCCTCGACTATGCGGTCTATGCCTCGCTCTTCGGCGGTCTCCTGACCATCGGGCTTCTTGCCCTGCGCGGGGCGCCGCTCCATCCGCCCTTCCTGCTGCGCGAGGGCTGGTATGCCCGGATGACCGATGCCAAGACCGGCATCCCCTACGGCATCGCCCTGGCGGCCGCGGGCCTCGCGCTCTACCCCTCCAGCTTCTGGATGACTGCCGCCCTGCGCTGATTTTCGCCGACGTCAGGGCAGGTCATCGTTCGTTAAGTCAACTTGATCACCGGCAGTTAACCATAAGTTGACCTTTCCCTGATGGAATCCGGGTCGAGACGAGGCGAGTTGCGCCTTGTCGGGCCGAGGGTTCGTGGGATGCGTTTGAAGCCTGCACAGATCGTTGTCATCGCCGTGGCGCTCGGAGCGGGCGGTCTCGCGGCCATGATGATGGGGAGCCGCCAGACCGCGGCCCCGGCGCCGCAGCAGGCGGCCGCGCCCGTGCCGCAGATTCCGACTGTCGAGGTTCTGGTCGCCAATGCCGACCTGCCGCTCGGCAAGATCATTCTCCCCAACGACGTCGCATGGCGCCGCTGGCCCGAAGAGGCCGGCACCGGCAGCTTTGTCGTCAGGCGCAGGGGCGACACGGGCGCCGCAGCCATGGACGAGGTGATCGGCTCCATCGTTCGGACGACTTTCGTCCCTGGTGAGCCCATCCGGCCGAACCGGCTGGTGAAGGGTAACCGCGGCTTCATGTCGGCGATCCTCACCCCCGGCATGCGCGCCATCGCAGCGCCGATCGACGATCCCTCGCGCGGTGCCGGCGCCTTCATCCTGCCGAACGACCGTGTCGACGTCATCCTCGCCCGCCGCAACAGCAGCGCCGCCGCTACGGCTGAAGGTCTGACCCACACCACCGCCACCGTCCTGCGCAACGTCCGGGTTCTCGCGGTCGATCAGACCGTCGAGGAGCGGGGTGGCGAGAAGACGATCGTCGGACGCACGGCGACGCTCGAACTCACCCCGCCCCAGGCCGAGACGCTCGCCCTCGCCCGCGAACTGGGTACCCTGTCCCTGTCGCTGCGCAGCCTTGCCGACTCCGCCGTTTCCAACCTTGCCGGCGAGGGTGCCGGCACCGGCGATGCGCTGTTCGGCCAGGAGGGCCGCATCGCCATCGTCCGCCACGGCGTGCGCTCCGTCGTCGGCAGCCAGGGGCCGGAATGATGATGCAGTGCCGCCCCACATCCCCCGTTCTGAAAGAGGCCCCCATGTTCGCCCGGATGCACTGCACCATGATGTCCGGACGTCACCTGGCTTTCGCCCTGGCCTCCTTCGCCGCCCTGGCGCTGGCGGTTCCTCCCGCGGTGGCACAGCAGAGCACCGTCGAGCGCCAGCAGCGCCCGGTCGCCGGCAACACCATCACGCTCGGCGTCGGCAAGTCGCTGCCCGTCGAACTGCCGCGCGACGCCCGTGACGTCATCGTCGCCAACCCGGCCATCGCCAATGCGGTGGTGCGCTCGGCCCGCCGTGCCTTCCTGATCGGCGTCGCGGTCGGGCAGACCAACGTCTTTTTCCTCGATGCCGAGGGGCGGCAGATCGCCTCCTACGACATCGAGGTCGGCCGCGACCTCGTCGGCCTGCGCCAGACCCTGCGTTCCGCCCTGCCCCATGCCGGTATCGAGGTCCGCTCGGTCGCCGATGCCGTCGTCGTGTCGGGCCAGGTCATGTCGCCGCTCGAGGCGCAACAGGCTATCGACATCGCCACCAAGCTGGTCGGCGACGAGAAGAAGGTGGTCAACGCCATCTCGATCCGCGGCCGTGACCAGGTTCACCTCAAGGTCACCGTATCCGAGGTGCAGCGCACTGCAATCAAGCAGCTTGGTGTCAACCTCGCCGCCTTCGACCCGACATCGACCCTTACGGGTGCTTCCGGCAACCTCGGCAATGCCGGCGGATTCGTCTACGGCCTGCTCACCGCCGGCCGATACAACGCCACCGGCACGGCGCCGTCCAACACGGCCGTCATCGGCACCCGGGTCGGCAACAACGTCTTCAACAGCACGATCCAGGCCTTCGAGGAGCACGGCCTCGTGCGGACCCTCGCCGAGCCGACCCTCACTGCCATTTCCGGCGAACAGGCGAAGTTCCTCGCCGGCGGCGAGTTCCCGGTTCCGACCGGTCGCGACCTCACCGGCAACGTGACCATCGAGTTCAAGCCCTTCGGTATAGGCCTCGCCTTCACGCCGGTCGTCCTGTCGGAGGGCCGGATCAGCCTGCGCGTCGGCGTCGAGGTCAGCGAGATCGACAACCAGCTCACGGTGCAGCTCGCCAACGTCACCGTCCGCGGTCTGCGCACCCGCCGCGCGGACACCACGATCGAGCTGCCGTCCGGTGGCACGATGGTGATGGCCGGCCTGTTGCAGGAACAGACACGTCAGAACATCTCCGGCACGCCGGGCCTTCTCAACATGCCGGTTCTCGGGGCGCTGTTCCGCTCCCGCGACTACCAGCGCGGCCAGACCGAGCTCGTCGTCATGGTCACGCCCTACATCGTGCGGCCGACCTCGGCCAACCAGCTCGCGCGTCCCGACGACAATCTCCAGGACGCGTCCGATCCGGCCGGCATTCTGATCGGCCGCCTCAACCGCATCTACGGCTCCGGCCAGCCGGCGGCCACGCGTGGACGCTTCAACGGACCGGTGGGGTTCATCCGTGACTGACCGCGCGCACATCAACAGGGGTAGGACCATGTCGTTCGGCAATACTGCGAAGCTGACCCTGGTCGGTCTTGCGCTCGCACTCGGCGGCTGCAAATCGGTCGCCACGATGCACGATCACTATCCGCACGACTACCGGATGCGCCATCCGATCGTCGTCGGCCCTCAGGGCGCCTATGTCACGTCGCAGTGCGGCCAGTGGCCGGAGGATCTCGGCGTCGGTCCGGGCAATGTCAGCGCCCTTAACCGGCCGAACTGGAACCAGGGCTGCGCCACCCAGCACAATCTCGCGGCCATCGTTGCCAATCCCAACGACCTGTTGCACCCACGCGCCGAGAGCCAGTCGGATGCGGCACGCCGGCAGACCGTCATCGGTCGCTTCCGCCGCGGCGATGCACCCGGTCCCCATACCGTTCACAGTCCCATGCAGCCGCTCACCGACATCAAGAGCGCCGTCCGGGGCGGAGGCTGAGCCCGTGACAGACGACGTCAACCAGATTGCCGACGGCGGCGGCGAGCAGATCGCCGCAGTTCCCCGCATCTCGCTGCAGGCCTTCTGCGAGACGCCGGAACTCGCTTCCGTCATCGCCGATGCGGCCGAGGACCGGCGCATGGACAAGGCCCATGTGCGCGTCCAGATGGGCGGCGCCCCCGGCGCCGTCGAGGCCTATCGCTCGGCGCCCACCCCCAACGTCGTCATCCTCGAGACGCTCGGCCGCAAGGGCGAGATCCTCGGTTATCTCGACGAACTCGCCGAGGTCTGCGACGCCACGACCAAGGTCATCGTCATCGGCCAGGTCAACGACATCGTTCTCTACCGCGAGCTGATGGCCCGCGGCGTCAGCGAATACATCATCGGCGCCCCGGGCGTCATCGACGTCATCCGCACCGTGTCCCGCCTCTATGCGATCGAGGGCGCCAAGCCCGTCGGGCGCACTATCGCCGTGATCGGCGCGAAGGGTGGCGTCGGCGCCTCGACCATCGCCCACAACCTCGCCTGGGCCATCTCACGCGATATCGGCATCGACACCTGCATCGCCGACATGGACCTCGCCTTCGGCACCGGCGGCCTCGACTTCAACCAGGACCCGCCGCAGGGCATCGCCGATGCCATCTTCTCGCCGGACCGGGTCGACACCGCCTTCATCGACCGCCTGCTGTCGCGCTGCTCGGACAATCTGTCCCTGCTGGCGGCGCCGGCGACCCTCGAGCGGGTCAGCGATCTCGGACCCGAGGCCTTCGATCCCCTCTTCGACATCCTCAAGGCGACGGTTCCCTCCATCGTGATGGACCTGCCGCATACCTGGACGGGCTGGACCCGGCGCTGCCTCATCACCGCCGACGACATCCTCGTCGTCGCTGCGCCGGATCTCGCCAACCTGCGCAATGCCAAGAACCTGATGGACCTCCTTCGCGCATCGCGGCCAAACGACACGCCGCCGCGCTATATCCTCAACCAGGCCGGTCTCGCCAAGCGCCCCGAGATCAAGCCGGCCGATTTCGCCAAGGCTCTCGAGGCCGAACCCATCGCCGTGATCGCCTTCGAGCCGCAGCTGTTCGGAACCGCCGCCAACAACGGGCAGATGGTTGCGGAAATGGAGCCCAGCCACCGGGTCGCCCAGCAGTTCACCGATCTCGCCCTGGCGTTGACGGGTCGTCACGACACCAGGCGGGCGCGCCCTGGGCTTCTCGGCCCCCTGTCGCCCCTCCTCGAGAAGCTCTCGCAGTTCCGCAAGAAGGCCTGAGGGTCGATCGCAATCATCTGAGGCAGCATGTTCGGCAAGCGCGGCAATTCCGGATCTGGCATCGGGCGGCAACCCCCTCCGGGCGTTGGCACGCTTGAACGCGCGCCGTCGCCGGCAGTGGCGCGCGCGCCGGAGCCCCCGCGCGGCGTGGCCATGCCCTCGCCGCCCCTCTCGCCGGCCTCGGCCCCGGCCGAGGATCGCCAGCGATCCTCCTCGTTCTACGAGACCAAGAGCCAGGTCTTCGGCGCCCTGATCGAGGCGATCGATCTGTCCCAGCTCGCCAAGCTCGACGCCCAGTCGGCGCGCGAGGAAATCCGCGACATCGTCAACGAGATCATTACGATCAAGAACATCGTGATGTCGATCGCCGAGCAGGAGGACCTGCTCGAGGACATCTGCAACGACGTCCTCGGCTACGGCCCGCTCGAACCGCTTCTCGCCCGTGACGACATCGCCGACATCATGGTGAACGGTCCAAACACGGTCTATATCGAAGTCTCCGGCAAGATCTCCAAGACGGGTGTGCGCTTCCGCGACGGCGCCCAGCTCATGAACATCTGCCAGCGCATCGTCAGCCAGGTCGGCCGCCGCGTCGATGAATCCTCGCCGATCTGCGACGCCCGCCTTCCCGACGGCTCCCGTGTCAACGTCATCGCACCACCGCTGGCGATCGACGGCGCCGTCCTCACCATCCGTAAGTTCAAGAAGGACAAGCTGACCCTCGAGCAGCTCGTCAAATACGGCTCGATCACGCCGGAGGGCGCCGAAATCCTGAGGATCATCGGCCGCGTGCGTTGCAACGTCGTCGTCTCCGGCGGCACCGGCTCCGGCAAGACGACGCTCCTCAACTGCCTGACACGCTACATCGATTCCGACGAGCGCATCATCACCTGCGAGGACGCGGCCGAACTGCAGCTGCAGCAGCCCCACGTCGTCCGCCTCGAAACGCGTCCGCCGAACCTTGAGGGCGAAGGCCGCGTCACGATGACCGACCTCGTCAAGAACTGCCTGCGTATGCGCCCCGAACGAATCATCGTCGGCGAGGTCCGCGGCCCCGAGGTCTTCGACCTCCTACAGGCGATGAACACCGGCCACGACGGCTCGATGGGCACCATCCACGCCAACTCGCCGCGCGAGTGCCTTTCCCGTATGGAATCGATGATCGCCATGGGCGGCTTTTCGCTGGCGGCCAAGACCGTCCGCGAGATCATCGTCGGCTCGGTCGACATCATCGTGCAGGCCGCCCGCCTGCGCGACGGCTCGCGCCGCATCACCCACATCACTGAAGTGCTGGGCCTGGAGGGTGATACGCCCATCACCCAGGACCTCTTCGTCTACGAGATGGTCGGCGAGGACGAGGACGGCAAGATCATCGGCCGCCACCGCTCGACGGGGATCGGCCGGCCGAAATTCTGGGACCGTGCCCGCTACTACAACGAGGACAAGCGCCTGGCTGCCGCACTGGATGCGGCGGACGTCGGCGAGCCGATGAGGTGAGCCCATGCCGGAACTCGATACTCTCGCCATCATCGGCCTCGCCATCGTCTGTGCCGGCGGCCTCGCCTATGCGTTGATCTATCCGCTTCTCTCCGGTGAGGTGAAGGCCGACCAGCGCCTCGAAGCGGTGGCGCAGGTCACCCCGCGGCCGGTGCGCAACAAGGTCGAGGACGCTTCGGCCAAGCGCGTCAGCATCGAGGACACGCTCAAGGAGATCGAGCGCAAGCAGAAGAAGACGTCGAAGCCGCCGCTCCAGGTCCGCATCGCCCAGGCCGGCCTCACATGGACGCTGCGCCAGTTCTACATCATCTCGGGCGTGCTCGCCCTCGGAGCGGGCCTCGGTACCCTGGTGATGGGCCTGCCCCCGGTGGCGATCCTGGCGGCGGTCGTGGTTTTCGGCGTCGGGGTTCCGCAATGGATCCTGAACAGTCTGAAGAAGCGCCGCATGGCGGCCTTCCTCAACGAACTGGCCAATGCAGTCGACGTCATCGTCCGCGGCGTGAAGGCCGGTCTGCCGCTCGGCGACTGCATCCGCATCGTCGCGACGGAGGCCCAGGAGCCGGTCCGCACCGAGTTCCGGCATATCGTCGAACAGACCACGCTCGGCATCCCCCTGCACGAGGCGGTGATGAAGCTCTTCGACCGCATGCCCGTCGCCGAGGCCAATTTCTTCTGCATCGTCGTGTCGATCCAGCAGAAGGCCGGCGGCAACCTGTCCGAAACCCTCGGCAACCTCGCCAAGGTGCTGCGTGACCGCAAGAAAATGAAGGCGAAGATCGTGGCGCTCTCCCAGGAAGCGAAATCATCGGCCGCGATCATTGCCTGCCTGCCGCCAGCGGTGATGTTTTTCGTCTACCTGTCGACGCCGCAATACATCTCGCTGCTGTGGACCACCGACATGGGCCGCCTGCTGATGGCCGCCTGCCTGTTCTGGATGTTCACGGGCGTCATGGTCATGCGCAAGATGATCAATTTCGATTTCTGATGGGGCGACGGACACCATGCTGAAGCTCATCATCGAGAAGCTCCACGATCCCGATTTCATGATCCAGGCGCTGATCGCCATCGCGGTCTGCGCTACGGTCCTCACCTTCGCCATGCCGCTTCTGGCGGGCGACAATCTCGGCCGCCGCATGAAGGCGGTATCAGTGGAGCGCAACAAGATCCGCGAGCGCGAGCGCGCGAGGCTTGCCAACGGCGACCGCGTCTCGGTGCGGCGCACGCCGAAGGCCTGGGTGAAGTTCATCGTCGACCGCCTGCAGCTCGGCAAGCATCTGGCGCAGGAAGAGGCTCGCGACAAGCTCGTCCAGGCCGGCTATCGCGGCCAGGCGCCCTATATCGTCTTCCTCCTGTTCCGCCTGATCGTGCCGATCGTGACGATGCTCGCAGCGCTCGTTTATCTCTTCGCCGTCAATGACCTCGGTCAGCCCGCCATCGTGCGGATCCTGCTCACGCTCTTTGCGGCTTACATTGGCCTGCAACTGCCGATGCTCTACCTCAAGAACAAGATCGATCACCGTAAGACCTCGATCCGCCGTGCCTTTCCCGATTCCCTCGACCTCCTGCTCATCTGCGTCGAGAGCGGCATGTCGATCGAGATGGCGTTCAAGCGCGTCAGTGTCGAGGTGGGGACCCAGTCCATCGCGCTGGCGGAGGAGCTCACCCTCACCACGGCCGAGTTGAGCTACCTGCAGGACCGGCGCATGGCTTATGAGAACCTCGCCAAGCGCACCGACCTCGACGGTGTCAGGGCCGTCACCATGGCGCTCATCCAGGCCGAGCGCTACGGCACACCGCTGGCCAATACGCTGCGGGTGATGGCGCAGGAAAACCGCGACATGCGCATGTCGGACGCCGAGAAGAAGGCGGCATCGCTGCCGCCCAAACTCACCGTTCCGATGATCGTCTTCTTCCTGCCCTGTCTCTTCGTCGTCATCATGGGCCCGGCGGCGATCCGCCTGACCGGCGCCAACTGACGGTTCAATTGCGGTCGGCGCCGATCGGCATGGTGTCGAGAGGCGCGACCTCGTCTGACGCCGCTGTACGCTCGCCGCGATCGGCGGCTTCGACGGTCGCGGTTGCCAGCCGGCGATAGAGGTTGCGGGTGCGGCGCACCGGCCACCAGTCGTAGAAGAGGATTTGCGCCGGGCGCCAGTTGGCCACCCAGCCGAAGACGGAGATGCCGTCGCGCAGCCCCTCGCGCCAGCCCCCCGGAAGAGCCGAATTGTCGATGGCACGCGACAGCACGGTGCAGAAGGCGAGCACACACAGGCCGATGGCGAGCGAGATGAGGCCGGTGCGGATGAGCTGGCGCAGATTCTGGTGCTCGCTGTTCGCCATCCGGCTG
This sequence comes from Phreatobacter sp., assembly GCF_030691135.1. Classification (GTDB taxonomy): domain Bacteria; phylum Pseudomonadota; class Alphaproteobacteria; order Rhizobiales; family Phreatobacteraceae; genus Phreatobacter. The sequence goes on from NZ_JAUYFA010000085.1 coordinate 40,725, forward strand.
AAATGAACCCTGACGACCTCCTCAAGCTTGGCGGCCTGAACCGCAGGGGCCGGCTTGCCGCGGATGCTCAGGGCGATCACGAAGGCGTCGTGTCGCGGCGCGTACCAGGACTGGGATGCGATGTACTGGGCGGCGGTGCTGTTCAGGCTGAACGCGTGGAACGGCGAAGGATCGAAGGTGGCGAACAGCTGTTCGACGTCCCTGACGTCGAGGGCGATGCGGGTCTGGTTTCTCATGCAAGCCCCTTCGGGAAAGGCGGACACCGCAGGGTGCCGCGTCGGCAGGCGGGCGTCGAGAGCCTCAGGCCCGCGCCAGCCTTTCACGCCGCAGCAGGAGCCATCCAACGATCGCGAGGTTCACCAGGTTCCACAGGATGCCGTTGATAAACGCGGCCTGATAGGACTGGGTGATGTCGAAGATGACGCCCGAGATCCAGCCGCCGAAGGCCATGCCGAGCAACGTCGCCATCAGCGCGATGCCGACGCGGGTGCCCGCTTCGCCCGGAGCGAAATACTCCCGCACGATGATGGCGTAGCTCGGCACGATGCCACCCTGGAACAGGCCGAACAGGATCGAGAAGATGTAGAGCGGTGTCAGACCGTCCGAGGTCAGGAACAGGACGAGCGCGAGCCCCTGCAGCGTGGAGCCGAGCAGCAGCGTCGCCAGCCCGCCGATACGGTCGGCCACGAAGCCGGAAGCGACGCGGCTGATGATGCCGAAGGCGAGCATGAGCGAGAGCATTTCCGAGCCCCGCGCCACGCCGTAGCCGAGATCGGCGCAATAGGCGACGATATGGACCTGCGGCATCGACATCGCCACGCAGCAGGAGACGCCCGCGACGGCAAGCAGGACCATCAGCATGTTGGGCGAGAGCCCGAGGGCGGCGGGGCTCGCCGAGCGTGCGAGGCTGACCGACCCGGTCTCCGCGGTCGGCGGCCTGCGGCGGAGCAGCAGCGCCAGCGGCACCATCAGCACCACGACGGTGACCGCGATGATGAGATGGGTCGTTCGCCAGCCGACGCTGTCCAGCGAGAAGCGCACGATCTGCGGCCAGATGGCACCGGCGAGATAATTGCCCGAGGCCGCGATGGCCACCGCGATGCCGCGCCGCCTGTCGAACCAGAACGACACATGGGCGAGGAGCGGGCCGAACACGGCCGCCGATCCGAGCCCGATCAGCAGGCCATGGACCAGGGCGAAGACAATGATCGAGGGCGCGACGGCAGCGAGCGCATAGCCCGCGCCGAGGAGGAAGCTGCCGCCGATGACCGGCGCCATGATACCGAAACGATCCGAGATGCGGCCCATCACCACCCCGCCGCCGGCAAAGCCCAGCATCGCGAACGTGTAGGGAAGGGCGGCTTCGCCCCGGCCGATCCCGAAATCGGCCTGCACGGCCGGCATCACCACGACGACCGACCACATGCCGACGCCGCCGATCGTGCCGAGCGCCAGCGCGATCGCGAGCCTGATCCAGGCTGCCCGTCCATCGATGTCGGACGCCGGAGACCGGTAGCGGTCGTGGGAGAGCTGCTGCACGGGGGCCTGCCTGCCGGAGGGAGGACGAGGCTAGCATTGCCGATCTGCACGAAACAGCGGCAGCGGCGCGTGGCTTCCGTGCAGTTGGCGCGCCGGCCCCCGGTTCAGCCCGAGCGCCGGCCGCCCAGCGCTCCGGCCAGAGCCACCCCGACCCAGGCGGCCATCATCGCCATGCCGCCGATGGGGGCCGCCATGGGAAAGAGGCCTGTGCCTGCAAAGACGCGCATGGCGATGTCGCCGCTGAAGAGCACGGTCCCCGCCACCAGGGCCCATGCGGCGATGCGCGCGACCAGATCGTTGAGGAGATCCGCCTTCCGGCCGATCGCGACCGCAATGATCAAGGGGGCGTGCAGCGACAGCATGGTCGCTGCGACGGCGAGACTGGTGCCGGCATAGGCGTGGCTGGCCAGGGCTGCGAAAGCCACGCCGGTGGCACCCATCAGCCCGGCGACGAGGATCATAAGGCGTGTGGCTGGCATGACGTTCCTGCGCGCGGCCTGCCTGACGGCGCGTCCTGACCTCCGACATGGTGACCGCCGCTCCGCCCGTCAATGCGGCGTCGTGCGTGTCAGGCGAGGTGAACGGGGATCGACAGGCGCTGGGCTGGCTGGTTGCGGAGTTGCGACCGCTTCGGTGCATGGCCGCGGAGCAGGGCCAGTTCCGCATCGATCTCCTTCTCGGTCAGCATCCGGTAGCGGCGCAGGAGGCCACGCGGATCCGGCGCCGGTTTGCGCCAGCGGCGGCAGAACGATCCGACGAGGGAGGCGTAGACGTTCTCGTCGAGGGCGACGGCGCGGGCCATGGCCTCGAAGGGTTCGATACGCCCGCGCGCGAGGGCGGTGATCAGCGCCTCCCGCTTGATGTCGAGGGTGACGCCGAGCATTTCCACCGCGGGGATGACCTGATCGGTCGCCGCCAGGAGCGTCAGTGCCTCTGCGAGCGACTTCGTGCCGTCCTTGACGTTCTGGCGCAGTTCATCCGCGCCTTCAACGCAGTCCCCATGCAGGCGGATGCGCCTGACCTTGGCGATGATCGCCTCGGAGGCGAGCTTCTGTGCTTCCTGCACGGCATCGCGATCGAGCCGTTCGAACAGGACTGTCTTGAGGTTGTCGGGCACAACCAGCGCCAGGCGCAGGGCATCCTCGGGGCCGAGTTCGGGCCGGCTGCACAATTGGCCCTGGAGCTGGGGGTCGTGCGAGGCTCGGGTCACGAGCCGTCCGTAGGCCTTCGACGACAATGTGACGTTTGCGTTGCCGGCCAGTGTGCGGACGGTGCGCGCGTCGCCGACCTCGGCCAGCGCCTCGGCCGCCTCGCCGGTCAGATCCTCGCGCTCCGCCATGATCCGCATGTCGACGAAGCGTCGCTGCTTCCCGAGGTTGAGGATGGTGGCGGGCTCGGGGGTGACCTGTCCGATGGAAATCTCTGCGACGAGTTCGTCGTCCTTTTCGATCGCTGCGAAGGTGCGCGGCAGGTCGAGATCGAGGGCGCCGAAACTGCGGGCGAAGAAAACGCGCCGTTCGATCGGCATCGGCGGCAGCAGGTGCGCCACGATCCGGTCCAGCCGCTCCTGCGCCTTGGCGGAGGGGCGCGGCCGGTCGGGGCCGAACTGGCCGAGGATGCCCATCACCAGCGCCTGCTGCGCCATCGGCGGCAACTGATCCACCGCGGCGAGGACCTGTTCGACGGGATTTTCGAGCGAGGGAATCATGGGCGCGCTGTAACCGACCTAAGAGGTAGGAGAATGCCTCCACTTCGATAACGTTACGTAAATGGTCAGCGGTTGAATCGTCGCAGCGAATAGAGCCGTCTCGATGGCACGGCGGTTCGAATCACCGGCGCGCCCGGTGAGCCATTCTGAACCGGCCGGCCGCGCCTGGCGGGCTCATCGTCCCACTGCCGAACTACTGTGCGACCGGCGTCGCCCGGCTGCGCAGCGTGATCACCCGGCTGCGCCCCAGCCGGCGGGTCAGGGCTGTTTCGCTGTCCATGCCGGCCCTGTGGCCGCCGAGCGCCCGGTAGTGGGTACGCGACAGCAGCAGCCCCTGATGTGGATCGGCTCCGCCGCCGAACAGGAATTTCAATCGCGCCTGCGCCAGATGTGCCTTCGCCGCCAGTCCGTAATCGTCGACGCCAAGGGAGAAGGCCGCGGCACGGCGATCGATCTCCTGGCGCCGGGTCACCAGATCCAGAAAGCCGTGGACTTCGCGGATCCATCCCTCGTCGAGCACGACACCGGGACGCATGAACATCAGCCAGGGCGCCTTGGCCGTCCCCGTCGCGGCGGCGAGCCTGGCGCCACGGTCGACCGGACCGACCAGGAACCGGCAGCCCGCGACATCGGCCACCGCCTCGGTCCCGTCCTGTGACCCGCCATCGGCGATCACCGCCTCGATGACGATCCCGTCCGCCGCTCCCGAGACGAGAGAGGCGAGTGTCGGCACCAGCCGGCGTTCGTCGTTGAGGGTCGGAATGATGACGCTGATCACGGGGAACAATCCTCTTGCAATGCAGTATAATCGTGCCGCACTGCATTCATCCAGCCTTCATCGCAGCGTCATGAAAGCGCCCTGCGGACCGGGAGAATGGGGCCGCGGTTGAAATGAAACCGCGAAAGCGCCTAAAGAAACGCGCCGCAGCAATCGGCTCCCCTCCGGTGTCGGTGCAGCGCATGACAAGTCCGGGAATTCGACCATGACGCAATGGGTCTTCACCTTCGGCGACGGCAAGGCCGAGGGACAGTCGAGCATGCGCGACCTGCTGGGTGGCAAGGGCGCCAATCTCGCGGAAATGTCCAATATGGGCCTGCCCGTGCCCCCCGGCTTCACGATCACCACGGAAGCCTGCATCTGGTACTACGCCAACGGTCGCTCCTATCCGGCGGAACTGAAGGCGCAGGTAGAGACCGGCCTCGCCCAGATCGGCACGCTCACCGGCAAGGTGTTCGGCGATGCCGCCAACCCGCTCCTCGTCTCCGTGCGGTCGGGGGCCCGCGCCTCCATGCCGGGCATGATGGACACGATCCTCAACCTCGGCCTCAACGACGTGACCGTTGCCGCCCTCGGCCAGGGCTCGGGCGACGAGCGCTTCGCCTATGACAGCTACCGCCGCTTCATCCAGATGTATTCCAATGTCGTCCTCGACGTCGACCACCACAATTTCGAGGACATCCTGGAGATCTACAAGGAGCGCAAGGGCCTGACCCTCGACACCGACCTCTCGGCCGCGGACTGGAAGCACCTCGTGGGTGAATACAAGCGGCGCGTCGAGGAGGAGACCGGCAGCCCCTTCCCGCAGGACCCCCGCGAACAGCTCTGGGGCGCCATGGGCGCCGTCTTCTCGTCCTGGATGAACCAGCGCGCCATCACCTATCGCCGCCTCCATGCCATCCCTGAGAGCTGGGGCACGGCGGTGAACGTCCAGGCCATGGTCTTCGGCAATATGGGCGAAACCTCCGCCACCGGCGTCGCCTTCACCCGCAACCCCTCCACCGGTGCCAAGGAGCTCTACGGCGAGTTCCTCATCAATGCCCAGGGCGAGGACGTCGTCGCCGGTATCCGCACGCCGCAGAACATCACCGAGATCGCCCGCATCAATGCCGGCTCCGACAAGCCGTCCATGGAGACAGCCCTGCCGGAAGTCTACCAGCAGTTCATCGCGGTGGCGGCGACGCTGGAAAAGCACTACCGCGACATGCAGGACCTCGAATTCACCGTCGAGCGCGGCAAGCTCTGGATGCTGCAGACCCGCAACGGCAAGCGCACCGCCAAGGCGAGCCTCAGGATCGCCGTTGAACTGGCGAACGAGGGCCTGCTGACGCGCGAGGAGGCGGTCTCGCGGGTCGAGCCCAGTTCCCTCGACCAGCTGCTGCACCCGACCATCGACCCGAAGGCCGAGCGTCGCGTGCTCGCCACCGGCCTGCCGGCCTCGCCCGGCGCCGCCCAGGGCGAGATCGTCTTCAATTCCGATGAGGCCGAGGCGATGAAGGCCGGCGGCCACAAGGTGATCCTCGTGCGCGTCGAGACGAGCCCCGAGGACATCCACGGCATGCATGCCGCCGAGGGCATCCTGACGACGCGCGGCGGCATGACAAGCCACGCGGCGGTGGTCGCCCGCGGCATGGGCAAGCCCTGCGTCTCCGGCGCCGGTACGCTGCGCGTCGACTATCAGGCGCAGACCATGTCGATTGCCGGCAAGGTGCTGCGCAAGGGCGACGTCATCACCATCGACGGATCGACCGGGCAGGTGCTGCTCGGCGAGGTGCCCATGCTCCAGCCCGAGCTCTCCGGCGAATTCAGCACCCTCATGGGCTGGGCCGACGGGTTCCGCCGCCTCAAGGTGCGCACCAATGCCGAGACCCCGGCCGACGCCCGCGCCGCGGTGGAATTCGGCGCCGAGGGCATCGGCCTCTGCCGCACGGAGCACATGTTCTTCGACGAGGAGCGGATCGTCGCCATGCGCGAGATGATCCTCGCCAACGATGAGGATGGCCGCCGCGCCGCGCTCGCCAAGCTCCTGCCGATGCAGCGCTCCGACTTCGTCGAGCTGTTCGAGATCATGGCCGGCCTGCCCGTCACTATCCGCCTGCTCGATCCGCCGTTGCACGAGTTCCTGCCCCATACCGATGCCGAGATCGCCGAGGTCGCTGCCGCCATGGGCGCCGATCCGAAGAAGCTGAAGGCCCGCGCCGAGGAACTGCACGAGGTCAACCCGATGCTCGGCTTCCGCGGCTGCCGTCTTGCCGTCGCCTATCCCGAGATCGCCGAGATGCAGGCGCGCGCCATCTTCGAGGCCGCGGTTATCGCCGGACGGAAGAGCGGCAAGCCCGTGGTTCCCGAGGTCATGGTTCCGCTGGTCTCCATCAAGGCCGAACTCGACCTCGTCAAGGCGCGCATCGTCGCCATGGCCGAGGCCGTCATGAAGGAGACCGGCGCCAGCCTCGACTATATCGTCGGGACCATGATCGAACTGCCGCGCGCCGCCCTGCAGGCCGGCAAGATCGCCGAAAGCGCGGAGTTCTTCTCCTTCGGCACCAACGACCTCACGCAGACGACCTACGGAATTTCCCGCGACGACGCGGCGAGCTTCCTCAACCCCTATATCAACAAGGGGATCATCTCGATCGATCCCTTCGTCTCCCTCGACCAGGAGGGCGTCGGCGAACTCGTCCAGATCGCCGCCGACCGCGGCCGCAAGACCCGCCCTGACATCAAGCTCGGCATCTGCGGCGAGCACGGCGGTGACCCGCCCTCCATCCATTTCTGCGAGCGGGTCGGCCTCGACTATGTCTCCTGCTCGCCCTTCCGCGTGCCGATCGCCCGCCTCGCGGCGGCGCAGGCGGCCCTCGGCAAGGCGGCGGCGGGGCAGGCCTGAGGCGGCCCGTCACCTTCGTCGCGGTTGGCGGGACGCAGCCCTTGTGCGAGGCTGCGCCATCCCTGCCGATGCCTCGCCGAGACCCGATGACCGATGCAACCCGCCCTAACCTGCCGCTGCCCGGCATTGTCTTCGTCGCAGTCATGCTGGTCACGGGCGTCGTTCTGGCCCTGGTCTTCAAGGCCCATCCCGCCCTGATCGAGGCCATCCCCGGCCTGATGTGGCTGCTCGGTGTGGCGCTGGTCTTCGATATCGGCGTCAATGTCCTCGCCATGCAGGGCCGGGTCGAAGGCGCACTGCCGATGACGTGGCGGGCGGGCGGGTTCATCGCCGGCGGCCTCGTCCATGTCGCCACGACGGCTCTCCTGGGGTGAGTGCGATGGTTCCCGCCTCGGTCGAGGCCATGCGGGCCGGCGGCAAACGCGCGCTGGCCGCGGCCCTCGCGGCCATCGAGACGGCCGCCGGCACGGTCGAACTCGCGCGCTTCCTCGACGAAGCCTGCCGGGCGGCGCGCGGTGCGACCCTCGGCCTCACCGGCCCGCCCGGCGTCGGCAAGTCGACGCTGACCAACGCCCTCGTGGCGGCGTGGCGCCGGGCCGGTGACACCGTCGGCGTTATCGCCGTCGATCCCTCCTCGCGCCGCACCGGCGGGGCTCTCCTCGGCGACCGCGCCCGCATCTCCACCGACCCGTCGGACCGTGGCGTCTTCGTTCGCTCCATGGCGGCGCGCGACCGGCTCGGCGGCCTGTCCGACCAGACTGTGGCGGCAATGGTCGTCATGCGCGCCGTCTTCGACCGGGTTCTGGTCGAGAGCGTCGGCATTGGTCAGTCGGAGGCCGACGTCGCGATGGTGGCCGACACGGTCGTGCTCTGCATCCAGCCGGGCTCCGGCGACAGCCTGCAGTTCATGAAGGCCGGCGTCATGGAACTGCCCGACGTGATCGTCGTCACCAAGGCCGACATGGGCGCGCCCGCGCAGCGCGCCAAGGCCGATGTCGAGGGGGCCCTGACCCTTGCCGCCCGCGAGTCCGGTGGCTGGACCGCACCGGTGGTGCTGGCGTCCTCGGCGACGGGAGAGGGGCTGGGCGCCCTCGCCGAGGCGCTCGCCGCCCATCGCACCTGGCTGGACGCCGGCCGCCTGGCAGCCCGCCGCGCCGCCCAGGAACGGCTCTGGGTCGAGGAGGCGCTGCGCACGCGCTTCGGCACCGCCGGCCTCGCCCTCGCCGCCGGCCAGGATGCCCCTCCTGGCACCGGCGCCTTCGATCGCGAGCACATCCTCGCCGGCCGCCTGAAGGACCGCCTCGCCTGAAACGGCGCGCCATTAACCCGCTCTCAACGTTACTTCGGCGATAAGGTTAGTGGTCGATGACCGCGCTGTGCGGTTACGGCGTGTTCCGTTGGCGTGTGCTCGGTGGCACCGCCCTGTGGCGTTTGTTGCGTTGCGTGGAGTGCGTGCCTATGCGTGCGTTGCGTTGGGCTTCGTCGCCCTCGGTGAAGGCGGCCGTGCTGGTTCCGGGCATGGCGGCGTCCTTCCTCCTCCTCTCCTCCCAGCCCGTCGCCTATCAGGATCTCGTCAGCCACATGGCGCTCCGCGCCGGCGTCGACCAGACCTGGCGCCGCCATGTCGCGAGCCTCGTGCGTCCCTCGACGACGGTCGCGGGCTTCGTCTTCAGCCGCCCCATCCTCCGGGAACCCGAAGCGCCGCACCTCGTCATGGCGAGCCTGTCCATGGCGCCGACAGACGACCTGCGACGTGCCGGGCCGCGTCCTGGGCCTGCGCTCGGCGCCGGCATGGACCGTGCCGTCATCTATCCCTTGCCCAACCGCGAGGCGAAGGGTGACCTTTTGCTCGAGCGCCCGAAGCTGCGGCTGAGCATCGGATCGCTGGAGAACGATCCCTCCATGCTCGCCCCGCCGGCCGACCTTTCGGAGACCGCCCGCTTCATGCCCGCCGCCCCGGGCGAGGGCGCCGACACCGAACATTCGCCGCTCGCCATCGGCGGCCTGCAACTGGCTGCGGTTGCGCCCTCCATCATCCTCGATGACCGCGCACCGGCCGCGCGGTTCGGACTGGTCGTGCCGCCCTTGGAACTGGTCGAGGAGGAGGCTCTCGAGGGCCGCCGGTTCGCCGCCACCCTCGACGAGGACAAGGCCGGCATCGCCATCGGCGGCGAGGGGCCGATTGCCCGTGCCGGCGCCGGTTTCGGTGCTCCCTCCATGCCGCTCGAGAGCGCGCCCTTCCGCGTCACCGCGACCCACGAGGCAGTGGCCGGCTTCGATCCCGTCCTCGGCCCCTTCGCCACCGACAGCCGCGGCGACCGTCCGGATTCGCTGCTCGCCCGCCTGCTGGCCCGGCCCGTCGCGCCGAGCCTCCAGGCCCCCGTCGAGGACCGCGTCCCGACGCGCGGCGGCACCGTTACCCATCCCGCCCTCGCCCTCGCGCTGACCGGCCCTGCCCATGCCCGCGCCGAGCGCTGCCTGGCGGAAGCCATCTACTGGGAAGCGCGCAGCGAGCCCGAGCGCGGGCAGATGGCCGTCGCCCAGGTGGTCCTGAACCGCTCGGTCTCCGGCTTCTATCCCCGCGACGTCTGCGGTGTCGTCTACCAGAACGCCCACCGCTATCTCGCCTGCCAGTTCACCTTCGCCTGCGAGGGCCGCAGCAGCCTGGTGCCGACCGAGGCGGTGCCCTGGACCCGCGCCACCACGATCGCCAGGGACATGATGGCGGGCCGGATCTGGCTGCCGGAAGTCGGCCACGCCACGCACTACCACGCCACCTATGTGCGGCCCTGGTGGGCGCGCTCGATGAACCGGCTGCAGCAGATCGGCATCCACGTCTTCTACCGGCCGCGCAACTGGGGATCGGGGCCGCAGGTGCAGCTGGTCCGGACGACACCCGGCGAAAGCTGACCCGGCGTCGGGCCTGATCGGGCCGCCGCTGACACCCGGCGTCATCGGGTTATGGTATGGGAGCCATCACGGCTTTTGGCTTCCGGATGCGACGCATCGAAACTAGAGTGCCGGACGTGTAGCTGCACGACGCAGGCCGGAGCTCCCTGATGACCGCAACGACCTCGCCCGATCGTCCGGACACCTGGCGCACTCCTTTCGTCATCATCCTGTGCGGCTGCGTGATCGGCCTCCTGTCCTTCGGGCCGCGGTCCGTCGTCGGCATGTTCCTCATGCCGGTCTCCACCGAGAACGGCTGGACGCGCGACGTCCTCTCGCTGACCATCGCCATCCAGAACCTGATGTGGGGCGTCGGCCAGCCCTTCGCCGGCGCCATCGCCGACCGGTTCGGCACGCTCAAGGTCTTCTGGGCGGGCTCGATCATGTACGGGCTCGGCCTCGCCTGCATGGTGCTGCCGCTGCCGCCTCTGGCCATGCACGTCCTGTCGGGCACGCTCGTCGGCCTCGGCCTCGCCGGCGTCTCGTTCAATCTCGTTCTCGCCTGTTTCGCCAAGCTGCTTCCCGAGAGCCGCCGCGCCTCCGCCATGGGCATGGGCACCGCCGCCTCGTCCTTCGGCCAGTTCGTCTTCGCGCCGCTGACGCCCTTCCTGATGGATCTCGTCGGCTGGAAGGTGGCCCTGCTGATTTTTTCCTGCGTGCCGGTCCTGATCATCCCCCTGTCATTCGCGCTGGCGACCCGCCCGTCGTCGGGCGTCGGCCAGGGAACAGGCGCCGAGATGAGCATCGCGGCGACATTGAAGCAGGCCTTCGCCCATCCGAGCTACGTCTATCTCGTCATCGGCTTCTTCACCTGCGGCTTCCAGCTCGCCTTCATCACCACGCACTACCCGACCTATCTGAAGGACCTGAACATCGAGGCCTGGGTCGCGGGCGTCGCTCTGGCGCTGATCGGCCTGTTCAACATCGTCGGCTCGCTCGGTGCCGGCTGGCTGTCCTCGCGGATGTCGAAGCGCTGGCTGCTCGTCTGGATCTACTTCTCCCGCGGCGCGGCGGTGATCCTGCTCCTCGTCTTCCCGCCCAGCACCGCCCTCGCCCTCGTCTTCGCCGCCCTGATGGGCCTGCTCTGGCTCTCCACCGTGCCGCCGACCTCCGGTCTCGTCGCGCTGATGTTCGGCACCCGTTACATGGCGATGCTCTACGGCTTCGTCTTCTTCTCCCACCAGGTCGGCGGCTTTCTCGGCGCCTGGCTCGGCGGCGTCATGTACGTGCGCACCGGCTCCTACGAGATCATGTGGTATCTCAGCATCCTGTTCTGCATCGGCTCTGGCCTGATCAACATTCCGATCAAGGAGCGCCCCGTGGTGCAGCCGGCGGTTGCGCCGGCGGAGTAAGGCCCTGCCCAGCCCGACCGCTCCGGGTTCTACCGCGCCACCAGCACCTCGCGGCAGGCATCGGGCAATCCGGCCATGGTCACCGGCGGCGGCGGGCGCCAGTCCGGGTTCGGCCGCGGGTTCAGCACCGCCTCGGTGAACCACCCGTCGAGTTCGGCGCCGCAGCCGTCCTGTGGCGGCGGCGGGTCCTGCGGGCGGCAGCCCGGACTTCCCGACGGGCAGCGGATGCGGATGTGCATGTGAAAATTGTGGCCCGGGACCGGCCTCACCCGCGACAGCCACGAGCGATCGGTTCCCGCCTCCCGGCAGAGCGCCTTCTTGATGGCGGCATTGACCAGCACCCGTTCCACCACCGGGTCCTGGGCGGCGGCCTTGATCACATTGAGATGGTCGGCCGTCCAGACCGACGGATCGATGTCGCGCCGGTCGGCGCGCACCATGTTCACGGCCGAGGTCGCCTCCCGCTCCTCGGCGGTCAGCCGCCGGCGCGGCATCGGCGTCAGCCAGATGTCGGCATCGAGGCCGATCTGGTGCGAGGCATGGCCGGTGAGCATCGGGCCGCCGCGGGGCTGCGAGATGTCACCGACGAGGATCCCCGGCCAGCGCGAGATCTGCGGCACCTTCCGGGCGAAGCGCTCCAGGAAGGTCATCATGTCCGGGTGACCCCACATCCGGTTGCGCGACAGGCGCATGACCTGCCAGGTCTCGCCGTTGACGGGCAGCGCCACAGCGCCGGCGACGCAGCCGCGGGAGTAGAAGCCCAGGGCGCGCGCCTGCATCGGCGCACCGGTCGTCGCGCGGCCGAACAGTTCCTTCGCCGGCAGGTTCGGGTCGTTCGGATTGGCCAGCGGCGGCAGCGGACGTGGATTGACCGTGCCGGGCGTCTGGGCCGCGGCCGGCGTGGCGAGGCCTCCCGCGACTGCGGCGAAGGCCGTGAGGAAGGCCGCGCCGAAGGCGGCGGTGCGGAGGGGGCGGATCATGGTCGCGTCTCGTTCCCGGGAATCTCGATCGCTCACCCTAGTCAGGATTTCATTAACCATTCCTGTCCGCCGCGGCGGTGCAGTGCCGCAGATCAGCGGCCTCTCCGAGAGGAAGCGCGGCAACCGGCGCGCCTGATCTTAAGGTTTATGCCGTTGCGGCCTTTACACGGCACGGCATTTTGGGAATCACTGGTGGACGGCCCGCAAGGGAAGCTCTGTTCGTATCGCGTCGGAGGGGAAGTCCATGCGTGCATTCCGTAGCGTGGCCGCTTTTCTCATCGGCCTCTTTCTCTGGACGTTCGAGGCCTCTGCCGCGATTGTCGTCAGGGTCGACAAGACCAGCCAGACCATGCGCGTCATCGTCGACGGCGAACATCGCCATACCTGGGCTGTCTCGACAGGGCGCGCCGGCTACAACACGCCGAACGGTTCCTATCGGCCGCAGCGGCTGGAGCGGAGCTGGCACTCGCGCAAATACGGCATGGCGCCCATGCCCCATTCCATCTTTTTCCGCGGTGGCTATGCCATCCATGGAACGACCATGGTGAGCCGCCTCGGCCGCGTCGACAGCCACGGCTGTATCCGTCTCGCCCCCGGCAACGCCCGCACCCTGTTCGAGATGGTCGCCCGCCAGCGCGGCGCGACGCGCATCGTCATCGAGGGCACGTCCCCCCGGCAGACGCCGCCCGCCCTAGTTGCGAGCCGCGCCACGCGCCAGGCCGCAGCCGTGCCGCGCACCGCCCAGATGCGCCTCGCCCAGCCCGGCCGCCAGGTCGCCGCCGTGCCCGCCGGGACTCGGACCGCGCAAGGCGCGCCGCGGACCGCCGGCGCGCGCGTCGCGACCGCCGTGACGGTACCGAGGGCGGTGACGTCCGCGCCGCGCGGCGACAACCGCTATTTCGCCGAGTGGTTCCTGCGCCGATAGGTGCCGCAGGCGCCGGTTCCGGCCGAAGCAACGGACAGCGCCACACCGTTGCACCCACGGCGCAAGGCCGGCCCGTCACCGATCGCGGGAGGAAAGGTCTGTCGCGCCTTGCAATTCCCCACCGGCGCCTTTATGCAGCGCCTCTCGTGGACAGGTGGCCGAGTGGTTGAAGGCGCACGCCTGGAAAGTGTGTATACGGGGAACCGTATCGCGGGTTCGAATCCCGCCCTGTCCGCCAGGCTTTTCATAGGAAACCCGGTTCGAAACTAGGGATCGATTGCGTTCATCCTGGTGCTAGGACAGCCTCTACGGCGCGTTCGGCGGATTGAAGCGCCCCTTCCATGAACGACCGCCATTCTGTTGCCGTTTCCGTTCCCGCGAAATGAATGCGGCCGATCGGCGCAAAGAGATCGGGGGCCGCCGCCCAGCCGCCGAGGCCGCGACGGCTGGCATAGCCGCCGAGCGACCAAGGATCGGTGTTCCAGTCGACTGATCGCGCGGCAATCGGCGACGGAACCGCGCCGCCGTTCACGGAACGAAGCCAAGCTAGAATGCGATCGATACGCTCAGCTTCGGCTGTCGTCTGCCCAAGTCTCTGCCCGCTTTCCGCCGTCGAGAACAGCACGAGAATGCCGGTCTTCGAAAGAGGCGGGGATGCATCCATGGCTGCGTTGCAAATGCCGCCGGGACAGAGCATCGACCCCGAGAGCCCTTGATCACGCCACCATGGCGCGTCGAAGACGAACACCGTCTTGATCACCGCGCCCGGCTGATAGCCTGCGATTACCTGCCGGCGATGGTCCGGCATCAGCCGAAGGAGGCCCATCGACCGATAGAGCTGCGGTGGTGTCGTGACGATCAGGTTCCGTGCTTGATAGGTCGCCGCAGCCGTTTCGACCGTGACCCCGTCGTCGTCCTGCCGGACGCTCACGACAGGAGCGTTCAGCACGACCGGCGAACCAAGCCGTCCGGCCAGATGATGGGCGAGCGGACTGATCCCTTCCGAAAGGAACCATCCCGCCGAAGCCGCTTCCCCCTTCCGCCCTCCGACGGACGCAAACTGTTCGAGAAATTCATGCACCGAAAAGGCGTCGGCCGTGACGCAGAACTCGGCCTCGACGAATCCCACCATGTAGCGGTAGGCCTCATCGGTGAAGGCGAGTTGGCGCAGATACTGCGCCGCTGTCATGCCGTCGAGCGCTGCCGCGTCGGCGACACCCAAGTCCTCGAGGCGGCGACCGATGCGCCAGTTTATCTGCATCGCGTCGAGCTTGCCGAAGACCGACAACGGTAGATCGTCTCCATTGACAACGACGCGTTTGGCTTCAGGTGAGCACAAATAGACGTTCTTGCCCTGGCTGTTCCGAGGAACGCGCGTCAGACCGACTTCGTCCACCAACGCGGACAGGCGCATATGGGCATCGCCGATAAACTGTGCGCCGAGGTCGATGACCTGTCCCGCCCCTTGAAAACGGCCTGTCTCGAGCCGCTCCGACTGAGCGCGACCGCCGACCCGCGAACGAGCTTCGAGCAATTTGACCGAAGCGCCGCGCTCCTTGAGCCGCTGCGCCGCCGACAAACCGGCGAGCCCAGCGCCGATTACGATGACGTCTACGCTGGACATTGGTTCTCCCCATGGTTCTTGCCGAATGGCAACGACCGGGCAACCCGGCTGCCTGTCATTTGACAGGTAGTCAGGGGAGATATACCTGTCAACCGACAGGCAGAGGTGATTTGCGATGGTCGACCAAGGTTCAAGCGCCACCGGCGCCGCGACGCCAACGGCCAAGCGGGCACTGGATGCCTTGACCGCCCTGGCGCTGGAGAAGGGGCTGGATGATGTCTCGATGCGCGATGTCGCCAGGCGGGTCGGGATATCGCTGGCCGCGCTTCAGTATCACTATCCGAACAAGGCCGCGCTGCTGGAGGCGTTCGTCCGCCAGACGGTCGCCTCATACCGCGAGCGGATCGAAACCGTCCTCGCCGTGAGCATCGAGGGCGAGCGATTCGCCAGACTTGTCCGGTTCGCCGCGATGGAAACGGTACATTGGGATAGGCATGGCGTGCTGGCGATGATTGAGGGCCGTGCCAGCCACGATGACGCGGCGAGGAACGCCATTATGCTGTTCTTTCGATCTTATCTCGCGATTATGCGCGACGCCTTGGTCGCCGACGATCCCGGCCTTCCGCCTGCCACGGCCCTGCTCACAGCGACCCTTGTCGTCTCGATGCTGGAAGGGCTGCCATCGCTGATCGAACCGGCCGGCGATCTAGGCGTCGGTCGAGACGCTTTGCTGGATACCATTGTTCGCCTGTCAAAGACCATTCCCCGCGCCATAGCTTAACGCCAAACAGCGGCAATCACTTTTCAGCATGCATTGTCTCGACGGGCTAAGTTGGAGCCAGAGCGGAATACTCGCATCCGGTTTCCCATCCACAGCCATTGCAGCCGAGATCGCTCGCCGCGCCGTGGGTACGGGCCTCCGCGCTAAACGGAGGGTCCCGTCAACCCGCCGCGCCGGGAGCGCGCCCCTCCGCATCGACATGGGTCACGTCATAGGCCCAGACGCGGAACGACTTCAGCACATGCGGCCCGAAGGAATTGATGAGCGGCACGTCGGCCGCGTCACGGCCGCGCGCCACCACGATGCGGCCGATGCGCGGCCGGTTGTTGCGCGGGTCGAAGGTCTTCCAGCCGCCATCGAGATAGACCTCGATCCAGGCGCTGAAATCCATCGGATCGACGATGGGAACGCCGATGTCGCCGAGATAGCCGTTCACATAGCGGGCCGGAATGTTCATGCAGCGGCAGAGCGTGACGGCCAGATGCGCGTAGTCGCGGCACACGCCGATGCGCTCGTCATAGGCTTCCGCCGCGGTACGCGTCGAGCGCGCATCGAGATAGCCGAAGCGGATATGGCCGTGGACGAAGTCGCAGATGGCCTGGACGCGGCCCCACCCGGGCGCGACATTGCCGAAACGGTCCCACGCCATCTGGCTTAGCTTGTCCGTCTCGCAGTAGCGGCTGCCGAGGAGGTAGATGAGGCAGTCGTCGGGGAGTTGCGCCACCGGCACCTCGCCGGCCTGCGGAAAGGCCATGTCATGGGTGCCGCTGTCCTCGATGGTGCCGTCGGCCCACAGCGCGAGGTCTCCCGCCGGGGCGGTGAAGCGCCGGCACAGATTGCCGTAGAGATCGACATAGGTACGGCTGTCGACCGGCGGCGTCGTCACCAGTTCTTCCGCCTTGCGGATGTCCTGCGCCCGGTCGGCATGAGCGTTCAGGAGACAGACCATCGGCGTCGGCGCTGTGCAGGTGATGGTGATGTCGTAGCCGTAGCGGATCAGCATGATGCCGCCGCCCCGCGCGGGGAACCATGACCACCGTCCGGGCGGGCGGGACGGACGGTCACGAGGCGACCGTTTTCTCGGCCATCGGCGCCTCGCCCGTGCTGGCAACTGCCTTCACGGCCGTCTTGGCAATTGTCTTCGCGGGCGCCTTGCGCACCTTTTTGACCGGTGCCGGCGTCTCCAGCGCGATCCTCTGTGCCTCGGCCGCATCGGCCGCCTCTTTTTCAAGGCGCAGCCTCCTGAGCCTCATCATGTTGGTCATGACGGAGGTGCGTGCCTTCTGCTCGGCTGCATAGGCCTGCGCCGACTCGCGCTTGCGCCGTTCGGCGTTGTCGAGACCGGCGTGCGACGTGGCGCGGCTGCCTTCGGGGGTCGGTTTGCGATAGGCCATCAGAGCGTACTCCAGTGAAGTCTGCGAGGCGCCAGGCCCCGCACATGATCTATCGGCCCGGACGCGCCCGCTCCGGCGCCCCGGAGGAGCGGCGGCAGCGGCCGCGGCGGGCCGGCACAAGTCGATTCGCAGGTCCCTGACCGCCGCGACGGCTGCAGGACCGCGGTACCGCTATTTCTTGCGGACGGCCGCCGCATCCAGGATCTTCTTCTGCACCGCTGCGAAGCTCGTCACGGCTGCGGGGGCCACCTCGGCGGCTTTCGGTTTCTTGGGCTTCTTGGCCTCGCGGCTGCCGCGTTTGTCACTTCTGGCCATGGCGGCCTCCCTCTCGAACGATCAGAATGCCGCTGCGGACAGATGGTAGACGGTCTGTCGTCCGCGGGAATGGGCGAGGCCGGCCGCCGCCTCGATGCGGGCGCGGTTGGCATCGAAGGCGCGCAGCAGCGAGGTCTCGTCGTCGGCGCTTTGCGGGCTCAGTCGCTGCAGCGCATGCGCATCCACCTCGAAGGTGAATTCGAACTGCGACTCGTGGCCCCAGAAGCGGATCGACCGTTTGGCGGGATCGAAACTGCGGGCGGCATTGGGGAAGGCGATGGTCACGAAGGGCTCCGGGCCAGAGGGGCGATGCGTAGTGGAGGTTGCCCTCCATCGGTGCATCGACACCGAGCCGGCCGGCACGGGTGCCGGAATTTGGAAGCGGGCCGGAAAGCCGATCCGCTTGCGGCCTGGCCGCGCCTTCGTGATGATCCTGCGATCTCGACGGGTCGAAAGACAGGAAGACCCTCGTCACAAGATGGTGCTTGAAGTGGAAAGCGCGAGGGCATGGTCCGGCTTTATTTCATTCATGGCCAGCCGAGAGCGAAAACAGCTGTCGGCGCAAGGCTTCTCGACGGCCCGAGCGATCCGATCGCCTCGCCGCGCTGTATGCGGAGAGGGCGTTGCAGAACGCGCCTCCAGGGAGAACGCCGATGCTCGCCGCAGCGAAGCGGATGACAGCCACCGTCTGGGCCTATTTCGACGGTGCGACACCGCGCAGCGCCATCGCCGCATCGGTCGCCTTCATCATCGTCTCCAACCAGCCCTTCTATCCGTTCTACCTCTATCTGCTGCTCGGTGGCCGCGCCTGGCCGGCACTCCTCACCTGGCTGTCCGCTCCGCTCTTCGCCGCTGTTCCGCGCGTGGCGCGGGCCGGCGAGGCGCGCGGCGGCGCCTTGCTGGTGACCGCCGGCATGGCCAACACGACCCTTTGCACCGTGGCGATGGGGCCGGGCTCGGGCGTAGAGCTCTTCTATCTGCCCTGCCTCGTCCTGGCGCTGCTGCTGTTTACCGGACGCCAGCGCGCCCTGGCCGCGGCGGCCACTGTTTTCGCCACCGGTACCGCGATGGCCGCGGTACGGCTCGCGGGCGCCGAGGGCCTCGTGCCGATCACGGCGGAGGAACTGGCCACGCTTCGCCGCATCAATGCGTTCAGTGTCTGCGGCCTTCTCGTCGTTCTGGCCTACCTGTCGCGCCGCCTGTGGTGGCGCAACGCGTTGGTCACGCCATCGGACGGACGCTGATGCGGCGGGCCACCGCCACCCCGATGACGGCAGAGGCGGCGGTCAGGAAAGTGCCCCACAGCGTGTCGACGATGACGAGGTTCCAGCTCCACAGCCGCATCGTCGCGTGATTGGTCAGTTCGTAGGTCATGTAGGCGAAGAACCCGAAGGCAGCGCCGTTGATCGCCGCCGTGGCGAGCGAGCCGTCGGCGAGAGCCTGTCTGCTGGCGAAGAAGACGATGCCCACCGGAAACAACAGGTAGAAGAGGATGGCCGGGGCGAGCCGCGGCTCGACGAGCAACACGTCACCGAGCACGGCGCGGAACATCGGGACGCCGGCCGTCATCAGATAGGGGACGTCGATCAGCACGAAGGCGAGGAAGGTGACGCCGTAGGCGGTGGCGAGGCGGGCGGTCATGAGGCGGGCTTCTCCTGGGTGCGAGGGGGAAACGGACAGCTTCGTCCGTCGTTCCGCCGGAAGTCTCAGGCGGGTTACGAAACGCGCGCCCCGGCAGACCACAACCGCAAAGCGGCGCACCGGCTCCGTGCGGCCATCCGCCACGATCGCCGACGGTAAGAACTGCCGGCCCTTTTCCGGCGTAGAACAAACGACGGCCTGTGAGGCTGCCGCTCGCAGGATCTGATCCGATGCACCCCACCTCCGACAAGCCGACCGTCTTCTTCGACGGATCCTGCCCACTCTGCCGCGCGGAGATCGACCTCTATCGCCGCCAGGACGGCGATGCGCGGCTCTGCTTCGTGGATGTCTCGACGACCGATGTGGCGCCCGCTCCCGGTCTGACGGCGCGCGAGGCGATGGCCCGTTTCCATGTGCGGGAGGCCGACGGGACCCTGCGCTCGGGTGCGGCCGCCTTCGTCGCGCTCTGGTCTGAAATCCCCGGCTGGCGCTGGCTCGCAAAGCTGGCCCGCCTGCCGGGCGTGACGCCCGTCCTCGAGGGCGCCTATCGCCTGTTCCTGCCGGTTCGCCCGCTTCTGTCCGGCGCCGTCCGCCGCTGGCAGGCGCGCCGGGCAACGCCCGACGTCAAGGCCTGATCCGGCCGGCCACCTGCCATCCGTCCCCGTCGCGCATCAGGACGATGCCCTCGCCCGAGGCGGGGAAAATGCCCGTCAGTGCGGTGATATTGACCTGATGGGTGACGACGACCAGCGCCTGCGGCCCGGCCCGGCGGGCGAGGATCGCGCGGGCCGCCGCCGTCTGCGTCGGTCCGGCGCCGCGATCGGCAAAAAACGAGTTGAAGGCCTTCTCGTCTGCGCCACGCCCCGGAAACGCGAGGGCGGCGGTTTCGCGGGTGCGGCACCACTGCGAGGTCAGGACCGCGCCGACGGCGATGCCGCGCCCTGCAAAGGCCTCTCCGATCCGTCGCGCCTGTTCCCGCCCGGCCGCGTCGAGATTGCGTTGTGTCGCGCAATCGCCGATCCGCATTCCCCCGGGATCGCCGCCGCCGGGTGCGTTGGCGTGCCGGAAGAGGACGACGCCACCGCCGGATAGGGCCTCCCAGGCCCGGGCCTCGCTGCCCTGCGCAAGGGCGCCGGTGGGCAGCGCCTGAAAGGTCGCCACCAGCAACAATGCCGCAATGGCGAGTGTCGCAAAGGCTCTTCGGCGATGTCCGATGGTCATGGAACTCCCCACTGCGCCTTATGCCTTACGCGGGCGGGCGACGCGGGGATCGATCGGACACGCGGAGGTGATGGGGTGTCAGAACCGCTCGGGCCGGACGACATCGACATCGGTGACCCAGACCAGAAGGCCGTGGGAATTGAGCAGCGGCGTCAGCGCCTCGACGAGCTGGTCCGCATGGGCCTCCGTCGTGATGGTGAAGACGAGGGCCTTGGCGGAGGCGCCGGCAATCTGGTCGTCCGACCAGGCGTTGAGCCGTCCGCCGCCCGCCGCCACCGGCAGGACCGTGTAGCCGGTCACGCCGCAGCGCTTCACCACCTCGACGATACGCCGCACCAGCGGCTGGTCGGCGAGGATCTCCACCTTCTTGCGTCGGGCCGTGCTGTTCATGACGCCAACCATCGTGCGAAGAGCGACACGGCGGGAATGCCGAGCGCTATGTTGAAGGGAAACGTCACCGCCAGCGACATGGCCAGCGACAGGCCGGCATCCGCCTGCGGCAGGGCGAGGCGCATGGCCGCCGGCACGGCGATATAGGAGGCGCTGGCGCAGAGAATGCCAAGGGCCGCCGCCGAACCGGCGTCGAGACCGATGATGTGCCCGACCAGCGTGCCGATCGTGCCGTTGACGACCGGCATGAGGATGCCGAGCCCGGCGAGGCGCAGTGTCAGTGACCGCGTCTCGCGCAGCCGGCGGATGGCGATCAGACCCATGTCCAGCAGAAACAGGCAAAGGATACCGCGAAAGCCGGAATCGAAGACCGGTGCGATGGTGGCGAAACCGTTCTTGCCTATCACCAGCCCGATGACGAAGCTGCCGAGCAGCAGCACGACCGTGCCGTTCAGCAGCGTCTCCCGCATGAGTTCGCCGCGCTCGTGGTTGTCGGACGCCCCGGTGCCCTTGGCGAGAATCAGGCCGGCGATGATCGCCGGCGTCTCCATCAGCGCGAGCACCGCGACCATGAAGCCCGCCGGCGGCATCCCGGCAGCCGAGAGCATCTCGCTGCCGGCCACGAAGGTCACGACGCTCACCGAGCCGTAATGGGCGGCGACGGCCGCGGCATCGATCCGCCCCAGGCGCCCGACGCTGCGCAGCAGGCCGAAAGCCGCCACCGGGATGATGCAGCTGAGGACGAGGCCGGCGACGGCGGCCGTCGCCATCAGCAGTGAGAAGCCGCCCTCCGCCACCTGCACGCCGCCCTTCAGGCCGATGGCGGCCATCAGGTAGAGCGCCATCCCCTTGGCGATTGGCTCGGGGATGGCGAGATCGGAGCGGGCGGCAGCGGCAAGGGCACCGAGAATGAAGAAAAGTATGACCGGCGAGAGAAGGACTTCCATCCGCCCACCTTACATGGTCGGGCCCGCCCTGTGATCCGCCTGCCCGCGCGTCTTCCACAGGCTGTAGAGGACGCCGCCGGCGAGCAGCCCAAAGGTGACCGCCAGCGAGAGGGCCGGCGGCACCTTGTCGATGCCCAGGAGGTCGGCCGCGAACACCTTCGAGCCGATGAAGATCAGGACCAGGGCCAGCGCCGTCTTCAGGTAGTGGAAACGGTGAACCATGGCCGCCAGCGCGAAATAGAGGGCGCGAAGGCCGAGGATGGCGAAGATATTCGACGTGTAGACGATGAACGGATCGGTGGTGATGGCGAAGATGGCCGGCACCGAGTCTACCGCGAAGATGACGTCGGCGATCTCGATCAGGACCAGCGCCATGAACAGCGGCGTCATGAACCAGACCGTCCGGCCACTCTCGGGGGATTTCGGATCCGGCAGCTTCACGAAGAATTTCTCTTCGTGATGTCTGTCGGTTACGTTGAATCGCCGCCGCATGAAGGTCAGCACTGGATTGGTCGAGATGTCCGTCTCGCCTTCCTTGAAGACCAGCATCTTCACACCGGTGGCGATGAGGAACACGGCGAAGACGGAGAGAACCCAAGAGAACTGGCTGACCACGGCGGCGCCGATGCCGATCATGATGGCGCGCAGGACGATGACGCCGATGATGCCCCAGAACAGCACCCGGTGCTGGTATTTCCGCGGCACCGCGAAAAACGAAAAGATCATGGCGATGACGAAGACATTGTCCATCGCCAGCGCCTTCTCCACCGCGAAGCCGGTGAGATAGTTCATGCCTGATTCCGCCCCGAGCGCCCACCAGACCCAGGCGCCGAAGGCGACACCGAGCGTGATGTAGAAGGCCGAGAGCAGCAGGCTTTCCTTCGTCTCGATCTCGCGGTGCCCCTTGTGGAGCACGCCGAGGTCGAGAACGAGCAGAACGATAACGATGGTGATGAAGGCAAGCCACATCCAGACCGGCTTGGTCAGCCAGACTGAAAACAGAAAATCAGAGAGGAGTTCCATGATCGGACCCGTATCTCGAGGTTGCGAGATGATCCGACATCATGGCGTGAGCCATCAGAGGGGCCCGGATCGGGGGCAGAAAAGCCCGCCGATCATGGCGATAATGCGGCCGATCCAGGCCACATGCGGTGGCTGGCGGCCGATGCGACCAACCGCCTCAGCCCGCGCCCCGGTCAGCGGTCGCGATGCTCGAAGCGCTGCCGCAGGGACTCGGAAATGCCGGTGCAGGTCTTCGCCGCCGGCCGGCGGAATGTTCCTGTCGTCGCCTTGGCGGGCTTCAGGGCGGCGAGCGCTTCGGCCTGCTTCACCGCCGCCTGGATGCCGTCGACCAGCGGCACGGGCACCCGCGCGCGCACGGTCTGGGCGAGGCCCGACAGGGGGGCACCGGCGAGAATGACGACATCGGCCATGTGGTCGGCGACGACGCGGTTGGCGAGATCGACGAGGGCGGCTTCCTTCTCCTCCTGCACGTCGGCGAGCGAGGTGAAGGCGCCCTGCAGCGCGAAGATGCCGGCACAGCGGCCGCGCAGCCCGTTCCAGTCGAGGCACTCGTGATACCAGGGCACCAGTCCGCCGGAGAAGGTGACGATGGCGAAGGAGCGTCCCAGCATGCAGGCGGTGAGCATGGCCGCCTCCGCCATGCCGACCACGGGGATGTCGAAGAGCTCCCGCGCCCCGCCGAGGCCCGGATCCCCGAAAGCCGCGACGATCGCGGCATCCACCTCTTGGTGGACCTCGGCGACCATCTCCAGCGCGACCCCTGCGCCGACCACCGCATCGGCGCGGGTGGCGATATAGGGGACGCCGCGCGGTGCGGTCATGGCGACGAGTTCGGTGTCCGGCGCCTTCACGGCCGCAGCGGCGGCCACCAGGCGATCGGTGACCGCCGCGCTCGTATTGGGATTGGCGATCAGCAGGCGCATGGGTCACGGCTCGACGGCGAGAGGGCGGCGCGGGGCATCGCCCGTGCGGAGGCCGTAGTCCTAGCGGCTCGTTCCGCCGCGGTCACGCCCCCGCAGGCTTCCTGCGGCTTCGGCTGTTGACCCGGCGGCCTGCGGCGAACGTAATCATCCGTGACCGCGCCGACGGCCGGTCGTGGCGAAGCAACGGGCAGGCGGATCAGGATCGATGGCGGCGGATGTGAGAGACGACCAGGAAGCGGCCATGCCCGCCATCACCCTCTGGCTGGGCGTCGGAGGCCTCGCCCCGTTCCTGGTGCTGGCCGTTGCGCTCGTGGCCGGGGCGTCCCTGCCGCTGATCGGCGGTGATGCGGCGATCCGCGCGGCCCTGATGGTCTATGCGGTCGCCATCCTGTCGTTCCTCGGCGGCGTGCGCTGGGGAATCGCCATGGGCTACAGCGACGGCAACCTGGCGGTGCGCGACTTCATCATCGCCGTCATCCCCGCCATCGTCGGCTGGGCGGCCGCCCTTCTGCCGGCGACCGTGGGCCTGTGGGCGATGACCCTGGCCTTCGTGCTGCTCGGCTTGATGGACTACGGCCTCGCATGCCGCACGGTGGCGCCCGAATGGTACGGGCGCCTGCGGCTGGCGCTGACCGGGGTGGTGTCGGTGGCGCTCGCCGCGGCCGCGATGACCTGACGGCGGGTTGCCGCCAGGCAGCCGGACGGTTCCGGGGGCCGCCGAAGGTTCAGGCGGCCTTCGTGCGGCGGGAGCGGGTCTTGGGTAGCGCGGCGGCAGCGGCGCGCTCGATCGCGTCCTTCTGCTCCCGGGCGAGACGCAGCTCGCGCAGCTTGGCCATGTTGGCGGTGCGGGCACTGTTCGAATCCGCGATGTCCGAGAAGATGCGGTCACGCGTGATCGACTGCTTCTGCACCTTGAGGAAAGCGGCATTGGCCTTCTGGTGCGACGGGGACAGGTCACTCATGGAAAAAGACTCCGGTCGGGTCTTGGCCGCCGCGGCGGCCGCAGGTACAAAAAAGGCCAGGCGTGAGCCCGGCCTTCCCTATCAATTCGCCTTGTCGTCGGTCCCAGTACATCCGTGGCAACCGGACTGAGGCGAAGTGCAATCAAGCAGCCTGAAGCTGTTCGGCCGCCATCTTGCCCGACTTGTTGTCGCGCATGACTTCGTAACCGAGCTTCTGGCCCTCGACGATTTCGCGCATTCCGGCGCGCTCGACGGCAGAGATGTGGACGAAAACGTCGGCGCCGCCGTCATCCGGCTGAATGAAGCCGAAACCCTTGGTGGCGTTGAACCATTTCACTGTGCCGGTGGTCATGAAGAACCCTCCCTTTTGGCAAAAGCAGACCTCCGCGCGGATGCGCGTCGGGGTAGAGCGATTTTCGAAGGGGGAAGTTCGTCAGAAGCGCGCCGAGGCGGCAATAAAACAAAGTTCAGCCGAGCAAACATCGATGACGCTGTATAGGACCATTTCGCAGCGACTGCAAGGAAAATCTTCTCCCGATCTTTTTGGGTCGTTGCACAGTGGTCCCGATAACGATGGATCCTGCTGGTAATATTCGCGCGAAGTGCAGCCTTTCCCAGCGTTCGCGCAGGCGGTTCCGCCCACGCCGCGGCGCGGGGCCGAAGCGCGCTCAGCCGGCGTCCGGTGGCGCCTGGTCGCCGTCCCCGAGGGGCCTCTGCATCAGGACGCAATCGACCCAGCGGTCTCGCTTCCAGCCGATGGACGGCAGCACTCCGACCACGGTGAAGCCGCAGGCGCGGTGAAGGGCGATCGACCCGTGGTTGCCGAGGTTCCCGATGACGGCGATCATCTGCCGATGGCCGAGCGCCGTGCACGTGTCGATCAGCCGGGTCAGCAATGCCGTGCCGACACCCCGGCCCTTCGCCGCGGGCGCAACATAGACCGAGTTCTCGCAGACGAAGCGATAGCCCGGCCGGCTGCGATAGGCGCTGGCATAGGCATAGCCGACCACCGCGCCGCCGATCTCGGCGACGAGATAGGGATAGCCGGCTGCCAGCACCGCGGCCTGGCGCCGCGCCATCTCGGCCTCATCCGGCACCTTATATTCGAACGAGGCGATCCCCTCCGCGACATTGGGACCATAGATGGCGGTGATGGCGGGGATGTCTGCCGCGGTGGCGGGACGGAGGATCGGGGTTGAGGCAGCGGACACGATGAACCTGATGCGATGAGCGACAGGGTTCATTGTCCTCGCCCGCGCCGACGTTGCAAGATGGCTCAGCCGGCGCCAGCCATCGAAAACCGGAGGATCGGAAAGTCTCGTCTCAGCTCACGCGCACGAAGCGGCGGATGCGCGAGCGGGGCTTGGCGACGCGGCGGGTCACGGTGACGCCACGGGTCGAGACCTCGATGCGGCGGTCCTGCGTGGGGACGAAGAAACGGGCCGTCTCGGATGCGCCGTCCACTTTCAGGAAGTCGGCGTCGTTGGCGCGCATGATCGATTTCACTGAACCGAAGGTCATACGCAACTCCCCGCCACGAACGGGCGACCGCCTCGAAGAAAAATGGAGCGGGAGAAGGGATTCGAACCCTCGACCCCAACCTTGGCAAGGTTGTGCTCTACCCCTGAGCTACTCCCGCATCCGGGTACCCGCCAGCGCCAGGGCGCCGGGGGAGGGCGGTTCTATGCCAAAGGACGCCGACGATTGCAATGGCCTGTTCCGACTTTTTTCAAGCCTCGCCCGCGGCCTGTCGCGCGTCCATGCTTTGACGGTTTGCGGGAGGACGGCTATCCCCAACCGGTGCCGCAGGTGCGGCGATGCGGGAGCAGGGGATGGGTTCGGGATTTCTCGCGCTTCCGGCGGCGGCGCACTATCGTTTGATGGATGCGACAGTGCCGGCGGCGCTGGCCGAGATCGGCGCCGGTGGCGCCGGCGCCGCCGGTGCGGTGCGGGATGATGTCGTCCGCGCCGACATCCTGGTGATCGACGGGCGGGTCGCCGCCGTCGATCCGGCGGGCACGGTGCCGAGCGGGCCGGGCGTGGCGCCGGTCCGGCTCGACGGTGCCATGGTCTTTCCCTGCTTCGTCGATGCCCATACCCATCTCGACAAGGGCCATATCTGGCCGCGGACTCCCAATCCCGACGGCACCTTTCCGGGCGCGCTCGCCGCCGTCGGGGAGGACCGCGCGCGCTTCTGGTCGGCGGCGGACGTCGAGGCCCGCATGACCTTCGCGCTGAAGGCGGCCTTCGCGCACGGCACTGCCGCCATCCGCACCCACATCGATTCCCTGCCCGCCCAGCTCGACATTTCCTGGCCGGTCCTCGCGGCGCTGCGCGAGGCATGGCGCGGCCGCATCGACCTGCAGGCCTCATCGCTCTGCGGCATCGACGTCGCGGTCGAGGACGGCTACCTGCCGCGCGTCGCGGCGGCGGCCACGCGGTTCGGCGGTGGCCTCGGCTGCGTCACCTACATGTCGCCCAACCTGCCGGTCGGGCTGGAGGCGATCTTCGCGACGGCCCGCGATGCGGGTTTGCCGCTCGATTTCCATGTCGACGAGACGATGGACCCGGGCGCCCATTCGCTGCGCCTGATAGCCGAGGCGGCGATCCGCCACCGCTGGACCGAGGCCGGCCTCGGCCGCATCGTGGTCGGCCATTGCTGCTCGCTGTCGGTGCAGCCGGAAGCCGAGGTCGCGCAGACGCTCGATCGTGTCGCCGAGGCCGGCATTGCCGTGGTATCGCTGCCCATGTGCAACATGTACCTGCAGGACCGCCATCCGGGCCGCACGCCGCGCCGCCGCGGCGTCACCCTGTTGCATGAAATGAAGGCGCGCGGCATTCCGGTCATGGTGGCGAGCGACAACACCCGCGATCCCTTCTATGCCTATGGCGACCTCGACATGCTGGAGACCTATCGCGAGGCGACCCGCATCCTGCATTTCGACCATCCCGTCGGCGACTGGCCGCGCGCCGCCACCACGACTCCCGCCGAGGCCTGCGGCTTTGCCGGCCGCGGCCGGATCGCCGCCGGCACAGCGGCCGACCTGATCATCTTCCGCGGCCGGTCCTGGACCGAGCTCCTCAGCCGGCCCCAGTCCGACCGCACCGTCATCCGGGCCGGGCGAGCCATCGACACCACCCTGCCCGACTACCGCGACCTCGACACGCTTTGGAGCTGACCCCATGACGACAGGCGAGACGCAATCCGGTGCTGCGGCGGGCGAGGCCCGCGCGCGCTATGACATCGACGGGCTCAAGGCCAGGCTCGCCGGCATCAAGACCGAGGACAATGCCAATCTCGTCCGCCAGAAGAGCCGCGACTTCTACTGGTACTCGCCGACGCTGAAGCGGCAGCTCGACCACGTCGTCGGCGACATCATCGTCTCGCCGACAAGCGAGCAGGAGGTGGTGCGCGTGCTCGCTGCCGCCCACGAACTCGGCATTCCCGTGACGCCGCGTGGCACCGGCACAGGCAATTACGGCCAGGCCATGCCGCTGGCCGGCGGCATCGTCCTCGACCTCTCCGGCCTGAACAAGGTGCTCACCGTCCAGCCCGGGCGCTTCGTCGCCGAGGCGGGAGCCGTCGTCGCCGACATCGACAAGGTGGCCCGGCCGCAGGCGCAGGAAATCCGCATGCACCCCTCCACCTATGCCACGGCGTCGGTGGGCGGCTTCATCGCCGGCGGGTCGGGCGGCGTCGGTTCGATCACCTGGGGCGGATTGCGCGACGCCGGCAACGTGATCCGGCTCAAGGTCGTCACCATGGAGGCCAAGCCGCGGGTCCTCGATCTCACCGGCGACGATCTCGCCAAGGTCGCCCACGCCTACGGCACCAACGGCATCATCACCGAGGTGGAGATGCCGCTCGGTCCGGCCTATCCCTGGACCGACCTCTTCTTCGGCTTCGACACCTTCGAACGCGCCAGCGCCTTCGCCAATCTGCTGGGCGAGGCCGATGGCATCGCCAAGAAGAATATCGCGGTCATCGCCGCCCCGGCGCCGCAGAGCTATTTCCTGCGCCACCAGGACTACATGCGCCCCGGCCAGCACGTGGTCATCGCCGTCATCGCCGACTTCGCGGTGGACGCTGCCTTGAACCTCGCCGCCAAGGACAGGGCTGAACTGCTCCTGCGTTCCGACAAGCTGAGCGATGACGAACGCCGCAAGCTGCCGCCCGGCTTCGAGCTGACCTGGAACCACACCACCCTCCGGGCGCTGCGGGTCGATCCCGCCATCACCTATCTTCAGGTGCTCTATCCCTTCCCCGACCAGGTCAAGCTTGCTGCCGCCCTCGAGGAGCGCTTCGGGGACGAACTGATCAGCCACCTCGAGTATGTCCGCTTCGACGGCAAAGTGACCTGTTTCGGCCTGCCGATGGTGCGCTTCACCACGGAGGAGCGGCTTGAGGAGATCATGAAGATCCACGAGGACATGGGCGCGCCGATCTTCAATCCGCACCGCTACACGCTGGAAGAGGGCGGGATGAAGCAGACCGACGCGGTGCAGCTCGCCTTCAAGAAGGAGGCCGATCCGCAAGGGCTGCTCAATCCCGGCAAGATGATCGCCTGGGAGGATCCCGCCTACGACTATGCCGCGGGCGGAACCTTCCTGTTCAAGGGGCTGGCGGCCGAAGGGGGCAAGGCGTGACGGCGCGGCGAGCCAGCGAGCCGGCTCCTGTCACGCGCGGCTCCTGATGCGCGTCCTCGTCCTCTACTGCCACCCCAATCCGGAGAGTTACGGGGCGGCCCTGCACCGGGCCGTCGTCGAGAACCTGACCGCCGCCGGCCATGTCGTCGATGACTGCGACCTCTATGGCGAGGGCTTCGACCCGGTGCTCTCCCGCGCCGACCGTCTCGGCTATCACGACCTCGCCGCGAATACGCTGCCCGTCCAGACTCACGTCGACCGACTGAAGGCGGCCGAGGCGATCGTCCTCGTCTTCCCCGTCTGGAATTTCGGCTTCCCGGCGATGCTCAAGGGCTATTTCGATCGGGTCTTCCTGCCGGGAATCTCCTTCGGCCTGGTCGATGGCCGCACCCAGGGCATGCTCTCCAACATCCGCCGGATCGGTGTCGTGACCACCTATGGCGCCACCTGGGCCAAGGCGACGCTGCTGGGAAATCCGCCCCGCAAGTTCTGCACCCGATCGCTCAGGGCCGTCACCGCGTTCAAGGCGTCCGTCACCTATCTCGCTCATTACGACATGAACCGGTCGACGCCTGACACGCGCCAGGCCTTTGTGACGCGGGTCGCGTCGGTCTTTTCCCGTTGGTGAGCCGGCTCTTGTGTGTCACGCTCTCGTCACCATTGACGGCGAAACATGCGCCGGCTGCACATGCGCGGTCGCCGGGCGCTCGCGTCCCGCTGAGGGGGGAATGGCATGACCAAGCTGAAGGACTCCGACAAGGGTTCGCGCGAGCCCTACCGCAAGACGATCGGCGCCCATATCCAGCACGCCGCGCGGCTTCATCGCACGCTGGTGGCGCGCAAGCTGACCATCCTCGGCCTCTATCCCGGTCAGGAACAGGTGCTCAAGATCCTTGCCGACGGCGGCGACATGACCATGGGCGAGCTCGCGGCGGCCCTGCGGGTCCGCCCGCCCACCGCCTCGAAGACGGTCGGCCGCCTCGCCGCCCAGGGCCTCGTCGAGCGCCGTAACGGCGGGTCGCCCGACGGGCGCCTCGTCCAGGTGGGGCTGACTGCCGCGGGGGTGGAGAAGTCCGCCGCCATCGACGATCTCTGGTTCGCCGCCGAGGACGAGATGCTGGCCGACATGGACGGCAAGGACGTCAAGCGCCTGCGCAAGCTGCTGCGCCGCATGGAGAAGACGCTGCGTCCCCATGCCGAGGAACAGCCGGACGACGATGACGATGCCGAGGAAGCCTGACGGGCGTCAGGCCTTGGGGCCGAGGGCGCGATAGGCCTCGATGACCAGCGCGTCGTCCGCCTTGCCGAGCCCCATGCCGGAGGCGGCGAGAAAGAGCTGGTGCGCAGCCGCCGCGAGGAAAAGCGGCGCGCGGGTGGCGTGGCCCGCATCCAGCACAATGCCGAGATCCTTGACGAAGATGTCGACTGCCGAGGTCACCGGCGGATCCTCCATCAGCATGCGCGGGCCACGATTGTTCAGCATCCAGCTGCCGGCCGCGCTCGATCCGAAAATCTCCAGCAGCACCTTGGCGTCGAGCCCGGCCCGCTCGCCGAGCGCCAGCGCTTCCGCTGCCGCGGCGATGTGCACGCCGCACAGCAGCTGGTTGATCGTCTTCACCATGGCGCCGTCGCCGGCCTTCTCGCCGACCCGGAACAGGCGCGAGCCCATCACCTGGAGGACAGGCTCCGCGGCATCGAGCACGGCGGCCGGACCCGACGCCATGATGGTGAGGGAGCCTGCTTCCGCACCCACCACACCGCCGGAGACTGGCGCGTCGACGAAGCGGCGCTGGGTCGCCTCCACCTTCGCCCCGATGGCGGCGGCGCGGGCCGGAGCGCAGGTGGCGCAGAGCACCACGACGGCATTGGGCGCGAGGGCGTCGAGGGCGCCGGCCTCGAACAGCACGGCCTCCGCCTGGTCGGCGTTCACCACCATCAGCACCAGCATCTCGGCACCGGCCGCGGCCTCTTTGGCCGAGGGGAACGGCGAGCCGCCGTTCTCCGCCAGCCAGGCCAGCGCCGCCGGGTTCGGGTCGGTGCCGCGGACGGTATGGCCGGCCTTGACGAGATTGGCCGCCATGGGGCGGCCCATGGCTCCGAGGCCAGCAAAGCAGATGGTGGTCATGGGCAGGGTTCCAGGATGTAGGGTGGTTCGGTTCGCCCGACCCTCATGCCCGGCCTCGCGCCGGGCATCCACGATTTTCTGCCGCGCCCGTCCTATTCCTTCACGGCGCCGGTCATGGCCGAGACATAGTGCTCGACGAAGAAGGCGTAGAGGATGACCAGCGGCAGCGAGCCGACCAGCGCGCCGGCCATCAGCGAGCCCCAGCGGAACACGTCGCCGTCGACGAATTCCGAGACGATGGCGGTCGGCACCGTCTTGTTGGGGTTCGAGGAGATGAAGGTCAGGGCGTAGATGAATTCGTTCCAGCACAGCGTGAAGGCGAAGATGAAGGCCGAGATCAGGCCCGGGATCGCCAGCGGAATGATGATCTTGACCAGAATCTGCCAGCGGCTGGCGCCGTCGATCAGGGCGCATTCCTCCAGTTCGTAGGGAATGGTCTTGAAATAGCCCATCAGCAGCCAGGTGCAGAACGGGATGAGGATGGTCGGATAGGTCAGGATCAGCGCGAAGGGCGTGTCGAACAGGCCGTAGACATGGATGATGGTCGACAGCGGAATGAACAGGATCGACGGCGGCACCAGATAGGCGAGGAAGATCAGCCCGCCGACCGTCTGCGCGCCCTTGTAGCGGATCCGCGTGATCGCATAGGCGGCCAGCACCGAGGCGACAATGGACAGGAACGTGGCACAGACGGCCACGAACATCGTGTTCCACAGCCAGGTTGGATAGTTCGATTCGAACAGCAGCTTGTAGAAGTGGCGGAAGGTCGGCTCGCTCACCCAGAGCGGGTTGCCGCCGTGCAGGTCGAGCAGGTCCTGGTCCGGTTTGATGGATGTGATGAACATCCAGTAGAACGGAAACAGCAGCACGACCACGATGATGAAGAGCGGAATATAGACCGTCACCGTCTTGCGCGGCAGGCTTTCCAGATAGCTCATGCCCTCGGAATGGTCGTCCTTGGCGGCCGAGCGGCTGAAGGCGCCGCTGGCCGCCGGGTTCTTCAGGTCGGTTCCGGCGGTGGTCGTCATGTCCGGGCTCCGTCGGCGGGGGTCAGGCGGGCGGAAAGGGGGTGATGTTCAGTCATTGCTCTCGCCTTGCTGCCACTTGCGGCGCTGCAGCCCGAACCACGAGAACATGATGGCGGCGAGGAGGAAGGGCACCATGGAGATGGCGATGGCCGCGCCCTCGCCGAGATTGCCGCCGAGAATGCCGCGCTGGTAGGACAGCGTCGCCATCAGGTGGGTGGCGTTGACCGGCCCGCCGCGGGTCATCGCCCAGATCAGCTGGAAGTCGGTGAAGGTGAAGAGGACCGAGAAGGTCATCACCACCGCGATGATCGGCGTCAGCAGAGGATAGGTCACATAGCGGAAGTTCTGCCACCGCGTGGCCCCGTCCAGCGTAGCCGCCTCGTAGAGCGAGGGCGAGACGGTCTGCAGCCCGGCCAGCAGCGTGATGGCGATGAACGGAATGCCGCGCCAGATATTGGCGAAGATGACCACGCACTGGGCCATGAACGGGTCGCCCATCCAGTTGATGGGTGATCCACGGTCGATCAGTCCCATCTTCACCAGCCCCCAGGTGATGACCGAGAACTGGGTGTCGAAGATCCACCAGAAGGCGACGGCCGAGAGAACCGTCGGCACGATGAACGGGATCAGCACGACCGAGCGGACGAAGGCCTTGAAAGGCAGGTTGTTGTTGAGCAGCAGCGCCAGATAGAGGCCGATCGCGAACTTCACCGCCGAGGCGACGAAGGTAAAGACGATGGTGAAGATCAGGGCCCTGATGAAGTCGCTGTCGTCGCTGAGCCATTCGAAATTCTCCAGGCCGACGAAGCGCCCCTCGCGTCCGATGCGGGCGTCGGTGAAGCTCATCCACAGGCCCTTGCCCAGCGGGTAGACGAGGAAAAGCACAAGGAAGGCCATGGCGGGCACCATGAACCAGAAGCCCAGCCAGTTGCGGTTCACCTTGAGCTGTTGCCATGCCGAAGGCTCGCCTGGCATCGGGCGGGCTTCGGTGCGTGCGACGGCGGCATCGGCCATGAGGTTCTCCGGAGAGGCTGTCGGGAACGGGGGCGGCACGCCGCCCCCGTCCGGAATGCGTCGGGCGGCTGTGCCGCCCGGTCGTCAGCGGTAGATGCGGCGCAGCTGGCGCTCGGCGAGGCGGATGGCGCCCTCGACATCCTCCTTGCCGGTGCAGTGGTTGGCGAAGAGGTCGACCACGATGAAGTCGGCGATGGCCGTCGCCGCCTTTTCGTTGATCGGACCCCTGTAGCCGGCGGGGAAGGAACGCTTCGCCGACTCACGGAACACCCGCGCCTTGGGGTCGCGCGTCCAGACCGGATTGTTGTCGTAGGCATTGAGAACGTGCGTCAGGTAGCCCTCGGCCGCTTCCAGCCACGGATTGAAATTCTCCGCTTCGAGGATGAAGGCCATGAAAGCCTTGCAGGCGTTCGGGAACCGCGAATAGGTCATGCCGAACATCGGGAAGGCGAGCTGGATTTCCGCCGGCTTGCCGATCGGGCCGATCGGCCAGAAGGCGTGGTCCATGTCGGCGGCGATTTCGCGCTGCTTGGCGTCCTGCGAGACCCTGGCTGCGGCATAGATCGAGATGCCGTTGGCCGTCAGCGAGATTTCACCCGAGAGGAAGGCGCGGTTGTTGTTCGAGTCGTTCCACGCCGCCGTCCCGGGAATGAAGGTGTCCCAGAGTTCCTTCGCGTAGCGCAGGGCCGCGCGGGTCTCCGCCGAGTTGATGGTGATGTTCTCCCGCTCGTCGACCTGGGCGGCACCGTGCGACCACAGGAGCCAGTGGGCGAAGGCATTGCCATCGCCGGTGGCGCGTCCCAGCGGGAAGCCGGAGGGCGTGCCCTTGGCCTTCAGCGCCTTGCAGAGCTCGAGGAAGCCCTTGGTGTCCTGGGGAACTTCGTTGAAGCCCGCGGCCTTGAGCATGGAGATTCGGTAGTTGATGTAGCCACCGTTGACGGCGACCGGGATGGAAATCCACTTGCCCGCGGACTTGCCGTAGGCCTCGGCCAGCGGCACCCAGCCGCCGTACTTCTTGCCGAGATAGTCGGCGACGTCGGTGACCTCCAGGCACTTCTGCGGGAAGAGATGCGGCACGGAATAGAGCGACCAGATGAGGTCGGGACCTGTGCCGGTATTGGCGGCGACCGAGGCCTTCGGCTGCACGTCGTCGAAGCTCTCGCTCGAGACGTTGACGCGGCAGCCGGTCGCCTGGGTGAAGGCCGCCACCATGCGGTTGAACTGGGCGTCTTCGGCTTCGACGAAGCGGCGCCAGCGCAACAGGTTCAGCGTGGCACCGGTTTCCGGTCTGAACGGCGAGGTCTGCGCCCAGGCCTTGGCCCAGTCGGTGAGGCCGGAGCCGGTGAGAACGCCCGCGGCGGCGGCGCCCTTGACGAGGGTACGACGAGTGAAGGCAGTCATCAGGTTATCCTCCCATAAGGATCCGGAGCCCATCTTCGCCGTGGACCTTGCCGGTTTTTGTCGAAGCGGGTTTGCCCCGCCTGTTGGTTCAGGCGCGCCGGTGCTCTACTGGCGCGCCAGGGTCTTTCCCGACTGCGCATCGAAGAGATGCGTCACCCGGCGATCAGTGCCCAAGCGGATCTTGTCGCCGGGCTTGAAGTCGTGGCGTTCGCGGAAAACGGCGATGACCTCCTGGCCGTCGAGCCGGGCGACCACCTGGATTTCCGATCCTGTCGGTTCGACGACGACGACCTCGGCCTCGGCGCCAGCTTCGTTGTCGATGAGAAAATGTTCGGGCCGGATGCCGTAGATGGCCGGCTGGCCAGCCGAGGCCGACGGCGGCGTGCCGAGCGGCAGGCGGGCGCCGCCCTCCAGCACGAAAAACTGGCCGTCGATCTTGCCGCGGAGGAAATTCATCGCCGGCGAGCCGATGAAGCCGGCGACGAAGAGATTGACCGGGTTGTCGTAGAGATCAAGCGGCGCGCCCATCTGCTCGACGATCCCGTCATGCATGACCACGATCTTGTCGGCCATGGTCATCGCCTCGATCTGGTCGTGGGTGACATAGACGGTGGTGGTCTTCAGCCGCTGGTGCAGTTCCTTGATCTCGGTGCGCATGGCGACACGCAGCTTGGCGTCGAGGTTCGAAAGCGGCTCGTCGAACAGGAAAACCTGCGGGTCGCGGACGATGGCGCGCCCCATGGCGACGCGCTGGCGCTGGCCGCCGGAGAGCTGGCGCGGGAACCGGTCGAGCAGGGCACCGAGATTGAGGATCTCGGCGGCGCGCTTCACCTTGGCGTCGATCTCGCTCTGCGGGGCCTTCCTGAGCTTCAGCGAGAAGCCCATGTTGTCGGCCACCGTCATATGCGGATAGAGCGCGTAATTCTGGAACACCATGGCGATGTCGCGCTCTTTCGGCGGGACATTGTTCACCACGCGGTCGCCGATGGCGATCTCGCCGCCGGTGATGTTCTCGAGGCCGGCGATCATGCGCAGCAGGGTGGATTTGCCGCAGCCAGAAGGGCCGACCAGCACCACGAATTCGCCGTCCGCGATCGGAACGGAAACGCCATGGATGATTGCAGTCGAGCCAAAAGACTTGCGCACGTCGCGGATGTCGACGGATGCCATTCACTTCCTCCCGTGGGTCCCTCGACCCTGCCTTCCGCCGCCGGCCCTTGACCTGGGCTCTGCGATCCGATCCCGTGGGACCGGTGCGACATGTGGCTTCGTTCAGGGGTCAGTGTGGCATGCGAAACTCGGAAATCAAGTGTGATCACGGTTTGGCATGGCTGAAATTCAATCGGTTGAAAGCGGTGATTTTTCTCCCGTATCGACCGATGCTCGTCATGCCGAAGCCTGAGGGAGACGACCCATGACGAAGCCCGACCTGCTCATGACGGGCCCCATGATGCAGACCATCCAGGACCAGTTGGCGCAGCGTTTCACGCTGCACAAGCTCTGGGAGGCAACCGACAAGGAGGCCTTCCTGCGCCATCTGGCGCCGAGTGTCGTGGCCTTCGCCTCAGGCAGCCATGTACCCTGCGATCCCGCCCTGATGGGGCGGTTTCCCGGCCTCAAGATCGTGTCGTCCTTCGGCGTGGGCTATGACCATGTCGACGCCGCCTGGGCCGGTCAGAACGGCATCGTCGTCACCAACACGCCGGATGTCCTCAACGAGGAGGTCGCCGACACCGCCCTCGGCCTGCTCCTCTGCACGATGCGCCAGTTTCCCCAGACTGACCGCTATCTGCGCGCCGGCAAATGGCTCGAGAAGCCCTATCCGCTGACCGGCACGCTGCGCGACCGCAAGGTCGGCATTCTCGGTCTCGGCCGGATCGGCAAGGCCATCGCCCGGCGCCTCGAGGCCTTCAATCTGCCGGTCGTCTATCACGGCCGCTCGGCCCAGCCCGACGTCGCCTACCGCTACTATCCCTCGCTGGTCGAGATGGCCCGTGACGTCAACGTCCTGATGATCGTCGCCCCCGGCGGCGCCGCCACCAACAAGATCGTCAACCGCGAGGTGCTTGAGGCGCTGGGTCCCGACGGCGTCGTCATCAATGTCGGCCGTGGCACGGTCGTCGACGAGGCCGCGCTCGTCGAGGCGCTCCGGAACAAGACCATCCTCTCCGCCGGCCTCGACGTCTTCGAGGACGAGCCGCGTGTCCCCGCCGAACTGATGGCCATGGACCACGTCGTCCTCTTCCCTCATGTCGGTTCGGCGTCCGTCCACACGCGCAACGCCATGGCGCAGCTCGTCGTCGACAACCTCGTCGCCTGGGCGAATGGCAATGGGCCGCTCACGCCGGTCGCCGAAACGCCCTGGCCGCCGAAGCACTGATCGGGCGGGAGGCGGTCAGGCCGCCTCCACCACCAGAACGGCGCCCTGGAAATCCGTGACGCGGACCCGGGCGCCGGTGGCCAGATCCGGCCCCGTCACCAGCCAGACGGAATCGGCGATGCGGACGCGTCCGCGTCCTGCCTGGATCGGTTCCTCCAGGACGAATTCTTTGCCGATCATCGCCTCCAGGCGACGGTTGAGGTCGGGCTTGTCGCTGGTCGTTCCGTTGATGGACTTCATCACCTTCACCCAGCCGAAAAGGCAGAGCAGCGACAGCACCGCGAAAACCAGGAGCTGAATCTGCCAGGGGCTGGGAACGATGATGAAGATGATCCCCGTCAGCGCCGCCGCCGCGCCGAGCCAGATGAGGAAATAGCCGGGCACGAGGATCTCGGCCGCCATCAGGACCGCGGCGATGGCGATCCAGCTCCAGGCGCCCCAGGGCGCCAGCGTTGCGACGATCATCTCAGCCCCCGGTGCTCGGCACGCTGCCGGCGCGTCCGGGCGGGCGCGGTGCCGGACCGTCCGGACCGAAGGCGGCCTTGGCGATCTCGCCGATGCCGGCCAGCGAACCGAGGATCTGCGTCGTCTCGATCGGCAGGATCAGCGTCTTCTGGTTCGGCGACAGGGCGAGACTCTCCAGGGCCTTCAGATATTTCTCGGCGATGAAGTAGTTCACCGACAGCGCATTGCCACCGGCGATGGCGGCCGACAGCATCTCGGTCGCCTTGGCCTCGGCCTCCGCCTGACGTTCGCGTGCCTCGGCGTCGCGGAAGGCCGCTTCCTTGCGGCCCTCGGCCTCGAGGATCTGCGACTGCTTCTCGCCTTCGGCCCGCAGGATCTCCGACTGCCGCTGGCCCTCCGCCTCGAGGATGACGGCGCGCTTCTCGCGCTCGGCCTTCATCTGCCGGCCCATGGCGGCGACGAGGTCGGCAGGCGGCGCGATGTCCTTGATCTCGATGCGGTTCACCTTGATGCCCCAGGGCGCCGCCGCCTGGTCGACGACCCGCAGCAGGCTCTCGTTGATCGTGTCGCGGTTGGACAGCAGGGCGTCGAGGTCCATCGACCCCATCACCGTGCGAATGTTGGTCATGGCGAGGTTCATCAGCGACAGTTCGAGCCGCGTGATCTCGTAGGACGAACGCGCCGCATCCAGCACCTGGAAGAACAGCACGCCGTCGACGGTCACCTTGGCGTTGTCCTTGGTGATGACCTCCTGGCTCGGAACGTCGAGCATCTGCTCCATGACGTTCACCTTGTGGCCGATCCGGTCGATGAACGGCACGATCAGCTTCAGGCCGGGATGCAGGGTCCGGACGTAGCGCCCGAACCGCTCGACCGTCCATTGATAGCCCTGCGGCACCGTCTTGATGGCGGCGAAGAGAAACAGGATCACGACGAGGGCGACCGCGACCAACGCGACGTCGCTACCGGTGAATGGGAACATGGTGTCTCTCCGTTGCGGACATAGACGCGAGGCGCCGGGCGTGTCGGCGACCGGGTCCGACGCGATGCCGCGAACGGCAATCACCTGCGCCCGCAGCAGGACCGCCCACCGTGATCCGGTGCCGCGAGAAGGCGTATCACGACCGGTGGAGGGAACCACGCACATATTGCAAGGCCATGGCGCAGGCGTCGGTCAGGTGTTTCTTCCGCCGCGGCTTTGTTGCGAATGTCTCGCAACTGGCTTGACATCGGCGACCGCTGTCCTCATCTTATTGCAAATGAGTTGCAACAGCGATGTTGCCGTGGAACTATGGTTCTGAGCAGGTGATGCGATGATCGTCGACGTGAGCCGCCGTACCCTTCTAGTCCTCGCCGCCACGACGGCCGCCGCCACGCCCTGGCCGGCCCTCGCCCAGGGCGCTCGGAAGCCGTCCGTCGTCACCACCACCGCGATGCTGGCCGATGCCGTGCGGATGCTGGCGGGCGAACAGGTCACCGTCGAGGCGCTGATGGGCGAGGGGGTCGATCCGCACCTGTACCGGCCGACCCGTGCCGACATCGTCAAGCTGACCCAGGCCGACCTCGTCATCGCCCATGGCCTCGGTCTCGAAGCCCAGTTCCGCGAGACCTTCCTGCAGTTGGCCCGCCGTCGTGCGCCCCTTCTCGCCGCTGAGGCGATTGCTCGCGACAGACTGCTCAAGGATGAAGAGGTCGCCGACAAGCCCGATCCCCATGTCTGGATGGATCCTTCTCTCTGGGCCGTCGTCGTGCGCACCGTCGCCGACGGCCTTGCCGGGCTGGACCTGACGGGCCGCACCAAGGTGACGCCGGATCTCGCACCGGCACTCGCCCGGATCGAGGCGCTCGGTGCCTATGCCGGCCAGGTGCTTGGCTCGATCGCGCCGGAGCGCCGCGTCCTCGTTACCGCCCATGACGCCTTCGGCTATCTGGCCCGCGCCTATGGCTTCGAGGTTCACGGCATCCAGGGCCTGTCGACCGAGAGCGAGGCGGGGCTCCGGGCTATCGAGGGGACCGTCGATCTCGTGGTCACCCGCGCCATCCCCGCCATCTTCGTCGAGAGCTCGGTCTCCGACCGCAACATCCGCGCCGTCATTGAGGGCGCCGCCCGCCGCGACCGCCGCGTCGTCGTCGGCGGCGAGCTCTTCTCCGACGCCATGGGCAAGCCGGGCACCTATGAAGGCACCTATGTCGGCATGATCGACCATAATGTCACGACCATCGCCAGGGCGCTCGGCGGGGCGGCTCCCGAAAAGGGCATGTCCGGCCGGCTGACGGGCTGAGGGGCGTGGACAGGCTCGCCATCACGCCACCCGAGGCCCTTGCCCCTGCCATAGGCCACCTGGCCGTCGTGGGGCTCTCGGTCGCCTATCGCGGCGTGCCCGTTCTCTCTGACGTCACCTGGAGCGCGCCTGCCTCCGGGCTCACCGCCATCGTCGGGCCGAACGGGGCGGGCAAGTCCACCCTGATCAAGGCGATCCTCGGGCTGGTGCCCTCTACCGGCCGTGTCACCATCGGTGGCCGGAGCGTCGACGCGATGCGCGACGCCACCGCCTATGTTCCGCAGCGGGCGACCGTGGACTGGGACTTTCCGGCAACCGCCCTCGACGTCGTCCTGCAGGGCATGGTGCGCGAGCCCGGCTGGTTCCGCGGCTATGGCCGGGCCCGCCGGGAACGGGCTCTTGCCCTCCTCGACCGCGTCGGCCTCGCCGATCTCGCCTCCCGCCAGATCGGGCAGATGTCCGGCGGCCAGCAGCAGCGCGTCTTCCTCGCCCGCGGCCTCGCCCGCAACGCCGCCATCCTCTTCCTCGACGAGCCGCTGGCCGGCGTCGATGCCGCATCCGAACGCATCATCCTCGACGTCTTCGATACCCTCGACCGCGATGGGCGGTTGGTCGTCTGTGTCCACCACGATCTCGGAACGGTCTCCGAGCGCTTCGCCGACGTGCTGGTGCTGAACAAGACGGTCATCGCCGCAGGACCGGTGGCGTTGGCCTTCACCCCGCAGAACCTCGCGCGCGCCTATGGCGTGCCGCTGACGGTCTGAGGCATGGACGCGATCACCGCCCAGCTCCTCGCCGTCGTCACCTTCCAGGCCGGTTTCAACACGACCGTGGTCATGCTCGGCGCCGCCGCGCTCGGCTGCGCCGCCGGGGCGGCGGGAACCTTCGCCATGCTGCGGCGCCGGGCCCTCGTTTCCGACGCCGTGGCCCACGGCACACTGCCCGGCATCGCCGCGGCTTTCCTTCTCGCCGCCCTGCTCGGTCGGGCACCGCGCGAGGCCGGCTGGCTTATGGGCGGCGCGGGTATTGCCGCGCTCATCTCGCTCCTCGCCATCGAATGGCTCGGCCGGCGGCCCCGGGTCGGCCCCGATACCGCCACCGCTGCGGTTCTCGCCGCGGGCTTCGGCCTCGGCCTGGCGCTCATGTCGGTGGTCCAGACGCTGGCCGTCGGCCGCCAGGCTGGGCTGGAGTCTCTCCTGTTCGGCTCGGCGGCGGGCATGCTCCCCGGCGAGGCGCAGATGATGGCCGTCCTCGCCGTCTTCGTGCTCGTCGTCATCGCGCTGCTGCTCAAGGAGTTCTCGGCCGTCGCCTTCGATCCGGACTTCGCCGCGACGGTCGGCCTGCCGGTGGCGCGTCTCGACGCGCTGGTCGCGCTGGTCTGTGCCGTCGTCGTGGTGGCCGCTCTGCCGATCGCCGGCTTCGTCCTCGCCGTCGCCCTCGTCGTCATCCCGCCCGCCGCCGCCCGCTTCTGGTCCGACCGCGCCGGCACCGTCGTCGCTGTCGCCGCCGCCATCGGCGCCGTCTCCGCCTTTGCCGGCGCGGCGCTCTCGGCTGTCCTGAAGGACACGCCGACCGGCCCGGCCATCGTGCTGGTGGCGGCCCTCCTGTTCACGCTCAGCCTGGTCTTCGGGCGCGCTCGCGGTCTCCTGAGGGGCACCGGGTGATGGCCGAGTTCTGGATCGTCGATTTCGTCCCGCTGCTCGCCGCGAGCCTTTCGGCGCTCGCCTGCGCCCTCGTCGGCAATCTTCTCATCCTGACCCGGCGCGCCATGGCCGCCGATGCCCTGAGCCACGCCGTCGTCCCCGGCGTGGTGGTGGCCGTCGCCATCACAGGACTGTCGGGGAGCATCGTCGTGCTCGCCGGCGGGCTGGCCGCCGCCTTCGCCGCCTCCGGCCTCGTCGCCTTCCTCATCCGCGCCGGCCGGGTGGAGCCCGGCACGGCGCTCGGCGTCGTTTTCACCACCTTCTTTGCCTTCGGCATCCTGGTGCTCGAATGGACGGGTCTCTCGCGTACCGGCTTCGACATCCACCACGTGGTGACCGGCTATCTGGAGGGCCTCATCTGGGTGAGCCGCGATCCCGGCGGCACGGCCGGGTTTTTCCAATCGCTCATGGACCTGCCGCAGGTCGTCTTCGAACTCGCCCTGGTCCTCGTCCTCGTCGCCGCCATCCTTGCCGCCTTCCGAAAGGAATTCGCGCTCCTCGCCTTCGATCCTGTGTTCGCGCGGGCGAGCGGCCTGCCGGTCGGCCTGCTGGAGGCCGCCCTCCTCACCGCGACGGCACTCGCCTGCACCGCCGCCTTCAAGTCGGTCGGCGTCGTTCTGGCCGTCGCCATGATCGTCTGCCCGGCCGCGACCGCCCGTCTTCTGACGACGCGGCTGTCGCACCAGATGGCGCTTTCGGCCGCCATCGCGCTCGCCACCGTCTTCGCCGGCTATGCCGCCGCTGTCTTCGGGCCGCGTCTGTTCGGCTCCGCGCTGGCGCTGAACGCGGCCGGAACCATCGGCGCCATGGCCGGTCTGGCGCTCGCCGCGACCGCCGCATTGCGGGCACGCGGCTGACCTGGCGCAAATCCATCGGCGCTGTGGCCGCGTAACAGCTTTCAACCTGGACCATTCAGGCGTATCACCCGCGCCACCGAGACAGATCCACCGCGAGTCCCCATGCGCGAGATGAAACTTCCTGCCGACCACGTGCCCGTGAAGACCGGCAAGATCGGCGTGTTGCTGATGAACCTCGGCACTCCCGACGGCACCGACTATTGGTCCATGCGCCGCTACCTGAAGGAGTTCCTCTCCGACAGGCGCGTAATCGAGACGTCGCGCGCCATCTGGTGGCCGATCCTCAACCTGATCATCCTGCAGACCCGGCCGCAGAAGAAGGGCAAGGACTACGCGACGATCTGGAACACCGAGAAGGACGAGAGCTTCCTCAAGACGATCACCCGCAACCAGGCGGAGAAGCTCGCCGCCCATCTGCAGGGCGTCAGCCCTGACATCCATGTCGAATGGGCCATGCGTTACGGCAATCCCGCCATCAAGCCGGCCATCGAGCGGCTGATGGCGCAGGGCTGCGACCGCATCCTCGCTTTCTCGCTCTACCCGCAATATGCGGCCGCCACGACGGCCACCGCCAACGACCATGTGTTCCGCGCCCTGATGGCGATGCGCTGGCAGCCGACCCTGCGCATCGCGCCGCCCTATCACGACGAGCCCGCCTATATCGCCGCCCTCGCCCAGTCGGTGCGCGACCATCTCGCCACGCTGGATTTCGAGCCGGAGGTCATCCTCACCTCGTTCCACGGCATGCCGAAGAGCTATCTCCTGCGCGGCGACCCCTACCACTGCCATTGTGCCAAGACCTGGCGTCTGCTGCGCGAGGAACTCGGCTACACGACCGACCAGATGATGATGAGTTTCCAGTCGCGCTTCGGGCCTGACGAATGGCTGAAGCCCTACACCGACGAAACTGTCGAGGCGCTCGGCAAGAAGGGCGTCAAGAGGCTCGCCATCATCGCCCCGGCCTTCTCCTCCGACTGCCTGGAGACGCTGGAGGAACTCGCTGGCGAGAACCGCCACATCTTCGAGGAGCACGGCGGCGAGAAGTTCACCTACATTCCCTGCCTCAACGATTCGGATCCGGGCATGAAGGTGATCACCACCGTGGTCGAGCGGGAACTGCAGGGCTGGATCTGACACGCCGCCCTCGGCGCGAGCCGCTGCCCGCCTCCGCGACGGCGTTCGGCGCCGCTTTCAACCCACCGGCCGCGTGTCCTCGATGACCTTCCCGTCATTGGGCAGCGAGCCGGGCTTCACCGGCTCCACCGCGCCCTTCAGCTTCAGGATCGCCAGCACGCTCTCGCCGACGGCGTGAACGAATTCCGGCGAGCGTGCCCGTGATTCCACCATCAGCGTCATCGCGTCGGTCTCGCCGTTGCGCGCCACCACCAGCCGTGCCCGTGCGATCTCCGGATGGCGCCGGATCACCTCCGCCACCTGCTCGGGGCGCACGAACATGCCCTTCACCTTGGCGGTCTGGTCGGCACGGCC
Organism: Phreatobacter sp.; assembly: GCF_030691135.1. Taxonomy (GTDB): domain Bacteria; phylum Pseudomonadota; class Alphaproteobacteria; order Rhizobiales; family Phreatobacteraceae; genus Phreatobacter. The sequence continues at coordinate 84,391 of NZ_JAUYFA010000085.1, forward strand.
CATCCAGCCCTTGATGCGGGTGTTCGTCCGCCCGCAGGGGGAGGCGCCGGGAAGGATCGCGGTGAGGTCGCCGACGGCAAAGCGGATCAGCGGATGGTGCGGGTCGAGCACGGTGATCACCACCTCACCGACCTCGCCGGGGGCCACGGGGTCACTGGTCCCCGGCCGGACGATCTCCAGGACGATGTCCTCGTTGAGCACCAGGCCCTCACGCGCCTCGCTCTCATAGGCGATGACGCCGCATTCGGCGATGGCATAGGTCTGGTAGGCGTCGACGCCGCGGGAGGCGATCTCCTTCTGCAGCGAGGCCGGGAAGGCCGCTCCCCCGACCAGGGCCCGCTTGATGGAGGAGGCGTCGCGGCCTTTCTCCCTGGCCGCGTCGAGCAGGATCTTCAGGAAGTCGGGAACGCCGGCATAAGCGCTGGGACGGTAGGCCTCGATGAGATCGAGCTGGGCCTCGGTATTGCCGGGACCGGCAGGGATGACGGCGCAGCCGACCGCCCGGGCTCCGGAATCGAAGCACCAGGCCCCCGGCGTCAGGTGATAGGACAGCGTGTTCAGCACGATGTCGCCGCGCTTGAAGCCCGCCGCCGCCATGGCGCGCCCGACCCGCCAGACATCATGACCGATCGCCTCCGGTTCGAAGATCGGCCCCGGCGACATGAACAGCCGACCGAAGGCACTGGCCTTGCCCGGAACGAAGCCGCCGAAGGGCAGCGCCACCTTCTGCAGGGCCGGCAGGTCCGACTTGCGCTGGACCGGCAATTCCGCGAGGGCCGACCGCGTGGTGATCCCGCGCGGGTCGATCTTGCCGAGGTGCCGCCGCCAGGCGGGAACCTTCATCGCCGCGGTGAGCACCTGAGGCAACCGCTTCATCAGATCCTTCTCGCGCGCGCCCTCGTCGCGCGTTTCGCGCTTGTCGTAATGGCCAGCCATGGTGGTCTCCCTCGGGAGGGAGTATCGGCGCTTGCCAGGGCCGCGCCAAGTCCGACCTTGGTCCGAACGAACCCGGAGGCCGCAGAAATTGCGTTTCGATCAAGCGGGGTCGATAGAACGGACAGGTCGTCAGCCGGCCCAGCCGCAGGCGTTCAGCGCGGCCTCCATCGCCGCCGGCGGCGGTGCCTCCGCCGCGACCGGCGGGCGCTTCGGATCGTAGGGCAGTACGATGGACCGGGCGAGGAGATGCAGTCCCGGTCCGCCCTGTCGGGGCGCGGCGCCGTAGATCGTGTCACCGAGAATGGGAAAGCCGCTCTCGGAGCAATGGAGCCTCAACTGGTGCGTCCGCCCGGTGACGGGCTCGAGCGCCAGCCAGGTCCGGCCTTCGTGCCGGCCGAGTACCGTGTACCGCGTCAGCGCCGGCTGGCCCTGCGGGTCGGCTTTCATCCACCAGCCGCGCTTCGGGTCGCGCGGGCTCATCGCCAGCGCGATCTCGCCGGCCGCCGCCGCGGGCCCGCCCTCCACCACCGCCCAGTAGGTCTTGCTGACCTCGCTGCGCTTGAACATCAGGCCGAGCCGCTCCAGCGCCCGCCGATGGCGGCCGAGCACGAGGCAGCCGGCGGTGTCCTTGTCGAGGCGATGGGCGAGTTCCGGCGGCCGCGGCAGGCCGAAGCGCAGCACGTCGAGATGGTCTGCGAGCGTCTCGCCGCCGCCGGGACCCTTGTGCACCGGCAGGCCCGCCGGCTTGTTCAGGATGAGGATGCTGGCATCGCGGTAGAGAAGCCGCGGGATCAGGCCGAGCGGATCGTCGGGGACGGGATGGGAGGGCGGCGTCGAGGTGGACATGGCCCATCCATAGTGCGGGCTCCGCGCGCCCGCCAGCCCGGCGCCGATGCAGGGCAGCGCCCCACCGGCCTAGCCATAGCCCGCCATCCGGCCTAAATGCCGGGTGTGCCGGGGTCGCCGCCCGCACCTCCTCACCCTGTCGACAGCGAGATTCTGCGCCGATGCCCGATCAGCCGAAGCCCGACGAGCCGAAGCGGCCCGGTTTCTTCAAGCGGCTGTTCGGCCAGGATGCACCTGTGGCCCCGGAGCCCGTCACGCCCGCGTCGGCCGACGTCGCGCCCGCAGCCCCGCCCGCAGCCCTGCCCGAGGTTCCGCCGACCGAGCCGCGGAGCTGGTGGCGCCGGCTCACCGATGGCCTGTCGCGCACTTCGTCCCGGCTTGGCACCGGGGTCACCGACCTCTTCACCAAGCGCAAGCTCGACCATGCGACGCTGGAGGAGCTCGAGGACCTGTTGATCCAGGCCGATCTCGGCGTCGAGACCGCCGGGCGCATCGCCGGGGCGCTTTCCAAGGGCCGTTTCGGCAAGGACATCGCGCCGGAGGAAGTGCGCGCCGTCCTCGCCGGCGAGATCGAGGCCGTGCTCGCCCCTGTCGCCCGGCCCCTCGTGATCGACGCCGCGGCCCGGCCCTTCGTCATCATGGTGGTCGGCGTCAACGGTGCCGGCAAGACCACCACCATCGGCAAGCTCGCCGCCAAGTTCCGCGCCGAGGGGCGCTCGGTCCTGCTGGGCGCCGGCGACACGTTCCGCGCCGCCGCCATCGAGCAGTTGAAGATCTGGGGTGAGCGCACCGGCGCTCCCGTGGTCACCCGGCCGCAGGGTTCGGATGCGGCGGGCCTCGCCTTCGATACGGTGAAACAGGCGCAGGAGGCGGGAACCGATGTCGTCATCCTGGACACGGCCGGCCGGCTGCAGAACAAGTCGGAACTGATGGCTGAGCTCGAAAAGGTCGTGCGCGTCATCCGCAAGGTCGATGCCGCGGCGCCGCACGCGGTGCTCCTCGTCCTCGACGCCACCACCGGCCAGAACGCGCTGACCCAGGTCGACGCCTTCGCCCGCACCGCCGGCGTGACCGGCCTCGTCATGACCAAGCTCGACGGCACCGCCCGCGGCGGCATCCTCGTCGCGGTGGCGGCGAAGACCGGGCTTCCAGTTCATTTCATCGGCGTCGGCGAGGGCATCGACGACCTCGAACCCTTCGCGGCGCAGGATTTCGCCCGCGCCATCGTCGGCCTCGACGAGAGCTGAGCGCTCAGTGCGGCAGGGGGTGATGACGCCCGTGGCGGTGGTGGCGATGCCGCGGCGCGGGACGTATCTCGGCCGTTCCGGCGGGCGCGAAGTAATAGGTCCGCGGCGTCACGATCGGGCGATAGATCACCGGCCTGTCGGCAACGTGCCAGCCGGTCCAGAACGGGCTCGCCGCGGCCGGCGCCGCCGGCGCGAGGACGGCCACGAAGGCGCCCATGGCGAGCGAGCGGATGGTCGGGGTCGGCAGGCGGCGTGACATGGCGATACTCCGGATACGAAAACCGAGAATGCCCCAACAGAGTCACCAATCCGTTTCCGCCTGCGACGCCCGGACCGGGTGCCGACGGCCTCGCGATCGGCTAGAACCATCCTCATGAGTGCAAACGGCCCGAGACCCGACGACGACGCGAAGCGACAGGAAGAGGCGCGGCGCATCCTGGAGCGCACCCACCGCGATTCCGCGCCGATCCTCGAATCCGCCCTGCGTCGCAGCGGTGACTTCCTCGCCGCCCGTGGCGAATCCGACGACCCCGCCGAGATCTGGGGCAAGCGCATCGGCCGCATCCTGGCGATCGCCGTCGGCATCGGCTGCGTCGTCTATCTGGTGGCGATCTATGGCCGCTGAGGCGATCCCCGCGGCCTTCGCTGACCTCAAGGCGCCTGATCTCGAGGCATTCGAGGCGATCGCCGCCGCCGCCTATACCGGCCTGCCTGAGGATTTCCGCGCCCTCTGCAAGGGCCTCGTCATCCGGCTCGAGGATTTTCCCACCGAGGAAGTCCTCAAGGAGATGGAAGCCGAGAGCGACTTCGATCTTCTCGGCCTGTTCCAGGGCACGGGCATGCCGTTTCAGTCCGTGCAGTATTCGGGCACCATGCCCAACATGATCTGGCTCTACCGGCGGCCGATCCTCGACTACTGGGCCGAACATGACGAGACCCTCGGTGCCGTCGTCGCCCATGTGCTGATCCATGAGATCGGCCACCATTTTGGCCTGTCCGACGCGGACATGGAGGCGATCGAGCGGCGCGGGGAGTGAGGGGCAGGGCTTCGACGGCGCGTCAGCCCTTGCCGAACTTCCACCACTTCTTCTTCTCCTCCGGCATGTCCTCGCCGGGGGCGGGCGGGGCCACCACCTTCGAGAAACTCTCGAAGAACTCGCCCGCCAGCTTCTTGGCGGTGGCATCGATCAGCCGCGAGCCGAGCTGGGCGATCTTGCCGGAAATCTGGCTCTTGACGTCATAGGTGAGGAGCGTCACCCCTTCGCTCTCCTCCGTCAGCTTTACCGTGGCACCGCCCTTGGCCATGCCGGCGACGCCGCCATTGCCCTCGCCGGAAATCGTGTAGCCGTTCGGCGGATCGATGTCGGAGAGGGTGACGCTGCCGGAGAAGCTCGCCTTGACCGGGCCGATCTTCAGCACCGCCTTGGCAGCGAAACCGTTGTCACCGGTGCGCTCCATGCTCTGACAGCCGGGAATGCACTGGCGAAGCACGTCGGGATCGTTGAGCGCCGCCCACACCACTTCCCGCGGGGCCTCGATACGCTGGGTGCCGGTCATGTCCATGGGATGAGGCTTTCGATTGGGGCGATTTCGGAGCGGAGACTAGGACCGGCGGCGGGCGGCTGTCGAGCCCGTCTTCGGCAGCAGACCCGGTCAGCTGCCCGGCTTCTCGCCGGCCGGCCATTCGACCGCCTTGAGCGCGTCGGCCAGCCGGGCCTTGGCCGAACCCGGCCGCAGCGGCTTCTGCTGGCTGTCATGCGGCGCCCAGCCCGACAGGGTGACGACCTGGAAGGTAGCGCGGATGCGGCCGTCGGGATCGGCGAAGCGCTCGTGGTAGATGGCGGCCATGCGCAGCAGCGTCGCCCGCTTCAGGGGCACCCGGCGGCGGGCGACCAGCGGGTTGGTGGCGCCCATGGCGCGAAGGTCCCGCATCAGCGCGAAGACATCCCGATAGCGCACCGTCAGCCGGTCTGAATCCGTGACCGGCAGCGCGAAGCCCGCCCGTTGCAGCAGGCCGCCGATGTCGCGCACATCGGCGAAGGGGGCGACACGCGGTGAGAGCCCGCCGTCCAGCTCGCTCTCCGCGGCGGCGAAGGCCTGGCGCAGCTCGGTCAGGGTGTCGCCACCGAGCAGCGCCGCGAGAAACAGGCCGTCGGGCTTCAGCGCCCGGCGCACCTGCACGAAGAGACCCGGAAGGTCGTCGACGAACTGCATGCCCAGCGCCGAGACGGCCAGGTCGAGGCTCTGATCGGCGAAGGGCAGCGCCTCGGGGGCGGCGACGACGACCGGCCCGGCGCGCCGCCGGGCCAGCTCCTCGACCGCCTCGGTCGCCAGCACGACCGGCCATCCCCGTGCCGCGAGGGCGTCCCGCAGCGCATCGGTCGGGGTGGCGATATCGGCGAGGGACGTGAAGGTCCGCTGCACCAGCATCAGCCGGTCGCCGAGGTCCTCGGCGACGCCGGCCAGCAGAAAGTCCGCCACCTCGCCCCGCGCGGCGCGAACCCGGCGCCGTCCGGCGAGTTGGTTGTCGAAATGCTGCATTGTCATCGGCGGCATATGGTGCATGGCCCATCCTGCGTCAAATTCGCGACGAGCCTTGCCCTTCATCGTCTTTGCCGCGAAATATCGCCCGAGAAGAAGGATCAGAGATGTTGAAGGCATGGCGCGTCACCTGGGACGCAGTTGACCGGTTCCTGGCCAACGACGGCTGGGCGACCGCCAGTCACATCGCCCTGAACGGGCTGATGTCGCTGTTCCCGTTCCTCATCCTGGTGACGGCGCTCGCGAGCTTCGCCGGCGCGCGCCCCTATGGCGACGAGGTCACGCGCATTCTGCTCGAGGCCTGGCCGGAGGTGGTGGCCCGGCCGATTGCGCGGGAGATCGAGACCGTTCTGACGACGACGCGCACCGACCTCCTGACCATCGGTGCGCTTCTGGCCGTCTATTTCGCCTCCAACGGTGTCGAGGCGCTGCGCACCTCCCTCAACCGCGCCTATGAGGTTCGCGAAAGCCGCTGGTGGTACATGTGCCGCCTGGAATCCATCGCCTATGTGCTCGTCGGCGCCCTCGCCTTGCTGGTGGCGGCAGTGCTCGTTGTCCTCGGCCCGCTGATCTGGGCGACGGCGGTACGCCACGTACCGGGTATCGCGCCGCTCGGCTGGGTGGTTCTGTTCCTGCGCGTGGCGGCGGCGTCCCTCGTCATCGTCATCGCGCTGACCGTGGTGCATCTGCTGTTGCCGGCCGGGCGCCGCCGGTTCATCGACGTGCTGCCGGGCATCGTCATCACCCTGGTGCTCTGGCTGGCCGCCGGTACCCTTTTCGGCACCTACCTCGCGAATTTCGCCCAGAACTACGTCAACACCTATGCCGGTCTCGCCTCGGTCATGGTGGCGCTGGTCTTCCTCTATTATTCCGCCGCCATCTTCGTCCTTGGTGGCGAGCTCAATGCGGCGATCGGGCGCGCCAGCGGCCGCATCGTCTGAGGCGGATCACACCGTCCGCAGCGCCGTGATAGGGTCGAGCATGCTCGCCCGCTTGGCCGGATACCAGCCGAAGAAGACGCCCACCAGCCCCGAGAACAGGACGGCGCCGAAGATCGACTGCGGCTCGACGAGGAGCGGCCAGCCGAAGCGGGCGGAGACCCCGAACGCGGCGCCGAGCCCGACCATGATGCCGATGACCCCGCCGATGGCGGCCAGAGATGTCGCCTCGATGAGAAACTGGCGCATGACGTCGCGCCGCCTGGCGCCGACCGCCAGCCTCAGCCCGATCTCGCGCGTGCGCTCCGTGACGCTCACCAGCATGATGTTCATGATGCCGATGCCGCCTACAGCGAGGGAAATCGCCGCGACCGCCGCGAGCAGCAGCGACAGGGTGGTGGCGGCGCCGGCAGCGGTATTGGCGATTTCCGTGAGGTTGCGGATCTGGAAATCGTCCTCCTGGCCGGGCTGCAGCCGGTGACGCTGGCGTAGCAACTGGCGCATGTCGTCCTCCGCCTGCGCCATGCTCTCGCCCTGGCGGATCTTGACGTGGATGACGCCGACCGAGCGGGCATTCGCCCGGTTCACGCCGACGAGCCTCTGCCGGATGGTCGGCAGCGGCACGAAGCTGGTATCGTCCTGGTCCTGGCCCATCATCGACTGGCCCTTGGAGACCATGACGCCGATCACGGTGAAGGGGACGGCGCGGATGCGGACGGTCTCGCCGATCGGGTCGACGCCGTCGCCGAAGAGATTGCGCGCCACGGTCTGGCCGAGAATCACCACCTGACCCCCGCGGGCGGTCTCCTCCGGCTCGAACAGGCGGCCGGAGGCGATGGGCCATTCCCGCGCCTCGAACCAGCCGAGATCCACGCCCACCACCTCGGTGAACCAGTTGTTGCCGCCGGCGACCACCTGGGTGCGGGTGCGGCTGTTGGGTGCGGTGACCTGGACGCTCGCCACCTCCGCCTCGATGGCGCGCGCATCGTCTTCCGTCAGTGAGGACGACGCACCCAGCCCGAGGCGCACGCCGCCCTGGGTGACGTTCCCCGGCAGGACGATGAAGAGATTGGCGCCCAGCGACTGGACCTGCGCCAACACGCGGTCGCGGGCGCCGCCGCCGATCGCCACCATGGCGATCACCGCCGCCACGCCGATCACCATGCCGAGCATGGTCAGGGCCGAGCGCAGCTTGTGTGCCCGCAGGGCCGACAGGGCTTCGCGGATCGCTTCCATCATCGACATGCTGCGATGATAGCAGACCGTCACCGGCGCACACATGAATTGCCCGTCATGAGCGACTTCCGTTGAGGAATATTAATGCACGAAAGGCGTGTGTGTTTCCCTACGGTAAGATATGTGCTTTTTTGTGGGGCAATGACACCCATGCGTGATTCGGCCCAAGATGGCGGGGAGCATGCGGCGCCGTCACCCGGCGGATCCATCCGGTTTGGGCTGAACTGGTATCTCGCCGGCCTGGTGGTCGTGGCACTGGCGCCCATGATCGTCGCCGCTGTTGTCTCTCTTCTCCAGGCCGGACGGGCCTATGAGACGGCGGCCGCTGCCCGCCTTCTCGATACGGCCCGCACATTGGCGCGGGCAGCCGAGGGCGAACTCGCGGCCGGCGCGACGCTCCTCGACGTGCTCGTCCGGGTGCCCCATGCCGTTCCGTCGACGGAAGGCGTCGATCCCTGGGCCGCTGCCGCGGAACAGAAGATCGGTGGCCGGCTGGTGGAAGAGGTTTTCGCGACCCTGACTGGCATCCCTGAAGGGCAGGGCCTGTCGCCGCAGGGCATCCCGCTGGACGTCCTGCGGCGGGCCATGCAGACGGGCAAGGCCGCCGTCTCGGACCTCTTCACCGATCCTGGCTCGAATTCGAAGCGGATCGCCATCGCCGCCCTCGTGGCTTTCGACGAGGCCACCATCCGCTTCGCTGCGCTCGTGATCCCGCCGGGGCGCCTGGTGCACGCCCTTCAGCAGTCGGATCCGACCGAAACCGGGCGCGTGCTGGCCGTCGTCGACGGTCGGGGTCATTTCATCGCGCGCTCACGCGATGGACCTGCCTTTGTCGGCCGGCCGGTGCCCGAGTTCGCCAGGATCAAGGCCGTCGGCACCGAAGCCGGCATTTTCGAAGGCCAGACGGCCGACGGTCGTTCGGTTGTCTTCGCGTTCCAGACGCTCAAGGGGACGCCGGGCTGGGTTCTGGGCGTGGGTGAACCGCTCAGCGTCTTCCGCGCCCGCAACCAGGCTCCCCTGATCGACCTCGGTATCGGCGCCGTCGGCGCGCTCCTGCTCGCCTTGCTCGCCGCGGCCTGGATCGGCAAGACGGTCCTGCGCCCGGTCCAGACCCTCGTCACGCGGGCGAGGCAGGTTGCGGCAGGGAACGATGGCGCGGCGCCGGCCGTGGTCGCGCCCTCGGGAATCGCCGAGTTCGAGGATCTTCGCCGCAGCCTGGAAGTGTCGGAACAAGTCCTGCGTGACCGTGCAGAGGCGCAAGGACAGGTCGCCCGAAGCCTGGCGCAGAGCGAGAAGCGGTACCGTTTGCTCGCCAGCACGGGTGCGCTGGTCTTCTGGCACCGGGACACGGCAGGCGTCGTCAGCGCTACCGGCTGGGAACGGCTCGCGGGCTCGTCCACTGACCTCGACGCTCCTTGGAGCGCCCTGGATCTCTCCTGGTACGAAAACCTTCATCCCGACGACGCGCCGGTCGTCCGCGCCGCCTGGATCGACGCCCAGCAGAGCCGCGACCAGTTCGACATCGAATACCGCATCCGTCGCGCCGACGGCACCTGGCGCTGGGTCCGGTCGCGCGGCACGAAGGTCGACAGCGAGGACGGCACCGGCGAGGAATGGATCGGCGTGATCGAGGATGTCGGTGCACGCCGCGATGCCCAGGCCCGCATCGCCTATCTCGCCCAGCATGACCCGATGACCGGGCTCGGCAATCGGCTGTTCTTCCAGGACCGTCTCGCGGCTGTCTGCGGCGGCGGCCCGGCTGCGGCCCAGACGGCGGTGCTGTGCATCGACCTCGACCGGTTCAAATGGGTCAACGACGCCCTCGGCCATGCCATCGGTGATGCCGTCCTGGCGATGGTCACGGAGCGTCTGAAGGCCTGCATCCAGCCGGGCGACATCGTCGCCCGGATCGGCGGCGATGAGTTCGCGGTCATCCAGGTGAACGGCGCCCAGCCCGAAGCGGCCTCGTCCCTTGCCCATGCCATCGTCGAGGCGGTCGCCGCTCCCATGCCGATCGGTGACCATTCCGTGGCGATCACTGCCAGTGTGGGCATCGCCATGCCGGATGAGGAAGGTCCCGTTGCCGTCCTGCGCAATGCTGACATTGCCCTGGATCGCGCCAAGATGGACGGGCGCGCCCGGTTCGCCTTTTTCGAACAGGCGATGGACGCCTCCATGCAGGTGCGCCTTCGCCTGGAACGCGACCTCAGGACGGCCGTTGCGCAGGGCCAGTTCGCCCTGCATTACCAGCCCATCGTCGCGGTCGGCTCCGGCGCCCTCGTCGGTTTCGAGGCGCTCGTCCGCTGGCACCACCCCGAACGCGGCACGGTGCCACCGGGCGATTTCATCGGCCTGGCCGAAGATATCGGGCTGATCGGCGCACTCGGCCGCTGGGTGCTGGAAAAGGCCTGCGCCGACGCAGCCCTGTGGCCGCGTCCGGTCAAGGTCGCCGTCAACGTATCTCCGAAACAGCTTGCCGACAGCAACTTCCCCGATGTCGTCGACGCGACATTGAAGCGCTCTGGCCTCGCGCCGGCGCGGCTGGAACTGGAGATCACCGAAAACGCGCTGATGGACGATGTCGAGGGCGCCATGAACGCGCTCCTCCGCCTCAAGCAGACCGGCTGCGCCCTCGCCATGGATGATTTCGGCACAGGCTATTCCTCGCTCGGCTACCTGCGCACATTCCCCTTCGACAAGGTCAAGATCGACAGGTCCTTCGTCAAGGATCTGTCGGAGACCAAGGAGAGCAGCGCCATCATCCGGGCCGTGACGGGCATGTGCGGCAGCCTTGGCATCATCAGCACGGCCGAAGGCGTGGAAACCGAAGAACAGCTCGCCTTCCTGCGTGAGGAAAACTGCTCGGAAGCCCAGGGCTACCTCTTCGGGCGTCCGGTGCCCGCGGCGGAGATCCCCGCCGTCTTCGAGCGGTTCCAGGGCGGCAATGTCCTGACGCTGGACGCCTTCGCCAGGACCGGTGCCGTCCGCGCATGACGCAGCGTTGATCCATGCGTGGCGCGGAGCTTCCCGTCTTGCCGGGCTTGGGCTAAGGGCTTGGCCGATCTGAACCTCATAGCGCCAGCCCGAGGATCGCCATGGCCAAGTTCGTGCCCCCCGTCTCCCCTCTCGCACCGAAGACGGTGCCGTCCATGCCGCCCATCGCGGGCGTGACCCTGGCTACAGCCGAGGCCGGTATCCGCTACAAGAACCGCACCGACGTGCTGGCCGTCGGCCTCGCCGCGGGCACGACGGTCGCCGGCGTCTTCACCCGGTCGAAATGTCCGTCCGCGCCGGTCGACTGGTGCCGCGCCAACCTGTCCGGCGGACAGGCACGGGCCCTCGTCGTCAATTCCGGCAACGCCAACGCCTTCACCGGCCGCAAGGGCCGTGACGCCGTGGCGCTCACCGCGAAGATCGCCGCCAAGGCGGCCGGCTGCAAGCAGTCCGAGGTCTTCCTCGCCTCGACCGGCGTCATCGGCGAACCGCTCGACGCGACGAAATACGATGCCGTGCTGGACGCGACCTTCGCCGCCGGCCGGGCCGACGGCTGGCTCGACGCCGCCAGGGCCATCATGACCACCGACACCTTCCCGAAGGTCGCGACGGCGACGGCCACCCTCGGCGGGGTCACGGTCACCATCAACGGCATGGCCAAGGGCGCCGGCATGATCGCCCCGGACATGGCCACGATGCTCTCCTTCGTCTTCACCGACGCGCCGATCGATGCCCCCGTCCTGCAGGCGCTCCTGTCGAAGGGCGTCAAAACGACGTTCAACGCCGTAACGGTGGACAGCGACACCTCCACCTCCGACACCCTGATGCTGTTCGCCACCGGCGCAGCGGAACAGCGCGGCGCGCCGCGCATCGCCGAAACCGGCGACCGCCGGCTCGCCGGCTTCCGCAAGGCCCTCCAGGCCGTGCTCGCCGATCTCGCCGAACAGGTCGCCCGCGACGGCGAGGGCGCGCGCAAGCTGGTCCATGTCGTGGTCAAGGGGGCCGTCTCCGGCGCCTCGGCGTTCCGCGTCGCCAAGTCGATCGCCGACTCGCCGCTGGTCAAGACCGCGATCGCCGGCGAGGACGCCAATTGGGGGCGCGTCGTGATGGCCGTCGGCAAGGCGGGTGAACCTGCCGAACGCGACCTTCTGTCGATCTCCTTCGGCGACATCCGGGTCGCCCATCGCGGCGAGCGGGACCCGGCCTATGACGAGGCGGCCGCCAGCGCGGTGATGAAGGCGGATGTCATCACCGTCACCGCCGACCTCGGCCTCGGGCGCGGCTCCGCGCGGGTCATGACCTGCGACCTGACGAAGGACTATGTCGCCATCAATGGCGACTATCGCTCCTGACGAGATGTCACCCGATGGCGCGCCAGTCGCGTATTCGTCACCGCAAACGTTAACTTCTGTCGGTTAGAAAAGGAACCGCCATGACCTTGAGGCTGGTTTTCGTCGCCGCCTGCGCCCTGGTCGACTCGGACAACCGGGTCCTCCTGGCGGAGCGGCCGGCAGGCAAGCCTCTCGCGGGTCTTTGGGAGTTTCCCGGCGGCAAGGTCGAGCCGGGCGAGAGGCCGGAAGAGACACTGATCCGCGAGCTGCGCGAGGAGCTCGGGATTCGTGTCGAGGAGCCCTGCCTCGCGCCACTGACCTTCGCCAGCCACGCTTACGAGACCTTCCAGCTGTTCATGCCGCTGTGGGTCTGCCGGAGATGGGAAGGGAGCGTCCAGGGTCTCGAGGGTCAGCGGCTTGCATGGGTCAAGCCAGGCCGGCTGAGGGATTATCCGATGCCGGCAGCCGACGAACCGTTGATCCCTTTCCTCACCGAATTGCTCGGCGAGGCGCGCGACTGAGAGGAGACGCCAGGATGGCCCGCAGCTTTCGGCAGATGATACGCCTGATCGGGCGCTTCAATTCGGACAGCTCTGGCGCCACGGCGATCGAATACTCGCTCGTCGCCAGCGGCATTGCCGGCGTCGTGATCCTGGCGGTCTATACACTCGGCGACACCGTCAACGAGACGTTCTTTAACAGACTGGTCAACGCCTGGAAGTGATCGTGCCGGCCCGCGTGCCATCGTCGCGGCGGCGCCGCGACGATGCCGTCTTGCGGGCTGGCGGCCTCAGACGACGTACTGGCCGCCATTGATCGACAGCGTCGCTCCCGTGATGAAGCCGCTCTCCTCGGAGGCGAGGAAGACCACGGCCCGGGCGATCTCTTCGGGCTCGCCGAGGCGTCCGACCGGGATCTGCGGCAGGATCCGTGTCTTGAGCACTTCCGGATCGATCGCCGCCACCATTTCCGTGCCGATATAGCCGGGGCATATGGCGTTCACGGTGATGCCGGCGCGTGCACCTTCCTGCGCCAGGGCCTTGGTGAAGCCGATGTCGCCGGCCTTGGCCGCAGAATAGTTCACCTGGCCCGCCTGGCCCTTCTGGCCGTTGATCGAGGAAATGGTGATGACGCGCCCGAATTTGCGGTCGCGCATGCCGTTCCAGACCGGGTGGGTCATGTTGAAGACGCCGGTGAGGTTGGTGTCGATCACCTCGCGCCACTGGCCGATGGTCATCTTGTGGAACATGCCGTCGCGGGTGATGCCGGCATTGTTGACCAGCACCTCGACCGGTCCGAGTTCGGCCTCCACCTGCCGGATGCCGGCGGCGCAGGCCTCATGATCGGCGACGGACCACTTGTAGACGGGAATGCCCGTCTCTGCCTTGAACTTCGCCGCGGCCTCGTCGTTGCCGGCGTAGTTGGCGGCAACCTTGTAGCCGGCTTCTTTCAGGGCCCGCGAGATCGCCGCTCCGATACCGCGCGTGCCTCCCGTGACCAATGCCACTCTCGCCATGAATGAACTCCCTCGCTGGCGTTCCCTAGAATCAACGATTCGTTGTTCCCGTCGCCTTGTCGGACGGGTTGTATCATCACTTCATCGGGGGTAGATGAAGAACCTGCCGGAGGCGGTCACCGCCTCCGGCGAAGAGTGTCGGCCGAGGGCCGGTCGCGGGCTCAGCGCTCGATGCACATGGCGACGCCCATGCCACCGCCGATGCACAGCGTCGCCAGGCCCTTCTTGGCATCGCGCCGGGCCATTTCGTGCAGGAGCGTGACGAGCACACGGGCGCCGGATGCGCCGATCGGGTGGCCGATGGCGATGGCGCCGCCATTGACGTTCACCTTGTCGGTGTCCCAGCCCATATCCTTGTTCACCGCGATCGCCTGGGCGGCGAAAGCCTCGTTCGCCTCGATGAGGTCGAGATCCTTCACGGTCCAGCCGGCCTTTTCCAGGGCCTTGCGCGAAGCCGGGATGGGCCCCGTACCCATGATGGCGGGATCGACGCCGGCGGTCGCCCAGGACCGGATCGTGGCGAGCGGCTTCAGGCCGCGCTTCTCCGCTTCCGACCGCGTCATCAGCACGATGGCGGCGGCGCCGTCATTGATGCCCGAGGCGTTGCCGGCGGTGACGGTGCCGTCCTTCTTGAAGGCGGGCCGGAGCTTGCCGAGGGCGTCGATGGTGGCGCCGTCGCGGATATACTCGTCCGTGTCGACGACGATGTCGCCCTTGCGGGTCGAGATGGTGACGGGGACGATCTCGTCCTTGAACCGCCCGGCCTTCTTGGCCGCCTCCGCCTTGTTCTGCGAGGCGACGGCGAACTGGTCCTGCTCGTCCTTGGTGATCTGCCACTTCTCCGCGACATTCTCGGCGGTGACGCCCATGTGGTAGCCGTGGAAAGCGTCGATCAGGCCGTCCTTGAGCATGGTGTCGACCATCTCCATGGACCCCATCTTGGTGCCGTTGCGCAGATGCGCCACGTGGGGGGCCATCGACATGCTTTCCTGGCCGCCGGCGACGATGATGTTGGCGTCGCCGTTGGCGATCTGCTGCATGCCGACGGCGACGGTCCGCAGGCCGGAGCCGCACAGCTGGTTCAACGCCCATGCGGTCTTCTCCGCGGGGATACCAGCCTTCATCGCCGCCTGCCGGGCGGCGTTCTGACCCTCGCCGGCCGTGAGGATCTGCCCGAAGACGACCTCGTCGACCTCATCCGGCCTGACATTGGCGCGCTCGAGCGCGGCCTTGATGGCGATGGCGCCCAGTTCATGGGCGGGAAGCGACGAGAGCGCTCCATTGAACGAACCGACGGCCGTTCGGGCAGCGCCGACGATGACGACGTCCTCGGACATGAAAACCTCCTGATTGTGCCTGGCGCCTGGTGTGTCGGGCGGCGACCTTCACGCTGACCTTGTCTGTGGCGCCGCGTCACTGTCAACCGCGCCAATCTGCCAATCCGCCGGGCTGTGTGCGGCGCACGGGAGCCGCGCTGCACAAAACCATGGCAGCACCTGACAAAACACCCTATCGTGACGGTCTCATGGCGCTTTCGGGGGAAGAGCGCCGCGAGCACGTCCAGGGGGAACGATGGCTAAGAATGATCCGGTCACGATCAAGAAATACGCGAACCGCCGGCTCTACAATACGGGCACCTCGACCTACGTGACGCTTGAGGACCTTGCTTCCATGGTCAAGGCGGGTGAGGACTTTCTCGTCTACGATGCCAAGTCGGGCGACGACATCACCCGTTCGGTGCTGACCCAGATCATCTTCGAGCAGGAGAACAAGGACGGCCAGAACCTGTTGCCGGTTTCCTTCCTGCGCCAGCTCATCCGCTTCTACGGCGACAGCATGCAACTGCTCGTGCCGCGCTATCTGGAGCTGTCGATCGACACGCTCTCCAAGGAGCAGGACCGGCTGCGCCAGCAGCTCTCGACCGCGGTCGGGGTCAACCCGCTGGTGGCGCCCTTCGAGCAGCACATTCGCCGCAACATGGACCTGTTCGAGAAGGCCTTCACGATGTTCACGCCCTTCGCGCGGCGCGAGGACGGCGAGGCGACTGCCGAAGAGGCGACCGGCGAGGCCAAGGTTTCGGGCGATGCCAAGCTTTCGGGCGATGCCAAGCTTTCGGGCGGTGCCAGGGTTTCGGCCGGTGCCAGGACTGCGGGCGAACCTGTGACGGTGGCAGCGCCGGCCGCCGGCGAACTCGACGAGTTGAAGAACCAGCTCTCCGCCATGCAGAAGAAGATCGAGAGCCTGTCGCGGAAGTAAGGCGGGCGGACCCGCCGGCGACCCCCGTCAGGCGCTGCGCGCCAGCACTGTCGTGGCCGGTGTCAGCCACGGTCGTGCGTCGCTGGCCGGGCCGGTATGGTCGCCCTGCAGGTAGTTGCAGCCGAGCTCGGCGAGGGTGACGGCGACCTCTTCGCTGGGAACCCATTCCGCGATCGTCGTCAGGTTCATGTGACGCGCCAGGTCCAGCAGGGCCTTGACGAAGTGTCGATCGTCCGGATTGGCGTGGAAGCTCGCGACGAAGGCGCCGTCGATCTTGACGCAATTGATTCCGAGCTTCCGCAGGTTGCGGAACGAGGTATGGCCGGCGCCGAAATCGTCGATCGCCACCCGGCAACCCAGCCCCTGGACGCGCGCGACGAACCGGCGGGTGTCCTCGACATCGGCGATGGCCGAGGTCTCGGTGATCTCGACCATCAGCCGCTCGACCGCCGCCTGATGTGTCCGATGATAGGCTTCAAGGGATCTCAGCCAGCTCATGTCCATGGTGGTCGCGGGCGACACGTTGACCGACAACCGTAGATCGGGCGCGGCGATCAGCTCGGTCATGGTGAGTTCGAGGACGCGCGCATCCACCAGCCGCACGAGGCCGAGCTTCTCGGCCAGCGGCACGATGGCGCTCGCCGGCAGCAGCGTGCCGTCGGCGCGGCGGATGCGCAGCAGGCACTCGTAATAGGCCGTGCGCCGGTCGGGCGTCGCCGTCACGATCGGCTGGAAGGCGAGGCCGATGCGCCGGTCGTTGAGGGCGGAGACGATCTCGTCCGTGATCTTCAGGTTCTCCTGACGGACGCGTTCACGCTCAAGGCTCGGCGCATAGATATGAAAGGCCCCGCGCCGACGGGACTTGATGCCGTCGAGAGCCTCCTGCGCGCGCCCCAGCATGGCCGCCAGGCTGTCAGCGTGCCGCGGTGCGATGATCCCCCCGATCGTCACGGTGATGGCGACCGGGCCGGCCCGCGTGAGGAAGATGTCCTCGCGAACCGCGCTCAGGATGCGTTCGGCGGCGATCTCCATGTCCTCGGGATGACAGTTGCGGATCAGCATGCCGAACTTGTTGCCGGAAAGCCGGCCGAGCAGGTCGCCGCCGCGCAGCCGGGTGCGGATGCGCTTGCCGACGGCGGCGATGATCTCGTCGGCGATGTCGAATCCATAGGCTTCGTTCACATGGGCCAGATTGTCGACAGCCGCGACCAGGAGGCCGATCGAGCCGCGCACCTTGAGGGCGTCGGCGAGCGAGGTTTCCAGCACCTCGCAGAAGCGGTGGCGGGAGAGCTGCCCGGTCATCGGATCGATCTCGCTCGCCTCGATCAGGCGGCGGCGGGTCTCGTAGCTCTCGGTGATGATGCGGACGGCACCATGGGCGCGCAGCGGTCGCCCGTCGGTCGAGGCGAACCAGCGCCCGGAATCCTCGACCCAGTGGGTCGCGCCCTCTTCGGTCTGGATCGCATATTCGATGGCATAGGCGACGCCCTCGCCGCGGTCCACGTGCGGTGAGTTGACGATGGCCTCGTAGCGGCCGGCCGGTGATTCCTTCGCCAGCATCTGGGCAAAAGCCCGGCCCGAGGCAAGGTGCCGGGGGCCGATCCCCAGCACATTGCCGGCGTTGTCGCTCCAGGTGATGCGATCGGAGGGAATGGCCCATTCATAAGTAGCCGTCCCGACCGAGGACAGGATGTCGGCGGTCGCGGCGGCTTCTGCATCCGCGGGGAGTGCTCCGTCGTGGCCTGCGCTGATGATGTCGGCCCGATCCACTACGTGTCCGCCTGTGGTTGTCTGATTGCCTCCAATAGGCCGTAAAACAATGAAGGAAACCTTGTGAATCCTCCGCTGCAGCGAGGAATATGACCTAACGTCATGCCGGGAATGATTTTTCCCGACCCGTCCAATTGTCCCGATCTGGAACGCGACAGCCGGCACGCGCGTTGCAACTGACATCCTGTCGATCGGCAGCGGCCGGTCAGCCATCACGGAGCGGGACATGACGACGGTCAAGCCAGCAGGTGCCTCCCAGCCTCTCCGCTGGCGTCGCCGTGACGACGACCGCTTCGGCGCCGCGCGCCGCCCGGCCGGCAGCTTCGGCGAAGCGCTCAGGACGCTGCCCGCGCCGCCGCAGCCCGACCGCTTCGACGAGGAACGGGCGCCCAGCACCCGCCCCGCCGCTGCCTTCATCGCCCAGCTGCTCGCCGCCCGCCTCAATGTCACGCCGGCGCGCCGCCGCAGGCGTTCCGATCGGGAAGAGGTGGATGCGCGCTACCAGGCCGCCGATCCCGCCACACGGCCGACCGCCAGCGGCTCGCTGATCCGCCGCGACGTCTGAGCGGGAAGGCTGGCCCTCAATAGCCGAGGGCGAGGCCGTCCTTGCGCGCGTCCGAGCCGCCGACCAGGAAACCCGACTGGTCGATGCGGATCATCTGGCCGCCGCCGATCGGCTTCACCGTCACGTCGACGTCGTGGCCCATGGCCCGCACCTTCTCGATGGTGGCGGCCGGCCAGGTCGGCTCGACCGTGGTCTTCTCGCCCTCGAAGAAGGCGCGCGGGGAATCGATCGCCGCCTGCGGGTCCATGCCGTAATCGACCGTGTTGCAGACCACATGGGCATGGCCCGACGACTGGTAGCTGCCGCCCATCACCCCGAAGGTGCAGGTGACCTCGCCCTTCTCCAGCATCATCGCCGGGATGATCGTATGCATCGGCCGCTTGCCCGGGCCGATGCAGTTCGGGTGACCGTCCTCGAGGTTGAAGCTCGAGCCGCGGTTCTGCAGCAGGATGCCGGTCTCCGGCGTGCAGATCTTCGAGCCGAAATGGTGGAAGATCGAGTTGATGAACGACACCGCCATCCGGTCGCGATCGACGATCGAGCAGTAGATGGTGTTGGTGCCGGGCGGTGGCGGGATCAGGCGGGCGGTGCGCTTGCCCGGATCGATCATGCCGGCGAGGGTCCTGGCGAAATCCTTGGAAACGAGCTGCGCGACGGTGACCTTCATCGCGGCGGGGTCGCCGATGTGGCTGTCGCGCAGCGAATAGGCGAGGCGCGCCGCCTCGATGCCGAGATGCAGGCGCTCCGGCGATGTCGGGTCCATGCCCTTGACGTCGAACTGTTCGAGGATGTTGAGGATGATGAGGGCAGTGATGCCCTGACCGTTCGGCGGCAGTTCGGCGATGCCGGTGCCCTTGTAGTCACCGACGACCGCCGTCTCGACCGTGCCGCGGTGGGAGGCGAGATCCTCCAGCGTCAGAAGCCCGCCCTTGGCCTTCAGCGTGCCGACGATGTCGGCGGCGACCCGGCCTTCGTAGAACCCCCTGGCGCCCTTGGCGGCGATCTCCTCGAGGGTCGCGCCCAGCGCCGCGCTGGTCATGCGCTCGCCGGCGGTGGGCGCGCGTCCGTTGAGGAGGTAATGGCGCGATGCACCGGCATCCTTCGCCAGCGCCGCGGCATCCGTCGGCCAGTCGAAGGCGACGCGCGGCGTCACCGGCCAGCCTCCCTTGGCGTAGCGGATGGCGTGCTGCAACACCCGGCCGAGGTCGAACCGGCCATGGGTCTTCAGGATCGTTTCCCAGGCCTCGATGGCGCCCGGCACGGTGACGGCGTGAACCGAGTCGGTGGGAACGGACGTCAGCCCTTCCGACCGGAGCCTGTCGGCGGTCGCCGCCTTGGCCGCACGGCCCGAGCCGTTATAGCCCCAGATCGGCTGGCCGGGCTTGGAGATCAGCGTGAAGCAATCGCCGCCGATGCCGGTCATGTGCGGCTCGACCACCGCCATGACGCCGACCGCCGCGATCGCCGCATCCGCCGCCGTGCCGCCGTCCCTCAGGATGTCGATGGCCGCCGCCGTCGCGAGGGGATGGGAGGTCGCCGCCATGGCCTCCGTCGCATAGGCGGGCGAGCGTCCGGGCTTGTGGAAGTCACGCGTCTGATAGGTCACCGGGGCATCCTCCCTCGCCCGGGACTTTCGCCGGGACTGAAAAACTGTCATCACCGGCTTGCGGCCGCAATCTTGTTCTAAGGATAACACAAGAACGCGGTCGCCCGCCACGATCCGGGTGGGTCCGGCTTGTGCACGGGGCGCAGGGCTTCAAGCAAGCACGCCCCGGCCGGGCCGCCCATGCGCGATTGCCGACACCCCTTCACGGAGCCGACGATGAGCCTGACCCTCGACATCTGCCGAACCCTTGCCGACGCGGCCCTCGCCACCGGCCGCGAGAAGGGCATGAAGCCCCTCGGCGTGGTCATCGTCGACGCCCGCGGCGCCGTCCGCCTGACACTCGTCGAGGACGGCAATGCGCCGCTGCGCGCCGACATCGCCCATGGCAAGGCCTTCGGCTGCGTCATGGTGGGCGTCGGCGGCCGGGCGCTGGAGCGCATGGCCAAGGATCGCCCGCATTTCGTCACCGCCCTCGGCGGCCTGACGAAGGACCGGATTGCCCCGGTTCCCGGCGGCGTGCTGATCCGCGACGCGGCCGGCGCGGTGCTCGGCGCCGTCGGCATCTCCGGCGACAGCTCGGACAATGACGAGGTCTGCGCCCTCGCCGGTATCGCCGCCGTCGGCCTCAAGGCCGATACCGGCGCCTGATCCCCCTACGGAAAAAGGCCGGTCTCGCGACCGGCCTTTTTTCAGATGCGATGGGACCCGTGCGATCAGTCGTTGGTCGTGGTCTTCGGCTTCAGGATCTGCTTGCCGCGATACATGCCGGTCTTCAGGTCGACATGGTGCGGGCGGCGCAGATTGCCGGAGTCCTTGTCCTCGACATAGGTCGGGGCCACGAGGGCATCATGCGAGCGGCGCATGCCGCGACGCGAGGGCGACGTCTTTCTTCTCGGAACGGCCATGGAACTCTCTTCTGGCGGGGCCGTAGGGGTCTGCCCCCCAGGCGAACGGCGAAACGTGAGACGCGGGCCTATACACGCTTTCGGCGGGGCGTGCCAGAGGCCGGCACAGGTTTTGTCGAATCGTCGGCTGGATGGCTGCAGGACGCACCCGGATCCTGCAATGCTCAGCCCCGATAGGCGAACTGGATCAGCAGAGTCCGCTGCAGGAACGAGAAATTGTTGTCCGACACCAGGGTGACGATGGTCTCGCCCTCGCCGTTCCGGTGGACGGCGATACCCTCCATGTTATCGATCTGCGAGGACATGTCCGCCGACAGCACGATCGGGCCGTCGAGGGTCGCCCCGGCGCGGATCGCGTCGCTGGCGATCCGCCTGATACGGAAGGCGACGCCACGCCAGGCCGAAAACCAGCGCTCCAGCAGCAGCATGTCGCCGCCCGGCAGGAAAGCGAGGTCGGTGACATCGAAATCATTGGTCCGCCGGACGAAGATGTCGCGCGCCGCTCCCGGGCCGATCAGAAATCCGCGGATATCGCCCTCGGGGTTCAGCGCCCGTTCGGAAATGGCGAGCAGCGTGCCGGCGAGCGGCGAGGGGCGCGGCACCATGCCGAGCGCCTCGATGCCACGGTTCGGCGGCATCCGGGTGGCGCCCATCGGCACCGGCGACGGCACCCCGCGGGCGAGGACCCCCTCGCGGCCGAACGTGTCGAAGCGGAAGATGCGATGGGTGCGCTCGACGCCGACATAGGCCGTGCCGCCCTCGATCCACAGGCTCTCCGTATCCCAGTTGCCGGTCTCCGCCAGCGGCCGGCCGCCGGGGCCGAGCACCGCCGCCATGCGCGCCCTGGACAGTCCGGAGAGGCGGCCGCCCTCCATATCGATGCCGGCGGTGAGCCATTGGCCCTGGTCCGACAGGGCCGTGAGGCGCTGGCCCGTAGCGTCGGTGCGCAGCGCCGACAGTCCGCCGAAGCCGCGGTAGTCGGATTGCAGTTCCAGCCCGCCGCGAAAGGCGAAGGCGCCGAACTCCTGCTTGTCAGCCTCGCGCGGGGTGAAGGCATTGATCGGGAAGGAGCGGATGTCGATGTCGACCGGCGCCCGCGGCACGGGGTTGCGTGCCGCGGCGGCAGGAGCGAGCGCAGGCAGGGCCGCGAGGCCCCCGGCGAGGGCGAGGACCCCGCGCCGTGTGGGATGGACCATCAGGCGACCCGCCGGCGCTTGGCGCCGCCCGAGGCGCCTTCGCTGGCATGTTCGTCGAAGAGTTCGGCGAGTTTCTCGGTCATGGCACCGCCCAGCTCCTCCGCATCGACGATGGTCACGGCGCGGCGGTAATAGCGCGTCACGTCATGGCCGATGCCGATGGCGATGAGCTCCACCGGCGAACGGGTCTCGATCTCCTCGATGATCCAGCGCAGGTGGCGTTCGAGGTAATTGCCGGGGTTCACTGACAGGGTCGAATCGTCCACCGGCGCACCGTCGGAGATCATCATCAGGATCTTGCGCTGCTCGGAGCGGGCGAGCAGGCGCTTGTGCGCCCAGTCGAGCGCCTCGCCGTCGATGTTCTCCTTCAGAAGCCCTTCGCGCATCATCAGGCCGAGATTCTTGCGCGCCCGGCGCCAGGGTGCATCGGCCGACTTGTAGATGATATGCCGGAGGTCGTTGAGGCGGCCCGGATTGGCCGGCTTGCCGTTCTGCAGCCAGAACTCGCGCGCCTGCCCGCCCTTCCAGGCACGGGTGGTGAAGCCGAGGATCTCGACCTTGACCCCGCAGCGCTCCAGCGTCCGGGCGAGAATGTCGGCACAGGTCGCCGCCACCGTGATCGGGCGGCCGCGCATCGAGCCGGAATTGTCGAGCAGCAGCGTCACCACGGTGTCGCGGAAGTTGGTGTCGCTCTCCTGCTTGAAGGACAGCGCCGCCATCGGGTCCATGATGACGCGCGGCAGGCGGGCCGGATCGAGGATGCCCTCCTCCAGGTCGAAGTGCCACGAGCGGTTCTGCTGCGCCATCAGGCGGCGCTGGAGGCGGTTGGCGAGCCGGGAGACCACCGGGCCGAGATTGGACAATTGCTTGTCGAGATAGGCGCGTAGCCGGTCGAGCTCTTCCGCGTCGCAGAGGTCGGGCGCGTCGATGATCTCGTCGAATTTCGGGGTGAAGGGCTTGTAATCCGGCCCCTTGCGCTCGGCGGTCTGGCTCTTCGGCCGCCACGGCTCGCTGGCATCCTCGGAATCGCCGAGATCATTCTCGTCGGGCAGTTCGGCGGTCTCGGCGTCGGAGGCCTCCTGGGCGCCGTCGGGCGCCTCGTCGGCCATCTCCTGGGCATCCTCCATCTGCATGCCTTCGGAGGACTCCTCGTCCTGGCTGTCCGGGCTCTCCCCCGATTCCGGCGTCTCCTGCTCCTGGCTGTCGGAGCTGTCCTCGTCATTGTCCTCGTCGGCGCGGCCCTGCTCGTCGCCCATGTCCAGCGAGGTCAGGAGGTCGCGCACGGCCTTGCCGAAGGCGCGCTGGTTGTTCTCGAGCCCGACGAGCGCCTCGAGATTCTTGCCCGCCTTGGTCTCGATCGTCTCGCGCCACAGGTCGACGATCTTCGCGGCCTGGGCCGGTGCGGCCTGGCCGGTCAGCTTCTCGCGCACCATCAGGGCGAGGGCATCCTCCAGCGGCGCATCGGCCTTGTCGGTGATCTCCTCGTACTTGCCCATGCGGTGGTAGTGGTCCTCCAGCCGCGCGGTGAGGTTCTGCGCCACGCCCGTCATGCGGTTGGAGCCGATCGCCTCGATGCGGGCGTTCTCCACCGCCTCGAACACGGCGCGCGCCGCCTGGCCGTCGGGCGTCATCTGCCGGTGAACCTTGGCATTGTGAACCGCGAGCCGCAGCGCAATGGCGTCGCCGTGGCCGCGCACAATGGCCGCGTCCTTGGCGGTCATCTTGCGCGGCGGCTCGGGCAGGCGCGCCTTGTCGCCGGCGAGGCCGGGCTTGTCGGCGGCATAGGTGACCTCGAGGTCGCGGCGGGCGATCGCGCGCATGCAGGAGGCCACCGACCGCTTGAACGGCTCGGTCGGGCTTTCCTTGGTGTTCGGCTTGGCCTTGGAATTGGAGCTCACGAAAGATCCTTTTTCAGCCAGATGCGGCGGTGCCCGGGCGGAAAATCGCCGAGCTCGCCATAAACCTCGTATCCCAGCTTCTGATAAAAGCCGTCGCCCTGGAACGAGAAGGTGTCGAGATAGACATGGCGCGCGCCGCGCTTCGCCGCCACCGCCTCGGCCCTCGCCATCAGCTCCGTGCCGAAGCCGGTGCCGCGCAGGGCCTCGTCGAGCCATACGAGCTCGATGAAGCACCAGTTCCACATCGTATAGCCGACGACACCGCCCTTGATGGTCCCCGCCTCGTCGCGCACGGAGACGGCGAAGCGCTTCCACTTCGACGGCCCGGCCTGCGCCACGTTATAGGCGACGAGGCCCTTCTCGATGGCCCGCGCCGTTTCGGCGACGCGGGTTTCGACGGCGACGACGAGGCCAGCCTTCGGATGTTTCGTCCGGCTGGCCATGCCGTCTTCCCCGCGGGTCTCAGCTCAGCGCCACGTTGACAGCGCTTTCCGGCAGTTCTTGGCCGAAGCAGCGCTGGTAGAATTCGGCGACCAGCGAACGCTCCATCTCATCGCACTTGTTGAGGAAGGTGAGCCGGAAGGCGAAGCCGATATCCTTGAAGATGTCGGCGTTCTCGGCCCAGGTCAGCACGGTGCGCGGGCTCATGACGGTGGAGAGGTCGCCGTTCATGAAGGCGTTGCGGGTGAGATCGGCAACACGGACCATCTTGTTCACCTGGTCGCGGCCCTCGGCCGTCTTGGCGAAATTCTTCGCCTTGGCGAGGATGATGCCGACTTCCTGGTCGTGCGGCAGATAGTTCAGCGTCGTGACGATAGACCAGCGGTCCATCTGCGCCTGGTTGATCTGCTGCGTGCCGTGATAGAGGCCGGTCGTGTCGCCGAGGCCGACCGTGTTGGCGGTGGCGAACAGGCGGAAGGCGGGATGCGGGCGGATGACGCGGCTCTGGTCGAGCAGCGTCAGACGGCCAGAGGATTCAAGCACGCGCTGGATGACGAACATCACGTCCGGGCGGCCGGCATCATACTCGTCGAAGCACAGCGCGACATTGTGCTGGTAGGCCCAGGGCAGGATGCCGTCGCGGAATTCGGTGATCTGCTTACCGTCCTTCAGCACGATCGCGTCCTTGCCGACGAGATCGATGCGCGACACGTGGCTGTCGAGGTTGACGCGGATGCAGGGCCAGTTGAGGCGGGCGGCGACCTGCTCGATATGGGTCGACTTGCCCGTGCCGTGATAGCCCGAGACCATGACGCGGCGGTTGTAGGCGAAGCCGGCGAGGATCGCCAGCGTCGTCGGCTTGTCGAACAGGTAGTCCGGGTCGAGGTCCGGCACGTGGTCGCCGCCCTGCGAATAGGCGGGAGCGACCATGTCGGAATCGATGCCGAACACCTGGCGCACAGGGATGGTCGTATCCGGGAGTCCGGACACATTGTCAGTCTGCACTGTCACGAAAGAACCTCCGATGCCGCGTTCGGCGCAGCGAGCCATAACCACATGATGGCGGCGACCTTACCAGATCGCATCCAAAGCCCGGAAGGGTGACCTTCGCGGGAATGCCATTCGAAATTCTGATGCGTCGCATCATGGTGCCGACCGTCCAGGGTCAGCAGAAGCCGACGGATTTCAGATAATTATAGGCCTGGATGATCTCGCGCAGCTTGTCCTCGCGCGAGCGGTCGCCGCCATTGGCGTCCGGATGCAGGCGCTTGGCGAGCTCCTTGAACCGCGCCTTGATCTCGGTCGCGGTGGCGTGGATGTCGAGGTTGAGCGTGTCGAGCGCCTTGCGCTCGGCATTGCGGATCATCCGGCCTTCGGGCTCGCCGGTGCGCTCGCTGGCCTGGCGCCACTCCGTGCCGTCGAACATGCCGAAGGGGTCGGCGCCCTTGCGCGGGTCGAAATGGGGCTTGGGCTCCTCGCGCCGTCCGGTCTTGGTCCAGGAGTTGACGCCCATGCTCCAGGTCGGCCGGTGCCCGGTAAGCGCATCTTTCTGGTAGGCCGCGACCGCCGCGTCGTTCATGCCCGCGAAATAGTTGTAGCTGGCGTTGTATTCCTTGACGTGGTCGAGACAGAACCAGACGAATTCGCCCTCGCGGTCCCGCCCCACCGGGGCACGGTGCGTCGCCTCGCAGGGACAGCCGTTGAAGCCGCACACGCGCATGCCCGGCCGGGCACGGGTGCGCCGGTCGTCGCCGGGCTTGACCCGGATGCTGTCGAAATAGGGCGAGTCGATCTTCATGATGTCCAGCGAAGCAGAAGCCGATTATGGGGCTGGCGGGTGGCCGCGGCAAGGCGAGCCACCGGGCAGCCGGCCTCCGCAGGCCGCCCTTGACCCGGCGTCGCGGCGCTGCGAAGGGTCGGCGATCCCGCCACCGAACGGTTCGGAAAACGTCGCCATGACCATGACCCTGCACTCGTCCGCCCTTTCCCCCTTCGGCCGAAAGGTGAAGCTGGCGCTGTACCATCTCGGCCGCCTGGCCGATGTCACCGTCGTGACGACCGATACGATGAATGCCGAAGATCCGATCCGTCAGCGCAATCCCCTCGGCAAGATTCCGGCCCTCGTCCTCGCCGACGGCACGGTCGTCTACGACAGCCGCGTCATCATCGAGCACCTTGACATCGCTGCCGGCGGCAAACTCATCCCCGCGGAGCCGAAGGCCCGCACCGCGACTCTGACCCTGCAGGCGCTCGCCGACGGCATCATGGATGCGCTCATCCAGCAGCGCTACGAGGCGGTGTTCCACGACGAGGCGGCACGCTCGGAGAAGTGGCTCGCCCACCAGCGCGGCAAGGTCGAGCGGGCGATGGCGGCGCTCGAGGCCGCGCCCCCGGCTCTCGCCATCCATGTCGGCACGATCACGCTGGCCTGCGCCCTCGGCTACCAGGACATCCGCTTCGAGGGCGCCTGGCGCAAGAGCCATCCGCGCCTGGTCGCCTGGCTCGATGGCTTCATCGCCCTGATACCCGAGGCCTGGGACGCCACTTCGGCGAAGGGCTGAGCCTATTCGAGGCCGAAGCGCAGCGCCGCAGCCGCGGCGATCGGCGCGAGCACCAGGCTCATCAGCGACAGCGCCACCAGGATCGTGAAGGGCTGGCCGAAGGGCAGCGGCCCGACGATCGCGGCATTGGTCGCCGCCACGCCGAAGATCAGCACGGGGATGGTCAGCGGCAGGACGAGGATGGCCATCAGCAGGCCGCCGCGCCGGAGCGACACCGCCAGCGCGGCGCCGACCGCGCCGATGAGGCTGAGCGCCGGGGTGCCCGCGCCCAGCGTCAGGGCGACGGCGCCCATGGCCTCCGGCGGCACGTTGAGGAGGAGCCCGAGAACCGGGGCCGCCGCAACCAGCGGCAGGCCGGTCGCCAGCCAATGCGCCGCCGCCTTGGTGGCGATGACCAGCGGCAGCGGCGTCGGCGCCATCATCATCAGGTCGAGCGAGCCGTCGTCGGCATCCGCCTGGAACAGGCGGTCGAGACCGAGGAGCGTCGCCAGCAGCGCACCGATCCACAGGATGGCGGGGCCGATTCGGGCGAGGAGGTTCATGTCGGGTCCGACGCCGAACGGCACGATGGTGACCACCGCGAGAAAGAACACGACGCCGACCATCGCCCCGCCGCCGATGCGCATGGCGAGAAGGAGGTCGCGGCGGAAGATGGCGGCCAGCGGTCCGGTCATGCCGCGCTCCCGATCGCCAGTTCGCGCGTCGGCAGGCCGAGCGGGCCATGGGTGGCGGCGAGAATCAGCCCGCCGGCGGCCACGTGATCGGCCATGATGCCGGCCAGCACCTTCTGGCTGGCAAGGTCGAGGGCGGCGGTCGGCTCGTCGAGGAGCCAGATCGGCCGGGTGACGGTCAGCAGCCGGGCGAGAGCCAGCCGCCGGCGCTGGCCGGCGGAGAGATAGCCCGCCGGCAGGGCTGCGAGATGGCCGATGCCGAGCCTCTCCATGGCGACCTCCGGGCCCTGGCCACCGCCGCCGAGATAGCGGGTCCAGAAGGCGAGGTTCTCGGCAACCGTCAGCGATCCCTTGAAGGCGTCCTGATGGCCGCAATAGTGGCAATGTTCGCCCACATTGGCTTCCGGGTCGCCGCCTTCGAGCACCAGGCTGCCCTCCTCGATGCGCACCAGTCCGGCGATCAGGCGCAGGAGGCTCGACTTGCCCGCCCCGTTCGGTCCGGTGACCTGGACGGCCTCGCCCGCCTCCAGAACGAAGCTCAGACCGGCAAAGACGATCCGGCCGCCGCGCTGGCAGGTCAGGGCATGGGCGGTCAGGCGCATCATGCCGCATTCCTACGCGACGAAAGGGTGATCCGCGAGAGGCGATAAGCGCTTCTAACCATATGGCGGGCTGATTGGAATCCCTCTATAACCCCGCCGATCGGCCGCCGCGTCTCATGCGTCATTCGAGGGCCCAGGGTTCGGGCGCGACGTCGGCCTCCAGATTGAGGGGATCATCGCTACATGTCGCTCGACAGCTTCAAGGCCCGCAAGACGCTCAAGGTCGGCTCCAAGTCCTACGTCTACTATAGCCTGAAGGAGGCCGAGAAGAACGGCCTCGCCGGCATTTCGGCCCTGCCCTTCTCGATGAAGGTGCTGCTCGAGAACCTGCTGCGCGCCGAGGACGGCCGCTCCGTCACCAAGGCGGACATCGAGGCGGTCGCCGCCTGGATCAACGACAAGGGCAAGGCCGGCAAGGAAATCGCCTTCCGCCCGGCCCGCGTGCTGATGCAGGACTTCACCGGCGTTCCCGCCGTCGTCGACCTCGCCGCGATGCGCGACGCCATGAAGGCGCTCGGTGGCGATCCCCAGAAGATCAACCCGCTCGTCCCCGTCGACCTCGTCATCGACCACTCCGTCATCGTCGACGAATTCGGCTCGCCCAAGGCCTTCAAGAAGAACGTCGATCTCGAATATGCCCGCAACGGCGAACGCTATCGCTTCCTGAAATGGGGCCAGCAGGCCTTCAAGAACTTCTCTGTCGTTCCCCCCGGCACCGGCATCTGCCACCAGGTGAACCTCGAATATCTCGCCCAGACCGTCTGGACGAAGAAGGAAAAGGCCGTGAAGACGGTCAAGGGCAAGAAGACGACCGTCACCTATGAGGTCGCCTATCCCGACACGCTCGTCGGCACCGACAGCCACACGACCATGGTCAACGGTCTGGCCGTCCTCGGCTGGGGCGTCGGCGGCATCGAGGCCGAGGCCGCCATGCTCGGCCAGCCGCAGTCGATGCTGCTGCCCGAGGTCATCGGCTTCAAGCTGACGGGCCGCCTGAAGGAAGGCGTCACCGCCACCGATCTCGTGCTGACCGTCACCCAGATGCTGCGCAAGAAGGGCGTCGTCGGCAAGTTCGTCGAGTTCTACGGTCCCGGCCTCAACAACATGACGCTGGCCGACCGCGCCACCGTCGCCAACATGGCCCCCGAATACGGCGCCACCTGCGGCTTCTTCCCGGTCGACGAGGAGACGCTGAACTACCTGACGACGTCGGGCCGCAAGCCTGCCCGCATCGCGCTTGTGGAGAAATATTCGAAGGCCCAGGGCCTGTTCCGCACCAGGACCTCGCCCGATCCGGTCTTCACCGACACGCTGGAACTCGAACTCGATGACGTCGTGCCCTCCATGGCCGGCCCGAAGCGCCCCGAGGGCCGGGTCGCGCTCGAGGCTGTCGGCGCCGGCTTCGCCGACGCCATGGCGACCGACTACAAGAAGGCGGCCGAGATGAGCCGCCGCGTCGCCGTCGAGGGCCGCGACTTCACCCTCGGCCATGGCGATGTCGCCATCGCCGCCATCACCTCCTGCACCAACACGTCCAACCCGGCCGTGCTGTTCGCCGCCGGCCTGCTCGCCCGCAATGCGGTCGCCAAGGGCCTGAAGTCCAAGCCCTGGGTGAAGACCTCCCTCGCGCCCGGCAGCCAGGTCGTCGCCGAATATCTGTCGAATTCGGGCCTGCAGAAGGATCTCGACAAGCTCGGGTTCAATCTCGTCGGCTTCGGCTGCACCACCTGCATCGGCAATTCCGGTCCGCTGCCGGCCGAGATTTCCAAGGCCATCAACGATTCCGGCCTGATCGCCGCCGCCGTGCTTTCCGGCAACCGCAACTTCGAGGGCCGGGTCTCGCCCGACGTCCAGGCCAACTACCTGGCCTCGCCGCCGCTGGTCGTCGCCTATGCGCTGGCCGGTTCGGTGACGCTGGACCTCACCAAGGACCCGCTCGGCACCGACAAGAAGGGCAACCCCGTCTATCTCAAGGACATCTGGCCCTCCTCGCAGGAGATCAACGCCTTCATCGCCAAGAACGTCACCAAGAAGCTCTTCAAGGAGCGCTATGCCGACGTGTTCAAGGGAGATGCCAACTGGGCCAAGGTCAAGGCGCCGGTCGGCCAGACCTATGCCTGGGACGATGGTTCGACCTATGTGCAGAACCCGCCCTATTTCGTCGGCATGGGCATGAAGCCGAAAGCCATCGGCAATATCGAGGGCGCCCGCGTCCTCGGCCTGTTCGGCGACAAGATCACCACCGACCACATCTCGCCGGCCGGCTCCATCAAGGCGGCGAGCCCGGCGGGCAAATATCTCATCGACAACAAGGTCGATGTCGCCGACTTCAACCAGTACGGCACCCGCCGCGGCAACCATGAAGTGATGATGCGCGGCACCTTCGCCAATATCCGCATCCGCAATCACATGATGGGTCCGAACGGCAAGGAAGGCGGCTTCACGATCCACTATCCCTCGAAGGAGGAGATGTCGATCTTCGACGCCGCCATGAAGTACAGCGCCGAAAAGGTGCCGCTGGTCGTCTTCGCCGGCGTCGAATACGGCAATGGCTCGTCGCGCGACTGGGCGGCCAAGGGCACCAACCTGCTCGGCGTGCGCGCCGTCATCGCGCAGTCCTTCGAGCGCATCCACCGCTCGAACCTGGTCGGCATGGGCATCGTCCCCTTCACCTTCGAGGAGGGCACGACCTGGGCGTCCCTCGGCCTGAAGGGCGACGAGACCGTCACCATCAAGGGCCTCGAGACGGTCAAGCCGCGTCAGAAGATGACTGCCGAGGTCACCTTCGCCGACGGCAAGGTGAAGAAGGTGCCGATCCTCTGCCGCATCGATACGCTGGACGAGATCGAGTACTTCAAGAACGGCGGAATCCTGCAATACGTGCTGCGCGATCTTGCCGCCTGACCAGCCTGAATCCGCGATCCGTTTCCACCCTGACGGCGGCTTGGCAAGCGTCAAGCCGCCGTTATGCTGTGTGCAGGAGCGGGGGCTCACGGTCGTTTGCGCGGTTTTCACCCAACCGTGAGTAGCGGCCATGGTCTATGCGGGCGTAAACAACGCTCGCGGAACCGAATGGGTTCCCGAAATCGGGGCGGATTTCGATGTTGCTTGGCAGGATCTGCGGCGCACTCGCGTGCGCTTTCATCGCATGGGGAGGAGCGCAGGCGTCACCGCTTCAGCGTCCCACTGCCGTGGTCGAACTCTTTACCAGCCAGGGCTGCTCGTCCTGTCCGCCGGCCGACCGCTTCATCGCGGACATGGCCGACCGTCCCGACGTGATCGCCCTCACCCTGGCGGTCGATTATTGGGACTACCTCGGCTGGCGCGACACCCTCGCCCGACCGATCCATGCCAAGCGCCAGAAGGCCTATGCCTATCTGCGCGGCGACCGCCAGAT
This sequence comes from Phreatobacter sp., assembly GCF_030691135.1. Classification (GTDB taxonomy): domain Bacteria; phylum Pseudomonadota; class Alphaproteobacteria; order Rhizobiales; family Phreatobacteraceae; genus Phreatobacter. The sequence goes on from NZ_JAUYFA010000085.1 coordinate 115,844, forward strand.
CTATACCCCGCAGATGATCGTCAACGGCATCGGCCATGCCATCGGTTCCGATCGTCCCGCGGTCGAGCGCGTGATGGAACAGACCCGCGGCCAGACCGGCGTGCTCTCCGTGCCGGTGACGCTGCGCATGAGTGGCGACACGATCACCATCACCTTGCCCCAGTCGAATGTCGGCCTCGGTGCCGACAATCCCGCCACCGTCTTCCTGTTCGCCGTCTCGTCGCGCCAGCCAGTGGAGATCACCCGTGGCGAGAACCGCGGCCAGACGATGATCTACCGCAACGTCGTGCGCTCCCACACCGTTCTCGGCGAATGGACCGGCGGCGAGCGGACCTTCACGGTCTCGCGCCGCGAGCAGGTCGCACCGGAATGCGAGCGGCTGGCGGTTCTCGTTCAGGCCGGGACGCCGCGGCGTCCGGGGGCGATTGTCGGCGCCGCCATGATCGAGATGCCGGCACTCGCCATCCACTGAAGGCGGTCGGGCTCAGGCCCGCGCCATCCACACCATGTCGGGCGCGACGATGCCGGGAACGTCTTCCTCGTCGATGCGGCGGACGGCATCCACCGAGACCATCTTCTCGGCATTGAGCGGGCAGACGCCCCGCCTGACGAGCTCGCGGCCGAGGCTCTTGCGCACATGCGCTGCCGCCGTTTCCTCAATGTCGGCCTCGATGAATCGGATCGCCGCAAAGCGCGAACCGGTCGCGCTGTCGGTTTCTCCACGGGCGTCGCAACGATACCAGGGCATGATCCTGTCCAATTTCCTGTTCAAGCCTCTCCCAACCACATCGACGTTGAGAGAGCGTTGAGAAGTTTGCTTAACCATTCATGCGCATCCATGCGCCTGATGGGCATGGGTGGTCCCGGGTAAGGAAAAGGTTCAATGGCTGAATATGACCTGAAGGGCGGCAGCGACCTGCTGCCGCGCCGCATGATCCTCGTCGGAGCCGGCGCTTCGCTCCTTCTCGGAGCCTGCTCGGCCCCTCCGGTGGTGGCGCCGTCCCAGCCGAGCTTCTACCGCAACCTCGCGCAGGCGGGCGCGCGCGTCGATGCCGCCATGGCCGCCGAGATGATCTCGGGCTTCCGTCGCAACAACGGCCGGGGCGCTCTCGCCGTCGACCCTGTCCTGATGACGGTGGCGGAAGCCCAGGCCTCGGCCATGACGCAGGCGGATCAGGTCGGCGTCCGCACCGGCGCCGTCGCCGCCCGGCTGACCACGGCCGGCTATCGCCACCGCGCCGCCGTCGAGAACACCTCCGCCGGCTATCTCACCCTCGCCGAGGCCTTTTCCGGCTGGCGCGATTCGCCTCCCCATCGCGCCAACATGCTGAACCCCGCCGTCACCCGCCTCGGCATCGCGACGGGCTTCCGCCCGGGCTCGCGCTACCGCGTCTTCTGGGCGCTCGTGCTGGCCGAGCCGACGGCCGCCGCCTGATCAGGCCGGGTCGCCCGAGGCGAGATACCAGTCCATGATCTCGCGGCCCTGCATGAACACCAGTTCGGGCCGGGACGCGAGCTCGGCCAGCAGCGTCTCCAGGACGCCGATGCGATGCGGCACCCCGAGGATGAAGGGGTGGAGGGCGAAGGCCATGACCTTGGGCCCGCCCATCGGCCCGGGCTTGCGCGACTCGGCGATCAGCCGATCGGCCTGGGCGAGTGTCCGGTCGAGATATTCACGCGCCGCATGGTGCTGGATCATGATCATCGGGACGTCGTTGAGCTCGACCGAATAGGGCATGGTCAGCACTGTCCCGGACGCCGTCTTCAGCCGGCACGGCAGGTCGTCCACCACCCAGTCGGCAATATAGCCGATGCCTGCGGCGGCGAGATGGTCGGCGGTCTCCAGCGTCTGCGTCAGGCCCGGGCCGAGCCAGCCTGCGACGGGATCGCCGGTGAAGGCCGACAGCGTCTCCACGGAGCGGGCGATCATCGTCTTCTGGTCGTCGATCCGGTGGGTCGGCACCTGGTGCCAGCCATGGCCCATGAACTCCCAGCCCGCATCGCGCGCCGCGCCGGCCAGTCGCGGATAGTCGAGTACCACCGAACCATTGATGGCGAGGGTGGGGCGGATGCCGTGCCGTGCGAAGGCTTCGGCGAAGCGCCAGAAGCCCACCCGCATGCCGTATTCGTGCCAGGCCCAGTTGGCGATGTCCGGCTGCAGGGCGGCGCCGGTGGGCGCTACCAGAACCTGCCGCGGCATCGGGTTCTCGATGCGCCAGTTCTCGACGTTCACCACCGGCCAGACCGCGACGGACTTGCCGTCGGGCAGGGCGGTGCGCGGCCGGTCGATGGCGGCGGTATAGGCGAGGCGTTCTTCGGGGCGCAGCGGCTCGGTCATGGGCAGATGGCTCGGTTGTCCGGTGAGAGTGGTTCCCGGCCTCTCACCCCTGACACACGTCCTCACCCTTGCCCCACGTGTGGGGAGCGAAATGAGTCAGGGGCCGGGAGCGGAAGGAGGTCAGGCCGCCTTCTTGCCGTGATGGCTGTGCAGCTTGGCACTCATCACGCGACGGATATCGTTGAATTCGGGGCTCGCGACGTCGCGCGGCCGCTGCAGCAGCAGCGGATTGTCGCTCTCGATGCGGCCGGGACCCGGCGTCATCACCACCACCCGGTCGGCGAGAAAGATCGCCTCCTCGATGGAATGGGTGACGAAGACGACGGTCAGGCCTGTGCGCTGCCAGATGTCGAGCAACTCGTCCTGCAGGCGTTCGCGCGTCATGGCGTCGAGCGCGCCGAAGGGCTCGTCCATGAGCACGACCTCGGCGTCGTTGGCCAGCACGCGGGCGATCGCCACGCGCTGCTTCATGCCGCCTGAGAGCTGGTGCGGGTAGGCATTGGCGAATTTCGCCAGGCCGACGAGATCGATGAACTTGTCGACCGTCTCCTTCACCAGCGCCCTGCCGAGGCCGCGCGATGTGGGGCCAAAGCCGATATTGTCGCGCACCGACAGCCAGGGGAACAGCGCATAGTCCTGGAAGACCATGCCGCGTGTCGGGTCCGGCCCCTTGATCGGCGAGCCCCACATCAGCGCCTCGCCCGTCGTCGGCTCTTCGAAGCCGGCGATGATGCGCAGCAGCGTGGACTTGCCGCAGCCCGACGCGCCGATCAGGCAGACGAACTCGCCTTTCCGGATCGAGATGTTGGCGTCGTGCAGGGCGTTGATCGTCTGGTCCTGCAGCTTGAAGACCTTGGAGACCTGTTTGATCTCGATGATCGGAGTCTTGGATTCAGCCATGATGGGTCGGGCTCCAGGCGAGCAGGCGGTTGCCGATCATCACGACGATCCGGTCAGAGATGTAGCCGGCGATGCCGATGATGATCATGCCGCAGATGACGAGTTCGGTACGCGACAGGGTGCGCCCGTCCATGATGACGGCGCCGAGACCCTGCGGCACGCCGGTCATCTCGCCGACCACGATGACGAACCAGGCGAGGCCGAGGCCGAGCCTCAGGCCGGTGAAGATCGAGGGCAGGGCCGCCGGCAGCACCACCTTGTAGAACTGGGCATTGCCCTGGCAGCCGAGCATGGAGGCCGCCTCGAAGAGCTTCGGGTCCACCGAGCGGACGCCGAAGACCGTGTTGAGGAGGATCGGATAGAAGGCGCCGAGGCAGACGAGGGCGAAGGCCGAGCGCGGACCGAGGCCGAAGAGGATCATCGAGAGCGGCAGCCAGGCCGTCACGGGGATCGGGCGCATCACCTGCAGGAAGGGATCGAGCACCATCCGTGCCGTGGGGATGCGGCCGATCATCAGGCCGAGCGGCAGGGCGAAGAGGGCCGCGAGCGCGAAGCCGCCATAGACGCGCCCCATCGAGGCGAAGAGATGGGTCAGCAGGGTCCCGGAGAAGGCGTCGTCATAGATGCCGCCGACGGCGAAATCGATCATGTATTCGCCGACCTCGTAGGGGGTCGGGATGAGGCGGGTCCAGCGCTGCGTGGTGGCGACATGCCAGAAGGCGAGCAGAAGGGCCGGCACGATGAGCGCAAGCACCATCGGCTTGACCCGGGCCCACGGCGTCTTTCCGACAGGCTTCTCGATGATCACGGCCGCCGGCGGCGGCACCGTCTCAACCAGCGCCATGGGTCCAGTCCTCTCGTGCCTTGAAAGCGATTAGGGGCGCCGCCCGTGGTGCGGGCGGCGCCGGGTCGATCAGCCTGATCAGGCGGAGATCTCGTTGGAGAACTTCGGGTTGAGGAACTTGGCGAAGTCCGGCAGGGCGCGGATCTGGCGCAGCGACAGCATCTGCTCGGCATAGGTCCGGGCCTGCCGCAGCATCGTCTCGTCCATCTTCCAGACATACTCGACGTTGTTGGCGCCGAGCGCGTGCTCGACGGCCGCGCGGTTGGCGCCGAGCCGCTGCACCGTCATGTCCGCGACGGCCTGCTTGTTCGCGACCATGAACTCGACCGCCTTGCGGTGGATGCCGAGCGCCGCCTTCACCAGGTCCGGCTTGCCGGAAACCGTGTCCTCATGGGTGCCGAAGATCATGTTGAGGCCGCCCATATTGGTCCCGTAGGGATATTCGACCAGCTGGCCGACGCCCGACGAGATCGACAGGCCCGGTCCCGGCTCGGCGCCGACATAGGCGTCGATGTCGCCGCGCGACAGCATGGCGTGCATTTCGCCGAAGGGAACGCGAACCGCCGTGATGTCGCGGATCGAGAGACCCTCCATGCGCAGGCGCTCCATGATGAAGACCTCCTGCGTCGAGCCCGGCCAGATGCCGACCCGCTTGCCCTTCAGGTCCTTGACGGTCTTGACGTCGGAGCCCGCCTTGGAGACGACGCCCATGCCCCTGTTGGAGAAGGCGCCGACCACCACCACCGGCTCACCGGCGGCCGCACCCAGCGTCGCCGCCGCGATGCCGAAGGCACCGAAATCGACCGACTTGGTGACGACGGCGTTCTTGCCGTCTGTCGGGCTGTCGAAGGTGATGATCTCGATCTTGGTTCCGGCCGGCGCGAAGCGCTCGTAGAAGTGCGGCGGCATGGAGTGGATGAGGCGCAGCGAGCCCATCTTGATCACGCGCTCCTGGGCGCGCAGCACGGAGGGGGCCGAGAGAGTGCCGGCAGCGAGGCCGGCGCCGATGAGGAAGTGACGGCGAACGATCATGGGAGTGACTCCGTTGGAAGGGGTTGCGGGTTGGATCCCGTCTGCTTGTGTGACCCGCCGGTCGTTTGGGCGGGGAAGGCGATCAGTCATGCGGCCTGGCCCGAAAGCGCGGCGATATAGGCCCGCCAGCCACCGTGGGCGGTGATGTCCTCGGCGCCGGCGAGGCCTTCGGGTTCGACGAGAAAGCCTTTCGGCGTGGTGCCGTCGGCGAGCTTCAGCGTGCCGATGCCCAGCGGCGAGGGGATCGTGTCGACGAAGGTGCCGAAGCCGGTCGGCGGCAGTGCCCAAACCTCGCAGGCGATGGCCGCTCCGGTTCCTGCCGCAACCCGGATCAGGCCGGGCCGCTTGGGCGGGCCACCGGCCAACGCGTAGAGCTTGTAATCGGGCATCGTCTGCACGATGCGCCGGAAGGTGGCGCCCCGGCTGGTGAGCTCGCCGTTGAGCGGCATGCCCGACAGATGCGCCCCGACGACGACGATTTCGATCATGTCCTGCACTTCGGTCTCCCGAGGCTTCTGTTCATGGGGTGCGGCATCGCCATGGCCTCTTACCGTCTCACGCCGCAGCCGGGGACGCGGCATGGCGCCGCTCGCCCGCCGCCGCCACGAAGGCTGCGCCCAACCGCGCCAGCGCCGCATCGCTTCCCCGCGGGCCGATCAGTGTGATGCCGGCCGGGAGACCGTCCGGTCGGAACGGACCGGGCACCGAGAGCGCGGCGAGGTCGAGCAGGTTGACGAAATTGGTGTAGGTGCCGAGCCGGCTGTTAGGGCCGATGGGATCGGCGGCGAGGTCGGCGAGGGTCGGGAAGACCGGCGCCGTCGGCACGACCAGCGCATCGACCCTCTCCCACACGTTTTCCGTCGCACGCCGCAGCGACGCCAGCCGGTAGAGCCCTTCGAAGGCGTCGGTCGCGGAGAAACGCTCGGCGGCCCCGACGATCAGCCGCGTCACCGGATGCACGTCGGCGGCATTCGTCGCGAGGAAGGCGCGCATCGCCGCGTGGCGCTCGGCCACCCAGGGGCCTTCGTAGAGCAGCTTCGCCACGTCGAAGAAGGCGGTGAAATCGATCTCGGCGGTGCTGTCGGCGAGCGGCGTGACGAGGCTGAGCGCTGCCATAAAGGCCTCCGCCATGGCACCGTCACCGAAGAACAGCCGGTCGGCGTTCCGCGGCACGCCGAGCCTGGTGATCACCGCGGCACCCGACGGCAGATCGTTCGGCACCGGCCGCGAATAGGCATCCTCGGGGTCGAGGCCGCGCATCACCGCATAGGCGGCGAAGGCGTCTTCGACGCTGTGCGCGAAGACCGAGACGCAGTCGAGCGTACGGCAGGCCGGCAGCACGCCCCGGGTGGAGAGGGCGCCGAGGGAGGGCTTGAGGCCGACGAGGTCGTTGAGCCCGGCCGGCACCCGGCCGGAGCCCGCCGTGTCCGTGCCGAGCGCGATCGGCACGATGCCCCGCGCGACGGCGATGGCCGATCCCGACGACGAGCCCCCCGGCACGCGCGCCGGATCGAAGGCGTTGCGCGGGATCGGATAGGGCGAGCGCACCCCGACGAGGCCGGTGGCGAACTGGTCGAGATTGGTCTTGCCGATAACCAGGGCGCCCGCCGCGACGAGCTTCTCGACGACGGTCGCCGACCGGTCCGGCAGGAAGGAAAAGGCGGGGCAGGCCGCCGTCGTGGGCAGACCTGCGACGTCGATATTGTCCTTCACCGCGACCGGTACGCCCCAGAGCGGAAAGGCGACGGGATCGAAGGGCGGCAGCGCCGCCGCCCTGGCCTGAACATCGGCCTCGGGGCGCAGATGGATGAAGATGCCGGGATCGTCCACCGCCGCGATACGGCGATAGACGGCCGCCACCGTCGCTGCGACGGGCGTTCCGCTGGCATGGCCGGCATGGAGGTCGGTGATCGTCGGTGCGCGTTCGCTGTGCATGGTCCTGCTCGTGCGCAAGCCATGTCGCAATGCACGTGCCAGATCGCCCATGCTCGATCATTCGACCGGTGGGGCCGTTCCGAGCGCCTCGCCAGTGTCGGTCAAGAGTTTGAGAAGGCGACAGAAAAAGAGGCCTGGCAGCGATGGTCGGCATGCCCAACGGGAGCATCGCTATTGTATGCAAATAACCCGGTGGGCGTAAAACATGCCCAACATAAAGGCAATTGCCTTTCATGTCGCTTCCGTCGTCGCCTTCGCGAGGTCGTCCCAGGCGCGGGCGGAAAGCCCGATATGGTCGCGCATCGCAGCCGTCGCTCGAAGGCTGTCGGCCCGCAGGATCGCCTGGACGACGAGGCTGTGCTCGTGGTGGGAACGGGCGAGACGGTCGCGGCCCTCGAACTGGGCGCGCCGGAAGGGAGCGAGCCGGCGGCGCGTCGCGGAGGCGAGTTCGGCGAGATAGCTGTTGTGCGATCCGCCATAGATGCTCACGTGGAAGGCGATGTTCGCCGCGCTATAGGCGTCGAGGTCGCCGGCGCGCACCAGGATGGCCATGGAGCGGTGCAGGTCCTCCAGCGCCGCGCGCTCGGCGCGATTCATCTGCGTCGCGCTGAGCCCGGCGCTCAAAGCCTCCAGTTCTCCCATGACGGCGAACATGTCGCGCAGCTGGGCGTGGTTGGGCTTGGCGACCACCGCGCCGCGATGCGGCCGGATCTCGACGAGCCCGGACGCCGACAACTGGCGCAGCGCTTCGCGCACCGGGGTGCGCGACACCGCATATTCGGCGGCGATCTGCACCTCGTCGAGGGCAGCACCCGGCTGCAGCCGCCCGGTGACGATGGCCTCGGCGAGCCGGGTCTGGAGTTCCTCGGTGCGCGTCCCCCGCACCGCCGGCGGACTGGCGCGCAGGTCGCCGGGCGAAGTCGTGGCGGTCATGGTGGGTGCGCCGTCAGGGAGCGATGGTGGGAAGGGCGATGCGCAGGGGGCCGATCTGCAGGCGCCCCTCGCTTGCCCGCAGGTTGAAGATGCGGCCGGGCTTGCCTTCGACATCCGTCGGCCGGCTCGCCAGGGTCATCGCGCCGGCGGCGAGAGGACCGAGCGCGGCACCGAGGCCGCTCGCCTGCAGCGCCGCTTCGACATTGGCCACCCTGAGCTCGATCTCGCCGTCCGGCTTGCCCTCGGGCGTCAGGCGCAGCGTGCCCTTGGCCACCGCCACTGCCGGACCCTGCACGAGGCGCAGCAGGACGAGGTCGATCGCCCCGCCAGCCGCCTGCCATTGCCGGACGGGCAATACCTGTGCGCGGCTGGGGTTGCGCAGCAGCTTGCGGGCGACAAACTGGATCTCCGCGTCGACCGGCGCCATCGGGCGGACCGCGAAGGTCGCGCTCTTGAGGCTGGCGACGACGTCGATGCTGACGGGGTCGGTGCGGTTCGGGCGGGTGTGCAGTTCGCCGCGCGCGGCCTTCACCAGCACCACGCCGTCGCGCACGACCTCCAGCCCGTCGATCACGGCGTTGGAACTGTCGTAGCCGCCGACCTGCAACTGGGCGGAGGCCTGGGCGAGCCGCCATGTCGCCGTGGTGACCGAGGGATCGCCCTCCGTCACCACCGTCATCGGGCCGGTCCATTCGGAGATGACGTGGCCCGGGCTCCAGATCTGCGAGACCACCTTCAGCGTCTCGAACCGGTAGGTCTGGTAGGGGCGGGCCTCGTCCCTCAGTTCCACCATCGGCTTGCTGCAGGTGATCTCCATGCGGAACGGATAGCCGCCGCGCGAGCGCTCGCCGCACTGGATAACCCGGCCGTTGGCGGCTTCCGCCGCGAGCCAGCGCTGGATGGCGTCTTCGGCGCGGCCGGAGCCCCAGGCCCAGACGGCACTCCAGCCGGCGATGGCGATGCCGATGACGACGAGGGGCAGGATGATGGTGCGTGGTCGCATGGACTCCGTCCGGCGGGGATGCTTGCACAGGGAGGGCTGGGTCTATAGCAGAACCTTCAGGACTCGTCCCTCACTCCGTCAAGTCGCATGAAGCAGGAATCCGGCGATCTTTGGGTCTTCGGCTACGGTTCGCTGATGTGGCGACCGGGCTTTGCCTTCGTCGAGCGCCATCCCTCGCGCCTCGTCGGACTGCACCGCTCGCTCTGCGTCTATTCCCATGTCCATCGCGGTACGCCGGAACAGCCAGGCCTGGTCCTCGGGCTCGATCGCGGCGGCACATGCCGGGGCATGGTCTTCCGCGTCGAGGCGGCATTGGCCGACGCCACCGTCGCCTATCTGCGAGAACGCGAACAGGCGACTTCGGTCTATCTCGAGGTTTATCGCAACGTCACGCTGGAGAGCCCCGACAGGCCCCGTGTCCACGCCCTGACCTATATCGTCGACCGTGGCCATGCCCAGTATGCTGGCCGCCTGCCGCTCGACCGGCAGCTCCATATCGTCCGGCACGGGCACGGCCGATCCGGCGCCAATCCCGACTATGTGCTCAACACGGTGAAGGCGATCGAGGGTCTCGGTTTCCGCGACCGTGACCTGCATTGGCTGGCCGGGCGGCTTTAGGCCGTCCGGGATCCTGGAACCTCAGGGCGTCTCGCCGCGCAGCAGCTTGGGGACGTCGCCGGTGATACCGGCGGCCTGGCGGATGAAGAAGTTCTTCAGGCCCGGCAGACGGTCGACGAGGCCGAGGCCGAGATCGCGCACGAAGCGGACCGGCTGCGAGCCGTTGGAGAAGAGCCGGTTCAGCCCGTCGGTCGTGACGCCCATGACCGTCGTGTCGAAGCGCCGCCAGCGCTGGTAGCGGGCCAGCACGTCGGCAGCGCCATGGTCCATGCCGAGCCTTGCGGCATCGGCGAGACATTCGGCCAGCGCCGCGACGTCGCGGAAGCCTATGTTGATGCCCTGGCCGGCGATGGGATGGATGACATGGGCCGCGTCCCCCACCAAAGCGAGGCGGGGCGCCACGAAGTCCCGCGCCACCTTCAGGCCGAGCGGATAGGCGGCGGGCTTGTCGAGCAGGGCAATCTCGCCGAGGCGGTGGCCGAAGCGCGTCTCGAGCTCGTCCAGGAACAGCTCGCGCGGCAGCCGGCACAGCCGTTCCGCGCGACCGGTCTCCTCGGTCCAGACGATCGACGACCGCCGGCCCGTCAGGGGCAGGATGGCGAAGGGACCGGCCGGCAGGAAGTGCTCCTCGGCCCGGCCCTCGTGGTCATGCTCGTGGCCGACCGTGCAGACGATGCCCGACTGGTCGTAATCCCAGCCGACCGTACGGATGCCGGCGAGTTCGCGCAGGCGCGAGCCTCCGCCGTCGCAGGCGACCAGAAGCGGCGTCGCGATCACCTGGCCATCGGCCAGCGTCACGCGGGTGTCTGCCGCTCCCGCCTCGAAACCCGCTACCGAGGAGGCGACGAAGGCCACGCCCAGCGCCCTGGCGCGATCCGACAGGGCGCGTGTCACCACGGCGTTCGGCGCCATATGGGCGAAGGGCTCGCCGGGGGCCACCTCGCCGCCGAAGGTCAGGAAGACCGGCCGCACGACGTCGAGCGTGCGGCTGTCGGTCACCACCATGTCGAGGATCGGTTGCGCTTCCGGTGCGATGGCGTCCCAGACGCCCGTCGCCTCGAACATCCGGCGGGCCGCTGCGGCGAAGGCCGACGCCCTGCCGGACTCGGGCGGCGGCGCGGCGATGGCGGGATCGGCGACGGTGACGTGAAACGAGGCGCCGAGCGAGACTTTGAGTGCGACGGCGAGCGAGAGACCGGCCAGACCACCACCGGCGATGAGGACGGCGGTACGTGCGGGCGAAGTCGGTTCCTGGATCATGGCGGAGTTTTACCGGATGTCGGCGCCCGAAGAAATCGGATCCGCGCCCACGACCGTTCACATTCGCGGATCAGGCACGCACAAATGCGGGCACGGACAGTGATGAGTACGCTTTGCTTGCAGGCGTTGGGGACGACAGGCGAACGGGGACGACAGGCGAACGGGGACGACAGGCGTTGGGGACGACAGGCGAACGGGGACGACAGGCGAATAGGGACGATATCCGCGCAGGGGCGATGCGCGCGCAGGAGCGGCGAGGCTCTGGTCGCGCAGGTTCTCACGCGCTCCGCAAAGCCGTTGCCGACAGATCAGCCGCGGACTGCGAGATTGACCGCTTTGGGTCCCTTGCCGCGCTTGTCGGGCTCGAGCTCGAATTCCAGTTTCTGCCCTTCGGCCAGACTTGCGAGCCCCGAACGCTGTACGGCCGAAATATGGACGAAGATGTCCTTGCCTCCATCGTCCGGCTTGATAAAGCCGTAGCCTTTCTCGGTGTTGAAGAACTTGACGATCCCCGTCATCGACATGCCGGTCAGCCTTTCCGAATGCACTGCCGGTTCCGCACGATTGCGAACCTGCTAGAGCTCCGGATCAGGACATGTCCGCGATGCTCCGGCGCCACGGTGGAACCGGATCGCCGCCAGATCCTCGCCGCCCGGATCTGAGAGCCAGAAGAAGCGTAACTCGGATTTTTGGGACTGCACAGCCCTCTTTTTGGTTGGTCAGCAGGTGTTTCCCTGCGTCATCTGTGCCGATCTATATGGCGCCAAAGAAGAGGTGGCGCATGGGACAGGTGATATACGCCACGTTGTAACATTCTCGTCGGTTGTGCAGACAGCAAGCCTCTCGCCTCCGGGAGTCCTGAGGCAGATTGTTTCCCCGACGACCCAACTTTTACCGGCGGCACGGCAGGTACAGGGCGGCATGGTCACGGGCGGGCCGGGCGTGAAGGGCTGGCGCTGGACGATTTCCGAAGTCTGAGTTGTATCGCGCGGCTGCGCCACGGTCTCGAAGCCAGTGGCAAGACCGACGGTGACGATAGCGACGAGAACGAGGCCCGCATGACGCATCGGAGGAGATTAGCAGTCCGGGCGCCCACCTCCAATGCGGGAAAAATCCGGAAAAGTCAGCCCCGCCCCGCCGTCAGCATGTAGTTGACGGCGAGATCGGAGGTTTCCACCCAGCGATCGCGCAGCAGATCGTAGCGCACGCCCTTGCGATCGGTCACGGCGAGGCCGTTGGCAGCCATCGCTGCGGCGAGATCCTCGGGCGTGACAAACTTGTCCCATTCATGCGTCCCGCGCGGCAGCCAGCGCAGCACGTATTCGGCGCCGACGATGGCCAGCGCGTAGCTCTTCATGGTGCGGTTGATTGTCGCCATCACCAGCAGCCCGCCGGGCTTGACCAGCGCCGCGCAGGCCCCGACGAAAAGGTCGACATCGGCGACGTGCTCCACGACCTCCATCGCCAGAACGATGTCGTATGTTTCTCCGGCCGCGGCGGATTCTTCCGCCGTCGTGCAGCGATAGTCGATGGCAAGGCCCGAGAGCTTGGCGTGGAGGCGCGCGGTCTCCACGTTGGTGCGGGCGGGATCGATGCCGGAGACCGTGGCGCCCATCCGGGCGAGAGGCTCGCACAGAAGGCCGCCGCCGCAGCCGATGTCGAGCGCGGACAGTCCGGACAGCGCGTCGATGGCGTTGCGGTCACGGCCGAAGCGCGTGCAGGCCATTTCGCGGATGTGGGCGAGCCGCACCGGATTGAACTTGTGCAGGATCCCCATCTTGCCCGCGGGGTTCCACCATTCGGTGGCGAGACGGGAAAACTTCTCGACCTCACCCGGGTCGAGCGTGGTGGGCGTCGGCGATTCTGTGGGGCGCATGGGCTTCCGGTCCTCGGCAGTCGTCGGACGGACGGTCTCCCGCGTTGCCTTACATCTGATCGATGGTTATGGATACGCGCCTTTTTGACCCAAGGGGCGCCGCCGGCGCCGGATCGTTTTCAACCATGCCTCGCCTCGTGATGAAGTTCGGCGGCACGTCCGTCGCCAATGTCGACCGCATCAAGAATGTCGCGCGGCATGTCAAACGCGAGGTCGAGGCCGGCTATCAGGTGGCCGTGGTGGTCTCCGCCATGTCCGGCAAGACCAACGAACTGGTCGCCTGGTGCAAGGAAGCCGCGCCCCTCTACGACCTTGCCGAATATGACACCGTGGTCGCCGCCGGCGAACAGGTGACCTCCGGCCTTCTCGCCATCGTCCTCAACGCCATGGGCATCAAGGCCCGCTCCTGGCAGGGCTGGCAGGTGCCGATCGTCACCGACGAAGCCCATTCGGTGGCCCGCATCGCCGATGTTCCCTCCGCCAACCTCGATGCCGCCTTCGCCAACGGCGAAGTGGCGGTCATTTCCGGCTTCCAGGGTGTATCGCGCGAGACGGATCGCATCGCGACGCTGGGGCGCGGCGGCTCGGACACGTCTGCGGTCGCCATCGCCGCGGCCATCAAGGCCGAGCGCTGCGACATCTATACCGACGTCGACGGGGTCTACACGACCGATCCGCGCATCGTCCCGAAGGCCCGCCGTCTCGACAGGGTGGGCTTCGAGGAGATGCTGGAGATGGCTTCGCTGGGCTCGAAGGTCCTGCAGGTCCGCTCCGTCGAGCTCTCGATGATCCACGGCGTGCGGACCTATGTCCGCTCGTCGTTCGACGATCCCGAGAACCCGCAACTTGGCACTCTCATCTGCGACGAGGAGGAAATCGTGGAAAAGCAGGTCGTGACCGGCATCGCCTTCTCCAAGGACGAGGCTCAGGTGAGCGTGCGCGCCGTCGCCGACAAACCGGGTGTGGCCGCCGCGATCTTCGGCCCTCTCGCCGAGGCCAACATCAACGTCGACATGATCGTCCAGAACGTCTCATCCGACGGTGCGACGACGGACATCACCTTTACGTGTCCGGGCGCCGATCTCGAACGGGCGCGCCACGTCCTGATGGAGGCGCGCGAGGCCGTCGGCTTCAAGGCGCTCGAGACCGCGTCCGACGTGGTCAAGGTCTCCTGCATCGGCGTCGGCATGCGCTCCCATGCCGGCGTCGCCGCCAAGGCCTTCAAGGCGCTGGCCGACAAGGGCATCAACATCCGCGCCATCACCACCTCGGAGATCAAATTCTCCGTGCTGATCGATGCCGCCTATACCGAGCTCGCCGCGCGCACGCTCCACACGCTCTACGGCCTCGACAAGGCCGGGTGATCGTCACGGCAGTGGTCGCCGCCCGGCGGCCCGTCTTCCGGCCGCCTTGCGATGGCCTGGCGGCGGCCTTGCGGACCGCAGGTTGCCCGCGACCGGCTTTGCAAACCGTCACCACCACCTTAATGGTGGATTCTGCGGCGGAGGCTCGCCGCTTCATATGCTCAGGAACGGGCTGACTGCCCAGATCGTGACGATGCCGATGCGCCCCGCATTCGGCGGTCCGCGCCTCCTGCTCCGCCGCCTGCGCGAGGTGATGGCGGAACAGATTTCGGCGCAGGACCGCCTCGACAAGATCGTGGTTCTGATCGCGGCCAACATGGTGGCCGAGGTCTGCTCGGTCTATGTCCTGCGCGTCGACAGCACGCTCGAGCTCTATGCGACCCAGGGCCTCAACCGCGAAGCCGTCCATCTCACCGTCATGCGCGCCGGCGAGGGCCTGGTCGGCCTGGTCGCGCAGACCGCCGAATCCCTGAATCTCTCGGATGCCCAGGAGCATCCCGCCTTCGCCTTCAAGCCGGAAACCGGCGAGGAGATCTTCCACTCCTTCCTCGGCGTGCCGATCCTGCGTGGCGGCAACACGCTCGGCGTCCTCGTCGTGCAGAACCGTGCCCACCGCAAATACGAGGAAGACGAGGTCGAGGCGCTCCAGACGACCTCGATGGTGCTGGCGGAGATGATCGCCTCGGGCGAGCTCTCCGCGCTCGCCCCGCCCGGCCAGGAGCCCGCCGCCCGCCGCCCGCTGCATCTGGCGGGCGAGGGTCTGGCGGAAGGCGTCGGCCTCGGCCACGTCGTCCTGCACGAGCCGCGCATCCACGTCGCCAAGCTGATCGCGGACGATCCGGCCGGCGAACTCGTGCGCATCGAGGTGGCGATCGAATCGCTGCGTGCCGAGATCGACCACATGCTGGACGACGAGGACGTCGCCCGCGGCGGCGAGCACAAGGACATCCTCGAGGCCTATCGGATGTTCGCCCATGACCGTGGCTTCGTGCGCCGCCTGAAGGAGGCGATTGGCACCGGCATCACCGCCGAGGCGGCGGTCGAGCGCGTCCAGTCGGACAACCGCGCCCGCATGATGCGCCAGACCGATCCCTATCTGCGCGAGCGGATGCACGATCTCGACGATCTCGCCAACCGGCTGATGCGCCAGCTCACCGGCACCAAGGGCGACGTGCGGATGGAACTGCCGGACAACGCCATCGTCGTCGCCCGGCACATGGGACCTGCCGCGCTGCTCGACTATGACCGCACGCGCCTGCGCGGCCTGGTCCTGGAGGAGGGCGGCGCGACCAGCCATGTCGCCATCGTCGCCCGTGCCCTCGGCATCCCGACGGTCGGCCAGGCCGAGAACGTCACCAGCCTCGCCGATCCCGGCGATGCCATCATCATCGACGGCGGCACCGGCGAGGTGCATCTCAGGCCGACCGGCGACGTCGAGAGCGCCTATGCCGAGAAGGTGCGCTTCCGCGCCCGACGCCAGGCGCAATATGCCGCCATCCGCCACCTGCCGGCGGTGACCCGCGACGGCGTCGAGATCAAGCTGAACCTCAATGCCGGCCTGATGGTCGACCTGCCCTTCCTGGAGGAGACCGGCGCCTCCGGCATCGGCCTGTTCCGCACCGAGCTGCAGTTCATGGTGGCCAACGCCCTGCCGCGCATCGCCGAGCAGCTCGACCTCTATCGCAAGGTGCTGGATGCCGCCGGCGACCGCCCCGTGACCTTCCGCACCCTCGACATCGGCGGCGACAAGGTGCTGCCCTACATGGACGTCATCCAGGAGGAGAACCCGGCGCTCGGCTGGCGGGCCATCCGCCTCGGCCTCGACCGCCCCGGCCTCCTGCGCAGCCAGGTCCGCGCCATGCTGCGCGCCGGAGCCGGCCGCGAGGTGCGCATCATGTTCCCGATGGTCGCCGCGATCGAGGAATTCGACGCCGCCAAGGCCATCGTCGAGCGCGAGCTGACCCATCTGCGCCGCCATGACCACCGCATGCCCGAACGGGTCCAGGTCGGCGTCATGGTCGAGGTCCCGGCCCTGCTGTTCCAGCTCGACGAACTCCTGCCGCGCGTCGATTTCCTCTCGGTCGGGTCCAATGACCTCGTCCAGTTCATGTTCGCGGTGGATCGCGGCAACAACCGCGTCGCCAACCGCTTCGATGTGCTGTCGCCGCCGATCCTGCGGGCCCTGCGCAGCCTCGCCCGCAAGGGCCGCGAACACGGCAAGCTCGTCACGCTCTGCGGCGAGCTCGCCTCCCGGCCGCTGGAGGCCATGGCGCTCGCCGGGCTCGGCTACCGGTCGCTGTCGCTGTCGCCTGCCGCTATGGGGCCGGTGAAGTCCATGCTGCTCGACCTCGACCTCTCGCGCTTTGCCGCTCTCCTCGACGATCTGATCGACAAGCCGCGCCAGGGCCAGTCGATCCGCCAGCGCATGCGCGACTTCGCCGAAGCCGAGGGCGTGAGCCTCTGATGCTGCCTGTCGCCAAGCTCCAGGCCCTCATCGTGCGGCGCGACCTCGTCGAGGCCGAACTCTCGGCAGGCGTCGAGGGCGAGCGCTACGTGAGCCTTTCGCGCGAGTTCTCCGAACTCACGCCGGTGGTCGAGGCGATCAACGCCTACCGGACCGCCCGGGCCGAACTCGCCGACATCGAGCAGCTCCTCGCCGATCCCGCGACCGATCGCGACATGGCCGACCTCGCCCATGAGGAGAAGCCGGCCCTCGAGGAGCGCGTCGCCACGCTGGAGCACCAGCTGCGCCTCGCGCTCCTGCCGAAGGACGCCGCCGATGCCAAGAATGCCATCCTCGAGATCCGGGCCGGCACGGGCGGCGACGAGGCCTCGCTCTTCGCCGGCGATCTCTTCCGCATGTATGAGCGCTATGCAGCCCTGCAGGGCTGGGCCATGGACCTGATCTCGGCCAGCGAGGGGACGGTCGGCGGCTTCAAGGAGATCGTCGCCGAGATCCGCGGCGCCGGTGCCTATGCGCGGCTGAAGTTCGAGAGCGGCGTGCATCGGGTGCAGCGCGTGCCCGCGACCGAATCCGGCGGCCGTATCCACACCTCCGCGGCGACCGTCGCCGTGCTCCCCGAGGCGGAGGAGGTGGATGTCGCGATCAACGACGATGACCTCAGGATCGACGTCATGCGCGCCCAGGGCGCCGGCGGTCAGCATGTCAACAAGACCGAGTCGGCCGTCCGCATCACCCACATTCCCACCAACACCGTCGTGCTGGTGCAGGACGAGCGCTCGCAGCACAAGAACAAGGCGCGCGCCATGGCCATCCTGCGCTCGCGCATCTTCGACGAGGAGCGCCGGCGCCTGGCCGCGACGCGCGCCGAGGACCGCCGCCTCCAGGTCGGCTCGGGCGACCGGTCCGAGCGCATCCGCACCTATAACTTCCCGCAGGGGCGGGTGACCGACCATCGCATCGAGCTGACGCTCTACAAGCTGCCGGAGATCATGGCCGGCACCGCACTCGGCGAGATCATCGACGCCATCATCGCCGATTACCAGGCGAGCCTGCTGGCGCTGGATACGGCGGCGTGATCCCGGCCGGAACGAGCCTCGGTGAGGCCCGGCGCATCGCCGCCGACCGGCTGGCGGAGGCCGGTATCGACGAGGCGGCCAGCGAGGCGCGCCTGCTGCTGAGGCTGGCCACCGGCCGCGACCCGGCCCTGCCGGGCGCTGCCGCCGACAGCTGCCTCGATGCCGACGAGGCGGCGAGCGCCTCGACCATGGTCGCCCGACGGTTGGCGCGCGAGCCGGTGGCACGGATCATCGGGACGGGTGCCTTCCATGGCCTCGACCTCGCGCTCAACGCCGCCTGCCTGATTCCGCGCGACGACACCGAGGCGCTCGTCGCGGCGGCGCTGGACCTGCTGCCGGCCCGCGGCCCGGCCCGCATCCTCGACCTCGGCGTCGGACCCGGCACCGTCCTGCTGGCGCTCCTCAGCGAACGGCCGGAGGCCACCGGGCTCGGCATCGACCTGTCGGCGGAGGCGCTCGATGCGGCACGTGACAATGCCCGGACGCATGGCCTCGCCGACCGCGCGGTTTTCGCGCAGGGCTGCTGGACGGAGGGCCTCGCGGCCTCTTACGACCTGATCGTCTCCAACCCGCCCTATATCCCCGCGGCGGACTGCGACCGTCTGGCGCCGGAAGTGGCGCTGCACGACCCGCGCCTCGCCCTCGACGGCGGAGCGGACGGGCTCGACGCCTATCGCGCCGTCTTCACCGGTGCCGGGCAGGTCCTGAACCCCGGCGGCTGTGTCGCCGTCGAGATCGGCATCGGCCAGGCGCCGGACGTCGCCCGCATCGCCCGCGCCTGCGGGTTCCGGCTGGCGCGGCTCGTCTCGGATCTCGCCGGCATTCCGCGGGCACTGGTCTTCACCGGCCGCTGAGGCGTGGCGCGATCAGTTCGCCGCAAAGTCTTTCCTGTCCGGCCGGACAAGGCAAAACCCCCGACCTTGCGGCCGGGGGTCGTCAGATCGGGGTGCCGGATGGAACGTCGGGCTCACTCGTCGCGCGAGCCGAGCAGCGCCATCAGAAACTGGAACATGCCGACGAAGTTGATGTAGAGCTGGAGGGCGCCGAAAATGGCGGCCTTCTGCACCATCGAGCCGTCGTTCGCATAGGCCAGGCTGTAGATGTACTCGTTCTTGATGTTCTGCGTGTCGTAGGCGGTGAGGCCCGCGAAGATCAGGACACCGACCACCGAGATGATCCACTGCAGCATGGTCGACGGCGTGCCGGTGAAGGCGGCGATGCCGATGTTGACCAGCATGGCGATGATCAGGCCGAAAAGGCCCATCATCAGGAACGTGCCCATGCCCGAGAGGTCACGCTTGGTGGTGTAGCCCCAGAGGGACAGCGCACCGAACGCGGCGGCCGTGATGAAGAACACGCGGGCGACCGAGGTGTGGGCATAGACCAGCAGGATGGTCGTCAGCGAGACGCCGACGAGCGCCGCATAGATCCAGAAGGTGATCTGGGCAGCGGGGGCGCTCAGCCTGTCGGCGCGGAAGGACAGCAGCATCACCACGCCGAGCGGGGCGAGGATGACGACGAACTTGAACCAGCTCGCGAACAGGAAGGCGCCGAAGGGCGTCAGGAACTGGCCGCCGGACACGCGCATGGCGCCGCGCGCCGTCTGCTGGGCGAGCGAAGCGTCACCGGTGACCGAGAGCATATAGACGCCGAGCGCGGCCATGCCGGTGATGGCGAGGCCGATCATCATGTAGTTGTAGACGCCGACCATGTAGGAGCGAAGGCCCTGGTCGATCTGGGCCTGCTGAACGGCCGTCGGCTGGCCATAACCGTAGCCGCCGTAGGCCTGGGCATTCGGATCGTAGTGCGACATGGAAGAACCTCTGGCTTTCCCCTAAAAGACGGAACCCGGACAGGTTTCGTCATCCGATACGCAATATGGCTGAGGTCATGACGGAAACAAGACCCTGACGCCAGCAGAGCCAGCAATGGTGAGGCTTCGCGTCCCTTTGTCGCAAGTCCTCACACTGGCGGTGACGGGAATGTCACCCGCCTGTTTCTCTCACATGTTGCGCAGGACCGGGGCGGGTTTTTCGCCCAGTGCCCGCCATGTTCCCACCAGTCCGAAGCCGACCGTGAGCACGATGGCCAGCACAATGATGCCCAGCGCCTGCAGCGGCGCGAAGGCGAAGGGGATGTTCATCACCTGGGTCGTCACCACCCAGGCGGCGACGCAGCCGGTGGCGAGGCCGAACAGCGCCGTCACCGTGCCGAGCAGGGCATACTCCATCGCATAGGTGCGGATCAGCATGGCCCGCGGCGCTCCGAGAGTCTTGAGGATCACCGCATCGTAGACCCGCGCCCGATGGCCGGCGGCAAGCGCACCCGCCAGGACCAGGATGGCCGCCACCAGCGTCACGATGCTGGCGCCGCGAATGCCGGTGGCGATCTGGGTCGCGAGCTGGCCGACCGCCTCAAGGGCGTCCTTCACCCTGACCGTGGTGACCGCCGGGAAGGCGGCCGCGACCTGCTGCAGGAGCGCGACCTCCTCGGCTGCCGAGGCGGGCTGGCGATAGGTGAGCGTGGCGAGATGGGCGTGGGGCGCCGCCCTGAACGTGTTCGGAGAGAACACGACGATGAAATTGATCCCGAGATTGTCCCACTGGATGTGTCGAAAGTTGGCGATGCGCGCGGTAATGTTGCGGCCGAGCACATTGACCGTCACCTCGTCGCCGAGGTTCAGGCCGAACCCGCGGCCCATGCGCTCGTCGAAGGAGACCAGCGGCGGGCCGTTATAGTCGGCCGGCCACCATTCGCCCGACACCAGGCGGGAGTTCCGCGGCAGGCTCTCGGCATAGGTGATGCCGCGATCGCCGCGCAGCGCCCAGGCGATGTCGTCGCTGGCGCGGATTTCCTCGACCGGCCGGCCGCCGAGGCGGACGAAGCGGCCGCGCAGCATGGGAACGCGGTTGAGGTCGGCGCCGGGCGCCTTCTCGGCGATGAAGGCATCGAAGCGGGGCGCATCGGAATTGACGATGTCGACGAAGAAGAAGGACGGTGCCCGGTCCGGCAGGGCGTCCTCGATCTGGCGGCGGAAGCTGGCATCCACCAGGGCGATCACGGCGAGCAGCGTCAGTCCGAGGCCGAGGGAGAGCACCACCGACGGCGTCAGCGCGCCCGGCCGGTGCAGGTTGGCCACCGCGAGCCTCAGGCTGGTCCGGCGCGAGCGCGGCAGGCGGGCCGCCAGAGCCATGATGCCGGCCGCCACCAGCCGCAGCGCGACGAAGATGCCGGCGGCGCCCGCCATGAACCCGAGGGCGAGGCGCGGGTTGAACGAGGTCGCGACCGACAGGGTGACCAGCACCGCGACCGTCAGGGCGACGAGGGCGAGATAGCGCGGACGGGGCCAGCGGCGCTCGCCGTCGACCGTGTCGCGGAACAGCGCCGAGACGGGGACATCATGGGCGCGGCCGAGCGGCCAGAGCGCGAAGGCGAGCGCCACCAGCAGGCCATAGGCGGCCGCCGTCGCCAGTTCGCCCGGTTGCACGCCGGTGGCGACCGGGATCGGGATCGCCGCGCCGAAGGCCGCCACCACCGCCGCCGGCAGGACGGCGCCGACGGCAAGTCCGATTGCCGTGCCGACGAGGGCAAGGAGGCCGACCTGCGTCAGCGTTGCCGCGAAGACCATGCCGCCGGTGGCACCGAGCGCTTTCAGCGTAGCGATGTCGTCGCGCTTGCGATCGACGAGGCTCGCCACCGCATTGGCGACGCCGACGCCGCCGACCAGCAGCGCGGTCAGCCCGACCAGGGTCAGGAACTGCGAAAAGCGTTCGATCTGCGTGGTCAGCTGCGGCGAGGCGTTCATCCGCGTGCGGACCTCGAAGCCGGCATCGGGGTAGCGCCCGCGGATGTCGGCGATGGCCCGCCGCAGGTCGGCATCGCTCGCCTGGCTGGAGCCGAGGTCGAGTTGGTACATCCAGCGGATCAGCGATCCCGGCTGGATCAGCCCCGTCTGGCGGAACGTATCGAGCGACAGCAACAGGCGGGGGCCGAAGCCGAGCCCGCCGGCGAGCCTGTCGGGCTCGCTGCGGATGACGCCGGCGATCCGCACCGGCAGGTCGCCGAGCACGATGTCGTCGCCGACCTTGACGTCGAGACGGGCCAGCAGTGCCGGCTCGACCAGGACACCCGCCCGGCCATCAACGACGGCGAGGGCCTCGGGCGTGCCGCGCGCCGGTTCGGTCTCCAGCGTGCCGACCAGCGGATAGAGGCCGGGATCGACGGCCTTGATCTCTACCAGCGAGGATTTGGCGGCATCGCCGACGGCGGCGGTACGGGCCATGGCGCGCGTCGTCGCCATGGTGGCGACAGTCCCGCGCTCGGCCAGGGCCCGGATAATGGCCTCGGGCAGTTCCCGGTGCAGAACCTGGAAGGAGGCGTCGGCGCCGAGGATGACGCGGCCCTCGCGCGCGAGGCCCTCGACCAGCCCGCGCGCGAAGGAGCCGACGCCGGCGATCGCCGCGACGCCGAGCGCGATGCAGGCGATGAAGGTTCCGAACCCGCTGAGGCCACCGCGCAGGTCCCGCAGGCCGAGGCGGACGGCGGTGGGCAGGCGGTGCGGTCGTGCGACGAAGCCGCTCACCCGACCGTCTCCGGCGCGCGGCTGTCCTCGACGATGACGCCCGAGCGCAGGCGCACGACGCGGTCGCAGCGCTCGGCCAGCGCGCGGTCGTGGGTGACGAGGACGAGCGTCGCGCCGCGCTCGGCCTGTTTCGTGAACATCAGGTCGATGATGGTGCGGCCGGTGGCCTCGTCGAGATTGCCGGTCGGCTCGTCGGCGAAGAGGATGTCGGGGCGCACCGACAGGGCACGCGCCAGCGCCGTGCGCTGCTGCTCGCCGCCGGACATCTGCGTCGGATAATGGTTGAGGCGGGTGCCGAGGCCGACCGCGTCCAGCTCGTCGGCCGCGCGGTCGAAGGCATCCGGCGCACCGGCAAGTTCCAGCGGCACGGCGACGTTCTCCAGCGCCGTCATCGTCGGGATGAGGTGGAACGACTGGAAGACGATCCCGGCATGGCGACCGCGGAACCGCGCCAGCGCGTCTTCATTCAGCCCGGTAATGTCGGTCCCCGCGACCGTCACGGTTCCGGAATCGGGGCGCTCGAGACCAGCCATGACCATGAGAAGGGTCGATTTGCCCGAGCCGGAAGGCCCGACGAGGCCGACCGATTGCCCCGCAGCGATCGACAGCGACAGGCTCCGCAGGATGTGGACGCGCGACGCACCGCGTCCGAGCGAAAGTTCGACCTTGTCGATAACGATGGCGTCGGGCGCCCGGCGGGGCGTATCGGTCGGCAGGGGCATGGTGTCGGTCGCTCGCCTCGCGCCGCACATTGCGGCATTGCACCTAAGACCCTAGATGGCAACGGTATCGGCCTTTGGAAAGGGAAACCTCGTGCGACAGTTCGTGATCGGCGTGGCCGCCCTGTTCCTCGGCCTTTCCACACTGCCGTCTGCCGCACAGCAGGCGCGGCCGGTCAGCATCGTCGCCCTCGGCGACAGTCTGACCGCCGGCTACGGGCTGGGGCCCGCCGAAGCCTTTCCGGTGAAGCTTCAGGCGGCGCTGAGGGCGAAGGGCCATGCCGTCACCGTCGAGAATGCCGGCGTCTCGGGAGATACGTCCTCAGGCGGCCTCGACCGACTCGACTGGGCGGTGGGCGAGGGCGTCGATGCCGTCATCGTCGAACTCGGCGCCAACGACGCCCTGCGCGGCATCGATCCGGCGGTCACCCGGCGCAATATCGACCAGATCGTCACCCGCCTGAAGGCCCGCGGCATCACCGTCCTGCTGTCCGGCATGGTGGCGCCGCCCAATATGGGCAGCACCTTCGGTGCGGCCTTCAACCCCATCTTTCCCGACCTCGCCGTCAGGCACGGCGTGCTCTTCGACCCGTTCTTCCTCGACGGAGTCGCCGGCGACGCGGGCCTGAATCTCGGAGACGGCATGCATCCCAATGCCAGGGGCGTCGACGTCATCGTCCGGCGCATCCTGCCGAAGGTCGAGGAACTGATCGCACAGGTGCGATCTCGCCGCGGCGGTTGACCGGGGGCCTTTGGCTTCATAACCACGACCGTCCTCCCCGCAGCGATCGGCGCACAGCATGCAGACCCGTCCCCTCGGCCGCACCGGCCTCGACGTCACCGCCGTGTGCCTCGGCACGATGACCTTCGGCGAGCAGAACACCGAGGCGGAGGGTCATGCGCAGATGGACTATGCCGTCTCGCGCGGCGTGACCTTCTTCGACACGGCTGAAATGTATGCCGTGCCGCCCAGGGCCGAGACCTACGGCGCCACCGAGCGGATCATCGGCACCTGGCTGCAGAAGCGCGGCCGGCGCGACGACATCGTCCTCGCCACCAAGGTCGCCGGCGCCGGCGCCATGACCTGGCTCCGGCCGGACGGGGCGGCGACGCGGCTGACGCGCGCGCAGATGCGGACCGCCCTCGACCAGAGCCTGAAGCGGCTCGGCACCGACTACATCGACCTCTACCAGCTCCACTGGCCCGAACGTGCGGCACCCTTCGGCGCCAATCCGACGCGCTTTGACCCCGAGGGCTGGACGCCGCGCGCCGACGACACGACCATCGGCGAGCAGCTCGACGTCCTCGGCGATTTCGTCAGGGCGGGCAAGGTCCGCTTCATCGGCCTGTCGAACGAGAGCGCCTGGGGCACCATGTCCTTCCTGAAGCAGAGCGAGATGCGGAACCTGCCGCGGGTGCAGAGCGTGCAGAACGCCTATCACCTGCTCAACCGCACCTACGAGACCGCGATGGCGGAGATCGCCATGCGCGAGCAGGTCGGGCTGCTGGCCTATTCGCCCCTCGCCCAGGGCTTCCTGACGGGAAAATATCTCGACGGCGCCCGCCCGCCGGGTGCGCGCGTGACGCTCTTCGACCGTCAGCAGCGCTATCAGAAGCCGGGCTCGGAAGCGGCGACGAAGGACTATCTCGCCATCGCGCGCGAGGCCGGCCTCGACCCCGCCACCATGGCCATCGCCTTCGTCGCCAGTCGCCCCTTCGTCACCTCGACCATCATCGGCGCGACCGGCATGGCGCAGTTGAAGACCGCCATCGACGCCGGCGAAACAATCCTCTCTCCCGACATCCTCGCGGCGATCGACGCCGTCCACCAGCTCAGGGGCAATCCGGCGCCCTGACGCCGCGGCGCGCCGACCGAGAAACCGCTTGGAATCCGGCTTCGGACCAGCTAAACAATCGGGCATAAGATTCGATGCGGTCCGGGGTCATATCCGCGCGTCGAACGCAACAGCAAACAGGTCTGGTGGGGTTTGGCACGTCGGAGCCAGGGCGCGAGGGGCGCCATGATCCGATCCCGAATGAAGGACGAGGCGCGCGCGTGGCGCGAAGGGCGGGATGGTCAGCCGTCGCCCTGAACCCTGAAGATCGTTGAACTGCCGGACGCGGCAAGGCCGGGCGCGAGATGCCTGTGAGGTCTGCCTGCGCTCTGTCGAAGGATCCGGACGCATCGCTTGGACGCGTGCTCCGCTTGAGGAGGTCGATAAAGGACCGACATGAGAAACAGCAACAACAAGCGCATGCGCGGCCGCAACAATCGCGGCGGTGGCAAGGGCCCCAATCCGCTCTCCCGAAGCTACGAGTCCAACGGGCCCGACGTTAAGATTCGCGGTACCGCCCAGCACGTCGCGGAGAAATATCTGCAGCTGGCGCGCGATGCGCACACGTCCGGCGATCCGGTCTCGGCCGAGAGCTATCTCCAGCACGCCGAGCATTATTTCCGCCTCATCGCCGCCGCCCAGGAGGCACTCCGCCAGCAGCAGGCTCCCCGCGTCGAAGGCCAGCAGGTCGAGGAAGACGGCGACGACGAGGACGACGACGATTTTTCCTCGCCTTTCGACAAGCGCTTCGAATCCCCGGTTCAGGCCAAGCCCGAACCGCCACCGCAGCCGCCGCGCGATTTCGCCGGCGGACAGCCGCGCGACTTCCAGGGTCAGCGCGACTTCCAGGGCCAGAATCGCGGCGACCGCGACCGGTTCCCCGGCGGCGGTGGCGGCCAGCGCTTTCCCGATCGTCAGGACCGCCAGGACCGCCCTGATCGTCAGGACCGCCCTGATCGTCCCCGTCCGCAGCCCGAAGTGGTCGCCGGTGAACAGCCCGATCTCGCGGGCTCTGGACCGGATGCCGAGGGCGGCATGCCCCGCGAGGGTCAGCGGCCCTTCGAGAGCAGGCGTGAGCGCTTCGAGCGTCGGCGTGCCGAGCGTTTCGCCGAGCGACAGGCCCGGCGCGAGCCTGGCAGCTTTGAGGGCGATGGTCCCGAAGGCGATCAGGCACCCGCGTCCCAGCCGGCGCCGGCCCGGCGCGATGAAGAGGTGGGTCTCGGCCTGCCGTCCTTCATCACGGGGGGCGCCGCCGTCATCCCGGCGGCCGCCGCAGCCGTAGCCGAGGAGCGGGAGGCCCCCGCCCCCCGTGTCCGCAAGCGCCGCACGCCGCGGGTCGAGGATGATCCGGCGGTCCCCGCCGGCGAGAAGACCCCCGCCGCCGAGTGATCGCGGCATGGGGAAGGTTCCGGGGGCGCGCTGCAAGGCGCGCCCTCATGCGTTCGCAGACCTTGCCCTGAGGCGGCGGGGACGCTAGAGCGCGCCGACGCTCAGAACGGGGACACACGACCATGGCGACGCACAAGCTTCTCATCCTGCCCGGTGACGGCATCGGCCCCGAGGTCATGGCCGAGGTCGAGAAGGTCGTCTCCTGGTTCGGCAGGCAGGGCGTCGCCGGTTTCGAGACGGAGCGCGGGCTGGTCGGCGGCAGCGCCTATGACGCCCACGGCGAGGCAATCTCCAACGGCGACATGGCGCTCGCCCAGGCGGCCGATGCCGTGCTCTTCGGCGCAGTCGGTGGTCCCAAATGGGCCGACGTTCCCTATTCCAGGCGCCCCGAGGCCGGTCTGCTGCGCCTGCGCAAGGATCTCGGCCTCTTCGCCAACCTCAGGCCGGCGATCTGTTTCCCGGCGCTGGCGGCGGCCTCCTCGCTGAAGCCGGAGGTGGTGGAGGGGCTCGACATCCTCATCGTCCGCGAGTTGACCGGCGGCGTCTATTTCGGCGAGCCGAAGGAGATCGTGACGCTGGAGGACGGCCAGCAGCGCGGCGTCGATACGCAGGTCTACACGACCCACGAGATCGAGCGCATTACCCGCGTCGCCTTCGAACTCGCCCGGACCCGTCGCAACAAGGTCTCCTCCGCCGAGAAGCACAATGTCATGAAGACCGGCGTGCTGTGGAAGCAGGTGGTGACGCGGGTCCACAAGGCCGAGTTCGGGGATGTCGACCTCGAGCACGTGCTCGCCGACAACTGCGCCATGCAGCTGGTGCGCTGGCCCAAGCAGTATGACGTCATCGTCTGCGACAATCTCTTCGGCGACATCCTGTCCGACGTCGCCGCCATGCTGACCGGTTCGCTCGGCATGCTGCCCTCCGCCTCGCTCGGCGCCGAGGACACGGTCACCGGCAAGCGCAAGGCGCTCTATGAGCCGGTCCACGGCTCGGCCCCGGACATCGCCGGCACCGGCGCGGCCAATCCGATCGCGACGATCTCGTCCTTCTCGATGGCGCTGCGCTATTCGTTCAAGGCGATCGAGGCCGCCGACATGCTCGACAAGGCGGTCACCAACGTTCTCGCCTCGGGGCTGCGCACGGCGGATATCCGATCGGACAACACCCATGTGGTCGGCACCGTCGGCATGGGCGACGCCATCATCAAGGAACTGCAGCACCTCGCGGGCTGACGGCCATCCAGCGGCGCGGGGAAGGTCTTTTCCGCGCCGGGCCTCAGGTACGGAAGTCGACGTTGATCCCGGGCTTGGTCATCTGCTTGGGCTGTTTCGACGTGCCGATCGTGGCCGCGAAGCCCTCGAGGCGCGAGAGGTGCTGGCGGGCTTCCGGCGTCAGTGTCACCGTGACGTTCGCCGTCGGCGTCCGCGGCGCGGAATCGGCGGGCCGCACGGCGCTGGCGGAGGACTGGCCGCCCGCAGCGCGGTCGCCCGCCTGGCCGATTCCGCCCGTTCCGATCTGACCGATGGCCATCCCTGCCTCCCCGTCCGTTCTGGCGGGGACAGTGCCGAAACATGGTTAACCGGAGGTAAAGATCCGGCGCAGGACCGGCACGCGCCGGTTCAGAGGCGGTTGAGGCGGAGCGGCATCGGCCGGCCGCCGCGGTCGGAGACTACCGGGCTGGCGGCGGGCGTCGTCGCGGCGGGGCAGGGAAGGCGTGCCAGTTCCGCCCGGGCGAACAGGGCGGCGATGGCGGCGTCGCGGACGCCGACGGTGAAGAGCCTGTCGACGAAGCAGGAGGCATCCTGGCGGCTGACGATTTCCGGGCCGCCGTTGCAGACCCAGCCCGACAACCGGATTCCCGCGTCGCCGTCGCGCAGGGCGAAGGCGAGACAGGACTTGCTGCTCTCCTCGCTCTCCAGCGTCATGTCGGCGGTGGCCATCGGTCCGAACTTGGTCGCCAGCGGCAGGGGATTGGCGTTGAGCGTCGCCGACAGGCCGAGTTCGGCGAGCACCGCGCCGAGATCGGCTGCCGGTGTCGCGGCGGGGATGTCGCTGCGGTCGATCACCAGCGCCGCGTGGCGGCGGGAATCCTCGGCGAGGCCGAAGCGGAAGACTTCGCGGGCGAGCCCGTCGGAGCGCCGGAACAGGGACACCTCCTGGCCGAGAGGCCGCCAGCGCGGGGCGTCGACGTCGAAGCCGGCATGGCGCGCGGTGACCGCCCGCCAGACCGGCTGCAGGTCGGTCGCGTCTTCGGCGGCGATCGACGGACGGATGGGCTCGGTGAGCGCCGACGATCCGCCGGCGAAGCCCCACAGCAGCACCACGGGCAGGCTCGCCATGACGGCGAAGGCGCAGAGAGCCAGCAGCGCGGGCGTTGTCCGCCTGTCCGGCAGCCTGACAGCCTCTCCCACCGTGGTGCGCACCCGCGTCCTCCCGCTCGACGGCGAGCAGTGTCACCGACGGACCGAGAGCACCGGGTTGACCGACATGGTTGAGGGGAGGTGAATTCTTGGCGTGGTGAATGGTTTATGAGCATTGACGCCCTGCCGCTTCCCCGGCGTTGCGGGGCGGCAACACGGTGCCGTCACGTCGCCGCCACAAAGCAACCAGTCATTGACTCTGGCCCCGATTTTTCTTCTTTCGACAACCGAAGAGAAACTGATCGCCCCGCTTTCTCGGCGCGTGACCGCCGGATGGTAAGGGCGGTATGGGAGAGGGTCATGGGAAGTCGTCTGACGCGGCCACTGGTGGCCGCGGCCTTCGTTGCTTGTGTGGGTGCCGGTATTTCGGCACCGGAGCGTGCCGAGGCGCGCGAGATCGTCCGCCTGAACTTCCAGGCCGAGCCCGGCACGATCGTCATCCGTAATTCCGAACGCCGGCTCTACCTCGTCAAGGAGAACGGCGTCGCCATCCGCTACCGCGTCGCCGTCGGCCGCTCGTCGGAGCAGTGGGAGGGCCGGACCGTCGTCAATGGTCGTCACGTGCGCCCGGCCTGGTCGCCGCCGGCCGTGGTCAGGCGCGCCAACCCGAACCTGCCGGACGTCATTCCGGGCGGTGCTCCCAACAACCCGATGGGCGAAGGTGCCCTGACGCTCGCCGGCGGCGAATATGCCATCCACGGCACCACGGCGGGCATGCGTCGCTCGGTGGGTACCGCGGCCTCCTTCGGCTGCTTCCGCATGCTCAACGAGGATGTCGTCGACCTGATGAACCGCGTCGGCGTCGGCACGACGGTCATCGTCAAGCGCTGACGGCCCGTCCGGGCGCACCGGCCCCTCAGCGCGGCCGGCCTTCGTCCTGGCCGGTCCGGTCGAGGCCGGCGAGCCAGCGCCGCGCCAGGGTGACATCCGCCTGGGTCAGCCCATGGCCGGCCGGCAGGATCTCATGCTCGACCTCGGCGCCGGCGGCCGTCAACTGGGCGGCGAGCCGCGTCGCGTCCTCTTCCGGGACGATCGGATCCATGCCGCCGGACAGGATCAGCACCGGCTTGCCCGCGAGGTCCGCCTGCGGCGGTTGCGGCAGCGGCACCATGGCCCGGATCAGCACGGCGCCGCCCAGCACGTCGGGGCGGAGCAGCATCATCGCCGCAGCGATATTGGCCCCGTTCGAGAAGCCGACGGCCACCGGCGCCGCGAGACCATGGCGGGCGACGGCGGCCGTGACGAAATCGGCGAGCTCATGGGCACGCCGCACCACGTCCTCGTGGTCGAAGACGCCTTCCGCCAGGCGACGGAAGAAACGCGGCATCCCGTTCTCCAGGACTTTGCCGCGCGGCGACAGCAGCGCCGCCCCTGGCGCGAGCATCTGACCGAGCGGCAGCAGATCGGTCTCGTCGCCGCCGGTGCCGTGCAGCAGCAGCAGCGTCCGGCCGCAATCGCCGGCGCCGGGCACGAAGCGATGCACGAAGCCGCCGGCGGTTTCAGTCATGGTCGTCATGGAACACCCTCCTCTGGCCGGCCGCCGCGCCCTGCGGCTCAGCGGCATTGTCGGGACCCGTCAGCCGAGATCCGGCAGGACGGCCTCGATGCGGGCGCGCATCGGTTCGAGGCCGGCCGGCAGCTTCAGTTCTTCGCCCAGCCTCTCCGTCGGCTCGTCCACGGCGAAGCCGGGGGCGTCGGTGGCGATCTCGAACAGCACGCCGCCCGGTTCGCGGAAATAGACCGAGCGGAAATAGTTGCGGTCGCGCTGTTCCGTCAAGCGCTGGCCGTGCTGCGTGGTGAGACGCTCCACCATGGCCTGCTGGGCCGCATCGTCGGCAGCCCGGAAGGCGACGTGGTGCACCGAGCCGGCACCCTCGCGGCCCTTCAGGAACCCGCCGGCCACCCGGATGTCGATGATGCCGCCGAGGGGGTTGCCGCGCACCGCATAGCGCGTCACCGAGCCTTCCGCGGCGACCCGCTCGAAGCCGAAGACATCGGTGAGGATGGCGCCTGTCGCCTCGCCCTTGTCGATGAGCAGGGAGACGCCGTGGAAGCCCCGGATCGCATGGGCCGCAGGCACGTCACCGCCCTCCCAGGCGGGTTCCGCCTCGAGGCCGCGCACTCCGGCCAGCGCCAGCCGCATGCCGTCGGGGTCGCGGAAGGCGAGGACCGATTCCCCGAAGCGCTTCTCGATCGTCTCGTGCGGCACGCCCTTGTCGACGAAGCGGTGCGTCCACCAGCCGAGCGAGCCCTCGGGCACGCGGAACGCCGTCTCCTGCGTCTGGCCGACGCCGAGCCTGCCGGGTGCCGCCTGCTCCCAGGGGAAGAAGGTCAGGATGGTGCCGGGCGTTCCGGCCCCGTCGCCGAAATAGAGGTGATAGGTGCCGGGATCGTCGAAATTGACGGTCTTCTTCACCAGCCGCAGGCCGAGCACGCCGCTGTAGAAGGCGAGGTTGCGGCGGGCCGGACCGGAAATGGCGGTGACATGATGGATGCCGTCGGTGGATCTGTTGCCGCCGAAGGAATGGTTGCCGTCGAAGGACATGGAAGCCTCCCGTCGGACGCCCGTCGCGTCCCGTTGACGGCAAGATAGGGAGTACCGGCGCTTGCGCCACGGCAAAGACGTTGCAGGGGCGCAAGCCGACTGTGCGCATTCCTCAGACGCCCGCGCCCCTGTCGGCAGCGGCGTCAATTGGTCTTCGGGAAAACATAGATGAACGTCGCCATGTCCGTTTCCGGCGTCTGGTCGGGATCGCGGACATATTCCTCGACGAAGGCGTCTTCGGCCGTGATGGACTGGACGTCCAGATGGTTCGTGATCTCGTCGTAGGTCTGTTCCATCGTGTCGTAGCCGCCGCGATGGACGAAACGGACCGCCCTGCCGGCCGGCGTCTGCCCGGGCCCGGCGGGCGCATAGGCGGCGGCCGGCTTCGCCACCTCGCGCACCGGCAGGATCGCCTCATAGTCGACGGCGTCGTCGGAGGAGGAGACGAAGCGGATCATCGGTGGTCCGGAGATCACCGCACCCTCGCGGGCGGCGATGACCTTGAGGTCGGCGATGGCCTTGCGGAACGTCCCGTAGAGGTCGTCCCAGGAGGTCTTGCCGGTCAGGACCAGCGCCGGCCGGGCCGCGAGCGTCACCTCGTCTCCGAACCCCGCCGACTGGATCGCCTCGTCGGGAGGCAGGACGCTGGCGGCAGCCGGCGGCGCGACGGGCGAGGTCGCGGTCGGTGCGACCGGCGCAGGGACGGGAGCAACCGGCGGCGCGGCAGGCGCCTCGGCCGAGGGGGGAGGGGGCGGCGTCTGGGCCGCCGCCTCTCCGCCGATCCCGGCGCCGAGCGCCATCAGCCCGGCGAGGATCGTCGTGCTGAGACCGTATCCGGCACCCCGTCGCGTCATGTCAATCCTCTGGTGCCCGTCGCCTGCCCGGACCCAAGCCGTCCGCCGATTTTGGACATGGCTAGGATAACCTATATAGAGACCGCGTATTGTGTCCGCGCCATCACATTCACACAGCAACTCCCACGCTGCATCACGGGTCCCGAGCATGAGCCCGCTCGCCAACCATCCGTTCTGGAAAATGAACGGCGCCGGCAACGAGATCGTCGTCGTCGATCTGCGCAGCTCCGGCCATGTCGTCACCGCCGCCGAGGCGCGGGCGATCGCGGCCGACGAGCGCTCGCGCTTCGACCAGATGATGGTCCTGCACCGGGCCCGCACCCCCGGCACGCGCTGCTACATCCGCATCTACAACACCGACGGCAGCGAGGCGGGCGCCTGCGGCAACGGCACGCGCTGCGTCGCCTGGGTTCTGGCGGAGGAGGACGGCAGCGACCGGTTCATGGTGGAGACGGTCGCCGGCCTCCTCGCCTGCCGGCGCGTCGGCCCCCATGCCTTCTCGGTCGATATGGGCGAGCCGAAGTTCGGCTGGCAGGACATCCCGCTGGCGGAGGAATTCGGCGACACCCGCGCCATCGAGTTGCAGATCGGCCCCATCGATGCGCCCCTGCTGCATTCGCCCTCGGTGGTCTCGATGGGCAATCCCCATGCGATCTTCTGGGTCGGCGATCCCCATGCCTTCGACCTGCCGAAGATCGGGCCGATGCTCGAGAACCACCCCATCTTTCCCGAGCGGGCGAACATCTCGCTCGCCGCGGTGAAGGCCCGCGACCATATCGTGCTCTGGGTCTGGGAACGCGGCGTCGGCATCACCCGCGCCTGCGGTTCGGCGGCCTGCGCCGCTCTCGTCGCGGCGGTCCGCACCAGGCGCACGGATCGGGCGGCGACGGTCTCCCTGCCAGGAGGCGATCTCTTCGTCGAATGGCGCGAGGACAATCACGTCGTCATGACCGGCCCGACCGAACTCGAGCACCAGGGCCAGTTCGCGCCCGCGCTCTTCTCCGCGGCGGCCTGAC
The DNA here is from genome assembly GCF_030691135.1 of Phreatobacter sp. Lineage (GTDB taxonomy): Bacteria > Pseudomonadota > Alphaproteobacteria > Rhizobiales > Phreatobacteraceae > Phreatobacter. The sequence continues at coordinate 148,850 of NZ_JAUYFA010000085.1, forward strand.
GCCATGGATTCAGGCCGCCCCTCCGTCGAGGTCGTCACTTTCGGTTGCCGGCTCAACACGTCGGAATCCGAGGTCATGCAGCGGCTCGCTGCCGAGGCCGGGCTGACCGAAGCCATCGTCGTCAACACCTGCGCGGTCACTGCTGAGGCGACGCGCCAGGCGCGCCAGGCCATCCGCCGCCTGAAGCGCGACAACCCCGGCGCCCGCATCGTCGTCACCGGCTGCGCCGCGCAGACCGAGCCCGAGGTCTTCGCTGCCATGGCGGAGGTCGACCGCGTCATCGGCAATGACGAGAAGATGAAGGCCGAGGCCTGGGGCGAGACGCGGACAGCCCTCGCGCGCGGGCCCGATTTCGGCATCGCTGCCAGCGAAAAGGTGGCGGTCAACGACATCATGGCGGTGCGCGAACAGGCACTGCACCTGATCGACGGCCTCACTGGCCGCTCGCGCGCCTTCGTCCAGGTGCAGAACGGCTGCGACCATCGCTGTACCTTCTGCATCATCCCGTTCGGGCGCGGGAACAGCCGTTCCGTGCCGATGGGCGAGGTGGTGGAACAGGTCCGCAGGCTGGTCGAGAACGGCTACCGGGAGGTGGTACTGACCGGCGTCGACATCACCAGCTACGGCCAGGGCCTGCCCGGCGAGCCCAGGCTCGGCGCGCTGGTCAAGGCGATCCTCCGCCACGTTCCCGATCTCGAGCGCCTGCGCATCTCTTCCATCGATTCCGTCGAGGCCGATCCAGACCTGCTCGACGTCATCGGCGGCGAGGTGCGTTTCATGCCGCATCTGCATCTGTCGCTGCAGGCCGGCGACGACATGGTGCTGAAGCGCATGAAGCGCCGCCATCTGCGCGACGATGCCGTCCGTTTCTGCCAGGAGGTCCGCCGCCTGCGGCCCGATATGGTCTTCGGTGCCGACATCATCGCCGGCTTCCCGACCGAGACCGAGGAGATGTTCTCCCGCTCGCTCGCCATCGTCGAGGATTGCGGCCTGACGCATCTCCACGTCTTTCCCTATTCCCCCCGGCCGGGCACCCCCGCCGCCCGCATGCCGCAGGTCGCTCGCGACGTGGTGAAGGAACGCGCCCGCCGCCTGCGTGAAAAAGGCCAGGCGGCGCTCGTCGCCCATCTCGACGGCATGGTCGGTCGCAGCTTCCAGGTGCTGGCCGAAACGCGCGACATGGGCCGTACCGAGCACTTCACCCCGGTGCGTCTCAGCGCTGCCGTCGAGCCCGGCAGGATCGTTCCCGTCACCGTCGCATCCCATGACGGCCGCGAGGCTGTCGCCGTCCGGAGCTGAACTCCGTCAGGAACCTTCTCCCGAATCCCTGCGTTGTCAGCCCGAGGACGCAAAAAAGGGAGATGAAACCATGGGACTTGGACGCGGCGCTCTTTTGTGGCTCGTCGGCATTCCCTTGCCGATCATCATTCTGCTGGCCATCTTCTGGGGTGGCTGAACGGCGGCGCCCTTCGCGGCGCAGGCCCGACCGAATGGCAAGGCCCGGGCAAAGTCCCGGGCCTTCTCGTTTGCGAAGGCCAAACGGAGGGCCACAGGCCAGTGGCGTCACCGCAGGAGTGTCTGGGCGGACGCCGTCCTCCTGTGCTTGCTCCAGGTGAGCGTCAACTCGGTCGCCGCCGCGGTCCATGCGATGTCCAGGTCGCCGCCCTCCTCGGCCAGCGCTCCATATTTGACGGCACTGTTGGCCAGTTCGTGGAAGACCAGCGCCGGGCTCGTGGCAGACGAGGCACCGAGCGTGACTGGTTGGCCGGCCAGCCTCACCTGGTCGAGATGGCCGAGATGGGGGCAGGGTGCGGTCGAGCATGCCGACGCGCCGGCGATCTCGCCGCCCCGGTTCGCCAGCCGCCCTGTCAAGCTCTTGTCGTCCGTCATGTCGGATGCACGGCCTTCAGCCCTCGCCTCGAGCAGGCCACCTGCAGTTCGGTCAGGAAGCGCAGGACGTGCGCCAGCGCGAAGAGCCCGACGCCCCATGAATGACTCACGTGCCATTGCCGATCGGTCATGAGGCTCCCCCAGTGGCGCTTGTCCAACCGATTCCCATGGCAGCGAGATGCGGTTCGATGGTGTCAAAGGACGTAGGACACGCGGCCGTGTGTCCGCGGGGGCAAGGCCTCCGCGAGGCGCGGGGTCGGCAGGCTTTCTCGCGCGGCAGAGATCAGGCCCGCCGGATCAGGCCGGCGACCACCGAGACGACGAAGAGAACGATCGCGACCCAGAAGAGCAACTGGGCGCCGCTCATGGCGGTCCCGGCGAGGCCGCCGAAGCCGAGGGCAGCGGCGACCAGCGCGACGACGAGGAAGACGATGGCCCAATGAAGAAGCGAACCCATGATGGATCTCCTGAACGCGGACTGGGCGGTCGCCGCAGACCGCCTGTGAACATCGCAATGTCTCCGGACCAACGTCGCCGGCACGACCTGGTTCCGGCGTCCCGGATGTTTTTTGGCGCCTCCCCACGGGCCGCGGCCTTTGCCCCGCCTGCCCGATCGCCCTGCCGGTGACGGCTGGCCTCGTCCTCGGCCCGCCCTGGGTCACCGCCCAGCTGTCGGGGACCGGGAACCGGTGACGACCCGGCGCGTTCTTCGCTGCAGGACGGCACGAAGCCGCAATCCCCGGCTTCCCTTACCGCTTGACCCTCAGGAGTTGGCCCATGTCGCGTTCCCAAGCCGATAACGATTCGACCTTCGACACCATCAAGGAGACAGCGGGCACGGTTGCCGGCATGGCCCGTGACGGCGCATCCGATGCCGCCGACACTCTGGCCGATGTCGGCCGCAAGGCCTCGGCAGCCAGGGACGTCGCCGCCGATGCCGCTGCCGAGATCGCCCAGGACCTGAGCGCCCGGCTGAAGACCGTCGGCATCGACACCGACGTGATGGTCAATGCCGCCAAGGATCGCGCCAGCGGGCTCCGCCAGTTCGTCAGCGACGAGATGCAGACCCGCCCGTTGCGGACACTCGGCCTCGCCGCAGCCGCCGGTCTTTTCCTCGGCTTCCTGTCGTCGCGGTGAACGCCATGTGGAGGGGGCTCACACTCCTCGCGGCGACCGAGCTCGGCAGCGCCATGAAGCGGAGCGTCGTGACCGCCGTGATCTATGCGGTGGCGGCGCTGTCGCTCCTGTGCGCCCTCGGCTTTCTCGTCGCGGCCGGTCACAACGTCCTCGCGGAATGGTATGGCGGCACGATCGCGAGCCTGAGCCTCGCCGGCGTCTTCTGCCTGTTCGCGATCGTCATCATGCTCTTCGCCGGACTGATCCGCCGGCAGGCGCGCCGCCGGCGTTCGCTGGCCTCCACCGCTCTGGTGATCGCGCCCGTGATGGCGCCCCCGGCGGTGCGGGCCATCGTCGCCCACCCGGCCATCGGCGCCGGCGTGGTTGCCGGCATTGTCGCCCTCGGTGCCCTTGTCGGTCGCCAATGGGGCAAGACCAGCTGACCGGCCGGGCCGCGCCCGCGGCCCCCAATTGCGTCAGCCCGTCCGCATCGCCAGCGGCGTCCGGGCTCGGCCGGCCGTTGCCGCTGGCCCGTGCATCAGTGAGCTTTCCGATCCATGATTCATCGCGTCCAGCCTCCAGGCGGCCCCGCCAGTGCAGGAAAAGTCCTCGTGACCACAGCCCGCCGTCTCCGCCAGCCGATCGCCCCCATGGAGGCGCTGCGGGTGCTGATCTGCGAGGACGATCCGGTCCTCGCCCTCGAACTCGAGGCCATCGTGGTGGAATGCGGCGCCGTCACGTGCGGGACGGCCGCCTCCTTCGACGAGGCGCATGACTTAGCCGGCCTCACCGCGCCCGACCTCGTGCTCGTCGACCTTCACCTCGACGACGGTCGCTCTGGGCCGCGCCTGGCGGCGGTCTTCGCCGAAGGAGGGCTGCGCATCGTCGTCATTTCTGGGGACAGTTCCATCGACAGCGTCCTGGCCCGCCTCGACCACGTATTCCTTCCCAAGCCCATCCAGCCTGTCATGCTGCAGGGGATCATCGCCGCGGCGATCCAGGCCAAGGAGACGCGCGATCCATTTGCGGGTGGAGCAGGTGAGCCGGCAAAGTCGATGTGATGGCCTCCGTGCCGCAGCGCCGTGCCGGGAACGAAGGCCGGCGGCGCGCGTTGGTTCCGTATCAGACGACAAAAGGAGTTCTTCATGCCCACCCCGTCAGGCCATACCCGCGCCATCGCCGCTTCACGCGTCACCGGCACCAACGTCTACAATCAGCAGGGCGAGAAGATTGGCCATGTCGAGGACGTCATCCTCGACAAGATGTCGGACAAGGTCATGTTCGCCGTCCTCGGCTTCGGCGGCTTCCTCGGCATCGGCGAGCGCTACCACGCCATGCCCTGGTCGATGCTCGACTACAATTCCGACCGCGGCGGCTATGTCGTCGGCCTGTCCCGGGAGGTTCTGGAAAAGGCACCATCCTATGACCTCGACGAGCTCATGAAGCAGGACGGCGGCAGCCAGTCGCCCTCGATGGACTATTACGCTCCCTACGTCCGTCACTGACACGGCGCTTCGCGCACCGGCAAAAAAGGCGACGGCCCAGCGGCCGTCGTTTTTTTTGGCGTCCCCTCGGTGGGTCAAAATGAATGCCGGGCCTCGGTCGGTGCCCGGTCGCGATGCCCGGCAGAGTGTCCGCCGGCAGGCCGTCAGATGCGTGTCGCGTCGTCGTTCTGCCTGGTCGCGGCGTTGAAGGCCGGTGCCGGCGGCGTGTCGCGGAACGTCCGGAAGGCGCGATGGGCGAAGTCCATATCCGCCGTCGTCGGGACATGGCCGAGCGTGATCGGCGCCAGGCCGCTCTCGTCGCGCGAAGCGGAGAGCGTATCGAGCGCGGCGACGCCCAGCGCGACCGTCGCGGCGAATAGGGTGACGCCGGCGAGGCGAAGCGGGAAGTTTCGAACCTGCCTGTCGACCTGCATGGTTTGTCTCCTCCAAGGGGGTTGTCCTGAGGGATGAACGCCGCGCGCGGTGAAAGGTTCAAACGGGGAGGCAGGCCACAAGGAACCGGCCGCCTCGCGGCAGGTTATTGGCATGACCGCCCCGGACCGGTGGCCTGTCCCGCTCGCGGAGCCCCCTCATGGCCGATCTTTTCGCCAATCTTCATGTCCTGATGTTCGCGGCGATCGCCTGCGCCGCCCACGCCCTCTCCAGCCGATGAGGCGTTCTTGCGTGGTGGCCGGAGCCGCCTCGGTGCTCTTGGGCCTTGGGCTGCTGTCAGTTCCCGGCGCCACGGCCGAAATCCGCCAGTCGGTGCCAGCCCGGTCGGCACCACTGCCTGTGCCCCGGCCGCCAGATCTCGCCGTCGAGCCGCCTGCCGGCGCGCCGGCTGACGCGCCGCCTGCTCCTTCAGAAAGCACCTGCTATGCCGGGCTCACCGCGCTCGGCATCCGTTTCGAGCGCGCGCCGGCGCCTGCCGCTGCGGCGGCCTGTATCGTCACGGAGCCCGTCCGTCTCGAAGCGATCGGGGTCGACGGCGGCGAGATCCGCTGGCCCGACCGGCCGCTGGTCGCCTGCGCCTTCGCCAGGGTGCTCGGAGAGTTCACCCGCGACATCGCCCAGCCCCTGGCCCGGGGCCTCGTCGGGCGGCCATTGACCGCCTTCGGGACCGGCGGCGGATTCGAGTGCCGCGCACGCAACCGCACTGCTGGTGGACGGGTCAGCGCCCATGGCGCCGGGCTTGCCGTCGACATCGCCTGGTTCGCCTTCGAGGGCGACAGGCGGGAGCTGGTCGAGACGCCCGGCGGCGAGGACGGCCGCCGCTTTGTCGCGACGCTGCGCAAGGCCGCCTGCGGCTGGTTCACCACGGTTCTGGGGCCTGGCTCGGACGCGGCCCATGCCGGCCATCTCCATCTCGATCGCGAGCCGAGAGGCCGCGACGGCGAGAGTCGCCTCTGCCAGTAGGGCGCGCCCCGTGGGGCCGCCCCGCCATGCGCAAGAGCCCCGCGCCTTGCGGCACGGGGCTCTCCGCGATCAAACCGGAAGGCTCGATCGGACGTGGCTTCAGCTCCGGGCGGGCGTGAAGGTCTGCATCTCCTGCAGCTGCTGCTTGGTGCTGGTGATGAAGCCGACCAACGTGCCGTCCGACTGGCGCATCAGGCGCACCTGGGCGAGCGGCAGGGCGACGTCCTTCTCACCGATGCCGAGGAAGCCTCCGACGCCGAGAACGGCATGGGATATCCGGCCGTCGGCGCCCACGACGAGATCACCGATGGTGCCGATCGAGTCGTGCTGGTCGCGCATCGCGCGCCACTGCTCGTCGCTCACCGGGGTGATCGTCATCGGTCCGGCGACGGGGGCCGTCATCGTGCCGGGAACGATTGTCGATCCCGTAGTGGCGGGAGCGCGGTCCGGCTTCGGCGCATAGATCGAGACGCCGACGATGCGGCTGGTGGTGAGCTGGTCGGCGGCGCTGCGCGCGGTGGTCGGCGCGCTCGACGGCATGGTCGACTGGGTCTGGACCGGGGCAGCCGGCATCTGCGGGGCGGGGGCGGCTGTCTGGGCCAGGGCGCCCGTCGCCAGCATGGTCGCGATGGATGCGGTCACAAGATAGGTCTTCAGCATGATGGTGCCTCCTCGAGCGGTCCTTGGGATGACCAGCACCGCGAAGAACCCGAAGGTGCGGTGGCGATGCTGTTGTCCGATCAACCGTTCCCGGGCGGGAATGTTCCTGAAAAACTTCGCGGCAATCGCTTCGAGAAAGACGATTAGCCGGCACCACGAATGCGCGCGATGGACTCCCAGTGGTCGCGGCGGTTCTCCGCGGTCTGCGGAAACCGGTCGCCGCCGATCTCCTCGGTGGCCACCGAGAAATGGGCGAGCAGGTGCGCGCCGAACGAATGGAAGAACGGCACGTCGGTCGCATCGCGTCCGCGCGCGATGACGATCCGGCCGATCCGCGGTCGATTGTGCCGCGCGTCGAAAGCATACCACCGGCCGTCCAGGAAGACCTCGAACCAGGCGCTGAAATCCATCGGCTCCGGGTCGGTCGGCACGCCGATATCGCCGAGGTAGCCGGTGCAGTAGCGCGCCGGGATGTTCATGCAGCGGCACAGGGTGGTGGCGAGATGGGCATAGTCTCGGCATACACCGACGCCTTCGCTGAAGGCCTCCGCCGCCGTGCGCGTCGACCGCGCCGACTTGTAGTCGAAGCGGAGATGGCCGTGGACGAAGTCGCAGATCGCCTGCACCTGGGCGCCGCCCGGCGGGATATGACCGAACATCTGCCAGGCCATGCTGGCCAACTGGTCGGTCTCGCAATAGCGGCTGCCGAGAAGGAAGCCGAGCGTGTCGGCCGGCAGCGCCTCGGGCGGGACGACGGTCGTCTCGATGGGGGCGGCGTCCGGAAAACCGGAATCGTGGATCACCCCTTCGGCGGCGATCCGCGCGCCTCCGGGCGGGAGCGTGACGCGGCGGCAGATGTTCCCGAAGGTATCGACATAGGTCTCGGTCGGGCAGGGTTCACCGCCCGCCGATGCCGTCACGGTCATGGTATCGGGTTGCGTGATGTCCGAGCGCCGGTCGGGATGAATGTCGAGCATGAGGATCGACGGGAGAGCCTGCTCGCACTGGATCTGGATATCGTAGCCGTAGCGGATATGCATCGCGGTCTCCCTGCCCTGTCAGGCGCTGGACGTTGCTCCCGACGAACCCGCGGCGGAAATCCAGGGCCCCGCTGCAGAACGCCGCCGCGGCCTGCGAGGTTCCCGGGCGGAGCTGCGCGGAGCATTGCGCTTCCGCTATCCGCCGCCGACCCCTGCCACCATGTCACAGGATCGGGCGCTGCGCGAAATCCCTGTCGTAAAGCGTGAAGAGTCCCGCGTCATCCTGGCCGGGAAAGATGATCTTCTGGCCGGCCGGGATCCGCCGGTGATCCATCTTCATACCGGCGGCGACGTCGACCTCCTCGCGGCTCTTCGGATGGAAGGCCCGCCTCTGCCGCAGCGGGCAGGCGTGGCACCTCGGATGGGCCATGGACCGGGTCGGCGGATGGTTCGGCATGACGCTCCTGCGGTTCTGGTTGTCGACGCGCGAGCCCAGCCTCTCGGCCCGGCCACGGAACTCCGCTCCCCGTCATCGCGTTCCCTGCTGCGCCTTTTCCATACGTCCTGCCGCCGTCCTCGGGATCGCGACGACAGGGGGGAGAGGGGATGATCCTCCGGAATGCCTCATGAACACGACGCCAGACGAACCCGCCGAGACCCCGATCCGGTCGCGATCACGCGCGTTCTTCGCCATGGCGCGGGGGTTCTGGACCGGCCCTTCGGCACGGCGGGCCTGGCTTCTGACGATCGTCGTCCTCGCCTTCGCCTTCGCCCAGATCGCCGCCCAGGTCGGAATCAACGGCTGGAATCGCCTGTTCTTCGACGCGCTCGAGCGAAAGGACGTCGGCGCTGTCGTCACGACGGTCAGCCTCCTGCCGCTGCTGCTCGGCGTCGCATCCTTCACCATGTCGGGCCTGGTCGTCTCGCGCATGCTGTTGCAGGTGCGCTGGCGCGAATGGCTGACCAACAAGCTCGCCGGCTGGTGGATCGCCGACCAGCGCTACTATCGGCTCGGCTTCCTGGCGACGGAACATTCGGCCCCGGAGTTCCGCATCGCCGAGGATGTCCGCATCTCCACCGAGCCGCTGGTCGAATTCGCCATCGGGCTCATCTCGGCTGCCGTGACGGCGCTGACTTTCGCGGCGATCCTGTGGACCGTCGCCGGCTCCATCACCTTCGAGGTCGCCGGTCGAACGGTCTTCATTCCCGCCTATATGGCGATCGCCGCCGTGGTCTATGCGGTCGTCGCGTCGCTGGCGGCCTATTTCGTCGGCCGCGCCCTGGTCGGCAAGGTCGCCGACAAGAACGAGACCGAGGCGCTCTTCCGTGCCGAGATGACGCGGCTCCGCGAGAACGCGGAGAGCATTGCCCTCATCAAGGGCGACGCCGACGAGCGGGCTTCGGTGCGCGACACCTACAGGAACGTCGTGGTGGCCTGGATGGCGGTCGTGCGGCGCCAGGGTTTCCTCGCCCTCGTGCTGAACACCAACGGCGCCCTGTTTCCCATCGTGCCGCTGCTGCTGGCCGCCCCGAAATACCTGTCCGGCGACCTGTCGCTCGGCGCCGTCATGCAGGTCGCCGCGGCCTTCAGCGCCGTGCAGGCCGCGCTGATCTGGTTCGTCGACAACTTCGTCCGTCTCTCCGAGTGGTATGCCTCGGTGGTGCGCGTCGACGAATTCGCCCAGACGCTGGAAGAGGTCGACATCGGCGCCATCATGGAGGACGAGCAGCAGATCCAGCTCGGCGAAAGCGACGACGACGCCATCCACATCGACAATCTCTCCCTCGCCCATCGCAACGGCCGCATCGTCATCGACGACGCCTCCATCCGCATCGAACAGGGCGAGAAGGTGCTGATCGCCGGCGAGAGCGGAACCGGCAAGAGCACGCTCATCCGGGCTCTTGCCGGCCTCTGGCCCTGGGGTTCCGGCCGGATCGCCTTCCCGAAGAATGTCCGCTACGCCTTCGTGCCGCAGAAGCCCTACATGCCCCGCGGCACCTTGAAGGACGTGCTTCTGTACCCCGAATCGGATGCGCCGGTCACAGAGGACGTCATTCGCGCCGCCATGGCGCGCTGCGGCCTCGACTACATGGTCAAGCGGCTCAACGAGGAGGACGACTGGGACCGCGTCCTCTCCGGCGGCGAACGCCAGCGGGTCGCCTTCTGCCGCCTGCTCATCCACCGGCCGCCCATCATCATCATGGACGAGGCGACGGCGGCACTCGACGAGGGCAGCCAGGACAGCCTGCTCTCGCTGTTCGAGAAGGAGCTCGCGGGATCGACGCTGATCAGCGTCGGCCACCGCCCCGGCCTCGAGGATTTCCACACGCGGAAAGTGACGCTCGTCCGCCGCCCGGCCGGCGCGCACATGCAGTCGAGCCCGCTGCGGAAGTCGCTGTGGAAGCTTCTGGCCAATCCGTGAGGCCGCCTCAGCGGCGGTGCGCCGCCGAGACGCGCAAAGCCTGCCGCGGGAAGGGAACCGAAGCCGGGAACGGACGTTGTTCCCCCGATCATCGCTTGCCCTTCCCGCGATGTGGACCTCTCACTGAAGCCGCCTATGGCGGCTTCTTTTTTGCCCCGTCGGCGGCCGTCGGATAGGGTTCGGCTCGCGATCCGCGGCACAGGACGACCATTCGCCATGGACCTTCACGTTCGCCATGTCACCACCTACCGATATGCCGGAGCTGTCCAGTTCGGCCCGCACAAGCTGATGCTCCGGCCGCGGGACAGCTTCGACATGCGGATCCTCGACACGCAGATCGAGATCTTTCCGCGGGCCGAGCTGCACTGGTCGCACGACGTCTATGGCAACACCGTCGCCGTAGCGACCTTCGCCGACAAGGCCGACCGGCTGGAGATCACCAGCGGGCTCGTGCTGCGCCGCTACGCCTCGGCCTTCCCGCGCGGGCGCACCTCGGCGAGCGCCCTGTTCGTTCCCCACTATGCCGACGGCGAGCGCATCGTCCTGCAGCCCTTCATGACGCCGGCCACCGGCGACGACGAGGGCGTGCTGGCCGCCTGGATCGCCGAGGTCCTGTCGCAGGGCGCCGCCGACGAGGACCCGCTGGCACGCCTGTCCCGCCATATCCATTCCGGCTTCGGCTATTCCGTCCGGTTCGAGGAGGGGACGCAGGCGCCGTCCCGGACCCTGTCGGTCCGGTCGGGGTCCTGCCGCGACCTCGCCTGGCTCTTCATCGAGGCCGTGCGGCGCCTCGGCTATGGCGCCCGCTTCGTCAGCGGCTATCTTCACAACAGCGCCAACGACGATCCGTCGAACCGGGCCGCGGTCGGGTTGACCCATGCCTGGGCCGAGGTCTTCGTTCCCGGCGACGGATGGGTCGAGTTCGATCCGACCAACGCCCTGGTGGCCGATCCCCACCTGATCCGCGTCGCGGTGGCGCGGGTGCCCTGGGATGCCTCGCCGGTGGCGGGTAGTTTCGTCGGGCCCGTCGGCGCGCAGATCAGCCTGTCGGTGGGCGTCGACATCGCCAGCACCCAGACCTATTCGAACGTCGCCTGACGGCCTGAACCGCTCAGAGCGGCACGTCCCAGCGGCCGACGCTCGTCCCGGCCGCATCTTCCGTCCGTGTCGCACCGATCTGCCGAAGGAGGCCGAGGCCGATCTTCGTCTCCACCGCGCCCATGCGGCGGTCGTCGGTGATGACGGAGAGGATGAGATGTCCCGCGCGACCGCAGGTGATCTCCACCGCCACATGGTCGGCATGACCATCCTGCATCGCGTGGGATGCGATCTCGACGACGAGCAGGCCGAGAGGGATGGCCCGGTCGACGACGAGCGCGACATCCTCGGGCGCGACCGCCGAGATCCATGGCCTGCCCGCCTGCATCAGGCCGTTCAGCATGCCGCAGACTTCGTCGAGGAACGGCCTCAGTTCGACCGGGCGCATCTCGCCCAGCGCCAAGGCGTGACGATAGGCGCTCGACAGCACCTGCACCTTGGCCTCGATCGCGGCGAGAACCGGCCGATGCGCGGCGTCCTGCTGCCGGCGCGCCAGACTGATATAACTCTGTACCACCTGCAGGCTATTCTTCACGCGGTGGTGCAACTCCCGCACCAGGTGGCGGTTGGCGCCGATGGTGAGGTTCAGTTTCTCCACCCGCTCGGCCTGGTCGGTGACCAGGGCGTTGAAGGCTTCCGACACCCGCCGCATGTCGTCCGGCATGGTCGGCTCGACCGGCGCGAGCCGTGGCTGCTGGGACGCCCGTGCGACCGCAGCCGCTTCGATGCCCCGTATCCAGCGGACGATGTTCGAGTCGATCGCCAGCGAATAGACGGCGAAAAGCACCGTCAGCGTGACGAGGGGCGTCAGCAGGAGGGCGATGAACTGCAGGAAGGCCGCCCGTTCGGCCTGCTGGTCGAAACGGGCGAGAACATAAAGATCGGGCTCCGCCACCAGCTGCGAGCCGTAGGTCGCGGTCATCCCGGACCGGCTGGCGGAGACCCATCTCTGGAGCTGTGGACCGCTGCGCCCTTCGACCGGCAGCCAGCTCATGTCGTCCTCGTTGACGCCGCGGGCCACGACCACCTCCGATGAATCGCGCACGATGCCGACGGTGACACCGGGATTGACGGTTCCGAGGTCGAAGGCGCGATCGATGATGTCGGCGCTGACCAGCAGCAGCGATTCCATCACCTGGTTGTGCGGTCCGTTGGCGCGCCTGGCATAGATGACCATGAACCGCCGCGCGCCGAGCAGGATCACGCCGTAGCTGGTATCGGCGAGCTCGGCGCCGATCCAGGTCGCGGTGCGTGTGCGGGTGCGGTAGGTCTCGATCACCCCGCGGATCTCCTCCGCCGAGACGATGTCGTCCTGGCTCGCGCTGCAGCCAGGCCTCTCGCCCGCCCGGATGGCAATGGCACTGACGCCGAGATTGTCGCCGACGATGCGGCGAGCGATGGCGAGGCATTGCTCCGCTGAAGCGTCGACGGCTGCGACGCTGGCCGTCGCCGCCAGCACGACGCGGAGCGACTCCCGGTACCAGACGCGGGTCCTGACCGCGAAGTGTCCGACCGTCTGCAACTGGGACGCCTCGATCGAGGACAGGACCGAGCGATAGGTCGCCACCGCCGTCACCGCCGTAATCACGGCGATGGGAACGATGACGAGGACCATCAAGGCGAGAAGGCGGCCCCTGACGGTGCGGAATGCGGTGACGTTCATCGCGCTCAGGTACGTGCCATATCCGCGGGAGATTGATGGGTGACGGCGACCGTGTTCCGGTCCGGTCCGATCTCGTCGACACTGGTGATCCCCAGCAGATCGGCGAGCTTGGCACGGGCCCTGTTGACGCGGCTCTTGATAGTTCCGACGGCGACGCCGCAGATCTCGGCCGCTTCTTCATAAGAGAGGCCGCTGGCGCCCACCATGATGAGGACTTCGCGGTGCTCCTCCGACAGCTTGGCGAGGGCGACGCGGAAATCGGCGAGGTCGAGCGCGCTTTCCTGTTCGCCCGAGACCGTCAGGCGCTGGGCATAGGTGCCGTCGCTGTCCTGAACCTCGCGGCCGCGCTTGCGATAGAGCGAGTAGTAGGTGTTCCGCAGGATGGTGAAGAGCCAGGCCCGCAGGCTGGTGCCCGGCTGGAACTTCTCCGAATTGCCCCAGGCCTTGAGCATGGTTTCCTGAACGAGGTCGTCGGCCTGCTGCACGGAGCCGCAGAGCGACACCGCGAAAGCTCGCAGGTTGGACAGTTCGGCGATGAGGCCCTCGCGGAATTCGTCACTGGCCATCGCGCCGCTCCTTCGCTTCGAGCTCGGCGAGCAGCACGAGGAAGCGATCGGGAACCGGCGCCTGGATCAGGTCGTCGTAATGGGCCTTGAGCGACTTGCCGATCGCCTCCTGGATGCGCGGGTCGAGGACGATGTCCGCCGCATCCTTGTCCTCGCTCTTGTCTTCGTGGTCCGGCATCTCACCCATCGAGCTCTCCCTACACGCCTCGTGAGCGCGCGCCTGATCCAACCCAGAACGTGCGTCCCAGTGAATGGTTCCTGCCAAAACAAAAAATAAAAAACTTGCCAAACCAAAGGGTTCCGCGCTGGTTTGAGGCATATTCGACAGGAGTGAAGAATGACAATCGCTGCGGAAATCGCACCGCATCTCCCCTATCTGCGCCGCTTCGCGCGGGCCCTGAACGGCACGCAGGCCGGAGGCGATTCCTATGTCGTCGCCACCCTCGAGGCACTGGTCGCCGACCCCTCGACCTTTCCCCGCGGCGTTCCCGCCCGCATCGCGCTTTATCGCATCTTCCTCAAGCTGTGGTCGTCCATGCCGGTGAACATGGCCGCGGCCCGGGGCGGCGGGGCGCGTCAGGGAGCGGTCGAACGCAACCTGGAAGCGCTGACGCCGCGGCCGCGCCAGGCCTTCCTGCTGCGGACCGTCGAAGGCTTCGCTCTCCAGGACGTCGCGGCGGTCCTCGACGTCGACACGGAGGCGGCGGCAGCGCTGGTGGAACAGGCTGGTCGCGAGATCGCCGAGCAGGTCGCCACCGACGTCCTCATCATCGAGGACGAGCCGATCATTGCCCTCGACATCGAGACCCTGGTCCAGGAGCTCGGCCATTCGGTGACCGGCATCGCCCGCACCCACAAGGAAGCCGTGGCGCTGGTCAAGCAGAAGCGTCCGGGTCTCGTCCTCGCCGATATCCAGCTCGCGGACGGCTCGTCCGGCCTGGAGGCTGTCGCCGAGATCCTCGAGACCATCGATCTGCCGGTCATCTTCATCACCGCCTATCCCGAGCGGCTGCTGACCGGGGACCGGCCGGAGCCGGCCTTCCTGATCACCAAGCCCTTCCAGCCCGAGGCGGTGAAGGCGGCGATCAGCCAGGCGCTGTTTTTCGATCGTCGCTCGGAGCGCAAGGTCGCCTGAACCGAAAGACCGGTGCCGCCGGAATTCGACATGCCGCGGGGGAACTTTCCTCGCGGCATCATGTTGTCAGCGCACGCTCCTGATCCGGCTAGGTGGAATGGCTGGACCACCCGGCCCGTCGGGCCGCCAGCCTCACCGCGGCCGGGACCGGTTCGATGATCGGCACCGTCAGGCTGTGGGCGATCGCCCTTGCCGCGACGGCGAGCGGGCCGCCGCCGATGACGAGGGCCTGCGCCCCCATCTCCTGCACCGCCCGCTCGCAGGCCTCCCGCAGGGCGTCGGCGAGGCCCTGCCGGTTCCCCATGACCTGATGGACGTCGCCCTCCGTCAGCGCGGTGCCGAGAAAGAGGTCGCCGTGCCCATAGGCCTCGGCGCGCTCGGCGATCGCCGGTGCGAGTTCGGGCGTCGTCGTCACCACCGCGAACCGGCCGTGCCGGGCCGCCTCGGCCATCCCGGCCTCGGCGATGCCGGTCACCGGCACCGCGACCGACTGGCGCAGATCCGACAGGGCGGGATCGCCGAAGGCGGCGATGATGATGCCCTGATAGCCGAAGGGCGGGCGACCGGCGATCAGGGCGTTGACGGCCTGCCGGCCGATCTCCAGTGCCGTCGGCCCGGTGATCAGCGGAACGCCGAAGGGCGCCGACAGGCCGTCGATCTCGACAGACGGCATGCTTTCGCGCGCAATGCCGACCATGGCCGCAGTGGTGGCCTGGCTGGTATTGGGATTGATCAGCAGAAGGCGCATCACGACCCCGCCGGAACGGCTGCGGCGAAGGCCTCCGCGATCGCCGCGCGCGGTGCCACCCAGACCCGGTCGCCGAGGCCGGCGAGGCGGTCGAGAACCCGGGAGAAGGCGGCGAACCGTCCGGGGCGGCCGACGATCCGCAGGTGATAGCCGATATTGAGGAGGCGCGGCCTGCCGCGCGCCGCTTCCGCCAGCAGCACCTCCAGCGCATCGTCGATATAGTCGACCATGTCGCCGGCGCGCACGAAGCCGTTGGGATGGAAGAACTTCATGTCGTTGGAATCCAGCGCATAGGGCACCACCACCAGCGGCCGGGCCCCGGACAGGTCCCAGTAGGGCAGGTCGTCGTCGAAGGCGTTGGACGTATAGGCGAACCCGCGCTCGATCAGGAGGCCGCGGGTCCAGGCGCTTTCGGCGCCGCGGCAGAAGAAGCCGGCGGGGCTGTCGCCGCCCGCCGCTGTCATCGCCGCGATGCAGCGGTCGAGATCGGCGGCCTCGTCCTCGCGGCTGCGATAATCGGCATGCGGCCGCCAGAGCCAGCCGTGGACGGCCGCCTCGTGACCGCGGGATAGCGCCGCCGCCAGCAGGGCCGGGGAGCGCGCCACCGCCCGCCCGCAGCACAGATAGGTCGCCTGCATCCCGCGCATCTCTAGGGCCTCCAGCATGCGCCAGAACCCGGCGCGCGTGCCATAGGCGAAGATCTGCTCCTGGCCGGGGTCGCGGGTGCCGGGCTCCACGACGCTGATCACCTCGCCCATGCGCTCGCTCACCGGATCGCCGTCGCCCACCTGCCATTCCGCCCCTTCCTCGAGGTTGATGTTGAGCGAGACGGCGAGGCGCGCGCCGTTGGGCCAGCGCAGGTCGGGCCATTGCCCGCCATAGCCGGTGAGGTCACGGCCGTTCTCGCCGTGGCCGGTCGGCATGACCGCGCCCGCGGCGGTGCCGCGGCCCGGCCGGCCTGCGGTCGATGTCATGGCAATCCTCCAGGATGTGGGTCCGGCGCCGCGGCCTGCCCGATCCGGTGGCAGCAAGACATGTGCCGCCGGCCCGAAGGCCGAAACTATTGGATCACAAAATAGGCAAGAACAAAAAAAGTGCAGGGCAGTGGTGAAAAATGCAGCATTTAGCAGGCTCTCGCTGGAGAATTCCGATGCCGCTGGGACGAACGCCGTATCGGGCGACGGGGATGGTGCATGGTCGCGTGCATACACATTGTCGATGCCCTGACCGCGAACGGGGCCGGACGATGCCTCCGGGCCGGCCCCCGGGGCTGCCGCTGCGGCACTTGGCATAACGGTTGCTGGCTCACGGGGAACAGTTCCGGAGATCCTCCCCTCGATGGCATCCCAGCAAACCGCGACGGTCCAGGCCGCGCAGCCCCTGACGCTGGACGGCGTGACCCACAGCTATGGGACGGGCTTTGCCGTCGACAACGTGACGCTCGAGGTCAAGGGCGGCGAACTCGTCGCCCTGCTCGGCCCGTCGGGCTGCGGCAAGACCACGCTCCTGCGCATCGTCGCCGGTTTCATCTCCCAGACCAACGGCAAGGTGATCATCGGCGACCGGTCGATCGACGAACTGCCGCCGAACCGCCGTGAGATCGGCATCGTCTTCCAGAATTACGCGCTGTTTCCCCACATGACCGTGGCGGAGAACATCGCCTACGGCCTCGCGGCCCGCGGCGAGAGCCGTGCGGTCCAGGCCGATCGCGTCGCCGAAATGCTGGCGACCGTGCGCATGGAAGGCTTCGCCGACCGCAAGCCGCGGCAATTGTCCGGTGGCCAGCAGCAGCGCGTGGCGCTCGCCCGGGCCCTCGCCATCCGCCCGCGCATCCTGCTTCTCGACGAGCCCTTCGCCGCCCTCGACAAGAACCTGCGCCTCGACATGCAGATCGAGATCAAGCGCCTGCAGCGCCAGTTCTCCCTCACCGCCATCATGGTGACGCACGACCAGGACGAGGCCATGTCCATTGCCGACCGCATCGCGGTGATGAGCCACGGCAAGATCGAGCAGCTGGGTTCGCCGGTCGAGATCTACGACGAGCCGGCTACGCTCTTCGTCAACAATTTCATCGGCTCCAGCAACCTTCTGAAGGGCCGCGTCGAAGCCATCGGGCCCGAGGGCTACCGGGTCGCGCTGGAGTCCGGCGCGGTCTGGAAGCTGACTTCGAAGGGCCGCTTCGAGGCCGGCGCGCCGGTGCTCGTCTCCGTCCGTCCCGAACAGATGGTGCTCGCCGACGAGGCCGCGCCGGACCGTCTCCCCGTCGCCCTGAAGCTCAGCCTGCCGATTGGCGGCGCGCTGATCCACGACGCCACCGCCGCCGGCGGCGAAGCCATGAAGATCGCCATGCCGCGCCGCCCCGGTGCGCTGTCGACCGGCCCTGGGACGGCTTTCGCGGCATTGGCCCCGCATGCCCGTCCCTCCCTCTTTCCCGCAGCATCGTCCTGAGCCCTGACCGGCCGTTCCCGAGGAGTTCCCGCATGACCAAGCTCAATCGTCGCGACATTCTGGCCGGCGCCGGCGCGCTCGGCCTCGCCGGCCTCATACCAGGTGCCGCCCGCGCTTCGGGAAGCGTCACCGCCGCCATCTATCCCGGCACCTGGGAGGAGGCCTATCGCGCCGTCGTCGCCCCGGCGCTGAAGAAGGCCGCCAATGTCGACATCGCCTTCGATGCCCTCTTCGCCGTCGACCAGGTCGCCAAGGTCCGCGCCGCCCGCGGCGTGCCGCCTTTCGACTGCTTCGTGCTCGATCCGGGCCCGGCCGCCGCCGCTCGTGCCGCTGGTCTGTTCGAGCCCGTCGACATCACCAAGCTGTCCAATGCGCCGAAGGTGCCGGCCGGCCTGATCACCTCCCACGCCGTCACCTGCAATGCCCAAGTGGTCGGCATCGCCTACAATCCGAAGAAGTTCCCGACCGCGCCCAAGTCCTGGACCGACCTGTTCCAGTCGCCCTTCGTCGAGCGCCTCGGCCTCACCGGCTTCCAGACCACCTTCGGCACCGTGTCGCTGATCGAGATGTGCAAGGCCTTCGGCGGTTCCGAGGCCAACATGGAGCCGATCTTCACGGAGCTGAAGAAGGCCGTGTCCAAGGTCGCCGCCGTCGCCGCGCCGGCGGCCATGCCCGGCCTGTTCCAGCAGGGCCAGATCGACGTCATGTACACCAACACCAACACGGTCGCGATCCTCAAGGGCCGCGGCGTCGACATCGCCTTCGCCACGCCGGCCTCTGGCGCCATCACGTTCCAGACGACCCTTCACATCGTGAAGGGCGCCGAGAACATCGCCAACGCCCACAAGTACATCGACACGGCGATCTCGGCCGAGGTGCAGAACCTGCTGCAGCGCAGCCCCTACAACATGATCCCGATCAACAAGGACGTGACCTTCGTCGACACCCTCGACGTCAAGTCGATCGACGACCTGGCGAAGATGGTCACCCACGACTGGACGAAGATCAATCCGCAGCGGGCCGCCTGGATCGAGCGGTTCAACAAGGAGATCACGAAGTAAGGCGCGCATCCCATGTCCGCAGCCGCAGCCGCAACGGGTGCCTCGCCCGTCCGTGATGCCGTCGAGTGGCGCCTCGCAGCGCCGCTCGGCCTCACCTATGTGGTGTTCTTCGCGGCGCCATTCCTCATCCTGCTCGGCATCAGCTTCTACGCCGATGCCGAGCAGACACGCCTGGGGTTCGACAGCTGGGTCAAGTTCTACACCGACGCCTTCTATCTCAAGGTCATCTTCGACACCCTGAAGCTCGGTGTCTTCGCCGTCGTCGCCACCACCATTCTCGCCTATCCGCTGGCGCTGGTGTTCCGGGCCTCGTCGTCGCGGATGCAGCGGGTGCTGATCTTCATCATCCTGATGCCGCTCCTGACCTCGGTGGTCATCCGCACCTTCGCCTGGATCGTCATCCTCGCCCGCGAGGGCGTCATCAACCAGACCCTGATGGGGCTGGGTCTCACCGCGACGCCCCTCAACCTCCTGCAGACCGAGCTCGGCCTGGTCCTCGCCCTGACGCAGATCGAGATGCCGCTCATGCTGCTGCCGCTGCTGGCCATCATGAACCAGCTGGACCAGAATCTCATCGACGCCTCCCGGGCGCTGGGAGCCTCGAAGTGGCGCACCTTCTTCCGGGTCATCCTGCCGCTCACCCTGCCGGGCTGGATCGCCGGGGCGACCCTCGTCTTCGCCTCCGCCACCACCGCCTTCATCTCGCAGTCGGTGATCGGCGGCGCGCGCCTCGTCTACCTGCCGGCGCTGATCTGGCAGCAGTCCATGGTGGTCTATAACTGGCCCTTCGCGGCGGTCGCTTCCCTCACCCTTCTCTTCACGGTGCTCACGGGCATCATGGCGCTGAGCTGGCTCGGCCGTTTCGCCAGGACGACCTGAAGGCCCCCATGTCGCAGCGCTCCACCCCCGCCGATATCTCCTTCAACCTGACAGTCGGGCTCATCGCCGGCATCGCTATCCTCATCCTTGTGGCGCCCGTCCTCATCGTCATCGCCACCTCCTTCACCACGACCCAGGCCCTGAGGTTCCCCCCGCCGGGCCTGTCGCTGCGCTGGTATGGCGAGCTCTTCGACCCCGTCCGCTCGGCGCCCATCCACACCGCCGCGCTGAACAGCCTCTGGGTCGCCGGCTGGGCGACCGTGATCGGTTCGGTCCTCTCGGTCCTCGCCGCGCTCGCCATCACCCGCGTCAGCCGCCCCTCGGCGCGGGCGCTGGAGGCGAGCTTCCTGTCGCCGCTGGTGCTGCCGACCCTGTCCTACGGCCTCGCCGCGCTGATGTTCTTCTCCGTGCTCGGCATCCGCCCCTCGCTGAACCTGCTGATCGCCGGCCATCTGGTGGTCATCGCGCCCTTCGTCTTCCGCACGACGCTGGCGAGCCTCACCCAGCTCGACCCGGCGCTGCTCGAGGCCTCCGCCAATCTCGGCGCCAGCCGGTTCTATTCCTTCCGCCGCATCACCCTGCCGCTGATCACGCCCGGCATCGCGGCCGGTGCCTTCCTCGCCTTCATCGCCTCCATGGACAACGTCCCGGTCTCGCTCTTCCTGTCGACGGCGCGCACCTCCATGCTGCCCATCCGCATGTGGGGCATGATGGAATCCACCCTCGATGTCCGCATCGCGGCCATCGCCGGCGTCCTCATCGTCGCCATACTCCTGCTCATGGTGGTGATGGACCGGTTCACCGGTCTCACCCGCCGCGTGAGCGCCTGATCTCGCTGGAGCCCCGTCATGACCGTGCCCTATGACCGCGACCTGATCGGCTACGGCGCCAACCCGCCGAACCCGCAATGGCCGGGCGGCGCCCGCATCGCCATCAATTTCGTCATGAACTACGAGGAGGGCTCCGAGCCCTCCGTCCAGGATGGCGAGGGCTATACCGAGACGGCGCTGACCGAATCGAGCAGCCTCAACATGCCGGTCAAGGGCCGCGACCTCGCCGGCGAGGGCATGTTCGCCTATGGCAGCCGCGTCGGCTTCTGGCGGCTGATGCGCCTCTTTCAGGAGCGCGGGCTGCCCATGACCGTCTTCGGCTGCGCGCTTGCCATCGAGCGCAACCCCGAGGCCGCCGCCGCCATCCGCGCGTCCGGCTTCGACGTCTGCTGCCACGGCTGGCGCTGGATCAAGCACTACGAGCTCGACGAGGCCGAGGAGCGCGAGCACATCCGCAAGGCTGTGGCATCCCTGAAAGCCACCGTCGGCGACCGCCCGCTCGGCTGGTACTGCCGCTACGGGCCCAGCGTGAACACCCGCAAGCTGGTCGTCGAGGAGGGCGGGTTCCTCTACGATTCCGACGCCTATGACGACGAACTGCCCTACTGGACGCAGGTCGACGGCAAGCCGCATCTCGTCGTGCCCTATTCCCTCGTCAACAATGACGGCAAGTTCGGCACCGGGTTCTTCGCCACCTCCGGCGATTATTTCGAATGGCACAAGGACGCCTTCGACATGCTCTATGCCGAGGGGCGCACCCAGCCGAAAATGATGTCGGTAGGCCTGCACATGCGCCTCATCGGCCATCCGGCCCGGGCGGCCGGCCTTGCCCGTTTCCTCGACTATGTGCAGTCCCACGAGGGTGTCTGGGTGACAAGACGCCTCGATATCGCGCAGCATTGGGCGAAGACCCATCCCTTCCAGGGCTGAGGTCCGCGCCGCAGAGGAAACGTCATGCCCCATGAGCTCAACGTCGCGCTCGGCGACCGGCATTACCGCGTCGAGCGGCCCTTCGGCTCATGGCCGGCCAATACCGGCTTCGTCACCGATGTGACGGTGGACGGGCGCGGCCATGTCTTCGTCATGCTGCGCCACGACCCGCTGGTCCATCCCGCCGATCCGCGCGTCATCGAGCTTGACCCGGAAGGCCGCTACATCGCCGGCTGGGGCGGCGAGGCCATCGCCGATTCGCACATGCTGACGGCGACGCCCTCGGGCCATCTCATCGCCGTCGACCGCGACATGCACGAGATCATCTGGTTCACGACGGCGGGCGAGCGCGTCGGCCAGCTCGGTCAGCGTGGCCGGCCCTTCTCCCCCTTCAACCATCCCACCGACGTCTCCGTGGCGCCCTGGGGCGACATCTACGTCGCCGACGGCTATGGCGCAGCGCTCGTCCATCGCTTCTCGCCCAACGGCCAGCATGTGCAGAGCTGGGGCGGGCAGGGGTCGCAGGACGGCCAGTTCGTCTGGCCCCATTCGCTCTGGACCTTCGCCGACGGCCGGGTCGTCGTCATCGACCGCACCTGGAACCGGGTGCAGGTCTTCGACGGGGCGGGTCAGCACCTCGACACCTGGCACGACTTCTACCAGCCGGTCGGTATCTGGGGCGACGCCGAGGGCTGCGCCTATATCACCGACATGGTGCCGAGCCTGACCAAGATCGCACCCGACGGCACCCGTATCGGCCGCTGCCGGCCCATGCTCAACGGCGCCCACGGCCTCTACGGCACGCCCTCCGGCGACATTCTCCTCGCCGAGGGCAATCCCAGCCGCATCACACGGCTGAAACTGCTGGGCTGACACGCCTTGCCTGTTGCCAAACGCACCACCCGGGGCTAAAAGCCAGCCCGATTGCCGCCTTAGCTCAGCTGGTAGAGCACCTCATTCGTAATGAGGGGGTCGTAGGTTCGAATCCTATAGGCGGCACCACTCCTCCCGTCACCGTCAGACCCCCTCCATTGGCGCCGCGGGCGCTTCCGTCCGCGACCGCCGCACCCGGTTTTTCCGGCGGAGAGGGAACGCCAGGCTCTCCCGTTCGTTGCATCCGCAGACCCGGTGCGCGATCCGGCGCGCCGCGGCTCCTGCCGAGACCGCAAAGCCTGGAGGCTTCACCCATGCCCACCGATTTGCCCGATACCAGCCCGCGTCCCGCATCGCCTGTCGTCGATGGCGGCCCCGTGCGGATGCCCGACCGCCAGGTCCAGATCGACAATGACGTGATCCTGCCGGAGGCGCGCCTCTTCGACGCGCCGGACGTGATCATGCCCGGCGACCGCGAAGGTGACGGTCGCGGGCCGCCGAATCCCATGCCGATCCTGCCCTGACGATCCCGTCGACCGCATGAGGCCGCGACGGTGTCGCGGCCTCTGCCGCCAGGCCTCAGGCCATCTTCACCTTGACGTTCTCGCCGAGATCGGGACGCGAGCCGGTCACCACCGCCGCCGCCATCTTGATCGCCGTCGCGAGCCGGCCCGAACCCTTCCACATTTCCGCATCGCCGGGGACGACCCGGACGAGGCGGATCGCCGGATCGTCCGGGCTGTCCCACCAGGCCTTGGCGAAGAATGACCAGAGCGACCGGATCTTGGCGCGATCGTTCGAGACGGTCGCCATGCCGGAGATCGAGGCATAGCGCTCGCTCTTCGGGTCGGCATAGGCGAGGCAGACATGGGGGTTCTTGAAGACTTCGTCGTCCTTGCGCCCCGCCACATCGGTCAGGAAATAGATGGCCCCCTCCTCGGCAAGGACATGGGTGGCCATGGGACGGGCGCGCATTTGCGGCGAGCCTTCGCGGGAGGTGACGAGCATTCCGATACGGACGGCTTCGACGAGGTCGAAGACGTCCTGCGGGGTGGCAACCGTGTCTGACATTGCAAACTCCTGTTCGTCCCAAGGGGTCAGAGGGGAAGTGCTGGCGATGCGGAAGGTTCCCGCGCGGCGGACGAATGTGTCCGACGTTCCCAGGGCGACGCCGCGCCGAACGGGCGGAACCGTGCGCATCTCTGCAGGTTGATGGGATGACCCATGGAGGATCCCGCATGTTTTCGTTCTTCGACAACCGCTCACCCACCCAACGCTTCGCCGACGAGGCGATGGAACAGCTGTCCTCCCTCGCCCGCCTGATCGGCCGCGAGGGCAGCCAGGTCCAGTCGGCGATGGAATCCGCGCCGGATCACATCCGCGCCGCTGCACGCGGCCTCGACCGCATGGGCATCGGCCCGCATGCCGCCGCCGTCGCCGGGCAGCAGGCGCTGAAGCATGTCAGCCGTCACCCCTCGTCGCTCATGCCGCTGATGATCGTCGGCGCCGCCATCGCCGTCGGCTACTGGCTCGCGCAGCCCGGCAGGACCGTGTCCGCTCCCCCTGCGAAAGGCGGAAGCTGATCCGACCGGACCCGACGGTCCGGTCAGATCAACGACGAGCTGCCCGGGGAAATTCCCTCGGCGGCTCCTTGCTTTGGCGGGTCGCCGACGATCGCGCCGGCAGGACGCCACAAAAAGGAGCGGCCCCGCAGGGCCGCTCCATCGGTAGGTCGTCCGGGTCGGGGGCGGTGCGTTAGCGGCGCATGCCGTAGAGAAATCCGACGAAAGCCGCCACCGCGAGCGCCTGGAAGGGCCGCGAGGTGATCTCGTCGCGCAGCATCTTCTGCAGGTCGCCGGCGCGGTTCGCCATGACTTCGGTATCCACGCCCGCAGCCTTGAGCTGCGTCTGCGCCGCGCTGGCGAAATCGGTCACGCTCGCGCCGGGGTTCATCGTCTTGCCGTCAGCCATAAGGGGCCTCCTCCTGTTGCACTGATTGGGCAACGCATGGCGACCGGCAATCGTTCCCCGATTCCTAGAGCGCGGTGACGTGATGGGCGGGCACCGCGCCGCCGTTCCACTGCCCGCCGAGCGCCCGCTCGACCTGCGCCGCCACCTGCAGCAGCAGGCCGTCGCCGGCCTGCCGCGTCTGCAGCTGGATGCCCATGGGAAGCCCGTTCGGCAGGTGGCCGAACGGGATGGACAGGCCGGGGATGCCGCACAGGTTGGACAGCGGCGTATAGGCGAAGATCGCCCACAGATTGGCGAACCAGTCGTGGACCGACGGGTTCTCGCTCACCGTCAGATAGTCGCGCGTGCCGATGAGCGGCGTCGGCTTCGCCATGGTCGGCGTCAGGATGATGTCCCAGTCCTGGAAGAAGGCGCCGAAGCCGCGCGAGGCGGTGTTGAAGGCGAGCTGCATCCGCGTGCGCTCGGAATAGGTGGCGTCGATGCCGGCGGCCCAGAGGCGCACGTTCATCGGTTCGACCTTGTCCTCCGGCGGCCGCGTCAGGCCCCGCGGCTCGAGCAGCAGGGCGATGGTCTGGGCGAAATTGGTGATGTAGCAGGTCGTCTGCGCCGCGAAGGCTGCGGCCAGGTCGATGGGCGGCACGGCCCAGTCGACATGGTGGCCGAGGTCCTCGAGGAAGCGACCTGCCCGTTCGAGCTCGGCGACGATCTCCGGGCTCGCCCGGTACGGTCCCCATTCGTGCGACATGGCGATGCGCAGCTTGCCGGGGTCGCGGCGGATCAGGTCGCCATAGGGCTCGTTGGCGCTCCAGTAGGGCATGAACTCGCCCGGCGCGCCGCCGCGGCAATGGTCGACGAAGGCCGCCGTGTCGCGCACCGAACGGGAGAGGCAGCCCTGCGAGGACACGACGCTGGCGAGGTCCGATCCGCCCGGAGCGATCGAGAAGACGCCGCGCGAAGGTTTCAGGCCGACGAGGCCGTTGACCCCCGCCGGGATGCGGATCGAGCCGCCGCCGTCGGTGCCGTGCGAGATCGGTGTCGCCCCGGCCGCGACCATGGCGGCCGATCCGGCGGAGGAGCCGCAGGTCGTGTAGGCGGTGTCCCAAGGGTTGCGGGTGACGCAGAGCGTGTTCTCCGCCGAACTGCAGACGCCGAATTCCGGCGTTGTCGAGCGGCCGATGATGTTGAGGCCGGCCTTGCGGATCTTCCCCGTGAGATGGCTGTCGGTGGTCGCGACATTCCCCTGCATCAGCAGCGAGCCCATCTCCTGCAGGCGCCCCTTCAGCGTCGGGCCGAGATCCTTCATCAGATAGGGCACGCCGGCGAAGACGCCGGCCGGGTCCATGCCGTCCTTCAGCGGGTCGGCGACGACGTCGTCGAAGATCTCCACCACCGCATCGAGGGCCGGGTTGAGGCCGGCGACCGCGGCGCTGGTCTGGGCCGCGAGTTCGGTCGCGGTGACGTCGCCCTTCCGCACGCGCTCGGCGAGGGCGGTCGCATCGTGGCGGGCCCATTCGCTCCAGCTCATCGCCAATGTCATGTCGGTCTACCCTCGGTTGCGGTTCGGCTCAGAGATCCTGAATCGACGCTCCGGCCCGGCAGGACCACCGCGCCTTCCGCATGGCCGCGATGCATTTGCGGGGTTCCGAACGCTCCGGGCGGCCCGCACGCCAGCCGTCGGTTAACTCCCCCTGCGTAAGGCCGACTTGCCTTGCCGTTCGGAAGGTCGAAGGATGGCGTCCTGTCCGGGAGGAGCCTCGTGTCCATGAAGCGTCTCGAACCTGTCGATGTCGTCGTCGTTGGTGCTGGCCTCGGCGCTGCCGCCTTCACCCGACACCTCGCCGAGGAAGCCCCCTCCCTGTCCATCGTCGTGCTGGAGCGCGGCGGCTGGGTCGATCGCGCCGCGCTGCCCGCCTACAAGGCCGATTTCCAGCGCGATGTGCTGGGGCCCTATGCGACTTCCCCCAATGTCCGGCTGGCGGCCGGGGGCCTGGCCCCCTCGGCCGATTACGCCGTCGACGACAGCCAGTCGGACTTCAAGCCGCTGATGTGGAGCGGCGTCGGCGGGTCCACGGTCAACTGGGCGGCCCATTTCCCGCGCTTCCACCCCTCGGATTTCCGCACCCGGACCCTCGACGGCGTCGGCGACGACTGGCCCTTCACCTATGCCGATCTCGAACCCTTCTACGACCTCAACGATGCCCGCTTCGGCATTGCCGGTCTCGCCGGCGACCCCGCCTATCCGCCCAAGCCCCAACGCCCCATGCCGCCCATCGCCCTCGGCAAGCTCGGCATGACCGCGGCCCGCGGGTTCGACCGCCTTGGCTGGCACTGGTGGCCGGTCGATTCGGCGATCAACAGCCGCGTCCATGATGGCCGTCCGGCCTGCAACCATTGCGGCCCCTGCCAGCAGGGTTGCGTCACCGGCGCCAAGGCCTCGACCGACATGACCCACTGGCCTCAGGCCATCGCCCGCGGCGTCGAGATGCGCACCGGGGCGGTCGTGCTGCAGGTCGAGATCGCCGCCGGGCGGGTCACCGGCGTCACCTATCGCACGGCCGGGGGCGACGTCTTCCAGCCCGCCGGGACGGTGGTGGTAGCCGGCAACGGAGTCGGGACGGCGCGCCTGCTGCTCGCCTCCGGCGTGACCGCGCCGGCTCTCGGGCGCAATCTCATGTATCACGGCGCCGGTTATGTCCGCGGCTTCTTCGCCGAGGACCTCGACGGTCCCGTAGGCCCGACCGGCTGCTCCATCTACAGCCATGAGTTCTACGAGACCGACCGCTCCCGCGGCTTCGTCCGCGGCGTCCATCTCCAGGCCACCCGGGAAAACCCGCTGGCGGTCCAGGCGGCGCGTCTCGCCGAGCCCTGGGGCACCGCGGCGCATGCCGCCCTGCTGCGCGAGTTCCGAAGGTCCATGGCCATCCTCGTCGTCAACGAGGACCTGCCCGAGCCGGAAAATCACGTCGCCCTGACCGGTGAGACCGCCGCCGACGGCCTTCCCGGCGTCAAGGTCGTCTACCGCCTCTCCGACCATTCCCGCCGCGCCCTCGATTTCGGGCTCGACCGGGCCGAGGAGATGCTGCGCGCCGCCGGCGCCGTCGAGACCGTGCGGGTGCCGCTCGCCCCCTTCACCGGCTGGCACCTGCTCGGCACCGCCCGGATGGGCACTGATCCCGCCACTTCGGTCACCGACGGCAGCGGCCGGGTCCATGGCGTCAGCGGCCTGATCGTCGCTGACGGCAGCCTGTTCACCACCTCGGCGGCGGTCAATCCCGGCTCCACCATCGGTGCTGTCGCGACCAAGGTCGCCGACGATCTCGCGAGGGCAGCGGCATGAAGGCCAGTTTCGACGACACTGTTCTCGACACGCTGTTTCCCGGCCTCGGGGCCATCCCGCCGGCCAGCCGCGCGGGCCTCGACGCCACTGCCGTCCTGACGCGCCACGGCGCCGTGCTGACGGCGATCGCCGCGGCGGCGGGAGGCGAGGCCGCCTTCGTCGCCGCCGATACCGGGACGCGCGCCGGTCTCGTCGAGACGGTCGGAACCGCCGAGCCGGCGGCCTTCCAGGCGCTCGTTCTTGCGGTCTCCGCGCTCTATCACGCCAGCGCCCCGGTGGTGGAGGCCTATGGCTGGGTGGCGCGTGCGCCCCAGCCCCGGGGCTTCGCAGTCGGTGCGCCGACAGACGAGGCCGAGGCCGCGCAGCTTCTCGAGAAGGTGCGGGCGCGCCGGCAGATCTGGCGGGCCTGACGGCGGCCGGCGTTCAGCCTGGCGACCCGGCCGCGAACCGCGCCATGAAGCTGCGGTCGAGCCAGTCCTTCCAGCGCCAGACCCAGCGCCCCTCGACCGCGAGCCAGCGGCCGCGTCCGGCGATGGCGCTGCCGTCGCCGGTTGCGAGAATGGCGAGATAGTCGCGCTGGGCGCGATAGGACCCGAGCGGTTCGGCGCGGACGCGGCGCCGCAGATTGGCGATCAGCGGCGGGCCCTGCCGGACCGCGAAGACGCCGGCCTTCTCGCGCCGGTCGCCTTCTATCGCGGCACAGTCGCCGACCGCGAAGATGGCGCCGTCGGTCACGCTGGCGAGGGTGTCAGCGGTCAGCACCGAGCCGTCGGCCGCCTGGCGCAGTCCCGTGGTCGCCAGCCAGGCTGGCGCGCGGGCGGCCGTCGAGACGATGACCGCGTCGGCGGCGATACGCTGCCCTGTCGTGTCCACGGCGCCCTCCGGATGGACCTCGGCAATACGGCAGGGGGCGAGAAGCGTTACGTCGCGCCGGGCGAGGGCGGCGCGCACGCGCTGCTGCATGCGCGGATTGAGCGAGGGCGTCACCGCATCGCCAGCGGCGATGGCGATCCATGGCTGTGCCGCCTGAGCCTGAAACCGCGTGCGCAGCGCCAGCGCGATCTCGACGCCTGCCGGGCCGCCGCCGACCATCAGGATGCGGCGCGGCACAGCTTCGCCGGCAAAGAGTGTGTCGAGCTGTTGCAGCAGGCCGCTGATGGGCTTGACCGCAATGGCGTGCCGGTCGGCACCGGCGATGCCGGTGAGGTCGGGCGTGATGCCGAGGTTGAGGGAGAGCGTGTCATAGGCGAGGCGTTCGCCATCGGCGAGCAGCAGCTCGCGGCTTTTGCGGTCGATGCCGACGGCGGTGCCGCGGCACAGGGCCACGCCGCAGCGCCGGGCGAGCCCTTCGAGGTCGATATGCATCTCGGCCCGTGAATAGACGCCCGCGACATGGCCGGGCAGCATGCCGGAATAGGGAGTCATCACGCGGTCGGTGACGAGCGTCAGGCGGGCCCCCGGCTCCGGCCGGTCGCCGAATTCACGCAGCACCTGGACATGGGTATGGCCGCCGCCGACGAGGGCGATGTGGTGGTCAGCCATGCCCGATGTCCCCGTCGAGACGGGCAAGCGCCGCACGCGTCGCGGGCGCCGCCTCCGGCGCGGCTGCCAGTGCCGACCTCAGCCAGGCGAGATCAGCCGCGTCGTCGACGTCGTTCTGTTCGGGCAGGAGGTGGACGTGGAGCCCGTTTGCCGCCGCCCGCCGCAGCGTTTCAGCCAGCACGCCCGCTGTGCTCCAGGCCATCGGCGCGAAGAGCGGCGCCGCCGCTGCCGAGGTGACGCCGATGAGGCCATAGCCGCCGTCGGGGCTCGGCATGATCACCACGTCCCTGGCGCCGCCACGGCGCAGGATGTCCGCCGCCGCCACCAGGACCTCCGGCGCGAGCAGCGGCAGGTCGGTCCCCATCACCATCGCCCCGGCCGGATGCCACGCCAGAAGCTGGGTGAGCGCCGACCACATGGTGGCGCCGAGTTCGCCGTGGTCGCAGGGCACCAGCGGCCAGTCCTGACCGATGACCGCCGCGAGTTCGGAAGCCGCATCGGCGGGCCGGAAGAAGACCGAAGCGGCGAGGGCGGTCCGCCCTGCGGCTGCGGCCACGGCGCCCGCGCTGTCCCTGAGAAAGGCACCGGCCAGCGCGGCGGCCGGCCCGTCGCCGATGCCGGTGGCAAGGCGTGTCTTGGCGATCCCCGGCCGTGGCGGCTTGGCCATGAGGCCGATGCCGATCGTCGCATCCGTCATGTCTTCGTCCATTCGTCGGGTCGCTGGCCGCCGGCACGCGGCGGATCGACCGGTCCGGGGCTGCAGGTCAACAGGCCTGCGGGTCGACATCGCATGCTGAACCCATCGGCCTGCGACATGTTGCCTTCGGGAAAATCGGCGCTTTTGTTTCGCCTCTCACATGAACGTGTGGCCGTCGCGCCCCCTCCGGCTTGAAACAGGCCTCGGCCTCGTGACACCAAGACCTTCTCCCGGCGTAACGAATGGTGTCGGGACCGCGAATGGCCGACGAGACCCGAGGAGGAGTGGACCCCGTTGGAGCAGTCACTGCGAGAGCCTACAGGCCGGAACATCGGCAAGTTCGAACATCCGGCCATTACCGCCAAGGGTGAGCGCCGCGCTGCGGTCGCGCTGAAGCGGCTGGAGACACTCTGGTTCAACACCGGGACGCTCTGCAACATCACCTGCCGCAACTGTTACATCGAGAGTTCGCCGAAGAACGACCAGCTGGCCTATCTGAGGCTCGCCGATGTGCATTCCTATCTGGACGAAATCCGCCGCGACAGCCTGCCCGTCACCATGATCGGCCTCACCGGCGGCGAGCCCTTCATGAACCGCGAGATCATCCCGATCCTCGAGGCGGTGCTTTCCGCCGGCTACGAGACGCTCGTCCTCACCAATGCGATGCGGCCGATGATGCGCCACAAGGCCGACCTGCTGCGGCTGCGCGACACCTATGGCGCCAGGCTGCGCATCCGCGTCTCGCTCGACGATTACCGCGCCGCGGTGCACGACGCCGAGCGCGGCCCCGACGCCTTCCGCAAGGCCATGGAGGGGCTGCGCTTCCTCTCCCGTGAGGGTTTCCGGCTGGAACTCGCCGGCCGCCGTCTCGGCGATGACGCGGGCGGCGACGCGCGCGCCGGCTATGCGCGGATGCTCGCGGACGAAGGCATCGCCATTGCCTGCGACGACCCGGTCGCCCTGGTGATCTTTCCCGAGATGGGGACCGAGGCCGATCCGCCGGAGATCACCGAGGCCTGTTGGAACATCCTGCACAAGAGCCCGGACGACGTCATGTGCGCCACCGCGCGCATGGTCGTGCGCCGCAAGGGGGCGGAGGCGCCGGTGGTGCTCGCCTGCACGCTCATCGCCTATGATTCCCGCTTCGAGCTCGGCCACACCCTCGCCGAGGCGGCGGTGGCCGTGCCGCTCGCCCATCGCTCCTGCGCGACCTTCTGCGTGCTGGGCGGCGCCGCCTGCGGTGCCGCGGCCCCGGCGTGAGCCGGGCGGGCGCCCCCGCCGCTGCGGCGGCGCCCGTGCTGCCGACCGTTGAGCGCCGGCCTGCCGCAACGGCGTCGAGGCCGGACTTCAGCGTCATTCTGCCGCTCGCCGCCGAGGAACTCCTCCCGGAAGCCCTGATCTCCCTTCTGCCCCCTGACATGGAAGTGATCCTGGCGCGCGGCGGCTCGCGGGCCGACAGCCTCAATGCGGGCGCAGCCGTCGCCACCGGCGCTCACCTCTGGTTCGTCCATGCCGATACGCGGCTCACGCCCGGGGCGATCGCCGCCCTGCGCGCGGCGGCGGCGCAGGCGCCCGAGGCCTTGCTCTTCTTCGATGTCGGCTTCGACGGCCCCGCCATCATGGCGCTCAACGGCGCCGGCGTCCGGCTGCGCTCGCATCTTCTGCGCCTGCCCTTCGGTGACCAGGCCCTGTGCCTCGGCGCCGCCGTCTTCCATCGCCTTGGCGGCTACCCCATCGTGGTTCGCGGCGAGGATCATCTCTTGGTCTGGCGGGCCCATCGCGCCGGCGTGCCCGTGCGGCCCGTCGGGGCCCGCGTGACCACCAGCAGCCGCCGCTATGCCAGACGCGGCTGGGCGCTGACCACCGCCACGCATCTCGTCCTGACGGTTCGCCAGGCCCTGCCGGAATTCATCGCCTATCTCCGCGGCCGCTGACCGGGCAGGGCGCATCGGCGGGTCGGGACGCGCCGATTTCGCGGGTGAAAAGCTGCGCGCAGCCGACTGGTGCCCTCCCAACCCCTGCGAAAGCCGCAGAGTCGGTCGCCGGGTAATGCCCGCGTCAAATCTCTTCACGCGGCAGCAGGACTGTATTGACGACGGAGTCGCTGGTGTGATTCGATCACCTCAGAGAGCAGCAAGCGCTGCTGAGGGCCAATCCTAGGGCGGGGCACCGCCACCTCGCGCGCCTCCAGTCGACAAGGGATACACTGATGACCAGCGGTATCATGCTGGGCTGGGAGCGCGGTATCGCGTCTTCCAGCCGGATCGGATTCATGCGGCCTGACGAACGCACCACTGGCCTGCGCCGGGCGCGCGGCCCGGTTCTCGACAAGGGTGAGGGGCACGCACTCGTCGTCGCTCCGACAGGGGCCGGGAAATCGCGGTCGGTCGCCATCCCGCAGTTGCTGCACTGGAACGGCTCTGCCGTGGTGCTCGACATCAAGGGCGAACTCCACGCGACCACCGCGGCCTTCAGGCGCGACAGTCTCGGTCACCGGGTCGTCGTGCTCGATCCCTGGGGGGTTACGGACGCGCCTTCGGATCATCTCAACCCCCTCGACCGTTTGGCTCGCAAGGACGCGAACATTCCCGATCTCGCCTACGAGGCGGCATCGATGCTCGTTCCCTCGTCGGATATGCGCCTGGACCCGTTCTGGATGGAGCGGGGACAAACGCTGATCGCCGGCCTGATCGCGTTCTGCGCCACGCGGCCCTCGGCGGAATATGACGGCAGCTTCCGGCGCGTTTGGGAGATGCTGCACGCCGACGACGTGATCTACAGCATTGCCTCCTCCCTGGATCTCCATGAGAAGGCCGTGCATCCCTTCGCACGGAGCATCCTCGCCGCATTCCTCCAGACGACGGAGACCACGCGCTCGGGCATCCTGGCGACTGCCCAATCGCTTGTCCGGGTCTTTGCGAGCGCTCCGGTTCAGGCGGCGGTTCACAACACGACATTCAGCCTGAAGCAACTTCAGGACGGTGGGAAGGTCACCGTCTATCTGGTCGTACCGCCCGCCTTGCTGGAATCCCATGCCGGTCTGGTGCGGGTCTGGCTCTCGAGCCTGATCGGCACGCTGCTGGAACGGAAGCACCGGCCGCGTCTGCCGACGCTGCTGGTGCTCGATGAGGTGGCGCAGCTCGGACGCATGCCGCAAATCTCCACCATCATGACGCTTTCGCGGGGCTATGGCGTGCGTGCCATGCTCTTCATGCAATCCCTCCGGCAGCTCACGGCAACCTATCCGAACGCCACGGCGCTGATCGAGAACGCTGGCGTGATGATGACGTTTGGCCATTCCAACCTGGCGCAGTCGTCTGACATGGCGGCACTGTTCGGCGACGTCACCGCCGATGCGCTCTACCGGCTTCCGCAGAGCGATCTCGCCGTTAAATGCGCTGGCTCCGACACCCAGTTCCTCACACGCTGCGACGGCCTCTACGACACGTTGTTTCGCGGGAGGGCGACGCCCAATCCCATGTTCATCCATGAAAGGGGGGCAGCGTGATGACCATGGGTGAACCTGCCAGGCGTCGGCTTTCACGCCGCGCCGTGCTGCAAGGGGCGGGGGCATCGGCCGCCGCGCTGCCGCTGCTCGCCGTGCCGGACGAGACAGGAGCAGCCGTCATACAGCCTGCCCCGAAAGATCCGGCAATCCGTCCAACTCCTGAAGCCTATGAGGCGGCCTATCGTGAAGCGCTCCACGAAGTGTGGCGTGCCGGGGTCACCTTTCACCAGCTTGTCGCAACAGGCCTGCGCAACCATGCGGATCTGCGGCCCGATGACGCCATGTGGCTGTATGCGCTGGCCAACAATCTGCGCGACAACAACAGATACTTGTGTTCGCCACCCTACGATCTGCGGAGCCGGATTGTGTCGGGCGGCTATGCGAGTTTCGTCTCGGGGGACAAGGGCGTGCAGGTGAGGCTGAAGAAAAAGGGCAGGGCGGTTGTCGCTGCCATCGATGGTATCCTGAGCAGCAACGCCAGGCACATGTATTGGTTCGGGCCGGATATGAGTGCTCTCGCCACGATTCCGGCACCGCTGTCGCACATGGAAGATGCGTGGAGAGAAATCGATCGCTATCGGCTCATGCCTGATCCGTACGCGGCTTCTGGCGTTCGGCATTCCGGCGCGTGAAATCGCAGCTCTGCGAGCGGCCTGTCCGATGCATGGCCTTCGGCTGCAGGCCACGACAAAATCCGCCTGACGCCATTGCAACCGAAACGTCCTTGCGCTGCCCTCCCCGATGCCCTGCACAAAGCGGTCCCTGATGGCCTGAGGCCCATCAAGCCTGTCGGTGGTCTCCGGCAACAGGAGAATGCCGCAAAAGACCTGGCAGCGGCGGCCTACCGATGAACAGCCTTGAACAGACAGGTGGTGCCCCTAGCCGGGATCGAACCAGCACTCCTTGCGGAACTCGATTTTGAGTCGAGCGCGTCTACCAATTCCGCCATAGGGGCAACGCGCGGCGGACTATAGCCACGACCGGCGTCGGGTCAACGCCGCCAGGGCAGGATCCGGCGAGCCTTGACTTGGGCCCTGCCGACGCCATCTTCAGGCCCGATGAGCGATAACCCCGTCTTCACCACCGCCGTTGCCATCGAGCAGCCCACCGCTCGCATCGAGACCCCGGTCAAGGTGCTGTCGGAAGCGGCGAAGCGCGCCCTGGCCGAAGCGGCCGAACGCCGTGCGGCACTCGATGCAAGGGCGGCCGAGCTCGCCGCCCATCCCGAAATCCATGGCCGCGGTGGCGTCGATCCCGTGCGCTACGACGACTGGGAGGTCGGCGGCATCGCCGTCGACTTCTGACACGCTCCCGTCGTTGACGAAGTCTTGACATGGCGCGCATGCCGCACGTCGCGGCATTGACCCTTTTTTGCCGGATTTGCCATCTACTGAGGCGCGGCGCTCGACAGCGCCCTGCAACGCCGCATGGGTGAAACCGATGGCTGCCCGCGATCGTCTCGACGCCGTTCTCGCCGGACGCTTCGGCCTCGGCCCCCGTCTTGGGGACGATCCGGCTGCCCGGCGCGATGTCGCCTCCGCGCTGGAGCGCGAGATGGCGCGCGGCGGTCAGCTTCCGCCGGGCGCCGGCGCCTTGCCCACCAGCGCCGCCGCCCTTGCCCTCAACGGTGAATTCCAGCCGGAGGAGCGGCGCCTTGCCGCGCGACAGGAGCGCGAGACCGCCGAGAAGGCCGCCGCCGACGCCATGGAGGCCGCCCGACGGGCCGGCCAGCGTCCCCCGCCCGGCTACCAGCCCCCGGCCTCGCGCATCTTCCGCGACGAGGTCGCCTTTCGCCTGCGCGCGGCGATGGAGGCCGAGATCGGCTTCACCGAGCGGCTGGTCTGGTTCTGGTCCAACCATTTCGCCGTCGCCGTCGCAAAGGGCGAGCAGCTTCGCCTCACCGCCGGCGCCTTCGAGCGCGAGGCGATCCGCCCGCATGTCCATGGCTCCTTCCGCGCCATGCTGAAGGCGGTAGAGCAGCATCCGGCCATGCTGATCTATCTCGACAACCGCCAGTCTGTCGGCCCGGCGTCCCGCGCCGGCCAGAGGCGGGGGCGGGGCCTCAACGAGAACCTCGCCCGCGAACTCCTTGAGCTGCACACGCTCGGCGTCGACGGCGGCTACAGCCAGGCCGACGTGACGAGCCTCGCCCGCGCCATCACCGGCTGGACGGTGCCGGGTCGCTTTGACGAAGACGCCGAGCTGGGTGCCTTCTTCTTCAACGCCAACCGTCACGAGCCCGGTCCGAAGACGGTGCTGGGGCGCACCTATCCCGATGCCGGTCGCGCCCAGGGCGAGGCGATCCTCGACGACCTCGCCCGCCATCCGGCCACCGCCCGCCACATCGCCACGAAGCTCGCCCGCCACTTCATCGCTGACGATCCGCCGGCAGAGCTGGTGGCGGCGCTGGCGCGCGCCTTTGCCCGCAGCGACGGCGACCTGCCCACCGTCTATCGCGCCCTCATCGCCGCCAGCCCCTCCCATCCGGAGCCGCGCAAGCTGCGCCCGTCGCTTGAATTCGCCGTGGCGGCGCTGCGCATGACCGGACGGCCCGTCGATCCCGGACAGGCGCTCTTCGTCACCCAGCTCCTGGGGCAGCCGATCTGGAACCCCCCGGGGCCGAACGGCTTTCCCGATACCGACGCGCAGTGGGCGACGCCCGACGGCCTGAAGGTGCGGCTCGAGACGGCCATGACCTTCGCCCGACAGACGCCCGGCGCCGCCAATCCGCTGGCGATCCTCGATGCGACGCTCGGCTCCGCCTGTTCGCCGGCGACCCGCCAGGCCGTGGCCCGCGCGGAGAGCCGCGCCCAGGGCCTCGCCATCCTGCTGATGAGTCCCGAGGTCCAGCGCCGCTGAGCGGCAGTGAGGAGGAGCCCATGCTCTGCGAGGACGAGATCCATCCCAGCCGCCGCGCCATCCTCGGCGCCGCCGGTGCGCTCTTCGCCTGGAGCTTCGCGCCGCGCTACGCCTTCGCCGCAAGCGGTCGCGATCCGCGCCTCGTCGTGGTGGTGCTGCGCGGCGCGCTCGACGGCCTGGCCGCCGTGCCGCCGGTCGGCGATCCCGCCTATGTCCCGCTGCGCCCGGGCCTTGCCCTGCCGACCTCCGGCGACGGCGCGGCCCTGCCGCTCGACGGCTTCTTCGGCCTCCATCCCGCCATGCCGAACCTCGCCCGTCTCTACCGGACGAAGCAGGCGGCCATCGTCCATGCCACCGCCACCGGCTATCGCGAGCGCTCGCATTTCGACGGGCAGGACGTGCTGGAGAGCGGCCAGCCGCGCCCCGGCCTCACCCAGTCCGGCTGGCTCAACCGCGCCATCGCGCTGCTGCCACCCGGCGAGCGGATCGCTGCCAGGGGCGCGCTCGGCATCGGCGCCATCGCGCCGCTGGTGGTGCGCGGTCCGGCGCCGGTCCTCGGATGGGCGCCGCAGGGCCTGCAGCAGGCCGATGACGACGTCGCCCGCCGCGTCCTGCAGCTCTATGACGAGCGCGAGCCGCGGCTCGCAGCCGCCCTGCGCCAGGGCCTCGACACCAGCCGTATGGCGACCGCCTCGGGACTTGGCGCCCTGCGCCCGCGATCGAGCCCGGCCGACCCGGAAGGCATGGCGCTGATCGCCACCGGCGCGGCGAAGCTCATGGCCGCGCCCGACGGGCCGCGCGTCGCGGCGCTCGCTCTCGAAGGCTGGGACACCCATGTCAATGCGGGCGGGGCGACCGGGCAGCTCGCCACCCGGCTCGGCGGGCTCGACCGCGTCTTCGCCATCTTCGAGGAGGAGCTGAAGCCGGTCTGGCGCGACACGGTCGTGGTGGTGATGACCGAGTTCGGCCGCACCGCCCGGGTCAACGGCACCATCGGCACCGACCATGGCACCGCCACCGTCGCCTTCCTCGCCGGCGGCGCCGTGAACGGCGGCCGCGTCATCGCGGACTGGCCGGGTCTTGGCGCCAACCGCCTGTTCGAGGGCCGCGACCTCGCCGCCACCACGGATCTGCGTGCCGTGCTCAAGGGCGTCCTCGTCGACCATCTCGGCCTCGACGCCAGGCCCCTGGCCGAGACGATCTTCCCCGGCACGCTGGCGCTGGCGCCGATGCGCGGCCTGGTCGGCTAGGGCCGCGCCGGCGGTCGTTGCGGGCGCTTACGCCTTGTTCTTGCGCTCGCGCAACTCGGCGAAGACTTCCGCCGGCAGTGCGCCCTTCATGCCGAGCACGGCGGCGATGGCGGCGTCGTCGGCGCGCAGGAAAGGGTTGGTGGCCTTCTCCTGTCCGAGCGTGGTCGGCAGCGTCGGCCGGCCGGCGGCGCGCAGGCTCGCGACCTCCGCGGCGCGGATTTTCAGCGCCTGGTTGTCGGGGTCGACCGTCACGGCAAATGTCGCGTTCGAGCCGGTATACTCGTGGCCGCAATAGACGGCGGTGTCGTCGGGCAGGGCGCGCAGCACCTTCAGCGCCTCCCACATCTGCTGCGGCGTGCCCTCGAACAGACGGCCGCACCCAAGCGAGAACAGCGTGTCGCCGGAGAACAGGATCTTCTCCGCCGCGAAATGATAGGCGATGTGCCCGACCGTATGGCCGGGCGTGTCGATGACGTCGGCTTCGAGCGAGCCGAAACGGGCCTTGCCGCCCGGTGCGACGGTCTCG
This sequence comes from Phreatobacter sp., assembly GCF_030691135.1. GTDB lineage: Bacteria > Pseudomonadota > Alphaproteobacteria > Rhizobiales > Phreatobacteraceae > Phreatobacter. Next base: position 186,740 of record NZ_JAUYFA010000085.1, read on the forward strand.
TCGACCAGCGGGATGCGGTGGGCGTCGGCGGCATTGGCGATGACATGGGCCCCCGTCGCCGCCTTCACCGCCTCGATGCCCTGCACATGGTCCGGGTGGTGGTGGGTGACGAGGATATGGCTGATCGTCCAGCCCTTCGCCTTCGCCGCGGCGAGGACCGGTTCGGCCTCCGGCACGTCGATGGCGGCCGTCGCGCCGGTCGCCGGATCATGGATCAGCGCGCCGAAATTGTCGCTGAGGCAGGTGAACAAATGAACGTCGGCGGCCATGGGCATCTCCGGAGCGAGGGGGGATCGGTCGAAACCGTTCACCCTGGCCGCTCTATGCCATTGCCTGTGGCCGATGGCCATTCCATTCTCCGGCCGGCCGGCATGCCGCCTGGCCCTTGCGGAAAGCCCGCCTTGTCTGACGTCATCGACCTGCGCGCCTTTTATTCCTCGCCTCTCGGCATGGTCGCGCGGCGCATGGTGACGCGCGCGGTGCGCACCCACTGGCCCTCGGCGCGCGGAATGCTGACGGTGGGGCTCGGCTATTGCACGCCCTATCTCGGCATCTTCCGCGAGGAGGCCGACCGCTCCCTCGCCTTCATGCCGGCGCGCCAGGGCGTCATCTCCTGGCCGACGGCCCGGCCGGGGCGTGCCGCCCTGGTCGAGGACGACATGCTGCCGCTGGCCGATGCTGCCGTCGACCGGCTGCTCATCGTCCATGCGCTGGAAGTCTCGAACGATGTCCAGGCCCTGCTGCGCGAGGCCTGGCGGGTGCTGGCTGCCGGCGGCAAGGTGCTGGCGGTGGTGCCCAACCGCCGCGGCCTCTGGGCCCAGCGCGACACTACGCCCTTCGGGCAAGGGCGCCCCTATTCCGCTCGCCAGCTCACCGAGCTGATGCGCCAGTCGTCCTTCACGCCGGTGGCCTGGAGCCAGGCCCTGTGGGTGCCGCCGGTGCGGCGGTCGCTCATCCTCGGCTCGGCCATCGCCTGGGAGCGCACCGGTTCGGCCTTGAACCTGCCCTTCGCCGGCGTCCATCTGGTGGAAGCGACGAAGCAGGTCTACAAGCCCGCCCCGCTGCGGCGCGAGCGCACCGTCGAGCTGTTCCGGCCCGTGCTCTCCCCCCAGCCGGCGACGCGCGCCGCCGAGCGGCGGAGCGAGAGGGCGGACTAGCGCCCCGGCAGCTTCGACTTCAGCACGAAGAGCAACTCGCCGATCTCCTCGTCCGACAGCAGCGACACCCGCCGCGCCAAGAGGTTGGCGAGTTCGGTCGCCTGCGGCGAGAGGCCCGACGTGTCGATGACGATGCGCGGATGGGAGATCTCGGCGAGCTTCGCCAGTTCCTCCGCCTCGTCCCAGATGATGCCGAAATAGGCGATGATGCGCTGGATCAGGTACCAGCTCGGACGCCCGCGCTTGCCGTGCTCCAGCGCCGAGAGATAGGCGGGCGAGACGCCCACCGCTTCCGCCATGGCGGTGAGGGTGGCGCCGCGCGCCTCGCGCAGGGCGCGGACCCGGGCGCCGAACGGCGTCATCGCCGGCGGGCCTCGACGGCGGCCAGCGCCGCCGCATAGGCCGCCTCGATGTCGAGATGCGTCGTGTCCAGCGTCACCGCGTCGGCCGCGACCGCGAGCGGTGCGTCGGCCCGGCCGGAATCGCGTGCGTCGCGACGGGCGATGTCGGCGAGGACGGCGGCGAGCGCTTCCGCCGTGTCGGCGCATTCACCGCGCCCCACCAACTCGCGGAAGCGCCGGCGTGCGCGCTCCTCCGGGCTCGCCGTGACGAAGAGCTTGGCCTCGGCCTGCGGCGCGATCACGGTGCCGATGTCGCGACCGTCGAGCACGGCGCCGCCAGCCTGGGTCGCGAAACTGTGCTGCAGGGCGAGGAGCGCCCGCCGCACCGGCCCGTGGGCGGCGACGACCGAGGCAGCCTCGCCCGCCTCGCGGGTCCTGAGCCTCTCCGCGTCGAGATCGGCGAGGTCGAGATGCTCGGCGATGACCTGGGCGATCTCGACATTGTCGAGCGGGAAGCCCCTGTCGCGCATGATCTGGCCGACGCCGCGATAGAGCAGGCCGGTATCGAGATGCGGCAGGCCGTAATGGGCGGCGATGCGCCGGGCGAGTGTGCCCTTGCCCGAGGCCGCCGGTCCGTCGATGGCGATGATCACGAGAAATCCGCCCCGAGGCCGCGCATCAGGCCGACGAAATCGGGGAAGCTGGTGGCGATGAAGCCGGTATCGTCCACCGTCATCGGCTGGGCCGTGGCGAGCCCCATGACAAGGAAGCTCATGGCGATGCGGTGATCCATGTGGGTCTCGACCGTGCCGCCCCCCGGGGCCTTGCCGTTGCCGGCGACGATGAGGTCGTCGCCCTCGATGACATGGTCGACCCCCGCCGCGGCGAGGCCTGCCGCCACCGCCGCGAGCCGATCGGATTCCTTCACCCGCAACTCGTGCAGGCCGCGCATGCGCGTCGGACCGCTGGCGAAGGCCGCCGCCACCGCGAGGATGGGATATTCGTCGATCATCGCCGGCGCCCGGTGCGCCGGGACGTCGACGCCGGTCAGGCGCGACCCATGGACGCGCAGGTCGGCGATGTCCTCGCCCGATTCGACGCGCGGGTTCAGCACCTCGATCTCGGCGCCCATCTCGATCAGCGTCGTCAGCAGGCCGGTGCGCAGCGGGTTCATCATGACGCCGGTGACGGTCACGTCAGAGCCGGGAACGATCGCCGCGGCGACGATGGGAAAGGCCGCCGAGGATGGATCGGCCGGCACCACGACCGGCGCCGGCTTCAGCTCGGGCCGGCCGACGAGGTCGATCCGCCGTCCGTGCTCGCCATGCGGCGTCACGGTCACGGTGGCGCCGAAATGGCTCAGCATCCGCTCGGTATGGTCGCGCGTCGCCTCCTTCTCGATCACCGTCGTGATGCCCGGCGCGTTGAGGCCGGCGAGGAGCACGGCGGATTTCACCTGCGCCGAGGCCACCGGTGATTCATAGGTCACCGGCACGGCGTCCTTCGGGCCCTCGATGGTCAGCGGCAGGCGTCCGCTCTCGCCCTGGGCGACCACCGTCACGCCGAACAGTTCGAGCGGGTCGAGGGCGCGCCGCATTGGCCGCTTGCGCAGCGAGGCGTCGCCGTCGAACGTCGCGCGGATCGGATGGCAGCCGACGACGCCCATCATCAGCCGGCACCCGGTGCCCGAATTGCCGAAGTCGAGCGGCTCTGTCGGCTGCTTCAGCCCGCCGACGCCGACGCCGTCGACCCGCCAGGCGCCCGGCCCGGTGCGCTCCACCGTCGCGCCGAGCTGGCGGCACACCTTGGCGGTGTTGATGACGTCCTCGCCTTCGAGCAGGCCGGATATCCGCGTCTGGCCGACCGTCAGCAGCCCGAACATCAGGGCGCGGTGGGAAATGGACTTGTCGCCAGGCACGGTCAGGCTGCCTGTCAGAGCAGCGCCACGGCGGGCGGTCAGCGGGGTCTTGGTCTGCGAGGCGCTCAAGGTTCGAAGGTCCCGTCCGTTCGAAAAACCGATCCCGCGCTCTATCCCGCGCCGCAAGCCACTTGACAAGCCGGGTCTCTGCGTCCAACTGACCCCCCTTCAAACGAAGTGCGATCTATTCAGGGAGTCCGCTGTGGCGAGACCCGAACTCGGCGTGAAGCGCATCTGCCCCACGACCGGCAAGAAGTTCTACGATATGAACCGCGATCCCATCGTCTCGCCCTACACGGGCGAGGTGCTGCAGCGTGTCATTTTCGAGCCCACGCGCCGCGGCGCGGCGGCAGCCGCAGCCAAAGTGGTGCCTCAGGTCAACGAGGAAGATGCCGAGCTCGAGGTTCCGGACGCCGAACTGGTCAGCCTCGAAGAGGCGGATGAGGAAGAGGCGTCCACGGCCAAGGCGGCCACCGTCGACGACGACGTGGACGTCGACGTCGAGGATGCCGCCGATGACGACGACACCTTTCTCGCCGAGGACGAGGATGAGGACGACGGCGACGTCAGCGACCTCATCGGCGACGCCGCCGACGACGAGGACGACCAGTAGGATGGGTGGGGCCGTCGGGCGGCGACGCCCGCGGCCCTCTTGCGCTTCGGTCGCGCCGGGCGTATGAGTTCTGCCGACTTCGGTCATTCATACACCCTCATCGATGGCTATCGTGAGAGTGGGTTCCTGCGGGGACCCGCTCTTTTTGTTTCCGCCGCCGTCGGGACCACTTTTCGGAGTTTCGATTGTCTGCGGAAGAGCCGCGCATCACCGATGATCTGCCCGTGCCGGGACCCGTCGCGGCCGAAGCCGATCCGCGTCTGATTGTCGAGACCGGCGTCGCCGCCCGCGTCGCCGCCATCGCCGGGCCGGTGCTGGAGGGCCTCGGTTACCGGCTGGTGCGCGTGCGCATCTCCGGCTCGCAGGCCGGCGGCTCGACGCTGCAGATCATGGCCGAGCGGCCCGACGGCACGTTCACCATCGCTGATTGCGAGGCGACCAGCCGGGCTCTTTCGCCGGTCCTCGACGTCGAGGATCCGATCGTCGCCGCCTATAATCTCGAGATCTCCTCGCCGGGCATCGACCGGCCGCTCGTCCGCGTCGGCGACTTCGCGCGCTGGGCCGGCTACGAGGCGAAGATCGAGATGGCGGTGGCGCAGGCCGGCCGCAAGCGCTTCCGCGGCTTCGTGCTCGGCGCCGAGGGCACCGGTGCCCGCATCAGGCGCACCGACATCAAGGGCGACGAGCCCGCCGAGATTCTCCTCCCCATCGAGGAGATCGGCGAGGCGCGCCTCGTCCTCACTGACGACCTCATCCGCGAGGCCCTGCGCCGGGCCAAGGCCGCCGGCCGCGCCCCCGACGATGACGACGAGGACGCGGAGTTCGACGAGGACGGCGAGACGGCCGAAGACGCCACGGAAGCGGCGGCCGACGACACCGACCTCGTCATCGTCCGTCCCGGCACGCCGCGCCCGGTCCGCGCCGACCCGGCGCCGAAGAAGAAGCCTTCGCCCGGTACGCCCTATTCGCGCGGTCCCAAGCCCAAGGGCCCGGGCCGTTATGCCAAACCCAAACCATCCCGCTAGAGGGGAATGAACAATGGCCGTCTCGGCAAACCGACTGGAATTGCTGCAGATCGCAGATGCGGTGGCACGCGAGAAGCAGATCGATCGCCAGATCGTCCTCGAAGCCATGGAGGACGCGATCCAGAAGGCGGCCCGCTCGCGCTACGGTCAGGAGACCGAGGTGCGCGCCGAGATCAATGCGAAGTCGGGTGAGATCCGCCTGTCCCGCCTGCTGCAGGTGGTCGACGAGATCGACAACGTCGCGACCCAGATCGCCACCGAGGAAGCCCGCCGCAAGAATCCCGCCGCCCAGCCCGGCGACTGGATCGCCGAGACGCTGCCGCCCTTCGACTTCGGCCGCATCGCCGCGCAGTCGGCCAAGCAGGTCATCGTCCAGAAGGTCCGCGAGGCCGAGCGGGACCGCCAGTTCGACGAGTACAAGGATCGCGTCGGCGAGATCGTCTCCGGCCTGGTCAAGCGCGTCGAATACGGCAATGTCGTCGTCGATCTCGGCCGCGGTGAGGCGATCATCCGCCGCGACGAACTGATCCCGCGCGAGATGTTCCGCAACGGTGACCGCGTCCGCGCCTATCTCTTCGACGTCCGCCGCGAGCAGCGCGGACCGCAGATCTTCCTGTCCCGCACCCATCCCCAGTTCATGGCCAAGCTCTTCGGCCAGGAAGTCCCGGAGATCTATGACGGCATCGTCGAGATCAAGGCGGTGGCCCGCGATCCCGGTTCGCGCGCCAAGATCGCCGTCGTCTCGCGCGATTCCTCCATCGACCCCGTCGGCGCCTGCGTCGGCATGCGTGGCTCGCGTGTCCAGGCGGTGGTGGCCGAACTGCAGGGCGAGAAGGTCGACATCATCCCATGGAACCCTGATATCGCCACCTTCGTGGTCAACGCCCTCGCCCCGGCAGAGGTGGCCAAGGTCGTGCTCGACGAGGACCGCGAGCGCATCGAGGTCGTGGTGCCCGATCCGCAGCTCTCGCTGGCCATCGGCCGCCGCGGCCAGAACGTCCGTCTCGCCTCGCAGCTCACCGGCTGGGACATCGACATCCTCACCGAGGCCGAGGAGAGCGAGCGCCGCCAGGCCGAGTTCGAGGTCCGCACCAAGCTGTTCATGGGCGCCCTGGACGTCGACGAGGTGGTCGGCCAGCTCCTCACCTCCGAGGGCTTCCGCTCCGTCGAGGAGGTCGCCTATGTCGAAATCTCCGACCTCGCCTCCATCGAGGGCTTCGACGAGGATACCGCGCAGGAACTGCAGCGCCGCGCTCTCGACACCATCGCCCGCATCGAGGCCGAGCACGACACCAAGCGCAAGGAACTCGGCGTCGCCGACGACCTGCGCCAGGTCGACGGCCTGACCACCGCCATGATGGTCAAGCTCGGCGAGAACGACGTGAAGTCGCTCGAGGACTTCGCCGGCTGCGTGCCCGACGACATCGTCGGCTGGACCGAACGCAAGGACGGACAGTCGGTGAAGAATGCCGGCTTCCTCGACGGCTTCGAGCTCACCAAGGACGATGCCGAGGCCATGATCATGCAGGCCCGCGTCAAGGCCGGCTGGATCGAGGCGCCCGAGGTTGCCGAGGTCGAGGTCGAGACGGCCGAAGTCGAAGCCGAAGCCTGAGCCGGGGAGATGGGTGGGAGTGGTCATCGCGGTGGAGAACGACGCGCCTGAGCCGACGCTGGACGGCGGGCCCCTCACGGGGCGCGCCGGCAGTGAGCGCACGTGCATCGTCAACCGCCGCGCCGGCCCGCCGGACGGCCTCATCCGCTTCGTCCTCGGCCCCGACGACATGGTCGTCCCCGACCTCAAGGCCCGCCTGCCGGGACGCGGTGCCTGGGTGACGGCCACCCGCGCCGCCGTCGGCGAGGCGGTCAGACGCAAGCTCTTCGCCCGCGCCTTCAAGACCCAGGTGGCGGGACCGGCCGATCTGCCGGCCCTGGTGGATCAGCTCCTCGAGGCTCAGGCGCTCGCCTCGCTGTCGCTCGCCAACAAGGCCGGCGCCGTGGTCGCCGGTTTCTCCAAGGTGGAGGCGGCGCTGGCCGGCGACACCGCCGCAGGCCTTATTCACGCCTCGGATGCCAGCGACGATGGCGTTCGCAAGCTCGGCCAGGTCCTGCGTCGCATCTTCGGCGACGAGCCCGACACCTTGCCGCGGGTGACGACGTTCACCTCGCTGCAATTGGATTTGGCATTGGGGCGCATGAATGTGATACATGCTGCGCTGCTCGCAGGCGGGCCGAGCGAAAATGCACTCGCGCGCTGCACGGCCCTCGAGGTTTACCGCACTGGTGACGTGACCGGAGGGCAACCTTCGGCTGCCGTCAACGAGCCGAAACACCGAATTTCCAGGACGCAGCTGCCTGGTGCAGGACCAGAACCGAATGACCGATGAGAAGACCTCCGGCGACAAGACCCTCAGCCTGACGGGGAAGACCCTCAGCCTGAAGAAGCCCGCCGGTAACGAACAGAGCATGGTTCGCCAGAGCTTCAGCCACGGCCGCACCAAGA